>NZ_JAFBCC010000001.1:1234373-1851560 GCF_016907495.1 Arthrobacter tumbae
GGGCACAGGATGCGAAGTCCAACGTTCAGAGCAGCTCGAACACGCCGTAACGGCTAGAGAACAAACCGCTGGCGCCGTACGGATTCCGTACGGCGCCAGCGGTTTGTTGTCCTCATTCAGCCATTCTGGCCCGCTTGATGCACGCCGTTTCGGCGGGAACGGGCCGGGAGCAGATCCTCGATGACCTTCATCAACAGCCGACGCAGCTCAGGAGATGCACGCTGGAGGTCGAGCGCAAATTCCCGCTCGTGACGCTCCGCCTCGGAAAGCAGTGATCTGCCGGATTGAGTGAGACTCACGACGAAGGTCCGGCGGTCGGTCTCGCTGCCCTGGCGGTACACCAGGCCCTGCTGTTCGAGGCGGACCAGTGTTCGGCCGACGGTCTGGGCGGTGACGTGCAGGTGCTCCGCCAACTCAACCTGGGACAACGGGCCGTTCGCCTCGACTGAACGCAGTGTGACGAAGGCGGCGTGCGTAATCCCGATCGCGAGAAGGCGCTCGTTCCAGGCGTTCTCGGTCAGGCGGGCAGCGGTGGTGAGCATTCGTTCCGTCGTCCAAAGATCTGTGTCCGACATCTCCGCCTCTTTTCATCAGGGTCCGGACTAAGGGATTCGTAGTCGATGGACCCATGGATGATTTTATTCCTGTCAGGCCGGTGCACGCGCGACCTGCTGTGACGGAAAGAGTGGAGCTTAGGGGAATCGAACCCCTGACCTTTTCATTGCGAACGAAACGCTCTACCAACTGAGCTAAAGCCCCAAAGCAACCAAGATACCCCAGCACCCGGGCCCGGAACCAAATGTCAGTGCCCGGTTGTACCCTCGAACCATGCATTCCTCCGCTCCGGAAATCCGGGCCTGGCCGGCGTTATGGTCGCTCGTCATCGGGTTCTTCATGATCCTCGTCGACTCCACCATCGTCTCCGTTGCCACGCCCGCCATCATGGAGGGCTTGCAGGCGGACATAGACAGCGCCATCTGGGTCACCAGCGCATATCTCCTTGCCTATGCCGTGCCGCTGCTGATCACGGGCAGGCTGGGTGACAGGTTTGGACCGCGCCGAATCTATCTTGCCGGCCTGGCCGTCTTCACTGCGTCCAGCGCAATGTGCGGCTTCGCCGGAACCATCGAGTTGCTCATCCTCGCCCGCGTTTTTCAGGGATTGGGCGCGGCGCTGATGACGCCCCAGACAATGTCCGTCATCACCCGCATCTTCCCGCCGGACAGACGCGGGTCGGCCATGGGCCTGTGGGGCTCCGTTGCGGGCATCGCCACGCTGGCCGGCCCCATCCTGGGCGGCGTACTCGTTGACACACTCGGCTGGGAGTGGATCTTCTTCGTCAACCTGCCCGTCGGCGTCGTCGGGTTCTTCCTTGCCTACCGCCTGGTTCCGGAACTGACCACCACAAACCACTCCTTCGACCTCCTCGGCGTGGTTCTCAGCGCCGCCGGAATGTTCTGCCTGGTGTTCGGCCTTCAGGAGGGCCAGACCTACGATTGGGGTCCTATCGCCGGGCCCATTTCGGTCTGGTCCCTCATCATCACCGGCGCCGTGCTCTTCGGCGCCTTTCTGGTGTGGCAGCGCTATAACCGAAAGGAACCCCTGGTTCCGCTGAAGCTCTTCCGCGACCGCAACTTCTCGCTGGCCAATACCGCCATCTCAGCGATGGGCTTCACCATCACGACGATGAGCCTGCCGCTCATGCTCTACGCCCAGAACGTTCGTAACCTCTCGCCCACACAGGCTGCGATGCTGCTGGCCCCCATGGCGATTATCTCCGGTGTGCTGGCTCCCTTCGTCGGGAAGCTCGTCCAGCGCGGCAATCCCAAATACATGGCGATTTTCGGTTTCACCGGTATGGCCGTTGCACTGTTCTGGCTGGCGTCGCTGCTCACGCCGACCACTCCCATCTGGCTGCTGTTGCTGCCGCTCGCGCTGATCGGTCTGGCAAGCGCCGGCATCTGGGCTCCGGTCTCACTGACCGCTACACGCAACCTCGCGCCGTCGCTCGCCGGAGCCGGGTCCGGCGTCTACAACACCACACGTCAGGTGGGAGCCGTGATCGGAAGCGCTGGTATCGCGGCCATCATGCAGGCACGTCTGGCAGCCAACGGGGCCGCAGGCACGCCGGGGCAGTCTGCCGGGTACGCGGCAGCCATGGGTGAGTCGCTGCTCCTGCCTGGAACCGTCGTCGTCATCGGCTTGATCGCCGCTCTTTTCTTCGCCCGTCCGGAACAGAGCCAACCATGGAGCGCAGACGTCGAGCCGGCCAGGCAAACTTCCACACAGGGGTAGTTGCCTCTCATAACCACCGATAGGCTCATGGGATGGAAGAAGACTTCGCAACTGAAAGCACCACCGTCGAAAAGACGGAGCCCGACGCCGTCAAGGAAGTCAGCGACGACTTCGTGACACGGCAGCACACCGCCGCCTCGGGTCTTGAGTACACAACGACCACCGGCCGGCTGGTCCTGCGGCGTGAAGAAACCAAAGACGGCAAATCGGAGGGCTTCAAGCCAAAGGCGGAGATCTTCGTCGTCGCGTACACCAGGGACAACAGCACGCCGGAGCGGCCTGTCACTTTCGCTTTCAACGGCGGTCCAGGTTCCTCATCGGTCTGGCTGCACCTGGGGCTGCTCGGACCACGGCTCGTGAACTCCGGCGACGCCGGTGCAATGACTCCGCCGCCTTTCGGCCTTATGGACAATCCCGAAACCCTCCTGGAACACAGCGACCTCGTCCTGATCGACCCGGTGAGCACCGGCTTCTCGCGTGTGATCGAGGGCGAGAAGACGGACGAGTTCCATGCCTTTGTTGAGGACCGCGACCTCGTGGCGGAGGTCATCCGCCTCTGGACCACCCGCAACAACCGGTGGCTTTCGCCCAAGTACCTCGTGGGCGAGTCCTACGGCACCCTCCGGGCGGTCGCCGTGGCCGGCCGCCTGTTCGATGCCTATGGCATGGCGGTCAACGGCCTCGGCCTCATTTCGACAGTGCTCAACATGTCCACACTCCGTTTCTTCCCGGGCAGCGACACCCCGTACGCACTCCACCTGCCCACCTACGCGGCGATCGCCCACTATCACGGCCGCCACCCCGGCAGGGAGCTCACCGACGTCGTTCGCGAGGCCGAGGAGTTCGCCTCGCGCGACTTCGGCTATGCCCTCAGTCAGGGCGCCCGGCTCACCCAGACCGAGTACGACGACGTCGTCACCCGCCTGAGCGCCCTCACCACCCTCGATGGAGACTTCATCCGGCGCACGAACCTGCGCTGGGCTTACCACGAATTCGCGGCTGAGCTCCTCCGGGCGGAAGACCTTGCGGTAGGGCGGATCGATGGGCGATTCACCGCCCCGCCGGCCAACCCACAGTCCTCCAGCTCAACGGATGATCCGAGCATGCGCGCCATCACCGGCCCCTTCGCCGCCGCGATCAACCACTACGTGCGCGCCGAACTCGGGTATGAGAATGACCTGCCCTACGAGATCCTCACCGCACGGGTTCAGCCCTGGAGCTACCGGACCTTCGAAGGTGCGCCGGTTGACGTGAGTGATGTGCTCGAGCGGCTCATGGTTCACAATCCGGCGCTGCGGGTTCACGTGGATTATGGGTACCAGGACGGCGCCACGCCGCACTTCGCCGCCGAGTACGTCTTCGCCCATATGTCACTCAATGAGCATGCGCGCTCGAGGATCTCCCACCACTATCACGAGGCTGGGCACATGATGTACCTCAAGCCCGAGTGCAGGCTTGCGCAACTCGAAGCCCTCAGGGAATTCGTCACCTTCGAACCTGCGCAGAATTGATCAGTGTGCTTACTATGGAGGTTCATTCCACGAAAGGCGGAACAACATGCTGAAGAAAATCCTTTGGATGCTCGCACCGGTCATTGCATCGAAACTGCTCGGTAAGCGCCAGCAGGGCCGAACCAACGCCAAGAACACGCGTGGGAAGAACCGCGGCTACCGGCGGTAGAAGGTATCCGGGGCGGGTCAGCGCATGGCGAAGTGTGCCCATACGGCAATGATCCATGCGCTGCCCGCCGCGCAGGCAAGCAGAAGTTCCACCACAATCCCAAGGCCTAGAGCCTTCAACGCCTCACCACTGGAGGACACCGCCGCCCCGAAATCGCGCAGGCGTGCGGCTTCACTCAGCAGCAGGCCGGCAATGAACCCGACGATCAGTCCCACCACCGGGATCACGAACATACCCACTACGCCCAGAACCAGGCCTACGGTGATGGACCGCCCCGGAATCTTCCGTTGACGTAGCTTCCGACCGGTCAGTATGGTTCCCGCCAGGAGCCCGGCCAGGGCGCATATCCCACCCACGGCGAGGGCAGTCCAACCCGGACCGCTCGTCACGGTGAATGCCCACACCAGCAGCGAACCGATGATGAGGATGCTGCCGGGCAGGATGGGAATGACCACGCCCGCCACTCCCACGGCGATGGCCAAGCCACAGATCACGGTGACAAGAATTTCCCAGTCCATGCCCTCAAGCATGCCACCGCACGGAGCGGCGCCCTTGTATGCACAACGCCGGAATACTAAGGTTGCTTATGAAGTCGCCTTAGGGCCCTGACATCAGGAGGCACCATGAGTACACCAGGAACAGGGAACGACGATCGGGACTACCGCCCCAGGCATGCGGATGAGTCCTCCACTCCGGACGCTGGGGATTCCCGGCGTCGTGACGCACGCACATCAGACGCCGAAACACGTGCGATCAACGTTGACCGTAACAACGACGGCATTGACGACCGCTCCCAGCGCGATGACCGCTCCAGCCACACAGCGGCCGTCCCGGTGTCACACACCAGCGACCGCAACGACCGCGACCGCCGTGGGAGAGACCTCGATCCTGACGACAACCGGGACTATGACCGCGACCGCGACGTCACGCCGGTTCCCGTCGGAGCGGAGCGGGATGCGCTTCATCAGCGCGAGAAAGAGACGTTCGGCGGCATGAAGTTCGGCGCCGCCTTCTTCGGCTGGCTGACTGCCACCGGCATGGCAGTCATTCTCACCGCGCTGGTGGCGGCCGCGGGCGCAGCGTTCGGCCTTTCGACCAACACCAGCCTGAATGAAGCGACCAACCAGGCGTCTGAGAGTGCCCAGACTGCCGGAATCACCAGCGCCATCATCCTCCTTGTCATCCTCCTTCTTTCCTACTTCGCCGGCGGATATGTTGCAGGGCGCATGTCCCGGTTCAACGGTGCCAAGCAGGGTATTGCGGTCTGGCTGTGGGCGATCATCATTGCCATCCTCGTTGCCATCCTCGGCCTCATTTTCGGATCGCAGTTCGACGTCCTGGCGAATCTGAACAGCTTCCCCCGCCTGCCCCTGAATGAGGGCGCGCTGACCACTGCCGGCATCATCGCCGTCGTCGTCGCGCTGCTTGCAGCGCTGGCCGGTGCGGTATTGGGCGGACTGGCCGGTATGCGGTATCACCGCAAGATCGACCGCACGGACTACGACGCCATCGACAACCGGTAGCCCCATCGGAAGTTTTGTGCAGCTCCGGTGACTCCCAGAGATGGGAAGTCGCCGGAGCTGCACAAAACTTCCCGAGGGTTAGCTGATCAGCGCCTGTGTTGAGTTCACCTTCAACATGGCATTGGCCCAGCGCATCTGCCGCAGGGTCTGGGGATGGCACCGCTTCGTCACATCGAGGAGATCCGTGTGCTTGATCCCCTGCGCCGCCTGGGCCAGCATCTCCCAGTCCACTGATACGCCGGATGCTTTCATGTAGATCTCCCGCAGGTCCCGCAGCATCAGTAATGCCGGAGCGCTCCGCCGCCCGAGAATATCGCTTCCCGCCTCGCGGACCTTCTCAGCCAGGTTGAACTCATGGCGTGGCTCGGGATCGAGGTTTTGACCGTACTGCTTGCCGATCTCCGCGATCTCCCGGACGTGGTCCTGTGACCACCTCGCGAGGTCCCTGCCCAGATGGTAGATCTCGTGATCCACCTTGTTCCGCTCGGAGACCTGCAGCAGTTCGAGTGCAAGGTCATTCTCCGAGCGATGCAGCTCGTGAAGCACCAGGCCGATTTTCATCGTTGCCCTTCCGTCCCAGCGCCGTTCAGCGTCTCCTGAACCTCGGCGTTATGCGAGCCCTTTGTTTCCCGACCGATCGGGCGGATGGGAGCGGACGCCGTCGTCGTCGGCGCTGCGGAAGGCCCCTTGCCGGATTTGAGCTTCCGTATGCTTGCTGCCGCCGTTTTGAAGATCGGCTGTTTCGACGCCGGATCCCAGTCAGTGATAGTCAGCTCGTTTGCAGCCCTGCCGGCCTTGTCCGGTTTGTGGCCGCCGTCGGTGTCCCAGTAACCGTAATGGAAGGGCAGGAAGAGCACGCCGTCGCGGATGCCGCTGATCCTCACCTTCGCCTCAACCGATCCGCGGGGAGTGGACACCCGGGTCAGGTCTCCCTCTGCGATGCCGAACGCCTTGGCATCGTGGTCCGACATCTCCACCCACACCTCGGGAGCGGCGGCCTGAAGCTGCGGTGCCCGCGCCGTCTTGGTCCGGGTATGGAAGTGGTAGAGGGTTCGCCCGGTGATGAGCTGGAACGGGTACTTCCCGCTTGGAATCTCGTGTGGCGGCATATATTCAGCCGCCTTGATGATTGCCTTGCCCTCAGGGTTCATGGCCTTGTACTCGTCCGGTTCGAGCGGGGCACCGGTCACGAGGTCTCGCCCGTAGCTTTCGCAGTACTCCGGCGAACTCCAGAATTTGCCGTCGGCATAGATACGTTCGGAACCTTCCGGGTTTTCCTCATTGCACGGCCACTGGATTCCGGAGCCTCCGCGGAGCTTTTCATAGGTTATGCCGGTGTAGTCGCACGGACGGCCCCGCGTGCATTCCTTCCAGGCCTCGAAGGCGGACTCCGGATCATGCCAGGTGACCAGCGGTTGGCCGTCCTTATCCCGGAGGTCCAGCCGCCGGGCGTACTCGAGGAAGATGTCGAGATCGGACTTGGCATCCCCGGGCGGATCGACGGCCTTCTCGGAAATATGCACGGTCCGATCCACATTGGTGAAGGTTCCGGTCTTTTCTCCCCAGGTCGCAGCAGGAAGGACGACGTCGGCCAGTTGCGCGGTCTCGGACAGGAAGATGTCCTGAACCACCAGGAACAGGCGGTCCTGCGTCAATATGGAACGCACCCGCTGCAGTTCCGGCAGCGAAACGGCCGGATTGGTGCCGCTGACCCATAGCATGCGGATGGATCCGTCCTCGACGTACCGCATCATCTGCATGACGTGCGTGGGCGGCGAGTAATGCGGAATCTCCATGGGATCCACGTTCCAGACCTTGGCGAGATCTTCCACGTGGGCGTCGTTGGACCAGTTACGGAAGGCCGGGAGATCACCGTCGCCGCCGCATTCGCGGGTGTTCTGTGCGGTGGGCTGGCCGTTCATCTGCAGGATCCCGCAGCCGGGCTTGCCCAGCATTCCCCGGATGATATTGATGTTGTTGACCTGGACGGCTGCCGCCGTGGCCTGGTTGGACTGATAGAAGCCCTGAAGCACAGTGGACAACAGCCGCTCAGCCCGCCCGATGATGCCCGCCGCTTCCCGGATCCGGTCAGCCGGTACATCGCAGATGTGTTCCACCACCTCCGGCGGGTACTCCTTGACCCGCTTCTCGAGTTCGCTGAAGCCGACGGCGTGGGCCTGGATGTAATCGGAGTCAATCCAGCCGTTGGCGATGATCTCGTGGAGCAGCCCGTTCATGAGGGCCACGTTGGTCCCCGGGCGTGGAGCGAGGTGCACCGTTGCGGCCTTGGCAACCGGGGTCAGGCGTGGATCCACGCAGATGATCTGCGGCGGGTTGGGGCCGGCAAGGCGGTCAAGAACCCGGGTCCAGAGAACCGTCTGCGTTTCAGCCATGTTGTGACCGTAGAGTGCAATCACATCAGCGTGATCGATGTCCGTGTAGGAACCGGGCTGGCCATCACATGCGAACGATTCCTTCAGCGCTGCGGCCGCGGTGGCGGTGCACAGTCGGGTATTGCCGTCCACGTGGTTGGTGCCGAGTCCGCCGTGCGCAACGATGCCGAGGGTGTAGTACTCCTCAGCGAACAGCTGGCCTGTGGTGTAGAAGCCGATTGCACTGGCGCCCTGCTCATCGAGCAGGTCCCGGGTCTTCCCCACGATCCTGTCCATCGCGGTGTCCCAGTCCGTCTCGACAAGCTTTCCGCGCTTGCGGATGAGCGGCTTGGTCAGCCGGTCCGGAGACGAGTTGGCCTGCCAGCCATACAGGTCCTTGGGCCCGAGGCGTCCATGGTTGACGCGGTCATCAGCCCTCCCGCGGACTCCGGCGATTCGGTCATCCTTCACGGCGATGTCCAGCGCATCACCGTTGGAGTGGAGAATGGATGCGGTCTGTACCCACCGATCAACATCCCCTGCCTGGAGCCCCTCCTCCAGGTGCATATCCACCCGAACAGGCCACGGCTCACCCGACGCGTAGGGGGTCCGCGTTCCCCATGGTTCAGCGATGCGGTCCTTCTTGCTCATGCACTCGCCTCCAGTTCTTCAGTAAAGATTGCTGGGCGTACCGGTCGCCGGAAGGCACCAGCGCTCTTCTCGGTGGGTCCTCTCTGACCGTATCGAAGCCCGCAGGACCCTACAAGGGCGGGCTGTGGCGATGAAACCTCGCTTCGGCGTGCCTGCGCCGGAGAGCGCCGACGGAATTTCCCGCCTTTGGCAGCTTCGATCCGGCATAGGGAACGCCGCCGGTCAGCCGCAGAAACAGGGCCACCCAGACGGTCAGCATGCGCTCTGCCAGCCACGCCGGCGCCCACAGCGCAGCCGACGCGTTGAAAACCAGCCTGCCGCCCCGCCGTCGTCGTCCTGTTTCTGCCAAACCAACGACGACGGCGGCAACCGCCGGGAAGGCAATCGCACCGTAGCGGTGCACCAGCAGGATCAGCGCGGGAAGCAGGGACAGCTCCAGGAGGAGCCGCGGGGGTTGGGCGAAGTCGTCGTAGGCCTGCCGGATCCGTTGGCGGCGGAAGTGGCCGGCGGCAGGCGGGATCCTTCCGACGAAGAGGTCATCCGCGCGGATTTGCTTCCCGCCCGCCGCGCGCACGGTGCGCAGGAGTTCGAGGTTTTCGAACAGGACGTCGCCGTCATAGCCTCCGGTAGCTCTCAGGGTGGAGCGGCGCACGCCCACGGTGCCCGGGAAATCTGAGCCCAGCACGCGGTTGAGCAGCGTTCGGCCGGTATCCCAGCGGGCATGCCACGGAAGGGTGAGGAAGTAATTCTGGGGGCGGACGACGTCGGCTTCGTCAAGCAGCTCCATCATCCGGCGGAATGCAGGCGGATCGTAGCGGACGTCGTCATCGGCAATGATGATCCGTTCGCAGGACGCCTCTGCCAGTCCGGTCAGCACTCCGGCCACTTTGCCGTTGCGGCAGGTGAACCGCGGGCGGAGATGGCGAACCGTGGGCGGGAGGGCCGAGGCATGCCGGGCAAACAGTTCATCCGGCGACCCATCCACCACGAGCACCTCGGCCTGCTGCGCAACCTTGCCGAGGTACACGGCGAGCGCGGCCAGTCCGCAGTCCTCCGTCCACCGCAGCGGCAGGATGTAGGTCGCTGCGGGCGGTGTCATGTCCGAGCGGGCGCGGTTATCCGGAGGGACGACTCACCTTTCTCCCAGGTGGCGATGATGTGCTCACCGAGCATGCCGTCGAGCGCGAGGGCAGCCGTTGCTCCGAAGTAGACATCCTCGAGCAGTTCCGGCTCGGCCTCCACCAGTCCGCCGGCGAGGTCCCGTCCTGCGATCTGCTCATGGACGGCGTCGGCCTCGACATGCTCGTCGAAGTACCAGGTAACGTCCTCGTCGAATCCGAGCCTCCGGAAACCGTTTCCGTAGAGGCGGTTGGGCTGGGACGAGGTCATCTCATACGCTGCGAGGTGTCCCACGATGGCGCCGCGCAGCCGTCGGTGCAGGCCGAACAGCGACATCATGTTGGATGAGGCAAGGGTCAGGGCAGGTACGGCGTCAACGTAGTGACCGTAGGTGTCATCGAGTCCCACCCCGCGCATGGTGCGTGCGAAGAGCGCTGAATGCATCCGGTCCGGCCGCCCGCCGCCGTATTCATCGGCCTGTATTTCCACCATTGCCGCCTTGGCCCGCCCGTTCAGCCGCGGGATGGCCCAGGTGTGGGGGTCTCCTTCCTTGAGCTGGTAGACCGATTTGTGGATCAGGAACTCCTGCGCCTGCTCCAGGGTTGCCTTCTTCGCGACGAACCGGGACACGCTTGGCCCGGTATCAGCCGCGGCGAGTTCGAAGAGAACGGCTGCCACGCCATCGGAATCGCGCGGTTCCAGCGAGGGGAGGTCGACGGCGGCGCGCAGGGCCGATTCGAAGTCCCGCTCGATCTCCCGGCGAACTGCAAGGGGGCCGGGCTCCCATTCCCAGTCGGGGTGCGCTCCATCGATGCCACCGTAATGCAGCTCGTAGAGGCAGAAAAGGGTGAGCTGAAGGTCATCATCCGCCAGTATTCCGGAGGAGCCGCCAAGCCCGTTGCCCACCGCGTTCTGCAACGTTTCAATGCCCTCGGCGTGTGGCTCCTGCGGAAGCAACTCCAGCAACGCCGTGCTCGCAACCCCGCGTGGTTCAGGACTCCTCATGGCAAACCCTCTCTACCCAGGTGGGCCGACGCCGTCGTCCCCATCAACAACCTGATGCTAAGCCTACTGTCTAGTTGAGCGGAGCGGGCACCGGGGCCGAGCGGGCACCGAACAGCCCGCCGCAATGGGGCGCAGCGGGCCGTTCGCCGGGAATGTGGGCCTACTCCTTGTGCAGCTTGTCCTGCATGCTTCCGGCCATCTTCTCCATGGTGTTCGGCAGCTCAGTTGTCCCGTAGAACCGCGAATCGGGATGAGTGGGAGGCGGCATGGGCGCCGACGTCGTCGGGCCCTCGTGGTAGGTGAATTCGCCATGCCCGTCCGGGGTGGGACCGGACGCCCACGCACCTTCCGCGGCGGCCTTCCCATCGGAGAAATTCTGGAATTGGTAGGACACGCTTCGCTCCTCTTTGTTGAGCGGGAAGTTGCTCGGCACAGGAAGGCTTTCCGACCCTTCTTCCTGCAATTCGCGAGCCGCTGCGATCCACTGGTTCTGGTGCATGGTGTCACGCGCGAGGAGGAAGGAGAGCATGTCCCGGATGCCGTGATCATCGGTCATATGGTAGAGCCGAGCCACCTGGAGCCTGCCCTGCATTTCGGCGTTGGCGTTGGCGGTGAAGTCGGCCAGCAGGTTGCCGCTCGCCGTGATGTAGCTGCCGGACCAGGGGTTGCCCATGCTGTCAACCGGACGGGCACCCGCGCCGGCAACAATCGCCTGCTGCATGTCAGTACCACCCACCACGGCGGCAATCGCCGGATCGGACTGGACGGCCTCGTCGGTGATGCCCAGGGGTGCTTTCTCAAGCAGTTGGGCGATCATGGTCGCCAGCATCTCAACGTGGCCAAACTCTTCGGAACCGATTCCGAAAAGCAGGTCGCGGTACTTGCCGGGTATATGGGTATTCCATGCCTGAAAGCTGTACTGCATGGCTACGGTAATCTCACCGTATTGCCCGCCGAGAACCTCCTGCAGCTTTCTGGCGTACACGGCATCGGGCTTGTCGGGTGTGGACTTGAACTGCAATTCCTGCTTGTGGAAGAACACGGGGAAACCTCCGTGATTGCGGCTCCGGGTCTGTTCGGCCAACTCATCTGTCCGGGCTGGAGAGCGCGGAACCTCGTTCCTCGACGCTAACCCGGGCACCCAGCGGAGGGGAAGTGATAAGCACGCTTATTTTTTCCTGGCCCGCGTCCCAAGGATTTTCCAAGGTCTGCTCGCCATAGTGAAAGCGCAGGACAGAGACGGGCGAGACCACCTTCTCCTCCTGCCGGCACTGGCATTGCCAGAGCCCCCCCGAGCGGGGCCGTCCCGTTTCCCCGACTGAGACGGCCCCGCCCGGGAATCACTCCGGACACTTCTTCCCGAACGCTCTAACGCCGGCACACTTCGGGTTACGGCGTCGGGCTTCCGCCGTTAACGTTCAGGGTCTCGCCGAGCACGTAACTCGATTCGGGTGATGCGAGGAAGACGTACGCCGGCGCAAGTTCGGTGGGCTGGCCGGCGCGCCCCAGCGGGGTGTCCTTTCCGAACTCGGGCAGCGCATCCTTTGGCTGCCCGTCCGATACCTGCAGCGGTGTCCAGAACGGACCGGGGGCGACGGCGTTCACGCGGATGCCGCGCGGCGCCAGCTGCTGCGCGAGGCCCTTGGTGAAGTTGTTGATCGCAGCTTTGGTGCTGGCGTAGTCGAGGAGCGTCGGTGACGGGTTGTACGCCTGGATCGACGTGGTGTTGATGATGCTCGATCCGGCCGGCAGGTGCTTCAACGCTTCCCGCGTGATGCGGAAGAACGAGTAGATGTTCGTCTTGAATGTGTGGTCAAGCTGCTCGTCGTCGATGTCTTCAAGCCGCTCCACCGCGATCTGCTTGCCCGCGTTGTTGACGAGGATGTCAAGGCCGCCGAGGCCCTCCACCGCCCGTGTCACCAGGTCCTTGCAGAACTCTCCGTCCTTGATGTCGCCGGGCAGCTTCACCGCCGTGCGTCCACACTCTTCAATCAGGCGGACAATCTCGTCAGCGTCCGCCTCCTCCTCGGGAAGGTAGGAAAGCGCGACGTCGGCGCCTTCCCGTGCGAACGCAATGGCCACTGCCGCACCGATGCCGGAATCAGCTCCCGTGATGAGGGCTTTCCTGCCCTCAAGGCGGCCGGTGCCGCGGTACGACTCTTCGCCGCGGTCTGTCTGCGGCTCAAGATTCTGGTCCAGTCCAGGCTCCGGCTGGTCCTGTTTAGGCGGGGAAATCTCGGGGAACCTGGTGACGGGGTTCTGGAAGGTGTACTGGTCTTTCGATGCGTTGCTCACGATTTCCTCCTGGCAATCCGGGCAGTCGGTGTAACGCCTCCCTTGAGGGCGAACCGAAGGAAGACTAGGCTCACATGCAAAGGTAAGCCTACTTATCACACTATGCCGGACCCGCTAAGGGCTTCAAGGCCGAACAGGGAGGCGCGCATGACGCTGATTGGTTTTCACGCATCACACGAGCAAAATACACCGTCGCAGCTACTCGAGGATGTCCAGCTCGCTGAGCAGGCCGGGTTCGAGGCCGCCATGTGCTCCGATCACTTTGAGCCATGGTCACGGGCACAAGGCCATTCCGCCTTCGCCTGGTCCTGGCTCGGGGCCGCGCTCGCCACCACCCGCCTGCGCTTCGGCGTTGTCTCCGCGCCTGGGCAGCGATACCACCCCGCTATCATCGCCCAGGCAAGCGCCACCCTGGCGTGCATGTTTCCCGGACGCTTCTGGGCGGCCCTGGGCAGCGGTGAAAATCTCAATGAACACATCACCGGAGACCCCTGGCCACCCAAGAATGTGCGGCAGGAACGCATCGAGGAGTGTGTCGACATCATCCGGCGCATGCACGACGGCGAGGAGGTCACCCACCGCGGCCATGTGACCGTGGATCGCGCGCGATTGTGGGAGATCCCTGAGGTGAAGCCGCCGCTCATCGCTCCGGCAATCAGCGTTGAGACTGCTGAGCGTAGCGCCCGGTGGGCGGATGGACTGGTAACGGTCAACCAGGAACCCGCGAAGCTCGCCGACATGCTTGCTGCCTACCGAGGTGCAGGCGGCAGGGGAAAAGCGGTCCTCCAGGTGCACGTGTCCTGGGCGCCGACGGAACAGGAGGCTCTTGAGGTGGCACTTCGGCAGTGGGGGTCTAACACCCTGTCACCCCCAACGGCGTGGGATTTAGCCCGCCCCTCCGACTTCGAGGAAGCCACACGGGACGTCACCGAGGAGAAGCTTCGAAGCACCGTACAGATTTCGGCGGATCTCGCTGTCCACGCCCAACGATTGCGGGAGTTCGCAGACCTCGGCTTCGATGAGCTGTACCTGCACTACGTGGGGACGGAGCAGAAGCCGTTCATTGAGGCCTTTGCCGAGCGTGTTCTGCCCGAGGTCCGCTGATGCGCGTCACGGACACCTCTGACCTCTGGTGGAAGAACGCGGTCATCTACTGCCTGGATATCGAGACCTTCTGCGATTCCGACGGCGACGGCGTGGGGGATTTCGCCGGTGCTGCCCAGCGGCTGGACTATCTCGCAGAACTCGGCATCACGTGCGTCTGGTTGATGCCGTTCTATCCTTCGCCGCAGCGTGACGATGGGTACGACATCATCGACTTCTACGGGGTGGACGGGCGGCTGGGTTCCCTCGGAGACCTGGTGGAGTTCATCCGGACGGCGAAGGACCGCGGAATGCGCGTGATTGCGGACCTCGTGGTCAACCACACTTCCGATCAGCATCCCTGGTTCACGCAGGCGCGTTCCTCGAAGGACAATCCCTACCGCGACTTCTACGTCTGGCGATCGGATCCGCCGCCGGATACCTCCAGTGAGGTGGTGTTTCCGGACAAGGAGAACTCCATCTGGACCAAGGACCGGAAAACGGGCGAGTGGTACCTGCACCGCTTCTATTCGCACCAGCCGGACCTCAATGTCGCAAATCCCATGGTCCGTGACGAGATCGCCAAAGCGATGGGCTTCTGGCTGGAACTGGGGCTTTCCGGGTTCCGGGTGGACGCTGTGCCCTTCTTCCTTGAAACGAAGGGCATTGATGATCAAGCCGGGGACCCGCACGACTATCTGCGCAACCTGCGCCGGTTTCTCTCGCGGCGCACCGGTGACGCAGTGCTTCTCGGCGAGGTCAATCTTCCCTATGAACAGCAGGTCGAGTTCTTCGGTGACGCCGCTGATGAGCTCAACATGCAGTTCGACTTCGTGACAATGCAGCAGATGTACCTGTCCCTGGCCCGGGGCGATGCGCGTGCACTGGCACGCACTCTTACCGACCGGCCCTCCATCGATCCCGACAGCCAATGGGCCACTTTCGTCCGGAACCATGACGAGCTGACCCTGGACAAACTCCTGGACTCCGAGCGGCAGGAAGTATTCGACGCCTTCGGACCTGAAAAGAACATGCAGGTATACGGCCGGGGCCTCAAGCGGCGGCTCCCTCCCATGCTGGGCGGCGATCAGCAGCGCATCCGCATGGTGTATTCGCTGCTGTTCTCCCTCCCCGGGACGCCGGTGCTGTTCTACGGCGAAGAGATCGGGATGGGTGAGAACCTGGCGGCCGAGGGCCGGCTGGCTGTACGCACCCCGATGCAATGGACAGACGAGGACAGCGCCGGCTTCTCCTCCGCGCCGCCGGACAAGCTGGTGGCGCCGCTCGTGGAAGGGGAGTTTGGACCCGACAAGGTCAATGTGGTCGCCGCCAGGCGGGATCCGTCATCCCTGCTCGGCTTCATGGGTACCCTGATCCGCCGCTACCGGGAATGCCCCGAACTGGGCTGGGGCGCGTTCTCGCTGATCGACACCCCCAACCCCGCCGTATTGGCTCACCGCTGCGACTGGGAAGAAAACTCCCTGTTCATCTTCCATAACTTTGCGGCCGAGCCCGCCGAAGCGTCGGTGAAACTGAACGACGGCGATGTGCCCGACGGCGGTGGCATCCTCACGGACCTGCTGCAGGACACCCGGACCGATATCCATCCGGGCGAAACCCTCAAAGTGAAGCTGCCCGCCTACGGATACCGGTGGCTGCGGATTCAGGTTCCCGGTGCCGGCCGGCTGTGGTGATTGGCTTGGAACCAGCCCTAGAAAATGGTGGCGAAGAAGCCGGCTCCGACGGAGGCCACCATGGCGATGACTAAGAGCCAGACAATCGGGACGCGGTACTTGTTGATGAAAGTCATGATGAATCCAGTGTACGAGGACAGGAGTAGACATGTCGGACACCACCAGCGTTGACGAGGTCTGGGACGAATGGAAGGAAGCCGTCAATATGACGGCATCCCAGGTGGAGAAGTGGCTGGACACGGAGGAATCAAAGGAGGTCGGGCAGAAGGACGACGGCGGCGAGTCAGTTGGGCACGCGTCCGGCCGCCGCATCATCAAACTCCTGTCCACGAAGAAAGCGGACCTCACCGACTCAGACGCTGCGCACATGCGCAAGGTGGTGGGCTATGTCCACCGGCACCTCGCGCAGAAGCCTTCCTCCGACGTCGAGCATTCAAAGTGGCGCTACTCGCTCATGAACTGGGGGCATGACCCGCTGAAGGACTGAACCGCCCGGCTGCCAGTCGCTTCAGCCCGTCTGCCGGGCGGATCGGTACAGGCCAGCGCGGCTCGAGGTCATCACCGAGAGTCACATTGCGCAGGCGCCGTCCAAACATTGGGATCACCCACTCACCCCACCACACTGACTCCGCGCGGAGCAGTTCGGCCATGGTCGAACGCTGCCGGGGCCGCAGGGGTTTGGACGTGAGCGTGTGGTCGATGCCAAGCACGCGCAGCACCTGGGCGGCCATGTTCCTGTGGCCGGCCGGGGACATGTGGAGGCGGTCGATGTCCCAGAGGCGCGGATCGTCGTACTCCTCGAAGCACCAGTAGTCCACGAGCAGGGCGCCATAGGTGTCGGCGATCCGGCGCACATGGTCGTTGTAGGTCCAGTTCCGGCGTCGCATCGGTTCGAGGACCGGATGCAGTCGGACGTCGAAACCCGTGAAAAGGAGTGGCCGGGCGCCGGCGGCCGCGATGCGGGACACCATTTCCTCGTAGGTCTCCATGAGCGGGGTGATGCTGGCGCGCAGTTCGAGGATGTCGTTCCCACCGGCATAGACGCTGACAACGCTGGGGTGGAGGTCGAGCGCGGGCTGCAGTTGCTCGTCGACGATCTGGCGAAGCCGCTTGCTACGGATCGCGAGGTTGGCGTAGCGCCAGCTCGGGTCCTGTTTGCTCAGTTGTTTGGCCACGCGATCCGCCCAGCCACGGACGCCATTGGGATAGCGGGAGTCCCAGTCCCCCACTCCCTCCGTGAAGGAATCACCGATCGCGACATACAGCCTGGACACCGCTCCACGGTAGGGATGACGGACGACTTTCCTTCGTCATTCACGTTTCGCCGCGGGAAAGTCACGGTGAATTCGGAATATTGAAGCAGGTCCGCGCGCTCAACCCAGCATGACTCCACGACTTGCGGTTACCGGCTCAACCGGACGCGTCGGCGGCGAAATAGCCCGCCGCCTGTCCCACGCAGGATACGAACAAACGCTTCTGGTGCGTGACCCCGCACGGGCGCCGGACCTCCCGGGAGCGACAATCGCGACAGCGAGCTACGCCGACCGGGAGCCCGCAGTGAAGGCGCTGCACGGGAGCGACGTGCTGTTCATGGTGTCCGGTGCAGAAGCCGAGGACCGCGTGGATCAGCACCGAACGTTCATCGATGCCGCCGTGGAAGCCGGCGTTCAACACATTATCTACACCTCCTTCCTTGCCGCTGCGCCGGACGCGACCTTCACGCTGGGCCGGGATCATTGGGCAACCGAGGAGCACATCCGCAACTCCGGAATGGCCCACACGTTCCTGCGGGACAACTTCTACCTGGATGTTCTGCCTCTTTTCGCGAGTGACGAAGGCGTGCTTCGCGGACCTGCCGGCAATGGCCGGGTAGCAGCAGTGGCGCGGACGGACGTGGCGCGTGCCGCCGTCGTCGTGCTTGAAAATCCGAACGCGCACGTGGGGCGGACCTGGGATCTCACCGGCCCCGAAGCCCTCTCGCTCAGCGAGGTCGCGGCAATCGTCACGCGGGTGACTGGTCGCCAGACCCGCTACGAGGAGGAGACCGTGGAGGAGGCCTATGCTTCACGCGCCTCCTACGGGGTTCCGGACTGGCAACTGGACGCGTGGGTGACCACCTACACAGCGATTGCCTCCGGTCAGCTGGAACGGACGACGACGGCGGTGCAGGACCTCACCGGAGCAGCACCATTGAATCTCGAAGCATTGCTCAGGCGGTAGAAGGCGCGCTGGTGGTTCCGAGCCGCTAATCAGACAAAACCCTTGACTCAATGGGGCATCAGGCTTACGTTAGTAATCAACCAGTTCGTTGATAAAGGAAGCAGTTGATAATGGATGGGGACGCTGATCGTCTGGACCGGGCCTTCATGGCTTTGGCAGACCCGGCGCGACGCAGCATCATCGCCCACCTCAGCCGCGGACCCGCAACCGTCAATGAGTTGGCTGCACCGTTCAACATCACCAAGCAGGCAATCTCCAGGCACATTCAGGTCCTCGAACAGGCTGAACTGGTAACCCGCTCGCGTGATGCCCAGCGTCGCCCAGTGCACCTGAACCCTGCACGGCTGGAGGCGCTCACCGCGTGGATTGACCAATACAGGCTTGCCCGTGAGAGCCAGTTCCGCGCACTCGATGATCTACTCGAAATCCAGGCCAGAACTGGCCGCGCACCCAAGGACCCATCATGAGCAACCCACTCAAGCTTTCCGTGCCGGAAGGCGTCCCCTACATCGACGTCGAGCGGGAGTTCGACTTCCCGGTCGAAGCCGTCTTCGAAGCCCACAGGGACCCCGCGATGATCGCGAACTGGCTCGGCCCTCGTGGAATGAAAGCCGAAATCGACCACTATGACTTCCGAACCGGCGGCAGCTACCGCTATACCCATATCGGGCCGGATGGTGAACGCTATGACTTCAGCGGCGTCTTCCACACCGTGCGGGACAACGAGTTCGCTATTCAGACTTTCGAATTCCTCGGTTATCCCGACGTCGTCAGTATCGAGTCCCTGACCTTCGAAGACCTCGGCGGCGGACGCTGCAAACTGATCGGCCACTCCGTCTACCCCTCCCAGGAGGCTCGCGACGGCATGGCGCAGTCCGGCATGGAGGGCGGCATGACCGAGGGTTACGAGCGCCTCGATGAGCTGCTTGCAAGCCTTCCTTCACGCGCTTGATACCGAGCATCCCACTCAATGACGGGTTCCACTGGGAGTGTCTAAACATTCCCAGTGAAACCCGTGATCCGGTGGGATGCTGCGCCGCCGCACCTTAGGCTCGGTACATGCGCAGGGACTTCCACAGGGACCAACTCTCAGCCGCGGCGTTCTACAAGCTGCTCACCAGTACGGTGGTGCCGCGCCCCATCGCGTGGGTAGCGTCGCGGTCGGAGAGCGGTGTGGACAACCTCGCGCCGCATTCCTTCTTCACCGTTGCATCGACGGACCCGCCGATCATCCAGTTCACGTCGGTCGGTGAAAAGGACAGCCTGCGGAACATCCGGGCAAGCGGCGAGTTCACCGTGAACTTCACTCCGGAGAACCTGTTTGAACGCATCAACGCAACGGGCACCGCATTCGGGCCCGAAGTGAGCGAGTTCGACGCCGCCGGCCTGCAACGCGAAGCGAGCACCTTGATCAGTACGCCGCGCGTACACGAATCCCCCGTTGCGCTGGAGTGCCGCCTGCACAGTCTCATTCCCGTGGGCAACTGCACCCTGATCCTGGGCGAGGTAGTCCATGCAGCCATTTCCGAACACGTGCTCGACGGCGACCACCCTCGCGTGGACCTACTCAAGCCGCTGTCGCGGCTGGGCCGGGACGAATGGGGAACGGTGGGCGAGGTACGCCGGATCAGGAGAATCCGGCTCGAGGACTGGCCCGGCTCCTTCCCGGCGGACGGTGGATGATGCTCCTCCGAAACCCGACCGCTCGGGTAGGGTCCTGGCCCAGCTCACGCTCCGCGAACCGTCCATGACGTCACTCCCGAGCCCAATCGGCGGCTTCGAGGACTGGCCCGACGCCCTGCGGCAGCTCGGCACATACCAGGGGCACAACATGGCGAGCGCGAGACTGGCCCAGGCCCTCGGCGTACCCGAACCCGTCCCCGAACCGCCGGTCACGGTACACCGCACCCAGGTGATCGACGGCATTGAACTGCAGGAGCTTGGATGGGAACTGCCATACGGCCCACCCACCAAGGGCTACCTGCTGAGACCCGCAGGAACGGATGGCCCTCTTCCCGGCATTTTGTGGCTCCACTGCCATGGCGGCAACAAGTGGCTTGGTGCGGAGCGCCTGATCGACGCCGGCTCTGAAACCAGCGCCGAAGTGGCAAACCTTCAGCGAGACCTCTACTCCGGCCGCGCCGTCGCCAACGAGCTGGCCCGCGCCGGCTTCGCTGTGCTGGTCCACGATTCCTTCAGCTGGGGCAGCCGGAAGTTCCTGCTCGACCCGCCACCCGCACGCGTAGCTGAGGGGCTCGCCGCACGGCGAGCGCTCTGGCGGGAGGAAGGCATCCAGCCGACGCCCGCCATGGAGTACAACGCCGCTGCTGCCATCCATGAACACACGATCGCGAAGACTGCCGGCCTGCTCGGCACCAGCTACGCCGGAATGGTGGCCTTTGAGGATCTGGCGGCTTTGGAAGTCCTGCGAAACCTGCCCGGCGTAGAGAACGGAAGTATCGGCGTCGGCGGTTTCTCCGGCGGTGGAGGACGGGCACTGATCCTGTCAGCTCTTGCGCCGGAGGTGCGCGCCGCCGTCGTCTGCTGCATGATGACCACCTTCGAGGGCCTTCTTCCTTCCCACCTGGACGCCCACTCGTGGCTGCTTGCCACTCCGGGCCTGGCGTCGTCGTTCGATTGGCCGGAGCTCACTGCCATCAGTACTGCGTGCCGTTACCTCGTGCAGTACGCGGGCCAGGATCCGCTCTTCACGCCCGAGGGCATGCACGACGCCGACGCGATGTTGAGTGCCATCGCGCACGATGCGCCGGGTCGCTATACCGGATCCTGGTACGACGCCGGCCACGTGGTCACCGCTGACATGCTCCAGGACGCGCTGGCATTCCTGGCTCGTTCCCTCTAACACTGGTCGTTCCCTCACGCACTGATCGCCGAATGCGATCCGATATGACGACGCAATCCGCGCTGGAAAACGTTTTCCTTGACGTGTGGCGCATCACACACTAGGGTCGTTTGCAGTCCCGAGAAAGCGTTTTCTCATATATCGAGCACAAGCCCTACAACCGACAGAAGGTTCCCCATGAAGCTTCCGAACGACGCGTTCGCGGCGGCGCCGGGATGCGCGCTCACGATCTCGGAAAGGAGCGGCCATGTCAGCTCTGAGTGAGATGTCCCGGCTGAAGAAAGAGCCGCAAGGAAAGAAGCGGAAGCTGACCGCTGCCGAGAAGAAGGAGGAGCTGGTCTCCTACCTGTTCCTTGCTCCGTGGCTGGTGGGGCTGGCCCTCATCACGATCGGTCCCATGGGTGCATCGCTGTACCTGTCCTTCACCGACTACAACCTGCTCCAGCCACCGGAATGGACCGGGCTGGACAACTACCTTCGGATGTTCGAGGACACCCGGCTCCAGAACTCCCTCGGAGTGACTTTCCTCTACGTCTTCGTCTCGGTTCCCCTCCAGCTCATCGCAGCACTGGCGCTTGCACTGATCCTGGACCGCGGCATGCGGGGCCTGAGCTTCTACCGCTCCGTCTACTACCTGCCCTCCCTGCTCGGCGGCTCCGTTGCCATCGCTGTCCTGTGGCGGCAAATCTTCGGAACCTCGGGGCTCATCAACCAACTTCTGGCACTGGTCGGCATCGAGGGCATGGGGTGGATCGCGGACCCCTCGACCGCGCTGGGCACGCTGATGGTGCTCAACGTCTGGACCTTCGGTGCGCCAATGGTGATCTTCCTGGCCGGTCTCCGCCAGATCCCCACGATGTACTACGAGGCTGCGGCCATGGACGGCGCGTCGAAGGTGCGGCAGTTCACCACCATCACGGCCCCGCTGCTCACCCCGATCATCTTCTTCAACCTGGTGCTCCAGATCATCGGAGCCTTCCAGTCCTTCACGCAGGCGTTCGTCGTTTCCGGCGGCACCGGCGGCCCTGCAGACTCAACGATGTTCTTCACGCTGTACCTCTACCAACAGGGCTTCGGCAACTTCAATATGGGGTACGCCTCGGCCATGGCGTGGCTGCTGCTGCTCATCATCGCCGCCTTTACCTTCATCAACTTCATCGCCTCGAAATGGTGGGTGTTCTATGACGACTAATATCGCGCCCCAGACCAGCACCGCCCCTGCAGCGGAACTGAAACAGACTCCCAAGACGCCGCCGGTTCGCCGGAAGAACCGGAACAACGAGGAGCTGAGCGGAAGCACGGGAAGCCGCCTGATCAAGCACCTTGTGCTCATTGTCTTCGGCGTCATCATGCTCTACCCGCTGCTGTGGATGCTGGTGAGCTCGCTCCGGCCGAATGACGTGATCTTCCGTGAGGCCGGCCTCTGGCTCACCACCTTCGAGATCAGCAACTACACGGAAGGCTGGAACGCCCTCCAGTCACCGTTCGGGCACTACATGATCAACTCGATGATCGTGGTGATCGGCTCGATCATCGGCAATCTGGTGTCCTGCTCCATGGCCGCCTACGCCTTCGCACGGCTGAAGTTCCGCCGTCGTAACCTGTTGTTCGCCATCATGCTCATGACGATCATGCTGCCCATCCACGTGATCATCGTGCCGCAGTACATCATCTTCTCGGAGCTTGGCTGGGTGAACACCTTCATTCCGCTGGTGCTTCCCAAGCTGCTCGCCACGGACGCGTTCTTCGTGTTCCTCATGGTGCAGTTCATCCGCGGACTGCCGAAGGAACTCGACGAGGCGGCGCGGATTGACGGCTGCGGCCACGTGCGGATCTTCACCCGCATCATCCTTCCGCTGATGATGCCCGCGCTGGCCACAACCACCATCTTCACCTTCATCTGGACCTGGAACGACTTCTTCAGCCAGCTGATCTACCTGACCGACCCCGAGATGTACACGGTGCCGGTTGCCCTGCGCTCCTTTGTGGACAGCACCGCCACCTCCTCCTGGGGCTCGATGTTCGCCATGTCCATCGTCTCCCTGCTCCCTGTCTTCCTGGTCTTCCTCTTCGGCCAGAAGTACCTGGTCAAGGGCATCGCCACCACAGGCATCAAATAGACCGCTCAGGTCACCAGACAACCGCTCGAAAGATTGGAAGAAATTCAATGAAGAAGTTCTCGCGCCCTGTCCGCACCGTTACGGCTGCCTCTCTCGCCGTCGTCCTCGGACTGTCAATGGGAGCCTGCGGCAACGGCGGCAGTGAAGCCGCCGGCGACGGCAACCTCCGCTTCTCCTGGTGGGGATCGGACCCACGCCACGAGGCAACCCAGGAAATCATCGACATCTATGAAACGAACAACGAGGGCGTCACCGTAGCCGGCGAATTCTCCGACTTCTCCGGTTACTGGGACAAGCTGGCGACGACGACGGCGGGCCGGGATGCCCCCGATGTCATCACCATGGACGAGAAATACATCATGGAATACGCGGGCCGCGGAGCCCTGACGGACCTCACCGAGCTCGAAAACCTCGACCTGTCCAAGTTCCCCGAAGCCGCTCTGGACCTCGGGCGTTACGAGGACGGCGTGTACGGGCTGAGCACCGGCCAGAACGCCTACTCGGTCATGGTCAACGCGGACCTCTTCGCTGAAGCCGGCGTCGAGATCCCGGACGACAGCACGTGGACCTGGGATGACTACTACGAGCTTTCGGCCACGATCAGCGAGAACTTGGGTGAGGTCGCGGGAACCGATTACGGCGCGCTCGACGGCGATCTGCGCATCTGGCTGCGCCAGAACGGCGAGGAACTCTACAGCGAGGATGAGCCGGGCACCGTGGGTTACTCGCAGGAGAACCTGCTCTCCTGGTTCGAGCACCTGCTCAACGTCCGCGACACCGGCGGCGGCGTCAGCGCGGCTCAGTTCACTGAAGCGGCTGCCGGCACCTTCGAGGCCGAGAACTTCCCCACAAAGAAGACCGCCATGGGTTGGTACTGGTCCAACCAGCTGGGTGCCCTCGGCGCCGCCACCGGTGACGACATCCGCATTCTCCGGGTGCCCTCGCCGTCCGGCAACGCCGAGGACAACGGCATGTACTACAAGGCGTCCATGTACTGGTCCGTCTCCAGCCAGTCAGATGACCAGGCAGCCGCAGCCGACTTCGTGAACTACCTGGCCAACGATCCCGCGGCCGCCGAGAAGATGCTCGTGGACCGTGGCGTCCCCGCCAACCCCGACATGGCCGCAGCCATCGAACCCAAGCTCGATGAGTCCCAGCAGACAGTCGTGTCCTTCCTCGAGGAGATCGAACCCGAGGTCTCCGACTCGCCGAAGCCCTCCCCCATCGGAGCGGGAACCGTGCAGGAAACGATCGTCCGCTATGTGGGTGAGGTCCTCTTCGACAACCTCACTCCCGAAGAGGCAACCGAGCAGTTGACCGCTGAAATCGAAGGCATGATCAGCGCAGGCTGACCACGCACCATCTATCCGAACAAATCCACCACCCGATAAGACAGGAAGAGATTCAATGAAGAACTTCTCTCGCTCGACGCGAACTCTGACAGCTGCGGCTGCCGCCGTCGTGCTCACGGCGTCACTGGGCGCCTGCGGCAACGCCGGCGGCGGTGACAGCGCCGCCGCAGGTGACGGGAATCTCCGCTTCTCCTGGTGGGGATCGGATCCACGCCACGTGGCGAACCAGGAGATCATCGACATGTTCGAAGCGGAGAATGAGGGCATCACCATCGAGGGTGAGTACTCTGACTTCGGCGGCTACTGGGACAAGCTTGCAACCACCACGGCCGGCCGCGATGCCCCGGACGTCATCACCATGGACGAGAAGTACCTGCAGGAGTACGCCGGCCGCGGCGCACTGGCGGACCTCAGCACCCTCGAAGGCCTGGACACCTCCAAGTTCGACGACGCCGCCCTCAACCTCGGGCGCTACGAGGAAGGCCTGTATGGGTTGTCCACAGGCCAGAACGCCTACGTGATCATGGCCAACCAGGACCTGTTCACGCAGGCAGGCATGGAACTCCCCGATGACACCACCTGGACGTGGGACGACTACTACCGCATCTCGGCCGAGCTGAGCGAGAAGCTGGGCGGCGACATTGTCGGCACCGAGTATGGCGCCCAGGACGTGGACCTGCGGATCTGGCTCCGTCAGCAGGGTGAGAACCTCTATAACGACGACGAACCCGGCACCGTGGGCTACTCACCCGAAACTCTGACCGCCTGGTTCGAACACCTCCTCGAGGTGCGCGACGGCGGCGGCCCGAGTGCCGCCCGCTACACCGAGGAGCTGTCGGGATCCTTCGAAGCCGGCGGCTTCGCCACCAACCGCGCGGCAATGGGTTGGTACTGGTCCAACCAGCTTTCTGCGGTGGAGTCGGCGAGCGGCAGCGAAGTGACCATGCTTCGTCCGCCGTCAGAGTCAGGTGACGCCGCTGAGAACGGCATGTACTACAAGGCTTCGATGTACTGGTCTGTCTCCAGCCAGTCCGATGATCAGGAAGCTGCGGCAGCGTTCGTGAACTACCTCGCGAACAACCCCGATGCTGCGAAGAAGATGCTGGTTGACCGTGGAGTGCCCGCCAACCCGGATATGGCCGCTGCTATTGCCCCTGAGCTGAATGAAACCGATCAGACGGTGGTCGACTTCCTCGAGGAGATCAGCCCCGACATGGGCGCAGCCCCACTGCCCTCGCCCGTCGGTGCCGGTGGCGTCCAGGACACGGTCAAGCGCTACGTCTCCGAGGTTCTCTTCGACAACCTGACCCCGGTTGAGGCAACGGAGAAACTGACCGCAGAAATCGAAGGCATGATCAGCGCAGGCTGATTATCCCGGAACGGAAATCGATCATGCTTGACCCCGCACCCCGCCCGCTGCACCTCTCCGAGGGTGCTGCCGACGACCCCGTCCGCGTTGCACGCGTGGCGCTGGTGGGCGTCCATGGCTACGGTGCCCGCCACCTGGACAACCTTCGCCGGTTGGAGGACGACGGCGCCGCACGGCTTGTTGCCGTGGCGGACCCCCGTCCGCCCGAGGACGGCGCGCTGCGTGCCGGGGTGGGCGTGTTCGCGAATCTGGAGGATCTGCTCGCCGCGGGGGTGGCGCCCGACGTCGTCGTTATTGCCACCCCGATCCAGGCACACGCGCCGCTCGCCCACGCGGCGATCGAGGCCGGCGCGGATGTGTATGTGGAGAAGCCTCCGGTGGCGTCGATGGAGCAGTACAACTCGCTCCTCGCCGCTGCCGAAAAAGCAGGCGTTGCCGTGCAGACCGGGTTTCAAAGCCTGGGTTCGGCAGCGCTTGACCGGCTCGACGATCTCGTGGCATCGGGAACGCTGGGTTCGGTTCGGGGCGTCAGTGCGCTGGGTACGTGGGTGCGGACCCGGGGCTACTTCGGACGTTCCCGCTGGGCGGGAAAGCGGACGCTGGACGGAGTGGACGTGGTCGACGGCGTGGCCACCAATCCGCTTGCCCATGCGGTTGCGACCGCCCTTCGTGTGGCCGGTGCAAGGGAGGCGTCCGACGTGGCTACCGTCGAGACGGACCTGTACCGGGCCCACGACATCGAGTGCGATGACACGTCCACTATCCGGGTGCGCACAGCATCCGGCAGGGTGGTTACGCTCGCACTTACCCTGTGTGCCGCGGAGCAGACGCGACCCAGCGTCACGCTCCACGGCACACAGGGAACCGCCGTGCTGTACTACACCGAGGACGAGCTGGCCGTCACCACTGCGGACGGCACTGTCACCGAGCACTTCGGGCGCGCCAACCTGCTGGAGAACCTGCTTGAACACCGGACGGCCGGCACGGCGCTGATCAGCCCGCTCGCCTCTTCCGGCGCCTTCATGCGGGTGCTTGACGCCGTCCGGCTGGCCCCGGCGCCGCAGCCCATTGATCCTTCGCACGTCACCTGGATCGGCGACGGTGATGATTCGCATCCCGTGGTGCACGGCATCGAGGACCTCCTGCAGCGGGCGTGTCTCGCCCAGGCGACCCTGTCTGAACTGGACCCGGGCTGGGCGCGGCGAGCGCCGTCGTCGTCTTCCGTGCCGTCGTCGTCCGTGCCGCTGGTGCTGGGCGGTCGCGAGGTCGGGTCCTACCGGGACGGCACCGCGGTCTCTCCCTTCCTTTCACCGCGCCCCTACCTGCATCCCGTCACAACGCTCGACGGCGTCATAGTCACCGACCACTTCCCCGCAGACCATGTGTGGCATCTCGGCGCAGGCGTTGCCGTGCAGGACGTCGACGGCGTGAACTTCTGGGGCGGCCGAACCTACCGTCGCGAGGCGCAGGGCTACGTGTGGCGCCCGGACCACGGCCGGATCACCCGCACCGGGCTGGTGCAACAGCGTAATTCCCTCGAGGAAGCGCTGCGCTGGAGTGGCCCTGACGGTTCCGCCCTGCTGCATGAAGCCCGCCGTATCAGCTGGCGCAAGGTGAATGACGCCGTCTGGGCGCTCACGATCGACTTTTCCCTGACACCTGCCGGCGAGGACGCGGTGTCCCTTGGGAGCCCGGGCTCGAATGGGCGCAGCGGCGGAGGGTATGGCGGCTTTTTCTGGCGCCTCCCCGCCGGCGAAAACACCACCATGACGACGGCGGACGCCTCCGGTGAAGCGGGTGTCCACGGCACCGTCTCTGACTGGCTGTGCTGGCAGGGCACCTTCGACGGCCGACCGGCGACGCTGCTCTTCCTGCCGAACGACAACGCGATTGACCCCTGGTTCGTCCGGGCCGAGGGTTACCCCGGAGTGGGGCTTGCCCTCGCCTGGGACCGGGCGGTCACCACCACACGCGAGGCTCCCCTTGCCCGGTCCGTCACCGTCCTCATTGCCGACGGAGCTCTGACCCCTGATGCAGTCCGCATCCTCGCGGCCGATGAAAGGCACCCATGACCACCACTTCAGCTCCCGGGCTCGAGACGCTTTCGGACCCAACTGCGAATCCAGCCGTGGAGCGTGTCGACAACCGTGCCGAGGAGCGCGCCGTCAAGCGCGGCCGGATCCTTGAGATCCTTGACCGCGCGGGCCGTGACTCGCTGCTGTTGACCACCAACACCGCGATGACCTGGTATCTGGGCGGAAGCCGTCTGCATATCAGCTTCGCGGGGGATCCCATCGCCATGCTGCTGATTGACCGCGAACGGGACCATCTGGTCACGTTCAATAATGAGGCGGACCGGTTGATCCGCGAGGAGCTGCCGGCCGACGTCGTCGTTCATCCGGTTCCCTGGCACGGATCAATGGACGAGGTTGTGAGCCGGCTGTCCCCTTCGCAGCCGCTGGATGAGGCGAGCGTGCGGCGGGAGCTGCGCGACGCGAGGCAGTCGCTTCTTCCCGCGGAGGTGGAGCAGTACACAGAACTGAACGTGGAGGTCGCGGGTGCGCTGACCGATGTGCTCTCCGCCGCCAGGCCACATACGCCGGAACGGGACATCGCCGCTGAGCTGGGCGCGCGGGTCATCGCGATGGGCGCTGAGCCGCTGGTCCTGCTCTGCAATGGCCGTGAGCGGTCGGCTTTCCGGCACCCGCTGCCGACGTCGTCGCCGTTGGGGCGGCGGGCGATGGCGGTCGTGTGTGCACGGCGCCGCGGGATGGTTGCGAACGTCACCCGCTGGGTGCGCTTTGACGGATCGACGGCCGCCGAGCGGGACGCCGAGGCGCGCATTACCGCTGTGGAGGCGGACATTTTCGCTGCGACGGTGCCGGGTGCGCGGCTGGACGGAATCTTCGAGGTCATCCGCAGTTCCTACGCTGCTCACGGATTTGGGTCGGATCAGTGGCGGCTGCATCATCAGGGCGGCCCCGCCGGGTACGCGGGCCGGGATCCGCGGGTCACGGCGTCGACCGATGACGAGGTGGTGCTCAATCAGGCGTTCACCTGGAACCCGTCGGGCCCCGGGGTGAAGATCGAGGACACCGTGCTGCTCACTGCCGGCGGCATCAGGGTGCTCAGCGTGGATGAGCGCTGGCCCGCCGTCGGGGTGAACGGCTTAATGCGGCCTCTGACCCTGGAGATCTAGCGAACTTTTGCGCACTTCCGGTGGGTTCCAGTGCCGTGGGACCCACAGGAGCTGCGCAAAAGTTCCGGTTCGATGCCTGGCGGCGGCGCATGCTGTTGACCAACCGTCACTTCCGCAGGATGCTCAGCAGGTGACTGACGAGAAACGCATCGCCTTGTTGATCGATGCCGAGAACGCGCCGGCTTCGAAGATCGATGTGATTCTCGCTGAAGTTGCCCGCTACGGCACCGCCAATGTCCGGAGCGCCTACGGCAACTGGAAAAGCCCGAGTATGCAGCCCTGGGAAGACACGCTCCATACGTATGCCATCCGCCCTATTCAGCAGTTTGCCTACAGCTCAGGCAAGAATGCATCGGACATGGCGATGATTATTGACGCGATGGACCTGCTGTATACGCGTTCGGTTGATGCGTTCGCCTTCATCTCCAGTGACGCAGACTTCACTCCCCTGGTGATGCGCGTGCTCACCGACGGGTTGAAGGTCTATGGCTTCGGCGAGCGCAAGACGCCTGCTCCCTTCGTCAATGCGTGTTCTCAGTTCACCTATGTTGAGGGCCTTGGGCAGCCGTCAGCGGAATCCAATGGAACGGAGTCTCAGCCGCGCGAGCCGCAGAAGCTCAGAGGCGATGCCCGCTTGATGCTGATGCTCCGCAGTGCTGTTGAGGCGGCCAGCGGCGATGACGGCTGGGCACACCTCAGTGAAGTAGGCAGTCAGATCGGCAATCAGGCTTCGTTCGATTCCCGGAACTACGGCTATACGAAGTTGAGCGAGCTGGTCGAGGCGACGGGGATGTTCCAGGTCAAGCGGCAGGACCTGTCCGTCTATGTGCGGGATGGCCGCAAAGCGTGAGGATATTCCCGGAGGTTAGCGGCGGTCCAACCAGTCGACGGCGGCGGTCAGGTCTGAGCGATCGATACCGTGACCGCCCTCCCGAAGAACCTGTTCGACGTCGGCGCCCTGTCGCTGCAGCTCCGACATCAGCGTAGTAACGCTGCTCAGCGGCGCCATCGGGTCTGACCGCCCGTTGAGCACGAGGAAACGATTGCCGGACAGGGTAGCCTCCGTCGTCCGCTCCCCGAACGGGTACATACCGGAGAACGCAACCACACGGTTCAGCGCTTCCGGATGCAGCATCGCGGTGGCCAACGCAATGTTGGCACCATTGGAAAAGCCGACGGCGATGATTTCCCGGGTGCCGATGTCATAGTGTTCCCGCGCATCAGCGAGGAAACCGGCCAGTTCGCCGGCGCGGAGGATGACGTCGTCGACGTCGAACACTCCCTCCCCGCGCCGGGCGAACCAGCGCAGCATTCCGTTCTCCTGCACCCTGCCGCGTGGCGCAAGCACCGCTGCGGTCGGGTCCAGCTGCGCAGCGAGCGCAGCAATGTCCTCCTCGTTTGAGCCGGTGCCGTGCAGCATCAGGAGAAGTGGACGCTCGGAGTCGCCCTCCCGGTACAGGTGTGGCCAGTCGATAAGCTGCGGTGCGGGCATCAGGCGATGCCTCCAGTGGACTGCTCAGCCGGCCCGACAGCCGCGCCGTTGGCCGCACCGTCGGGCAGGGTGTTGTTGTCTTCCGGCACTTCGATACGGGCGACCGAAGCTTCAATGTCCTCACGTGAGGGCTCGAGCCACGGCGGCAGCTTCAGCGAGCGTCCGAGTTCCAGCAGCGGCTCATCCACATTGAACCCCGGAGTGTCCGTCGCGATTTCGAACAGCACACCGCCGGGCTCCCGGAAATAGATCGAGGTGAAGTACTGGCGGTCGAGAATCGCTGTCACGGCGAATCCGCGCTCCACGAGATCCTGTCGCCACAGCTCCTGGGTGGCTTTGTCCGGAACCCGGAAGGCGATGTGGTGCACGGTGCCGCCGGCCACGAGCCCGTAGGGTCCGGCAGGATCAGCAATGACGTCGACAATGTTCCCGGGGCCGCCGACGCCCGCTTGCAGCCGGGTTCGGCCGGGGATCTCATCGGAGATACGCAGCCCGAGGTCTTCGGTGAGGACGCGCAGGGTGTGCTCCGGGTTCGCGACCGTCAGCACGGAGGAGTGCTGGCCGCGGACGGCACGCTCCGCGGGGACAAAGGACGAGTCCCACGGATTACGGGGATCGGACGTCGAGGAGGCCACGAGGTCGAGCTGAAGTCCGTCGGGGTCGCGCAGCGAAAGCCTTTCCTCCTCCGCGGATGCCCGCGTAATGGAGGACTCCACGCCGAGCGCCCGGAAGTGGTTCTGCCACCAGCCCAGGCTCCCCTCAGGTACCGAGAAGGCGGTGGTGGTGGATTGGCCGGAACCGATCCGCCCCGGTGCCACCTGGCCCCACGGGAAGAAGGTCATGAGCGAGCCCGGCCGGCCGGCGTCGTCGCCGTAGTAGAGGTGATAGGTGGACGGGTCGTCGAAGTTGACCGTCTTCTTCACGAGCCGAAGTCCGAGCCCGCGGATGTAGAAGTCGATGTTCGCCTGCGGGTCACCCGCAATGGCGGTGACGTGGTGCAGACCCGTGGTGTGCGCTGTCATGGTGATCCTCCGGAGGGTTCCGGCCGGCCCCTGCGGTCGACGTTGTACATGCAAATGCATATACTCACGAGCTTATTCCCTCTCCCGACCGTTAGTCTGTGAAGCGTGAACGATGCGCTGCACGAACCGCTGAAAGCAGCCGTTACCGACGCCGTGGGCGGCCGCGTTACTGCACTCGCTGACGTAGTGCGCACCCCGCTGGAGTACGACGCGTTCCTCGCACACCGCACGGTGAGCCGAGTCTCGGGAAACGCACTCGTAGACGGTGAGCGCGTTTCATGGTCCATGATCGAGAAGCGCACCGAGGGGCCTGCACTGGCCTCCGCGTATCTCCTGGATAACGGACGGCGCGAGTTCGACGCGTACGCCTCCGGAGTGCTTGACGGAGTCGCTCCCGGCATCGGAACGCCACGCATTCACGGGAGACTGCTCGATCCGGATGGAGGGATGATTCTCTGGCTTGAGGAAATCCGCCACGAGGGCGCACGGCCGCTGGACGCGGAGACCCTGCTCACCGCCGCGCGCGACCTTGGCGGCATGGGCGGGCTGTGGGTGGGGCGCCGACTCTCGGAGCCCTGGTACTTCACTGAATGGATTGATCGCCATAGCCAGCCTGAGGCCATCGAGCAGGGTCTGGCCACACTGCGACGCGGTGACGCCCGTGCAGCCGCGCGCCTCGGGGACCGGCTGGCCGCCGCCGAGCAACTGGTCCTCAGCCAGAACCGTTACCGCGCGATTCTGGAATCGCTTCCGCAGACCCTGTGCCACCACGACGCTGTCGGCGCAAACGTCTTCCACTCGGGCGGCCGGACCGTTCTGATCGACTGGGAATCAATCGGCGCCGGCCCCGTGGGAGCGGACCTCGCATCCTTGGTCTTCTCCTCGGTCCGCCGCGGCGATGCCCTCGCGGGTGTCGCGCTGCCGATCGTCGATGACGCTCTGGACGCCTACTCCACAGCTCTCCGGGCAGAGGCACCCACCATCACGTTTGAGGAGATCCGCCTGGGGTTCGACGCAGCGATTGCACTGCGCTGGAAGCTCGCCGCCGACGTCGTCGCCGGTATCGAAAAGGGTCAGCCCCCGCGGCGGGGAAGCCTTCCGGACGAGAGCCCGGCAGTGGCACTGGATGAGCTGATCGTCCTCGTGGACCTGCTCCTCGCGTCAGCCGACCGCGCGCTCCATCAGGCCCCGTGAGTTGGCAGGACACACCCCTAATGACGCTCCATAAGGGGCGTGTCCTGCGAAATCAACGGGTAGGGGTGATCTCCAGGCCGAGCCCCGGCTGGCCCGTCACCGCAAGCCCGGATTCAGTGATGCTGACCGGCGACGGTCCGGCGAGGATGCCCAGCTCGGTCATGGTGGCGCCGTCGACCGCTTCCACCCACACCGTTTCCGCAAGAGTGGAGGCAAGCTGCCCGGAAAGCTCCGGGAGCAGGTGCGGAGCCACCGCGATGCTGTTGGCCCGGGCGAGCTCGACGATCCGCCGGAACGGAGTGATTCCACCGACCCGGATGATGTTGGGTTGGATGATGTCGACGGCGTCCGCCTCGATGAAGTCCCGGAACCGGTAGATGGTGTGCACGTTTTCACCCAGCGCAATGGGCACCGGCGAGGAGCGCCGCAGCCGCCGGTAGGCAGAGAGATCGTCCGCGCGGATCGGTTCTTCGAGCCAATGCAGGCCGTACTCCGCGAGCCATTCAAGCGCCCGCAGCGTGGTGGGCAGGTCCCACCGCTGGTTGGCGTCGATCATCAGTGCGCGGTCGGGGCCGATGACCTCACGGACTGCGGCGATCCGCTCGGCATCCTCGCGCAGGTCCGGCTTACCCACTTTGACCTTGACCGCCTGCCGGCCTTCAGTGACCCACCGCTGGGCCTGCTCAACGAGCTCCTCGAGGGTGTAGTGCAGGTTCACTCCGGACCCATACACCGGCACGGTTTCCCGACGCCGGCCCAGCAGGTCAGGTACGGAACACCCCGCCTGCTTCCCCGCCAGGTCCCACAGGGCGAGGTCGACACCGGCCATCGCGATGGTGGTCAGCCCTCCCCCGCCTGCCTCATGGAGCCGGACCCAGAGGGCGTCCCACACCTCCTCCGCCCGGGCGGGAAGTCCCTCCACAAATGGCGCGATGTCATGTTCCAGCAACGCCAGCACTGCCTGCGGCCCGATGGTGGGCGTCCAGGAGAAACCGTGCCCGGTACCGCCGTCGTCGGTAGTTACCGTCGTCGCGATGAAGTGATTCTCCGGCACGTCAGCTCCCCAGGCGCGCCGCAGCGGCGCCGTGACCAGACGCGCGGAGAGGCCGGTGATCTTCGGGCTCATGCGCCCACGAGCTCACGGCCGGCCGCAAGGATGGCCTTGAGTTCCACCAGCTGGGTCTCGGATGGGTCGACCAGCGGCGGACGGACGGACCCGACGTCGAGCCCGTCCAGCCGCAGCCCCGCCTTGACGAGCGAGACGCCGAAGCCCGGTGTCTGATCACGCAGCCTGACCAGCGGCGCGTAGAAACCGTCCAGCAGGCGGTGCCGGGCGGGCTCATCATTGTCGATGTAGGCACGGTAGTACGCGGTGGCAATCCCCGGCGCCATGGCGAACGCGGCGGAGGAGTAGAGCGGGATTCCCAGACCGCGGTAGGCGCCCTGGCTGAGTTCCGCGGTGAGGAGCCCGTTGAAGAACTGGAAGTCGGTCCGCCCGGTGGCAGCGACAGCGGACACGATCTCCTGCGCAAGCCCGACGTCGCCCACACCGTCCTTGAATCCAACCACCTTCGGGTTGGATGCCAGGCGCGCGACGGCGTCGGCGGTGAAAGCTCCGTTGGCCCGGTGGTAGATGATGACCGGCAGGCTGGAAGCGGCAGCCACCTCCTCCACGTAGGCGACAAGGCCTTCCGACGGCCCCCGAACGAGGTAGGGGGGCAGCACGAGCAAGGCGTCAGCCCCCGCTTCTTCCGCCGCCCTCGCCGCGGCACGGGCGTGGCCGAGCGGCCCGCCGGTACCGGCAACCACCGGGACCTGCCCGTTGACTGTCCTTACGGCGGTAGTGACGACGGCGCGAATCTCCTCGAGATCGAGGGCATGGAACTCCCCGGTACCGCAGGCAGGAAAAACTCCTCCGGGCCCATAGCTCAGGCGGGACTCGATGTGCTCCTGAAGCAACGCGGTATCAACCGAACCGGACGGCGAGAACGGTGTCACGGGAAAGAACAGCACTGCATTGAACTGCATGATTTACCTTGCTTCCTGGATTGCGGAGGCAAGCTCCGGTGTTGCGGGCTCCGATTTCACGAGCTCCGTGCGCCAGCTTCGCTTGGGCTCCCAGCCGAGCAGCTTCCGCGCCTTGTCGATGGAGAAGGCCGGGGTGGTTCCGTGCAGGTTGCCGGCGAGCGCACCCACCGCGGGGAGGTAGCGCGGGATGAGCTCGGACAGCGGTTCGCGTGCCAGTGCATCGGCTGCGCCCACGAAGAATGTCTCGGCGTTCGGGATCCGGTCCATCGACTGCAGCAGCACGTCGAGGAAATCCGCGACATCCCGCGCGTCCACATAGTTGAAGATCGCGGGCGCGGACAGCGCGGGATCGTCAAGGCGTTCGACGACGGTGTTCCCCTGCTGGGTCGGCGCACCTGCCCATTCCTCGGGCGAGATGACGTAGCAGGGGCGGAAGGCGGCGTACCGAATCCGGTCGCCCTGCGCGGCCGCGAACATGCGCATGGTCTGCTCGGCGAGCAGCTTGGAGAGCGCGTAGGCGTTCCAGGGCTTCGGCGTGGTCTGCTCATCCAGTGGGAAAGCGTCCGGCATCCAACCGGCGGGTGCCCCGTAGCCAAGGACCGTGGGGCTTGAGGCGGTGATGATCCTGCCAACGCCGAGGTCCGTCGCGGCGCCCATCACCTGGAAGGCGAGTTGGCTGTTGGTCTGCAGAATCACGTCCTCCGGCGCACTGAACGGGACAGCGATCGCGGCAAGGTGGATGACGGCGTCGGGCCGGTGGGTTTCCATCACGCTGCGGGCAACGCCGGCAGCCAGCAGATCTGCCGCCTCCTGGCGGATATGAGTGGGGAACACGCCGTCGGGGACCGGCGTGCGGTCCACGGAGACGACGTCGTACCCTGCCTCAGCGAGGCCGGTCACCACACTGCGGCCCAGCCGGCCGGAGCCTCCCGAGACCAGGACGGTAGTCTGCGCCCGCTCAGCCACGGCGCACCTGCCCATTGTCGGCACGGTCCGCTTTGAGGTCCGCTCCGAGGCCGAGTTCAGTGATGCGCACGGGCAGCGAGGATTCGAGTGAAGCGTTGCCCGCAATACCGACGGCGACGGCGCGCAGACCGTCGAGGTAGCCCGACGGCCTGCCCAGCGGGTCCTCACCGGGCCCTTCGAAAAGGTCGGTGAGCAGCAGCGCGTCACCGCCGCCGTGGCCGCCCTCCCCGTTGACGATCGGCACTTCGACGGCAGGTTCCCAGTGGCGCTGCAGGATGAGGCGTTCGCCGTTGATCCGGACGGCGTCGTCCTCCTCCACCGGAGTGGCACTGGGATCGACGACGTTCTTCTGATCCGTGCTGCCGGAGACCGCGGCCCGCTCCACAACTTCAAGTTCCGCGCGTCCCAGCGTTCCGTTCACTGCGACCCGGTAGCCCTCCCAGGGGCTGTGCGCGTTCAGCGAGTAGCTGAGCGTCGCTCCGGACGCGTAGTCGACCACGAGCGCCAGGTTGTCCTCGATGGTGATGCCGGGGGCGAAAACGTCTTGGTCACGCTGGTACCCGTCGTGGTGCTCGTTGGCGTAGTAGAGGTCGTTCAGCTTCTGATCCTCGCGCAGGTCAAGCGCGAACGGATCCCCCGCGGCGGAGTCGATGGTGCCGCGCCCGGGGCGGTCCGTTAGTCCGCGGCCGGCGGCGTTGCTGTCCCCGTAGAAGCGCAGCCCACCGCTGGCGAAGACGCGTTCGGGAACGTCGTCGATCCACCAGTTCACGAGGTCGAAGTGATGGGACGCCTTATGGATCAGCAGACCGCCGGAGTTCTCCTTCTGCCGGTGCCAGCGGCGGAAGTAGTCGGCGCCGTGGACGGTGTCCAGCATCCAGCTGAAGTCGATGGACGTCACCGTGCCGATCGCGCCGCTCTGGATGATCTCCTTCAGCGCACTGTTGCGGGGTGAGTACCGGTAGTTGAAGGTCACAACGACGTCGCGGCCGGTACGCTCAATCGCGTCGCAGATCCGGCGGCAGCCCTCGGCGTCGATGGTGAGCGGCTTTTCGACGACGACGTCCGCTCCCGCTTCCAGCGCCTCGACGATGTAATCGGCATGCGTGTAGTCAGGCGTGGTCACGATGACGCGGTCGATGCCGTTGTCCCGGATGAACTGCGTCAGCTCCTCCGGGCGGAACTGCAGGACCGTTGTCCTCGGCGAAAGTTCCGCCGAGAGTTCCGCGGCAAGAGCCAGGTAGTACTCAACCCGTCCCGGGTTGTTGTCGCTGATGGCCACGAGTTCAGCGGAGGACGCATGATCGCCGAGGGCAGCGCGGACATACATTTCCGCCCGCGAGCCGGTGCCGACGAGCACCAGGCGGGTGCGCTCGCGCTGCTCCGGCCTCGAAGCGGACTGCTGCTCCACAGGAACAGTATGGGGGGCGGTGCTCATGGGGCTCCTTCGGTCACGGTCCCCGGTGATGATGAGACACCGTGGATGTGATGTGAGAAAACGTTTTCTGAAATAGGTTATATGCTTTCTATCAACACACTGGTGTACCCGTCAACCATTTGCCGCGGGGACGCCGATCCCCAGCCCGGATGAGGAACCTATGGCCAGGAAAGCAGCCAACCGCAGGGTAGGCATCACCGACGTCGCGCAGCGAGCAGGAGTCTCGCTGGCCTCGGTCTCGCGCGTCATGAACGGCAACTTCTCGGTGGATCCGGACATAGCGGCCCGGGTCCGGAGCGCCGCCGCCGAACTGAACTACCAGCCCAACGCAGTGGGGCGCAGCCTGGCGCTGGGCAAGACCGACACCATCGGCGTCGTCGTGCCTGATCTGGCCAATCCTACTTTCCAGGGGATGCTCCGCGGCGTAAGCCGTGCCGCCGCCCAGGATGGCTACCGCGTCCTGATCGCGGATTCATCGGAAGTGTCCAGCGAGGAATCAATCCTGGCGGGCGAAGCACGACGGCGGTGTGACGGCGTCGTGCTCTGCGCGCCACGCATGAACGAGGCGGAACTGGAGGCGCTCCTTCCGTCGCTGCGGCCACTGGTTCTGGTCAACCGCTCGACGACGGACACCGAGACTCCGAGCCTCGTGGTCGATTACGGGCAGGGCGTGAAGGACCTGGCGGCGCACCTCGTGGAGCTCGGCCACACCACGCTTGCGTTTCTCGAAGGACCCGAGCGAAGCGCGTCCAACCAGGCACGCCTGCAGGGGCTGGAGAAGTTCCGCGTGGACAACCCGGGGATTGAACTGACGGTTCTGTCCGGCGGGTCGAGCTTCGAGGCCGGGCACGGCTCGGTGGACAGCGTCCTCGAAACCGGCGCCACCGGTGTACTGGCCTTCAACGACCTCGTAGCCATGGGACTCTTGAGCGGCCTACATGAGCGCGGCATCGACGTACCTGGGCAGATCTCGATCACCGGGTTCGATGACATCCCGTTCGCGAACTACACCACGCCCCCGCTCACCACCGCCGCGGTGCCGATCAATGACATCGGCGAGCAGGCGTGGCACGAGATGCGCCGGCTCCTGGGGGACGGCGGGTCCAAGCCCTCGCACACCACGTTCCAGCCCGAGCTCAGGCGGCGCGGCAGTACCGGGCCGGCCGCGCGTTAGCGGTGGGGCTTGCCGGTAGCGTGCGCCCGGCATCGCGTGCAGCCCAGCACAGAAACTGCCCCTGGGCGCAGGGCCGCCGGTTCGAATCGGCGACCCTGCGCCTCCGGGCAGTTTCTCTGCGTATGGGCCCGTGCGACCGCCGCGTATGGGCCCGTGCAACCGCCACCAGTTGCCCTCACTAGAAAGCAGGCTTAGTGTTCTCGGAGGAAACACTCATCTTTAGGAGGCATCATGATCGGTTTCATCATTGCCGGATTGATTATCGGGGCACTCGCCCGGCTCATCAAGCCGGGTAAGCAGAACCTCGGGCTGCTCGCGACCCTGCTGCTGGGGCTCGCCGGATCCGTCATCGGCGGGTTGATAGCAAGCTTCTTCCACACCGGCGGAATCTTCGAGCTGAACGTGCTCGGTTTCATCCTTGCGGTCATCGCAGCGGTTCTGCTGATCGGCGTGGCCGAGTCACTGTCGGGCCGCCGCAACCGCAGCGTCCGTCGGTAGCACTCTCGCACAGAAACTGCCCCTGAGCGCAGGGCTGCCGGTTCGAACCGGCGGTTCTGCGCCCGGGGGCAGTTTCTGTTCCGCAGCCCTGCACCTCCGGGCAGTTTCTGTTCCGCAGCCCCGCACCCGCGGGCAGTTTCTGTTCCGCAGCCCTGCACCCGCAGACCGTTTCTGGCTGCGCGTCGCTGCTGTCAGAGCGCCTTCACTGCGCCGAGCACCCTCGTCAGTGACTCCTTGGCATCGCCGAACAGCAGCGTCGTCTGCGGCGAGTACAGCAACTCGTTCTCGATGCCCGCGAATCCCGGCCGCATCGAACGCTTCAGGAATACCACCTGCGCGGCGTCGGCCACCTCCAGAATCGGCATGCCGTAAATCGGGGACCCAGGCGAGGTCTTCGCCGCCGGGTTCACCACGTCGTTCGCCCCGACCACCAGAGCAACGTCCATGTTCCGGAACTCGGGATTGACCTCGGCCATCTCCCTCAGCGACTCGTACGGCACGTTCGCCTCCGCCAGCAACACGTTCATGTGCCCGGGCATCCGTCCAGCCACCGGATGAATTGCGAAGGACACCTCTACACCGCGGGCTTCCAGCGTCTCCGCAAGCTCCGCAACCGTATGCTGACCCTGCGACACAGCGAGGCCATACCCCGGCACAATCACCACGCGCTGCGCATACCCGAGCATGACGGCCACATCCTCTGCGCCCGATGACCGCACGGGTCGCTCGCTCAGGGTTCCCGACCCGGCAGTGGAGCCTCCACGGAACGCTCCGAACATAATTCCCGCCACGCCGCGTCCCATGGCTGCGGCCATCGCCCGCGTCAGGATCGTGCCGCTCGCCCCGACCAACGTTCCCGCCACCAGCAGCAGCACGTTGTCCAGGACGATGCCGGACGCCGCCACCGCAAGGCCCGTGAACGCATTGAGCAGGGAGATGACAATTGGTACATCGGCCCCGCCGACCGGCAGCACCAGCAGAACACCGCCTGCCAGCCCGAGCAGCAGCAGGACGGTCGCCCACACCACGTTTCCCGTAACGGTCACCAGGACCGCAGCGACCAGAAGAGCGACGACGACGGCGGACATCATCCAGCGCATCCCGCTGAAGATGACCGGCCGGGTGGTCATCAGCTCCTGTAGTTTCGCGACCGTAACCCCCGAACCAGCGAAGGACACCGCCCCCACCACCATGGTGAAGACGACGGCGGCACGCGTCCACGCGCCGTCGTGCGCTGCCAGTTCAAGGATGGCCACCAGCGCGGCTGCACCGCCGCCGACCCCGTTGAACAGCGCGACAAGTTGGGGCATCTGCGTCATGTGGACGCCTCGCGCGATCGGCGCTGCCACCGCAGCTCCCACCGCTATCGCGATGAGGATGGCCGGCACGTTCTCCAGGCGCGTGGAGAGGAAGACGATGACGACGGCGAGCGCCGCTCCCCCGGCGCCGATCAGGTTGCCACGCCGGGCGGTCCGCGGAGAGCTCAAGCCCTTCAGCGCCAGGATGAAGCACACAGCAACAGCCAGGTACAGCAGTGCTGTCACCTCGACGGGCAGGAGGTTCATGCGCCGGGATCCCTGTCCGCCTGCCGGGCCTGATCACGGCCGCGGAACATGTGGAGCATCCGATCGGTCACCACAAAGCCGCCCACCAGGTTCACCGTCGCGAGCAGCACCGCCAGCAGCGCCAGGCCCAGCGGCAGCGGCTCAGTGGCCTGTCCCGCTACGAGAATGGCACCGATGAGAATAATCCCGTGAATCGCGTTGGCACCGGACATGAGAGGTGTGTGGAGCGTGCTCGTTACCTTGGAGACCACCTCAAAGCCAACGAACACGGAAAGAACCACTACGGTGAGCAGGGCGGGCAGGTCCATCAGGGCACTCCCTTCAGCAAGGCTGCCGTGGGCTGGTGCATCACGCGGCCGTCGTGGGTGAGGCATGCAGCGGAAACCACGTCGTCGTTGAAGTCCGGGACTACTCGCCCGTCGACGGTCATGAGCTCCACGAGGTTCGCGACATTGGCGGCGAACAGTCGGGATGCGTCAGTCGCCATTGCCGATGCCGCGTCCTTCATCCCCACCAATGTGACGGTGCCGCCGACGCCGGGGACGGCGACGTCGTGCCCGGCCTTGACGCCCTCCACGTTGCCTCCCGTCTCGGCGGCGAGATCGACAACGACAGCGCCGCCCTTCATCCCGGCGACCATGTCGGTGGTCACCAGGAGCGGGGCGGGCCTGCCGGGGACGGCTGCGGTGGTGATCAGCACATCCGACGCCGCCACATGCGGCGCGAGGAGTTCCCGCTGCCGTGCGGCCCGGTCCTGACTCATCTCGCGGGCATACCCGCCGGACCCCTCGATGGCGTCGAGGTCGAGGTTGATGAAGCTGCCGCCAAGGGAGGCAACCTCGTCTGCTGAGGCGGGGCGGACGTCGTACGCGGACACCCGCGCACCCAGCCGCTTTGCGGTCCCGATTGCCTGAAGCCCTGCGACGCCGGCGCCGAGCACGAGGACGCGTGCGGGTGGCACGGTCCCGGCCGCGGTCATGTACAGGGGGAAGAAGCGCGGGAACCGGATGGCCGCCTCAAGGACAGCCCGGTAGCCGGCAACGAGGGACTGGGAGGACAGCGCATCCATGGTCTGCGCGCGCGAGATCCGGGGGATGAGTTCGAGTGCAAACGACGCAACCCCGGCCTGCGCCAGCGCGCTAACGGTGGGCAGCTCAGCCGCCGGGGAAGCGAAACCGACCGTGATCGTGCCCGGCCTCAGGGCGCTGGCCTCATCCGGCGTCAACGGCGCCACGTGGCACAGGACGTCGACGTGGCCGAGGCGGGCAACGACGTCGGCGCCGGAGGTGCGGTAGGCGGCGTCGTCGTGGCCCGCCTGAACTCCGGCGTCAGATTCCACCGCGATGTCCAGGCCGAGCTTCATCAGCTGGCGGACCGAAGCGGGGGTGGCCGCCACGCGGCGTTCACCGGCCCGGGTTTCCCGTTTGACTCCCACCAACACGATCCCACCCCCTCCCGAACGGGGGCGCCGTCGCCCAACCGCTGGAACATAGCATCACACAGCCGGGGTGCTCGTGGAACAGCCGGCGTCCGGCGTTGCGGGATGGTTATGCGGCCGGCTGCCCTCCCTTCGCCTCAGGCGGACTTCCGCCACACCACCGTGGTGCTCAGCATCCGCACTTCAGCCTCCTTGCCCTCGATCTGGGCGAGGACAAGCTCCGCGGCCGCGCGGCCCAGCAGGTCCGCCGGCTGCTTGACCGTGGACAGTTGCGGCTTGCAGCGCAGGGCCCAGCTGCTGTCGTCGAAGCCCACTATCCCGACGTCGTCCGGCACCCGCCTGCCCTGCTCCTGCAGGGTGGCCATGGCACCCGCCGCCACCGCATCAGAGGCGGCAAAAACGCCGTCGATGTCCGGCCGCCTCCGCAGGAGTTCGGCCATGCCGTCAGCGCCGGCGGCATAGGTGTAGAGCGGAAACTCCAGAACGAGGTCCGGATCGAACGCCGGCCCAAGCGCCGCCCGGAAGCCCTCAAGCCGATCCTGGCCGGAGTCGCGGTCCAGCGCACAGGCGATCATCCCGACCCTGGTCCGACCGGTATCCAGCAACCGCCGCACAATTGTCCGGGCGGCTGCCACGTTGTCGATCCCCACGTACGGAATGTCGGGTGTACCCGGCGGATGACCGACGAAGGCGGCCGGAATCTTCAGGTTCCGCACCGCCGTTGCAATGGGATCCGCGGTTCGCGCAGAGATGATGACGGCGCCGTCCACCAGCCCCCCGCGCAGGTAGTCTGCCACCCGCCGGCTGTCCCGCGCGGTGTCGATGATCAGGGAAACCAACTGGTAGTCCGCCGCGGAAAGCACCGAGTTTGCGCCGAGGAGGATCGATCCGATGTTGGGGTCCTCGAACAACAGGGAGTGCGGCTCATGGATGATGAGACCGATCGCGCGGGACTCCTGCCGCACCAGGTTCCGCGCCGCCGAATTGCGGACGTAACCTACCTGCGCAATGGCCGACTCAACCGCCATTTTCGCCTCGGGCGAGACGTACTTTTCCCCGTTCACGACGCGCGAGACCGTCCCCCGGGACAGACCCGCCGCTGAGGCAACATCATTAATTGTTGCCCGCCGACGGCGCACGCGAGTGGAGTCCATACCGATACTGTAACGGAGCTGACGAACCGGCGGATCCGAATAAAACGTTGACATGCCGGTGTGACGCAGACTACTCTGTGAACGTTCCCAGATCGCGCAGAACATCGCGCTTCGCGCTTTCTGGGAACGTTCACAGAAGCAACAGCGAACAGTCAAGGACCTTACGTGCCGACCACCATCTCACCGATCACCCAACTCGCCCCCGACGGCGGCCTGGTGTTCGGCTGCGACTACAACCCGGAACAGTGGGACGAGGCCACGTGGGCGGAAGACGTGCAGCTGATGCGCGAGGCCGGGGTCAACCTGGTGGCCGTCAACATCTTCGGCTGGGCGGAACTCCAGCCCGGCCTTGACACGTTCCACTTCGACCGGCTCGACGCCATCATGGACCTCCTCCACGCAAACGGCATCGGCGTCAACCTGGGAACCGGCACCGCTTCCCCTCCGCCATGGCTCACCACGGCGTACCCGGAGATCCTTCCGATCACGGTTGACGGCGAAACCCGCTGGCCGGGCGGGCGTCAGGCCTGGTGCCCCAGCTCCCCCGTTTTCCGGGCTCATGCACTCAGGCTCGTCGAGGAAGTCGCCCGCAGGTACGGCGCGCACCCAGCAGTGCGCCTCTGGCACGTATCGAATGAACTCGGCTGCCACAACGCGCTGTGCTACTGCGACACATCGGCTGCGTCCTTCCGGGGCTGGCTGCAGGACCGTTACCTCACCCTGGATGCCCTCAACGCTGCGTGGGGCACCGCGTTCTGGAGCCAGCGGTACTCGGCCTGGGAGCAGATTCTCCCACCGCGCACCCCGCACGCCACCCCCAACCCCACGCAAGTCCTGGATTTCCGCCGCTTCAGCTCCGACGAACTCCTCGGGTACTACCGGGCCGAGGCCGACATTCTCCGCATGCACAGCGACTTCCCCGTCACCACCAACTTCATGGTCACTGCGCACATCCGCACCCAGAACTACTGGCAGTGGGCACCGGAGATGGATGTCATCGCCAACGACCACTACCCGGATCACCGGCTCGAGGACCCGGTGCAGGAGATCGCCCTCGCCGCTGACCTCACCCGGGGCCTGGCCCGGAACCGGCCCTGGATCCTGATGGAACACGCCACCAGCGCAGTCAACTGGCAACCGCGGAATATCGCCAAGGCGCCCGGCGAACTGCTGCGCAACTCCCTTTCCCACCTCGCCCGCGGTGCGGACGGCCTGTGTTTCTTCCAGTGGCGCGCCTCCCTGCAGGGAAGTGAGAAGTTCCACTCGGCCATGCTTCCCCACGCCGGCACCGACTCGAAAATCTGGCGTGAGGTCATCGAATTGGGCGGGACCCTGGGCCGGTTGCGCGAAGTCGCCGGCAGTACGGTCACAGCGCGGGCAGCGGTGGTCTTCAGCTGGGAGGCCTGGTGGGCGTGCGATTCCGACTCCCACCCTTCCGCCGACCTCCGCTACCTGGACCAGGTGCATGCGCTCTACGGCGCCCTGTGGGACGCCGGCATCACCGCCGATTTCCTGCCGCCGGACGGCGACTTCACCGGTTATGACCTCGTGCTCGTCCCTGCGCTCTACCTCATAAGCGACGACGACGCCGGCCGGCTCACCGACTACGTCCGCCGGGGCGGCACCGCTGTCATCTCCTTCTTCAGCGGCATCGTCGATGAAAACGAAAGGGTGCGCCCGGGAGGCTACCCCGGCGCCTTCCGCGACCTGCTCGGCATCCGGGTCGAGGAATTCCACCCGCTGGCCGCCGGCCAGAAACTGCAGCTTTCAAACGGCACGACGGCGGCACTCTGGAGCGAAGCCCTTCGCACCACGGGCGCTGAAGCTGTTCTCACCATCACCGAGGGTCACCTCGCCGGGACCGCCGCCGTCACCCGCAATTCCTTCGGGAACGGCCACGCCTGGTACCTGGGCACTTCGCTCGGCAAGGAAACCCTGCTGGAAGTGGTCAGCGACGCCGCCCGCGCCGCCGGCATTCCGGCCTCCGGGACGCGCGGCGTGGAAACCGTCGAGCGGGTTTCCGGAGATCAGCGCTATCTCTTCGTCATCAACCACACCACGCAGGACTACAAACACCGGATCACCGGAACTGAACTGGTGCTCGGCACGGAAGTTGCCGACGTCGTCGTCGTTCCGGCGGGCACGGTCCGCGTTGTACGCACCCATTCAACAGGCAGCACCGTATCAACAGGCAAGGAGGCCTCCTGATGGCTACCCTGGACCACGCCCAGAACCCGCCGGGCACCAACCCGCCGGGCACCGCAAAGGGCTCACGGCACATTTCCAACAAGCGGCGCAGCACGCGCAGGGCGGTCGCCGTTTTCGTGGCGCCGTTCGCCGTGCTCTTTCTCCTCTTCTATGCGGCTCCGATCATCTTCGCGATCATCCAGTCGCTCCTCACGGTCGAGCGGGAGGGCACGTTCGGCGCACCCCAGCAGGTCTTCGGCGGGCTCAGCCAGTACGCGATCGTGTTCCAGGACGAGGCGTTCTGGGCGTCCGTCGGCCGGGTCCTCCTCTTCGGTGCGGTGCAGGTGCCGATCATGCTCGGCATGGCGCTGCTCTTCGCGCTGCTGCTCGATTCGCCGCTGCTCAAGGGCAAGAAATTTTTCCGCCTCGCGTTCTTTGCGCCGTACGCGGTCCCGGGCGTCATCGCGGCGATCATGTGGGGATTCCTGTACTCCCCCTCGCTCTCACCGTTCAGCGCCGTCACCTCGGAGATCAACTTCCTCGACGGGTCCCTGGTCCTGTGGTCCATCGCGAACATCGTGACCTGGGTGTACGTCGGCTACAACATGCTCATCATCTACGCGTCGCTGCTCGCCATTCCCACGGAGATCTACGAGGCCGCGCGGCTTGACGGCGCTTCCAACGCCCAGATCGCCTGGCGGATCAAGATCCCGCTGGTAACTCCGGCGATCATCCTCACCGGCGTGTTCTCCATCATCGGCACGCTGCAGCTCCTCGCGGAACCCCAGACGCTGCGCAGCTTCAGCTCGGCGATCAGCAGCACCTACACACCGAACCTCGCGGTCTACACCACGGCGTCGATCCCCAACTACAACCTGGCCGCTGCGTTCTCGGTTGTCCTCGCAATCGCCACCTTCATCCTCTCCTTCGTCTTCCTGAAGGCAACCCAGCGGAAGGTATCCCAATGACCACGGCAGCCGTTCCCCTGTCCGCCCCGGAGAAGTCCCGTTCCAGGGGTCCGCGGCAAAGCATCATGTCCCGCAGTGCAGCCATGCTCATCATGGGCGTCTTCACCCTGTACTTCCTGACCCCGATCTGGTGGCTGCTGGTCACCTCCACGAAGTCCGGCGGCGACATCACCGGGACGTCCGCGCTGTGGTTCACCCCGGACTCCGTCTCGACCTTCTTCAGCAACATCACCGGCCTGTTCGCGTATGAAAACGGACTCTTCGTCAAATGGCTCCTGAACAGCGCCCTGTACGCGGGGGTCGGGGCGTTCCTCGGCACCATCATTGCGGCGATGTGCGGCTACGCGCTGTCCAAGTACGAGTTCAAGGGCCGGGAAGCCATCTTCAACGTGGTCCTCAGCGGGGTCCTGGTACCGGCCACGGCGCTGGCCCTGCCGCTGTTCCTGATCTTCAGCGAAGTGAACCTGACCAACACCTACTGGGCGGTCTTCCTGCCCAGCCTCGTCAGCCCCTTCGGTGTCTACCTCGCCCGGATCTACGCCGCAGCCTCGGTTCCCGGGGAGCTCCTCGAGGCAGCCCGGCTGGACGGCTCCGGTGAGGTGCGTACCTTCTTCACCGTCTCCAGCCGCCTCATGGCGCCGGCGCTGGTAACCATCTTCCTGTTCCAGTTCGTCACCATCTGGAACAACTTCTTCCTCCCGCTGATCATGCTGCGCGACCAGGCCCTCTTTCCGGTGACGCTGGGCCTGTACGCGTGGAACAGCCAGATCAGCCAGATTCCGGAGCTGCGCACGTTCGTGATCATCGGCGCGCTCGTCTCCATCCTTCCCCTCATCATCGCTTTCCTCGGGCTGCAGCGCTTCTGGAGCAGCGGACTCGGTACGGGAAGCGTCAAGTAACCAGACCCCAAGAAACTGCCGGAGGCACCCGTCGCCGGCACCGTCCATACACAAAGGAAAAAACAGAATGCGTATGCATCACGGAAAGACCACCGCCGCCGTCGTCATGGTCTCCGCTCTGGCCCTCGCGGGCTGCGCCGGCGGAGGGGACACCTCCGGCGCTCCCGAAGCAGCAGCGTGCGAGCCCTCCACCGAGCCCGTGGAGCTGACCTTCACCACGTGGGTCCCCGGGATGGACCAGGTGGTGGAGCTGTGGAACGAGGAGAATCCGGACGTCCAGGTGACCGTCCAGACCGGCCCCAACGGAAACTCCGGCACCTACCAGAACTTCTTCAACCAGCTGCAGGCGGGCAACGCGCCGGACCTCGGTCAGATCGAGTATGACGCCCTCCCGAACTTCCGTGTTCAGGACGGGCTCGAGAACATCGCGGCCTGTGAAGGTGTCGGCAATGCCGGCGACCAGTTCATCGACTGGACCTGGAACCAGGTGACCTTCGGCGAGGAGGACGCGGTCTACGCCATCCCGCAGGACAGCGGACCCATGGCCCTCTTCTACCGCGCGGACCTCTTCGAGCAGGCCGGGATTGAGGTCCCGACCACCTGGGAAGAGTACGCAACCGCCGCCGAGCAGATCCGTGAGGAAGGCGGCTACATCACCAACTTCCCGCGCTCGGACGTGAACTGGTTCGCCGGTCTTGTCTGGCAGGCGGGCGGCGAGTGGTTCAGCAGCGAGGACGACGGCTGGGAGGTCAACCTGACAGGCGAAGAGTCAACGCAGGTGGCCGAGTACTGGCAGGGACTGCTCGAGGATGACCTCGTATCCACCCTCCCCTCGTTCTCCGACGAGTGGAATGCATCCTTCAACGAGGGCGACCAGTGGACCTGGGTCTCCGCGGTCTGGGGCACCTCGACGCTGCAGAGCGGTGCGCCGGATACCGCCGGCAACTGGGCTGTCGCTCCCATGCCGCAGTGGGACGCGGGCCAGAGTGCTGCCGGTAACTGGGGCGGCTCCTCCACCGCAGTCCTGAAGGGATCCGACAACCCGTATGAAGCCTCGCAGTTTGCGCTGTGGCTCAACACCGATCCCGAGGCACTGGCGCTGGCGAACGAGCTCGGCGGGCTGTACCCGGCAGCGAGTGCGGGTGCTGACCTGGAGGCATTCGCCGGTGAGTCGGAGTTCTTCGGCGGACAGGCTGTCTACGACGTCTTCGCCGAGGCCTCTGAAAACGTCGACCCCGAATTCACCTGGGGCCCCACCATGACGCAGACCTACACGGATGTCTCTGACGGCTTCGGTGCTGCGATCGGCGGCGAGTCCACCCTGATGGAAGCTCTGCAGAGCGGCCAGGAGCAGACGGTCGACGCTTTGGAGGCACAGTCCATCCCCGTAGTGGAGTAGCTTCTCCCCACAGATTCGCCGGCTTGTTGCCTGGCCTCCGTTGTTAGCGGTAGGTCGGGGAGCAGGCCGGCGTTTCTGCGTCCGGGCCGGTGAAGTCGCAGTCTGAAGCTCAGTTTTCACTCAAGTTTTACAGTGTGAGGAACTGTGCCGTTTTTCGCGGGATAGAGTACCGTTCGACGCGCAGGTGCGCGGTTACCTGCAGCGGAAAGATAGATGAATATGAGCGGCAAATCCGTCGCAGCCCGATTCGGCGCCGTCCTGATGGCCTTGCTGTTCATCACGGCGTTGGCAGTACCTCCCAGTACAGCTGCAACCATCATGCCCGGGGCCCCGGTGCTGACCGGCCTCGTTGCCGAGTCCGGTCCCTCTGCAAGCCCAGGGGACACCATCGTGTTTCGCTGGACCGCAGTGGATGAGGCGGGAGTACCGAGCGGCTATTTCAACCTGAAGTCCGACTCAGATCCAAGTTGGTACAAGCCGATTTACATCATCGAGTCGACAAGGCTAGCCGACGGTTCCTGGACCGGGACAATCTCGCTGCCCCTCACGGATAGCTCGCTTCCATCCGGGACGCTGTATATCAGCGAGGGTTACCTGAGTGATGGACGCGCCAGCAGTTGGTACACGTTTCCCTCGGACATGGCTTCTCCTACCGTGGAAGTGACGGGCACGGAGTACCACCTTGGACCGCGCATCAAGGATGTCAGCTTCTCGCCGTCGAGTTCTGAGCCTGGAAAACCCATTACTGTGCGCGTGCGCGCCGAGGACCTTCAGGGCATCAGGTCCTTTGGGCTCACTATCAAGGGTCCTCACTTCCACCACTACGTCTACGAAGACGTTCAGGCGCGCAATGTGGGAAACAACCTGTGGGAATGGGACCACACATTCACTACTGATGCGGGGACTCTCGAGCCGGGAACATACTGGGTAGCCGATCTGAATCTGGTGGACAACAGCGGGGTGATGCACTACTCATCGTCCTTTGATCACTACCCGGAGGAAACCTCACCATTCACGTTCACAATCGTTGACCCGGCCGAATATCAGACAGCGTCGCCAACGATCAGTGGGATAAACCAGGTGCCCCACACGCTGACGGCAGATCCGGGAGTCTGGGGACCAGGACCGGTCAGCTTGTCCTATCAGTGGATGTGGATCGTGCATCCGTCATTGGCGAATTCGCCGGCCGTGCCGATTGAAGGCGCGACAGCACCTACTCACAAGCTTGAGTACGCGCGATCCGGTGAAGACCTGCAAGTTCACGTAACCGGAACCTGGCCGGACGGAACACAAAGAACGCGGCGTTCTGCTTCTATCACTGAGGTCCGGTATGGGAACCTCGATGAATTCGGACCCCATACCCTCACGCTCACCGGTCCGGGTGAGACAGAAACCTGGCTCCGGGCGGAAATCAGCGGTTCATGGCCAACCGGCACCGGCTTCACTTTCCGGCTGTATGCAGACGGCGTCCAGCTTCCCCAGTGGCAGGACATCTACCTCACGAAGGAGCTCCTGGGCAAGACCATCGAAGCCCGGGTGAAGGTGCATGCGCCCGGATACAGCGACAAGACCATGGTGTCTGAGCCGGTTGTCGTGAAACTCCCCCGGCCTGCACAGAAAGACCTGAACGGAGACGGACGCCCGGATATTCTCGCCCGGGATGCCGCTGGCGCGCTCTGGTACTACGCCGGAGCCTGGAACAACACGATGGGAGCCCGGGTGAAAATCGGCTCGGGATGGAATTCGATGACTTCCATTCTGATGCCTGGCGACTTCGACGGTGACCGGAAAGCCGACGTCATTGCTCGAGACACCGCCGGAGCCCTTTGGCTCTATCCGGGAAATGGAGCGGGACGCCTGCAAGCGCGGCAACAGATCGGTTCAGGATGGCGGAGCATGACCGCACTGGCAACGCCTGGTGACTTCAACGGCGATACGATCCCCGACCTCATTTCCTCCGACGCAGGCGGCAGGCTCTTCCTCTACCCCGGGAACGGGACAGGGGGGTTCACGAGCCGACTTCATATCGGCACCGGCTGGAACAGCATGAACGCAATAGTTGGCGTAGGAGACTTCAACGGCGACAAGAAGTCAGACCTGCACGCAAGGGACAGTTCCGGACAACTCTGGCTGTATCCCGGCAACGGCAAAGGCGGCTTCACTTCCCGCTCCCGCATCGGCGTGGGCTGGAACAGCATGTCGGGGTTGACCGGACCGGGATTGTTCGGCAACGACTCCGCGGCGGATCTCCTCGCGCGCGACAGCTCGGGCAGGCTGTGGACTTACCCCGGCAACGGTTCCGGGCAGTTCTGGCCCAGAGAACCGGTCGGCACTGGCTGGAACATCTACACCCTTGTCGTTCCCTGACACTGGGGCGCTGAATAGTCAGCAGACTGCATATTTCCAGCGCACCATCAGGCAGCGCCTGTAGCATTGAGGAATCTTCGGGGAAATGGGGACCCTTTCACGGCTGGGAAGTCGATTCTCGACCTCAGGGATTTTTATGACCATCACTTCATCAGCGCGCTCCGTCCGAGTTGCCAAACCGAACGACGTCGTTGCCTCCTACGCCACGCTGCTCAAGCAAGTGCGCAAGGAAGGCCTGCTGACCCGCAGGCGCGGCTTCTACATTTCGATCATGGTGCTCCTCGGACTCGCGCTTGGAGCGTCCTGGACCGGCTTCGCGCTCCTCGGTGACACCTGGTTCCAGCTTCTGATCGCCGGCGTCCTGGGCATCGTCATGACTCAGATCGCCTTCCTGGCGCACGAGGCATCCCACCGCCAGATCTTCGCCTCCCGCGGCGCCAACGACTGGTCCGGGCGTATCCTGGCTGCCGGCGTCGTCGGAATCAGCTACCAGTGGTGGATGAACAAGCACTCCCGCCACCACAATGATCCCAACGTGGTGGGCAAGGACCCGGACATCGAGGTGGACACCATCTCGTTCCTGGAGGAAGACGCCGCCAAGGCCAAGGGCATCCAGGCCTGGATCACGCGCCGCCAGGGATACCTCTTCTTCCCGCTCCTGACCTTCGAGGGCCTGAACCTACACGCCCGTTCGATCGCCACCCTGTTCAGCCCCGGCGCCGTCCAGGGCCGCTGGGTTGAGCTTGCGCTCCTCGCGATGCGATTCGGTCTCTACCTCGGGGTGCTGTTCTGGTTCCTGCCCGTCGGCATGGCGTTCGCGTTCATCGGCGTACAGATGGCGGTTTTCGGTATCTACATGGGTGCCTCATTCGCGCCGAACCACAAGGGCATGCCGGTCATCCCGCGGGACAGCAAGCTGGACTTCTTCCAGAAGCAGGTCCTCACCTCGCGTAACATCCGCGGCGGTAACTTCATCAATAACGCCTTCGGCGGCCTCAACTTCCAGATTGAGCACCACCTCTTCCCCGACATGCCGCGCCCACACCTGCGCCGGGCAGCGGTCATTGTGCGCGAGCACTGCGAACGCCTCAAGGTCCCCTACACCGAGGTTGGTGTAGCCGCCTCCTACGGAGCGGTTGTCTCCTACCTCAACCGGGTGGGGCTTGCGGCCCGCGATCCCTTCGATTGCCCCATGGTCAACCGGTACCGCCGGCGCTGATTCCAGACTGCCATTACGACGACGGCGACCCTCACCCTTCGGTGAGCGGTCGCCGTCGTCGTTTGTGCTGGAGAGACTTTGTGCGGGCGGGACTCAGGCGTTCCAGAGTCCGTAGGAGTCAGCCAGCGAGGAGATTTTCTGGGCGCGGGCCAGTCTTGGCAGGTAGGAGCCGTCTCCCACGACGGCGCCGGACGCGTGCGCGTCGAGGAGCTCGTGCGCCCACTGGATCTCGGATTCGCTGGGAGACAGGCCGGTGTTGATGGTGTCCGCGGCGTCGGGGCGCAGGCAGAGTTTTCCGGTCATGCCCATCGATGCGGTGACCTTGCACGCCTCCAACAGATCATCACCGAGGGCGCCCACCGTCGGTCCGTCGATCGGGCCGGGGAGCTGCCCCACCCGGGAAGCGACCACGAGCTTGGCGCGGGCGTAGGCCAGGGCCATCGGGTCATCCGAAGCGCCGGTGTCGCGGCGAAAGTCTCCCACGCCGAACGCCAGGCGGAACGTGCCGGGAGCGCTGGCGATGGCCGTGGCGTTCTCGATGCCCAGCGCGGATTCGACCAGCGCGAGCACCGGGGTACCCGCCTGGAGCCGCATAGCAGTGTGCGTGACCTGTTCCGGTTTCTCCGTCATGGCGAGCATGACGCCGCGCAGGCCGGGCGCCTTGGACAACGCGGCTAGGTCCGCAGCCCAGAAGTCGGTTTCAATACCGTTGACCCGGACCCAGGCCGTCATGCCGGTGGAGAGCGCCTCGACCACCCGTTCACGCGCCTCCGGCTTGGATTCCGCGGGCACAGCGTCCTCGATATCGAAGACCACTGAGTCGGCTTCGGAGGCCAGCGCCGGCGCGAAGTTTTGCTCCGATGCCGCAGAGGCGAGCAGCCAGGAACGGGACAGCTTGGCGGGAAGCGCAGCAGCGCGGCTATTACGAAGGGGGGCCATACCTAGAACCTTACGCAACCGGCGTCGTCGTAATCCACCGTCCGGCCGTATGGAACAGTGAACACTACGACCAAAAAAGTCTTTTGACCCGGACCTCTGCGGAAACTAAGCTTTTCACAATACAGTAAAGAAATATCACCAGACGAAAGAGTAGCGCATGAGCAATCAGCTTGCGGTCGGAGATCCGGCCCCCTCGTTCACCCTTCCAGACGCTGACGGGCAGCCGGTGAGTCTCGCCGAGTTCCGTGACCGCAGCGTCGTCGTGTATTTCTACCCCAAGGCGGAGACCCCGGGCTGCACCACCGAGGCCTGCGATTTCCGCGACAACCTCGCATCGCTGCAGGGCGCCGGCTACAGCGTTGTCGGCGTCTCGCCGGATACGCCGGATGAGCTCGCATCCTTCACCAGTAACCACGGACTTGCATTTCCCCTGCTCTCGGATGCGGACAATGAAGTCGCCACGGCCTGGGGCGCGTACGGCGAGAAACAGTTCAAGGGTGAGACCGTCGTCGGCATCATCCGGTCCACCGTCGTCGTGGGTCCGGACGGCACGGTGCAGCACGCGGAATACGGCGTTGACGCGAAGGGCCATGTAGCGCGCCTGCGGGAGCAGCTCAGCGCGGTGTAGGGCGGTGGGCTCGCGAGCCTGCACCTCTCAGGCGCACATCGAGTGGGCGGTAATTACCGCTCCACGCACGAGAGGTGGTTCTACGCGCCCACTCGATCTGATGTTGAGCACATACAGAAGGCCCTCCCTTGGCTGGAAATTTCAGCAGGGGAGGGCCTTCCTCGTTCCCGGACGGACGTGCTAGCACCCTTCCGGAGTCTGTGGATCGAGTGGGCGCTAACTACCCGCGCTCGCACGAGAGATGGTTCTACGCGCCCACTCGATGCATGTCCTGGTGGCGGGTCAGGCCGCTCCCCGGCGGAGCAGGCGCCCCGTCGGCTTCTCGAGGTCCAGCACCTCACCGCGGAGGTAGGTGGACCGGACGACGCCGGACAACGCCTTGCCCGCGTACGGTGAGATGGGATTCTTGTGATGGAGCTTGTTCACGTCGACCACGAAGGTGTCGTCGGCCGCGAAGACGGAGAAGTCAGCGTCGTATCCGAGCGCGAGCTTCCCTTTGCGCTGGAGGCGTGCCAACCCGGCCGGGCGGGCTGACATCCACTCCACAACCTGCTCCAGCGGAATGTCCCGCTTCCGCGCCTCCGACCAGATCAGCGAGAGGCCCAGCTGCAGTGAGGAAACGCCTCCCCAGGCCACGCCGAAGTCGCCGTTCTCCAGGTCCTTCAGGTCCAGGGTGGACGGTGAGTGGTCGGACACGATGCAGTCGATCGTCCCGTCGATCAAACCCTGCCACAGCAGCTCGCGGTTGGACGCTTCACGAATCGGCGGGCAGCACTTGAACGCCGTGGCCCCGTTCGGGATCTCCTCCGACAACAGCGTGAGGTAGTGCGGGCACGTCTCAACGGTGAGGTGCACGCCGTCGCGCTTGGCCGTTGCAATCATGGGCAGAGCGTCCGACGACGACAGGTGCAGGATGTGCGCACGCGCACCGGTCCAGCGCGCCCGTTCAATGACCTCGGCGATCGCCACGTTCTCCGCACCGCGCGGGCGGGAGGCGAGGAACTTGGAGTACTGATCGCCCTCGGCGGACGGCGCACGGTCGATGGACCGCGAGTCCTCGGCGTGGACGATCATGAGGGAGTCGAAGGTCTTGAGCTCCGCCATGTCCGCTTCCATCTCATCGGCCTCGAGGTGCGGGAACTCATCCACACCGGAGTGGAGCAGGAAGCACTTGAACCCGAAGACACCCTCGTCATGAAGTGGTCGCAGGTCTGCTGTGTTGCCGGGTATGGCGCCGCCCCAGAAGCCAACGTCGACGAAGGATTGAGTTTCCGCCACCGCCCGCTTCTGCTCGAGCGCGTCCACGTTGACCGTGGGCGGGATGCTGTTCAGCGGCATGTCGATGATGGTGGTCACGCCGCCGGCCGCAGCAGCCTTTGTGGCTGAGGCAAAGCCCTCCCACTCCGTCCGGCCGGGCTCGTTGACGTGCACATGCGAGTCAACCAGCCCAGGGATCAGCGTCTCATCCGGCGCAAGCTCGACTACCGTGGCGCCGTCAAGACCGTTGCCCAGCGGCTCCATTGCCACGATGACACCGTCGCGGACGCCGATTTCACGCGGGGCGATTCCCGCCGTTGTCAGAATGCGCTCGCCGCGGATGACGAGGTCATAAGAATCATTCACAGCTCTTCACTCCTTGTTTCTCTGAGTTCCGACGCCCACGCCGAGGGAGGCGGCGATCTTCTGGCCTACCTGCTCAAGCAGTTCCCCGGCGTTGGCGATGCACTTGTCCACGTCAGGCTCCAGATCGGTCAGCGCGTACACGCCCTGGAACCCTGCCGCTGTGACCTGTTCGAGCGTCAGCGTTGTTCGCCCGCACACGGCAATCACCGGAATGTCCCCGGCCGCCAGAGCCACGCCCAGCGGCGTCTTCCCGCCGAGACTCTGCTCATCCAGACTGCCCTCGCCGGTGATCACCAGATCCGCACCGTCCAGCTTGCGGGCCAGTCCGGTGAGTTCCAGTACGACGTCGATGCCCGGCCTGCGCTCGGCGTTCAGTACCGCGAGGGCTGCGTAACCCACACCACCTGCGGCTCCGGCACCCGGCGCCTCCGAGAGAGCGCGGGCGCGCGGCCCAAGCTCCTTCTCAAGCACCTCCACGAACCGGGCCAGCGCGCCGTCCAGGTGAGCGACGTCGTCGGGCGTTGCTCCCTTCTGCGGGCCGAAAACGGCGGCAGCGCCGATGGGGCCGAGCAGGGGATTGTCGACGTCGGACGCGAGGGTGAACGCCACGTTGGCGAGGCGCGGATCCAGGGTGGACAGATCAACCCAGGCGAGGTCGGTCAACGCCGCGCCTCCATCGGGAAGCGCGCTGCCTGTTTCATCGAGCAAAGCGGCGCCGAGGCCGGTAAGCATCCCGGCGCCGCCGTCTGTGTTCGCACTGCCGCCGACGCCCAGCACAATGCTGGTGCAGCCGGAATCGAGCGCATAGCGGATCAATTCACCGGTGCCGCGACTCGTCGCTTCGCGGGCCTGCAGCACTCCCCCGGGAAGAACAGCGAGGCCGGACGCGAGCGCCATCTCGATCACCGCCGTCGAATCGCGGATGGCGATCGGCGCGTCAATCGGCTCACCGGTCGGTCCGGAGACCGGAACGGTATGGCGGTCGAACCCGGCGGCGAGGGCGGCATCGAGTGTGCCCTCACCGCCGTCGGCCACTGGGACAGTGTCCACGGTCAGCGCCGGATCCGCGGCCAGCAGCCCTGCACGCAGCCGTTCTGCCACCTCGGGAGCGGTGAGCGATCCCTTGAACTTGTCCGGTGCAATGACGATTCGCATGACGCTATTGAACCAGCCCTCTAGACGAGCAGGGAGATGGCGGTGGGGGCGTCGTCAGAGGATTCGGCGAGGTCCTCGAACTCGTTGATCGCGTCTATCCCGGCGGCTCCCATCGAGATGTTGGTGACGCGTTCGAGGATGACCTCCACAACCACCGGCACGCGGTACTCCTGCATGAGGGCGCGGGCCTTCTCGAAGGCGGCCTGCAGATCATCGGCCTCGCGGACGCGGATCGCCTTGCAGCCCAGGCCCTCGGCTACCGCGATGTGGTCCACCCCGTAGCCGTCGAGCTCGGGTGCGTTCACGTTTTCGAAGGCGAGGGACACGTGGTAATCCATCTCGAACCCGCGCTGCGCCTGGCGGATGAGGCCCAGGTAGGAGTTGTTCACAACCACGTGGATGTATGGCAGCTGGAACTGCGCACCGACGGCCAGTTCTTCGATCATGAACTGGAAGTCGTAGTCACCGGAAAGCGCGACGACGGTCTCCCCCGGACTTGCCTGGGCCACGCCCAGCGCTGCGGGAAGGGTCCAACCCAGCGGGCCGGCCTGGCCGCAGTTGATCCAGTTGCGTGCCTCGTAGACGTGCAGGAACTGAGCGCCGGCGATCTGGGAGAGCCCGATGGTCGAAACGTAGCGGGTGTCCCGGCCGAAGGCGCTGTTCATCTCCTGGTACACGCGCTGCGGCTTGACCGGCACGTTGTCGAAGTTGGTCTTGCGCTGCATCGTGGACTTCCGCTGTGCGCAGTCCTTCACCCAGGCGTTCCAGTCCGGAAGGCCTTGCTGCTCCTTGCGTTCGCGAGCAACCTGGACCAGACCGCTCAGGGCGGCACCGGCGTCGGACACGATCCCGAAGTCGGGCGAGAAAACGCGACCGATCTGCGTGGGCTCAATGTCGATGTGAACGAACGTGCGGCCCTTGGTGTAGACGTCGAGGGCGCCGGTGTGGCGGTTGGCCCAGCGGTTGCCGATGCCGATCACAAAGTCCGACTCCAGCATGGTGGCGTTGCCGTACCGGTGCGAGGTCTGCAGGCCCACCATGCCGGCCATCAGCTCGTGATCGTCGGGGATGGAGCCCCAACCCATGAGCGTGGGGATCACCGGGATATTCAGCAGTTCCGCGAGTTCCACCAGCTGCTCGGAGGCGTTGGCGTTGATGATGCCGCCGCCGGCCACGATGAGCGGGCGTTCAGCCGCCGTCATCATGTCAAGCGCCTTCTCCAGCTGCTTGCGCGTGGCGGCGGGCTTGTGGACCTGGAGGGGCTCGTAGGTGTCGGGGTCGAACTCGATTTCGGTCTGCTGGACGTCGATCGGCAGGTCGATGAGCACGGGTCCGGGGCGGCCGGTCCGCATCTCGTAGAACGCCTTCTGGAAGGTGCCGGGAACCTGGCCCGCTTCCATGACGGTCACAGCCATCTTGGTGACCGGCTTCGCGATCGAGGCGATATCCACGGCCTGGAAATCTTCCTTGTGCAGCTTGGCCACGGGAGCCTGGCCCGTGATGCAGAGGATGGGGATCGAGTCCGCCATCGCCGAGTAGAGGCCGGTGATCATGTCGGTTCCGGCGGGCCCGGAAGTGCCGATGCAGACGCCGATGTTGCCGGGCTTGGCACGGGTGAAACCCTCGGCCATGTGCGAGGCACCCTCAACGTGGCGGGCGAGGATGTGGTGGATGCCGCCGTGGGCGCGCATCGCGGAATAGAAGGGGTTGATCGCTGCTCCGGGCAGGCCGAACGCCGTGGTGGCGCCCTCCTTCTCCAGGATCGCAACGGCTGCGTCGACAGCGCGCATTTTAGGCATGGTGTGCTCCTACTTCTAAGGCTTGGGGTCCGTTGAGTTGTCAGGACACACCCCTTATGAGGTGTCTTTCGGGGCGTGTCCTGCCAAATGAACGGGGAAGGGTGGGGGTTATTTGCCGGACAGCTGGTTGATCAGCTTGAAGAGGCCGGAGTGGTCGAGGCCGCCGTCGCCCGTGTTGACGAGCGAGGCAACCAACTGCGCGACGACGGCACCCAGTGGGGTGGCCACGCCGGCTTCGCGGGCGGCTGAGGTGACAATGCCGAGATCCTTGTGGTGCAGCGCTAGTCGGAAGCCGGGATCGAAGTTGCGGTCCAGCATCTTCTGACCCTTCTGGTCGAGCACCTTGGAGCCGGCGAGCCCGCCGCCAAGGACCTTGAGGGCGGCGTCGGTGTCCACGCCGTAGGCCTCGAGGAAGACGATCGCTTCAGACAGGACGCCGATGTTGACGGCGACAATGAGCTGGTTCGCGGCCTTCACAGTCTGGCCGGAGCCGGACGGACCAACGTGGACGATCGTCTTCCCGACGGCGTTCAGTACGTCCTGTGCGGCGTCGAAGTCTTCCTTTTCTCCACCGACCATGATCGAGAGGACTGCGTCGATGGCGCCCTGCTCGCCGCCGGAAACCGGCGCGTCCAGCGGCTTCAGGCCGGCGTCGCGCGCCTGCCTGGAAAGCTCAACCGCGACGTCCGGGCGGATGCTGCTGGCATCGATCCAGAGAGCGCCCTTTTTCGCGTTAGCGAAGACGCCGTCGTCTCCACTCACTACGCCCTCGACGTCGGGTGAGTCCGGCACCATGGTGATGACGACGTCGGCATCTTTGACTGCGTGAGCAATGCTGGTTGCCGCCGACCCGCCCTCTGCGACGAGCTTGTCCATCTTGTCCTGGCTGCGGTTGAAGCCGGTGACGGTATGGCCGGCCTTGACGAGATTGATGGCCATGGGCAGGCCCATGATGCCGAGTCCGATGACTGTTACTTTGCTCATTCTGTTTGTCCTTGAGTGTTGTGCTGGGCCCACGCCCGCCGGGTTCCCTGGCCGAGCTTGCGAGGTTAGGGAGCGGGTGGGGCTTAGCGGGAGGCGTGTTCGCGGATGGTCCAGTTGAAGGCGGTGTCCGCCGGTTCCTTGTACTCGAGACCGATGTGGCCCTCGTAACCGAGTTCCCGACTGCGGGAGATCCACTCTCCGAGCGGGAGGTCCCCGCTTCCGGGGGCTCCGCGGCCGGGGGCGTCGGCAATCTGGATGTGGCCGAAGTCCTTTGCGTGATTCTCGATGACCTGCGCAACGTCATCGCCGTTGACCGCCAGGTGGTAGAAGTCGGCGAGGAGCTTGATGTTGCTCTTGCCGGTCTTCGCGATCACGTTCAGCGCGTCCTGTGCCGTGAGCAGCGGGTACTTCTCCGCACCGCTGACCGGCTCCAGAAGAACGACGCCGCCGATTGAAGCGACGGCGTCAGCCGCGAAAGCCAGATTGTCGATGGCGACCGCGTCCTGTTCCTCGGCGCTCACGCCATCGATTCGGTTGCCGTACAGCGCGTTGAAGGCCTTGCAGCCCAGCCGCTTTCCGATCCCGACGACGACCGGCACGTTCGCGCGGAAGTCATCCTGCCGCTCCGGCCAGGAGACGAGGCCGCGATCGCCGCCCGGCATGTTGCCGGCGTTGAAGTTGAGGCCGGTGAGCTGAACGCCGGCGTCGGTGATCGCGTTTTCGAAGGCTGTGACGTCTGCGTCTGACGGGGTGGAGGTTTCGAACGGCCACCAGAACTCGACGGCGTCGAAGCCGGCCTTCTTCGCAGCAGCCGGCCGCTCGAGCAGCGGCAGCTCAATGAGGAGGATGGAGCAGTTCACGGTGTAGGTCATCGTCGATCCCTTACGTTCTTTCGGCTTGATCGTTATTCCGTAATGTGGAAGTAACTTTCTGTCTAATGAAATGGTAGGGGTTGGATGTGACGTGAGTCAACCGGGCCCGGGACAGAAACTGCCCGGAGGTGCAGGGACGCCGCTTCGAAGCGGCAGTCGTGCACCTCCCGGCAGTTTCTGGGATTGAGGAGCGGGACGTGGAGGTGCGGAGCCGTCACGCTGCCTGCCTGGCCTCTGCCCGTTGAATCGCGCCCAGGATCCTGTCCTTGAGGCGAGCCTCGTCGAAAAGGTCCTTCCACTCGATGCGGATGAACGTCCACCCTTGCTCCATCAGGGCCCTCTCCCGCCGCCGCTCCTGAAAGAGCACCTCCTCAGTGGGGGCGTAGTCGAAGTACTTCGTTCGGCCGTCGAACTCCAGCGCGAGCTTGATGCCCTCCCAGGCGAAATCCAGTCGGTGCACTCCATTGTGCGTACGGACTGGTGAATTGTTGGACCGGCATCGGCAGGCACATCTTCCTCAGGAAGTACCAGGTGAGCGTCTCCCCTGGAGATTCCGACAGCGCACTGGCATGCGCCACAACCTTCCTGGCCCTGGCGACACCCTTGTAGCCGGCCAAACGCTCGATGGTCTTCCAGATCAGTTCCGGATTTGCGCCGAGGTGAAGCGCATGCTCAGCGATGACCAGGGCCTGCTTGAAGGGGAGTATGCGAGCGCAATCGACCACCGTACGCTCCAGGGACGTGACCCGAAGGTTGGCACGACGCGTCACTTCGAATGGCTCCAGCCGTGCCTGATGATTCCGGACGTCCGATGCGTGACTTGTCGCAGAGATATTCGACGGCTGCGTCAGGTGAATGACCGAGTCAACCTCCCAGAGGTAGAGCCCGTGGGCCCGGGCAGCAGTGGTGTGGCTGTACGTTCCGGACCCTGAACCCGTTGCAACCGTGGCGTTCCTGTGGGCATGAATCAGTCGGAGAGCGCTGGTGCTCGGCGACAGCTTCTTCCAGGCTTTGGCTGACATGTAACAGCCCCTTCGAAGCCGCACGAGCTGGCCCGACTTCACCAGAGTTTGAATGTTGCGCTTCGTCAGCCCCCTGTCCATGAGCGTCTCAGTGAGCCAGAGAGCGTCGCCGCCGGTGAGCCATTCAGTCGATTTCACCCTTCAAGGATGGAAGGTCGTCGGGTCCCGCGGGCCAAGTACTTGGCGTATGTGGATAAGTCCGCGAGGACACCAACCCAGGAACTGCCCGGAGGTGCAGGGCCGCCGCTTCGAACCGGCAGCCCTGCACCTCCGGGCAGTTTCTTCGGGCTACACGCTGCACGCCGCACAGGTCACCCGTGCGGCGTGCGTCACCCGTCACACCGCGCGTGTCATCCGCCCGCGTCCCGTCACACCGCACACCGCGCGGGCGGCACCCTGGGTCCCGGCGCGATAGCCTTAAGGGCAGGAGAGGGGTCCGATGCAACGCGCGCACAGGAACGACGACGTAACGCCAATGATTGAGTGGCCACGGCCCTTGAGCCCGCAGGCACTCAAGATCATCAAGAACGTTCTGCTGGGCGCGCTGGTTGTCACTGCGCTCGTGCAGATCATTCCGTTTCAAGTGCTCGGCGGGCTCGCCAATCACCTCTTCACTATTCTCCTCCTCCTGTCCTGGGCAGGACCGGCGCGGCGGTTCCTGCGGCGCCGTGCGGCTGAACGCAACGGCGGCCGCAATGAGGAACGCGAGGGACCGGCTACGCCGGAGGAAAAGTAACCGGACTGAAGTAGCCGCACGAAAAGTAGTCTCAGGAAAAGTAACCGGAGCTGAAGCAGCCCGAGGCTGAGGTACCCGGAGCTGAATCAGGCGTCAGGAACCAGGAACTCGCTGACGGTCACGCCCCCTTCAAGCACCAGGCGGACCACCACGGGCATCTCACCAAGACGCCCGGCAAGAGGAATCTCAACGTCCCCGGTGTACCCGGCCGCAACCGGCGCCGCACCCCATTCCCGCCAAGTATCCGCAGGCCCGGGAACCAGGATCCGCAGCGCTCCACCGGCACTCCTGGCAACCCGCACCGCCACTGACGCCGGCGCTGAGCCATCCCATCCGCGATACGTCAGCGTTCCCCGCAAAAGCGCGGAATCAGCGACGGTCACCTCCGTCCCCTGCAGCCGCGACTCCGGCACCAGGAGGGCGTTTGCGGATTCGTCGAACAGCTCCGCCCGAACCCAGGCGCCACGCGTCCGCACCGGACTACCCGAACCGCCCTCCTCGAGAGCAACCGCCAACGGCAGATCTTCCGCGGAACGCCCAATCAGCAGCCAATACGTTCCCGGCTCCACCAGCATTCGCCCCGCAGCCGGACTGAACGTCGCAAGCTTCTCCTCGTCCACCGGAATCGAAACCACCGTCCGCTCCCCCGGCGCCAGCGACACCCTCGCGTGCGCAATCAGCCGCCGCCGCGGGTACCCGGGCAGATCCGAGGTGGCATACACCTGCACCAGTTCATGCACGTCCCGCCCGCCGGCGTTCAGCAGGGACACCGCAAGCACGCCCTCACCATACGAAGCCGACTCGTACTCCACAGCTGCGTAGCCCAGCCCGTGACCCAACGGGAAGAGCGGCTCAGCCGCGCTGTAGTGATACGTCGACCGGGAACCGATGATGTCGTAGTCGAGGATGTCCGCGAGATCCTCATCCCGGGCCCACCACGTCTGCGGCAGCCGCCCGGACGGTTCATGATCCCCGCTCAACACATCCACCACGCCGCGCCCGAGTTCCTGCCCTCCGTGCGAGGACCACACAATTGCCGGCACCTCCGCCAGCTCCCCGAGCGCGTAGGGGTAGGACGAGACGATCACCAGCACGGTCCGCGGGTTCGCCTCCCGCACCACCCGGATCAGCTCCTGCTCACTCTGCGGCAGGTCCAGCGTGGTTCGGTCGATCGTCTCCCGCCCGCCCAGGTGCGGATCATTACCGACGACGACGACGGCGACACCTGCCGACGCCGCAGCCTTGCGTGCCGCTTCGGTACCGGACCGGATGGTGCGCAGGGTGAAGCGGTCGGCGTCCTGCTCGGATCCCGGAACGAGCACGGCGCTGCCTGTTCCTTCCTCCATCCGCACCCACTTTCCGGAGGCAACGTGCCGCACGGCGGCAGACCCATCGGTCGAGCGGTGCAGCGCGAACGTCTCCTGCACCACCCAGCCGCCGACCCGCTCCGACGTTGCACGGAGATACCCGCTCTCCCCGGAAACGAAGCGCCCGCTCACCGAGGAGCGCAGCGTGCACTCGCCATTACCCCAGTCCTTCAGCACCAGGGACTCGGCAGGACCCGGAGAGCCTGCGGATGCAGTCAGCGCCGCGGAACCCTCGGGCACGCCCAGGTACCGATTGGTGCGGATGCTGCGAAGCGCAACGACGTCCAGCCCTTCTTCCGCGACCACGCTGCCGTACCGTTCCTCAAGGCCCGCCGCGATACTCACGGGATTCACCAGCGTTCCGCTGTACCAGTCGCTGAGCACGTGGGGCCCCAGGGATCCGATGACGGCGATGGTTCCAGGCGCGTCACCCAGCGGCAGGACCGGCCCCGCATCACCCGCCGCATCTTCTGAGCCATCAACCGCCGCGTTCCGAAGAACCACAACGGACTTGCGCGCAGCCTCCCGGGCCAGCGCCGCGTGCTCGGAAGTCAGCAGCGCCTCAGCCGCAATCGATCCATACACGCCGCCGTCGGGCTCGAACTCACCCGTGCGTTCACGCAGCGTGAGCAGGCGAAGGACCGCCGCGTCGATATCCGCGGCAGAAATGAGCCCGCGGTCCAGCGCCTCCTCAAGGTAGGCAATGGACGGTGCGGAGTCGTCGCCGTCGTCCGTGAAACTGTCGACGCCGGCGCGGAGGGCTGCTGCGTAGGCGGACGCGCCGTCGTCGAAATACTTCTCCGCCGTGAACAGCGAGGACGGTGCGCCCGCGTCCGTCACGATCGCAAGGGAGTCCCCGTTCCGCCACGTGCGCAGATGCCCGGCCACCAGATCGGACACATGCGCAGGCCGACCATTGACCAGGTTGTAGGAAAGCATGACGGCGCCCGCGGCCCCCGATTCGATGGGCAGCCGGTAGGCGGGCAGCTCGTACTCATGAAGGACGCGCGGCGGCAGTTGGCTCGAGGTCACATTGCGGTCGCGCTCATTGTTGTAGCCGAGGAAGTGCTTCAGCGTGGGGACGGTCAGCCACTGCTCGGCGTGGTCGCCCCTCAGGCCTTCACAGTAAGCCGTGGCCAGCGAAGCGGTGAGCGCGGAGTCCTCCGAAAAGCCCTCCTCGTTCCGCCCCCACAGCGGGTGCCGGAGCGGATTGACCACGGGCGCCCAGACGTTGAGGCTCACGGTCGGATCGGCGGCCTTCTTTGCGCGCATCTCCACGCCGACCGCCCGCCCTACGCGCCGCAGTAGATCCTCGTCCCAGGTTGCCGCGAGACCGACCGTCTGCGGGAAAATCGTCGCATCCCCGAGCCAGGCCACGCCGTGCGCCGCCTCCGCGCCGGTATGGAAGTAGGCCAGCCCGGCGTCGGGAACCGCCGGTGAGTGCTGGTGGAGCAGCGCGATCTTTTCCGCCTGGGAGAGCGTTGCGAGGATACTCTCTGCGGTCCGGACGGCAAGTTGGGTTTCGGTCACGAAGGGTTCCGATCACTGAAGGAGTTGTTTAAGCGCTTGCACAGCGTTCTTCGACCACCATGCTGACATCACGCGCTGTGATACGCAACACAATTTCCTCTTGTCTCAGAACGGAAGATGCCCTACGGTTGGATCAATCGAAGCGCTTCGACTAATTGAAGAGCCGACGCGCCGCCTATTCGAATTGCAAAACCCCCATTGCGCCCCTACCGGCGCGCCTGGACACGAAGGAGTGCACCATGCCAAACATCCCGGAAGCCCTCGACGGCACCATCACCCGCAAGCCCTTCGGCCGCCGGTCCTTCCTCGGCCTGCTGGGCGGAGCGGCTTTCTTTGCCGCTTCCCCGGCGCTGTTGACCGCCTGCAGCACCGGCGCGTCAGCTCCGCAGGCGACGACGGCGGGCGGGCTGGCGGATGCCGTCGCCAAGCTCGTGCCCAAGTACATCCCGATGAACCTGGTCCAGCCGGACATCCCGGGCGTCAGCGGTTCCACGCCGGGCTTCACCACCATCCCCACCACACTGGTCAAGTCCGTATCGAAGGCTCCCGGGAGCGGCGGCACCTACACGGCAATGTCGCCGGCGTGGTGGGCCATTCCGCGCGGACTGCCGGACAACGCGTACTACCAGGCGGTGAACGAGCGCCTCGGCGCCACCGTCGAATTCCAGGCCAATGACGGCAACACCTACGGCGACAAGATCCAGACCGTGCTCGCTTCGCCGCGCGACGTTCCCGACTGGGTGGTCATCCCCTCCTGGAACATCCCGCCGCGTTTCGGGCAGGCTGCCAAGGGCCTGTTCACGGACCTCTCCCCCTATCTCGCGGGCGATAAGGTCGAGAAGTACCCCAACCTGGCCAACATTCCGACGGCGGCGTGGAAGTACAGCTGCTTCGAGGGCGGCCTCTACGGACTGCCCATGCCTACGCCGCTGGTCAATGACGCGTTCTTCTACCGCACTGACCTGTTCGAGGAGATGGGCCTTGAGCAGCCGAAGACCGCGGATGAGTACATCGCCGTGGCCAAGGAAATCACTGACCCGTCGAAGAACCGCTGGGGTTCGGAGGACGTCTGGAACGGCGCCCAGCTGATGCACGGGGTCGTCCCCAAGTGGAAGCTCGTGGACGGCACGCTGGTGAACAAGTTCGAGACCGAGGAATACCGCGCCGCCCTCGAATGGATCATCAAGCTCTTCAAGTCCGGTGCCGTCCACCCCGACGCCGTTGCGGGCAACGCCCAGCAGGCAAAGCCACGTTTCGAATCAGGCGCCACGCTGATGACGGTCGACGGCGTCGGCGGCTGGCACGAGGCACTCGGCCGCGTGTTGCCCACCAACCCGGACTTCAATATGCAGCCGATGGACTTCTTCGCGCCCGACGGCGGCGATCCGGTTCTCTTCAGCGGCCAACCGGCCGGAATCTTCAGTTTCATCAAGAAGACCGAGGACACCGCGAGGATCGAGGAACTGCTGGCACTGGCGAACTTCATGGCCGCACCCTTCGGCACGGAGGAGAACCTCCTCATCACCAGCGGAGTCGAGGGCAAGCACTTCGAGCGCGATGACCAGAACATCCCGCAGATGACTGACCTCGGCCGCGCGGAAGTCACGAGCACGTACCAGTTCCTCGTCAGCCCGCCCACCGTCAACTCGCAGGTCCAGTACCCCGGCTTCGTCGAAGCCAAAACCGAGTGGGAGGCCCGCCAGGCCCCCTTCGTCCAGGAGGATGTCTTCTTCGGGATGCAGATCCAGGAGCCGCCGCAGTACGGTTCCCTCGGTGCACCCTTCGATGACCTGGCCAAGGACATCGCCCGCGGCCGCAAGAGCCTCACGGACCTCGATTCCGAGATTGCCACCTGGAAGCAGAACGGCGGCGAAAAGCTCCGCGAGTTCTACGCCGGCTTTCTGACCGCATAAACACCGGCCATGACCACCACAGATTTCATCCGCCGCGGCAAGCGGACGGCGGACAAGCACGACGACGTCACGAGCCTGCCTGCCCCGCCGCCTGTCCGGCGGAAGCAGGGTTGGAAGACCCGGTTCCGCCGCGACCGTTCGCTGGTCCTGATGGCGCTTCCCGTCGTCGTGCTTCTGGTTGTGTTTGCCTACGTGCCGTTGCTCGGCAATGTGGTCGCGTTCCAGAGCTACTCGCCGTTCATCGGTATCCCGGCCAGCCCCTGGGTGGGCATTGAGAACTTCGCGCGGGTGTTCGGTGATCCCAACTTCTGGAACGCAGTCCGCAACACGCTGGTCATCACGGGCTTCCAGCTCGTGTTCTTCTTCCCCGTTCCGATTGCCCTGGCTCTCCTGCTCAATTCCCTGCTTCGGCCTGCAATGCGTGCCACGATCCAGGCGATCGTCTACCTTCCGCACTTCTTTTCGTGGGTGCTCGTGGTGTCGGTCTTCCAGCAGCTGCTGGGCGGGGCTGGGCTGCTGAGCCAGATGCTCCGCGCCAACGGGTGGAGCGGCATGGACATCATGACCAATCCGGACACGTTCCTGTTCCTCATCACCTCGCAGGCGGTCTGGAAGGACGCCGGGTGGGGCATCATCGTCTTCCTGGCCGCCCTGGCCGCGATCGATCCGGAGCAGTACGAGGCCGCGGCTGTCGACGGAGCCAACCGCTGGCGCCGCATGTGGCATGTGACGCTGCCGGGGCTCCGCTCGGTCATCGTCCTGCTGCTCATCCTCCGGCTCGGCGACGCGCTGACCGTCGGGTTCGAGCAGATGATCCTGCAGCGCGACGCCGTAGGCGCCGAGGCTGCCGAGGTGCTTGACACCTTCGTCTACTACACCGGCATCCAGAACGGCGACTGGAGCTACGCAGCTGCCGCCGGGCTCATCAAGGGCGTCATCTCGCTCGGGCTCATTCTCGCCGCCAACAAGGTGGCCCATCTCTTCGGCGAAAACGGGGTGTATTCCAAGTCATGACAACGATCATCAAGCCAGCCCGGCCCCGCCGGAGCGGTCCTTCGCGGCCCGCGTGGGAAGAAGAACCGGGAATTGCAACCAAGGCGGGAAAGGTGGTGATCCTGACCCTCGTGGTGCTCGCGGTCCTCGGTCCGCTCTACACCATCCTGCTCACCAGCATCTCGTCCCAGGGCACCATCACCCAGGCGGGCGGCCTCGTCCTCATCCCGGGTGAATTCTCGCTCGACGCGTACCGCCAGATCCTGAACGGCGGCGTGGTGACCCGCGCCGTGCTGGTGAGTGTCGGCGTCACCGTCACCGGAACGCTGCTCAGCATGGTGGTGTCGATCCTGTGCGCCTACGGCCTCTCACGGCCCGGCTCCTTTGCGCATACGCCGATACTGTTCACCCTGCTGATCACGATGTTCTTCAGCGCCGGAATGATCCCGTCCTACCTGCTGGTTTCAGGGCTGGGCCTCATCAACTCCTACTGGGCGCTGATCCTGCCGAGTGCGGTGTCCGTCTTCAACATCATTATCCTGCGCGGATTCTTCATGGGGATTGACCGCGGCATCCTCGACAGTGCACGGATCGACGGCGCCAGCGAGTGGCGCATTCTCGCCCAGATTGTGCTGCCATGTCTAAGGCCGTGACCGCCGTGATCGCGCTGTTCTACGGCGTCGGCTACTGGAACGCCTTTTTCAACGCGGTGCTCTACATCAATGACAGCTCCAAGAATCCACTGCAGGTGGTCCTGCGCTCCTACGTGCTGCAGGGCGTGTCCGTACCCGGCCAGATCGACGTGGGCCAGGGCGTGGCGCCCTCACTCGCCCTGCAGATGGCGGTCATCGTCATCGCAATGGTGCCGATCCTCATGGTCTACCCGTTCGTGCAGAAGCACTTCACCAAGGGCGTCATGATCGGCGCGGTGAAGGGATGACGCCGGTGTGCAGGTCAGCGGGCGCTGGTAGTCTCCCGCTGGACCAGGCTGGGGACAATCAGCCGCACCTCAACCGGTTTGTCCGAATTGAGCCGGTCCATGACCATTTCCACGGCGGCGCGGCCGATGTCGTGCGCCGGGATGGAGACGGCGGTCCACGGCCTGGCCGCGGCGAGCGCCACGTCCTCCGGAGCGATGACCACCACGGAAATGTCCTCGGGAATGCGCAGGCCGCGCCCGGCCAGCGCCTCGTGCAGCAGCGGCAGCAGCCCCTCGTTATGCACCACGAGGGCAGTGACTGCAGTGGCGCCGTCGTCGTCGAGCACTGCATTGAGCGCCTCGGTGAGGGCGGGCATGGAAGCCTCGCACGCGCGCAGTACGGAAGGAACGCCGGCGGCATCGCAGGCCTCGGTGAAACCCTTCCGGGCGCGGTCGGCGTAGGTGGCGTGGCGCTCAAGGGACGCCTGCGGGGAGCCGATGAAACCGATACTGCGGTGATTCAGGTCCACCAGGTGCCGGACGGCCGTCCGGGAGGCGCCCGCGAAGTCGAAATCGACGCAACTGAGCCCCTGCGGGTCATCCGGCAGGCCGATCAGCACTGCCGGTTTGCGCAGCTTTGCGAGCAGGGGGATGCGGGGATCGCGGGCTTCGATGTCCATCATGAGGAGTCCGTCCACCATGGACTGCGACGTAACGCGCTCCAGCCCGCCGGCGTCGTCCTGGGTCAGGAGAAGGACGTCCTGGTTGTAGGTGCGCGCGGTGGTGACCACGGCTGCCACGAACTGCATGATGACGCTGACGTTAACGTCCGCGCGCAGCGGCGCCATCAGGCCCAGCACGTTGGAGCGGTTGGAGGCGAGCGCCCGGGCACCGGAATGCGGGCTGTAGTCGAGCTTCCGGATAGCACTCTGGACAGCCAGCCGGGTCTCTTCGGAGATGGTTCGCTTTCCGCTCAGTACGTAGGAAACAGTGCTCAGCGATACCCCGGCTTCCCGGGCGACATCATTCATGGTGGCCACGGGACCCATCCTAGCTTCGACACGCTTCGATCCGCGCCCATCAAGCTTTCCGCCGCTCCGGTAGGGAAGCGCTTCGACATCGACACACCTACTTTGAACGCACCACATGAAGGAACAGCATGAAATTCACAGACGGTTACTGGATGTACCGCAAGGGCCTGACGGCACTTCATCCGCGGGACATTTCCGACGTCGTAGCCACCGATTCCGGCCTGGAAATCTATGCGCCGACCCAGCGGATCAATGCCCGCGGAGACGCGCTGAACTGCCCGCAGTTGACGGTCTCCTTCACGTCGCCGCTTGAAGGCGTCATCGGCGTGACCATCGAGCACTTCCAGGGCGCACTCGATCCCAACCCGCGGTTTGAGCTGCAGGACGCGCATCCCGCGGTCGACATGTCCGTCGGGGACACCCACGCAACCCTGACCTCCGGTGCGCTCACCGCGTCCGTCAGCCTGGGCGGCGACTGGGCGGTGGATTTCACCGGCGACGGGAAGCTGTTGACCAGTTCGGTGCCGCGGAGCGTCGGTTTCATTACCGACGACGCCGGCCGCTCCTTTGTGCATGAACAGCTCACCCTGGGCGTCGGTACCAATGTATACGGCCTCGGCGAGCGCTTCGGAGCGTTTGTGAAGAACGGCCAGTCGGTGGACGTGTGGAACGAGGACGGCGGTACCTCGAGCGACCTCGCCTACAAGAACGTGCCGTTCTTCCTGACCAACTCCGGGTACGGGGTGTTCGTGAACCATCCGGAGCGGGTTTCCTTTGAGATCGGGTCGGAGGTGGTCTCCCGTGCGCAGTTCAGCGTGGAGGGCCAGAAGCTCCAGTACTTCGTGATCTACGGGCCGTCGCCCAAGGACATCCTGCGCCGGTACACGGAACTGACCGGCAGGCCCGCGCGGATTCCTGCGTGGTCCTACGGGCTGTGGCTGTCCACCTCCTTCACCACGGACTACGACGAGGACACCGTCATGTCCTTCATCGACGGGATGGCGGAGCGCAACCTGCCGCTGTCCGTGTTCCACTTCGACTGCCACTGGATGCGGGCATTCCACTGGAGCGACTTCGTCTGGGACCCCGCGACGTTCCCGGACCCCGAGGGCATGCTCCGGCGCCTGCACGAGCGCGGACTCAAGGTGTGCGTGTGGATCAACCCGTACATCGCGCAGCGCTCCCACCTGTTCCGGGAGGGCCGGGAGCTCGGGTACCTGGTGCAGCGGGCTGACGGTTCGGTGTGGCAGTGGGACCTCTGGCAGGCCGGCATGGGGTTGGTGGACTTCACCAACCCCGACGCCGTCCTCTGGTACCAGGACAAGCTCCGCACCCTGCTGGGGCAGGGAGTGGACTCCTTCAAGACCGATTTCGGCGAGCGCATCCCCACCGACGTGGTCTGGCATGACGGCTCGAACCCGCAGCGGATGCACAACTACTACACCCAGCTGTACAACGAGGCAGTGTTCCAGCTGCTCGAGAAGGAGCTGGGGGTTGGTGAAGCGGTCCTGTTCGCTAGGTCGGCGACCACTGGCGGCCAGAAGCTTCCGGTTCACTGGGGTGGGGACTGCGAATCCACCTTCGCCGCGATGTCCGAGTCCCTGCGCGGAGGCTTGTCCCTTGCGTCCTCAGGCTTCGCGTTCTGGAGCCATGACATCGGCGGGTTCGAGGGCACACCGGAGCCGGAGATGTTCAAGCGCTGGATAGCGTTCGGGCTGCTCTCGTCACACTCCCGCCTGCACGGATCCAACTCCTACCGGGTGCCGTGGCTGGTGGATGAGGAGTCGGTGGACGTGCTGCGGCACTTCACCGAGCTGAAGATGCGCCTGATGCCGTACCTGGCCGGCGCAGCCGAGGAGGCGTATTCGTCCGGAACCCCGGTGATGCGACCCATGTTCCTGGAGTTCCCTGCTGACCAGGGGTGTGCGCATCTCGACCGGCAGTACATGCTCGGCAGCAGCCTGCTGGTTGCGCCGGTGCTGGAGGCCGGCGGTGAGCACTCCTTCTACCTTCCCGAGGGAACGTGGACCCACCTCGAGTCCGGCGAAACCCTCGAGGGACCCCGCTGGCACACCCGGTCCTTCCCGGTCATGGAAGCGCCGGTCTTCGTTCGGCCAGGAACGGTCCTGCCGCTGGGCACCGTTTCCAACCGGCCGGATTACGACTGGGCAGCCAACGTCGAATTCAGCGCCTTTGCGGTCGGGGAGGGGCATCGCTCCAGGGTTCAGGTGCCCTCCCCCGGCGGTTCATCAACCACCTATGAGGTGACCGCTGAGCAGGGAGGGGTGAGCGCCGTCGTCGTTCGCTAGCTGTTGCTGGCCGGGAGGTTGACCCCGCCGCCCCGTAGGGCTGCTACGCGACCTCACCGCAGTAGGCGATCGACGAATTCGTTTATGACGGCGTCGACGGACATTCCGGTGTCGAGTGGCACAGTGAGGTGGTCGAGCATTAGTCCGTCGATGGCGTAGTGGAACAGGGCTATCTCCGTTGGCCCGCCGGGCAGACCGGAGGCGCCGTTGAATGCGACATCCTCCTGGAACGCTCGCTGTCGCCACGCTCCAAGCGCGTCGGCGACAGCGGGCCGTCGAGCAGCTTCCAATCGCAGCTCGAAGAGAGCGAGCGACACATGCCGGTCAGCACTGAGCCGTTGCACGACGTCGCGCAGGTAGGCGGCAAAGAGTGCCCGGTCGGGAGGCCGGGCGTTACGCGAAGGAATGGCTTCGGGGTCGGGCGACAGTCGCTCTCCGATGCGCTCAACCAGTGCGGAGATGAGATCGTCGCGAGTCGGGAAGTAATTCGAGGCTGTCCCGCGCGGCGTACCGGCCGCGGCGTCGACAGCACGGTGAGTGAGACCGCGGGCTCCCTCATCGGCGAGCACGCGGATTCCGGCGTCGGCAAGAGCGGAGCGTCGTTGGTCGTTGCGAGCCATGCAGCCCACACTAGCGAAACCACGACTCCTGTTGTAGTTTAAGTACGACAGATGTCGTGATTGGAGATGCCGTGCGAAACCTCGTCTACTACGTCGCCGTCAGTACTGACGGCTATATCGCGGACCCGGCAGGCGGGTTCGATGCATTCCTCGTCGAAGGCGATCACGCGTCGGTGGTGTTCGGCGAGTACGCAGATGCGCTACCCGCCCATGCGCACGCTGCGCTGGGAATCGAGCCGCCGAACACGCGATTCGACACGGTGATCATGGGATGGAACACGCTCACCCCCGCACTCGAAATCGGTATTGCCAGCCCCTACCCACACCTGCGACAGGTCGTAGCGAGCCGCCACCCGCGCGACGTTGACCCCGCGATCACCCTCACTGACGATCCGCTCGCTACGGTCCGCGATCTCAAGCAGGAAGATGGCCTGGACATCTGGCTATGCGGTGGTGGCGAACTCGCCGGTACCCTCCTGCCTGAGATTGACCACCTCGTTCTGAAGCGCAACCCCGTCGTCTTTGGCTCCGGTATCTCCATGTTCGGCAGCGCCCCCTACGAACCACGCGCGCTCGCTTTGACCGGAACCCGCTCATTCGAGTCGGGCGTCGTGATCGAGGAGCACGTCTTCAGCTCAGACAGCTAGCGCCCTACTTCTTGATCGCGACCGACTCCGCCATGAACTCGGCGACCACCTGCTGGGAGATGGCGACGTCGAGGACGAACACGCCGTCGTCGCCGGTTGCCAGCCAGGTCTCGAGTTCGGTGAGGTCGGCGAGGGTGTGCGCCTTTGCACCCTTGGCCCCGAGAGCGCGCCCGACGGCGGCGAAGTCCACTTCGTCGATGAGCATCGCCTGGTTGTGGAGGCCCTTGGCGGCGTACTGGTGGAGTTCAGCGCCGTAGGCGGAGTCGTTGAGCACGATCAGCACGCCCCGTCGGGTGGCGCGGAGGAAGGTCTCAAAGTCGGCCAGGCCCATGAGGCCGCCGCCGTCGCCGCTGACCAGGACGGTGGTGCGGTCCGGGCGCGCCACCGACACGCCGGCTGCGGATCCGAATCCCATGCCGATGGACTGGAAGGCGGTGCCCACCAGGATCATGGCGTGCGGATCGGGCACGGACAGATACATGGGCGCCCACCCGATGAAGTGCCCGCCGTCCATGACCACGGAGCGCTCGGCCGGGAGGATGTCCTCCAGTGCAGCGACGACGGCCCGGGGGTTGAGGCGTCCGTCGGGGCCGAACTCGACGGGATCCTCGATGGGGTGGGAAGACCGGAACTCCGCCTCGGCGACCTCCGGAACTTCCTGGCGCCAGGTGGACGCTCTTGCCTGCTGCACGCGTTCCAGGAGGCCCTCAACGAACGGGCGGATGTCGGAGCGGATGTAATCGACCACGATGGGATGCTTCTCGTCGGGCTCGTTGTCCACCCGGATGATGTGCGTTCCCTCAGGGAACAAGGTTCCATAGCGCGTCTGGAAGATGTTCATGCTGGCGCCGACCACCAGGACAACGTCCGCTTGGCGCGCCACTTCGAGGCGGTGGCGGCGGGTGAAGCCTCCAGCGACGCCGAGGTCCCACTCGCTGTCGAAGGCGTTGATCGCCATGACCGAGGTCATGAAGAGGGCGCCGAGGCGGTCGCCGATTTCCTTCAGGGGCGACGCGGCGTCCGCGAGGACCACCCCGCGGCCGGCGATCACGACCGGTCGTTTCGCCGAGGCGAGCAGTTCGGCCACCCTGTCGAGGTCTGTTTCTTCCGGCGGCCACACGGCCTTGCCGGGCAGCGGCTCGAGCGGCTCGGTTTCGGTGAGCGGCGCCGTTGCGATGTCATACGGGATAGCGACGATGACAGGCTGCACCGACTGCAGGGCGAGGTCGAACGCCCGGTGCGTGACCTCGGCGGCGTTGCCGGGGTGGGCGACCAGGGTGGTTACCCCGACCGCTTCGGCCGCTTTCACCTGATCGATATCGAACTTACGCGGGCCGGCCGCCGGCGCATCGCCGACCACCAACACGAGCGGGATCCGCGCGATGCGCGCCTCGGCGAGCGTCGTATAGGCGTTAGCGAAGCCTGCGCCGTACGTGGTGGTTGCTGCGGCCACTCCGCCGGTTGCCCGGTGGTAGGCGTCAGCCATGGCAACAGTTGCGGATTCGTGCCGGGCGGAGGTGAACGGGAAGCCGCGTCGGGTGAGTCGGCTGATGAAGTGAGCATTGCCGTTGCCCATCAGCCCGAACAGGTGGCCGGCCCGCTCCGCCACTGCATCAGCCACAGCCGCCGAAACATGGCCCTCGTCGGGCAGCCTCGGGGTGGTGCCGGTCGGCTGGTCCTGGGTGCTGGCGGTCGTCATGGTTTAAGTCCACTCCTTCGTGTTCGTCCTCACTAGGTTAGGTGCTCCCGGGTGGCGCTTCCGCATCGCCGCTAGCCGGCCAGGGAGTCACCAAGGAGGGTGCGGGAATGAAGGACGCGTGCGCCGTCACGCCTGCTGGTGATGAGGCCGGCGTCCCTCAGCGCGGTGAGATGGTGGGAGGCCGTGGAAGCGGCGAGGGAGCAGGCGCCGGCAACTTCCGACGTCGAGCGTTCACCGGTCAGGCAGAGCAGGACTTTGGCGCGCCCCTCGCCCATCAGGGTGGACAGGGCCCTTTCTGCTGGGGAGTTGCGCAGGTGCCAGCTGTTGGCGAGCGCCTTCACCGGGTAGAAGAGCGTCGGTTGGATGGGTTTCTCGGTGAGAACCGAACACCACGGGCTGGCGAAGACGCTTGGCACCAGCAGCAGGCCGCTGCCTTCGCAGGGAACGTATTCGTTCCAGCTGTGCATCCGTACGCGGACGCTGTTGTCCTGCCAGCTCACGCGCTCGTGCAGGGAGGCGACCATCGCCGTCGTTCCTGCCTCTGCGATGCGGCGTGAACGCTGGGCGATATCTGCGTGCAGGATGCGCCGCGTCTGGTCCCAATGGGGTGCGATGAGTGCCGCCCACAGGGATTCCCACGCGTCACAGACCCGGCGCAGGGATCGCTCCGGCTCACCCATCATTGCTGTGACCCGGGCATGCCGGTGGCCGGTTGCGAGGCGCAGCACTTTGCCCAGCTGGAGCCGTACCGTTTCCGGCGGAGTTGCGCGCAGCTGATCGATCTCTTCGGCCGGTGTCGTGTCGCCTGTCATGGGTCCGGTCAGGAAGTCCGGAAAATAGCCCGACGGCGCGACCAACAGCTTCATCAGCTGGTATGCCTCGACAGGAACCGTGTCTTTGACGGTCCGCAGCCATCCCCACTGCAGCGGCCTGCTGCCGGCCGATTGCAGTGTGCGGACGGCGTGGGCGAGTTCGTGGCCGGGTGAGATGCCGAATCGAAGCAGCCCGAGGTCACCTGCGCCCAGGTGGAATATCACTTCATTTCGATCCACATCGAAAGAGTAGCCCTCTGTGCGCTGCGTTCCCAGACTTGGAATGACGACGGCGGAAGGACTGACATGGAAACGCTACCCGGCAGCCACACCATCCCGGCGGCTGATCTTCGCCTGCGGGGCAGTTCTACTCTCAGGTTTGAGGGCGAAAGCTACGGATCCGGTATCTCCTACTTTCTGGTCGATGCCGAGCCCGGAAGCGGTCCCGATCTCCACCGCCATCCCTACAGCGAAACCTGGGTGGTTCTGCGTGGTCAGGCGGGACTGGAGGTCGGCGGCGTGAGGTTCACCGCTACGGAGGGCGATACCGCGGTGGTGGCCGCCGGTGTCTGGCACAGCTTCAGGAACACCGGTGAGTCGCGGCTGCACATCATGTGCATTCACGCCTCTCCCAGGATGATTCAGGAAGAGTTCAGCCCCGACAACCAGGCCTCCAGCGGCCAGTAAGGAAAGCATCATGTCGTTTCAGGCATACCTCGACGCGATCGAAGAGAAGACCGGCAAAACTCCGCGTGAGCTGGTTGAGCAGGCGAAGGACCGCGGCCTTGGCGATCCGGCCGTCAAGGCAGGGGAGATTGTGAACTGGCTGAAAGCGGACTACGGCCTGGGCCGCGGGCACGCCATGGCGCTGGTTCACGTCATCAAGAAAGGCCCACAGATCAGCGAGAAACACGTGGGGTCCGATGGTTCGCATCGGGATGAGTCGGCTGAGCTGTGGCTGGACGGGAAAGCAACCAGACCCGCGAACGAGTGACCTACGCCTGGCGCACCAACGCGTACCCGAACGACTCCAGGTGCACCTTGTCCACGGCCTCCCCGCTGAGCAGGTCCGTTCCGGACACCTCGACGGCGACGGCGTCAACCCCGTGATTGATCAGCGTCACCACGTCGCCGCGCTGCGCTACCTCCACCAGCTCCGGCAGCCCTTCAAGCACGGGCACGACGCCGGCACCTGCGAACACGTGCGCGCTCACCAGGCGGGCGCCGTCGTCGTCCGGCACTGTTGCGAGATAGTAGGCGCGGCCGGCTCCGGCCGCGCGTGCGGTGAAGGCCGGCAGCCCCTCGGTGCGTCCGCTGCTGAAGGGAGCGAGCACCTCCGCGTCGACTGCGGCGATCTCCTCGGCCAGGTACAGGCCGTCGAAGGTTTCCGAACCGAACGTGACAGGGGCCGTGCGCTGGCCCGGGGTGGACGACGGCGGCACCAGGGCCCCGAATTCCTCCAGTGTGACACCGAGCAGAGGGCCCAGTTGGGTGAGGTACCCGCCCTCGCGGAAGCGGTCATGCTCGTCGACGACGTCGCTGAACGCGGTCACCAGCAGGTGCCCGCCGCCCTCGGCGAAGCTCGTGAGGTTCGCCGCTCCATCTTCCTTGAGCAGGTACAGCTGCGGCGCGACGACGACGGCGTACTGCGCCAGATCCGACGTCGGCTGCACGAAGTCCACCTGTACGTGCCGGCGGTGAATGGCGTTGTACCAGCGCTGCACACACTCGACGTAGTCGAGGACAACCGGGTGGTCCGGGTTCTCGATCGCCCACCAGTTCTCCCAGTCGAAGACGATGGCCACGCGGGCGTCCTTCGAGCCGACCGGCAGCGCGGGCAGCGACGCGAGATCCTCACCCAGCTGGACAACCTCACGCCAGGTACGGGTGGACGTGCCGGCGTGCGGCAGCATAGCGGAGTGAAACTTTTCGGCGCCCGCGCGGGACTGCCGCCACTGGAAGAACAGGATGCCATCGGCTCCACGGCCGACACTCTGCATGGACAACGCCTGCATCTGCCCCGGCGCCTTGGGGGCGTTAGTGGGCCGCCAGTTGAGCGCGTTCGTGGACTGTTCCATGAGCAGCCACGGGGTGTCCGGCTTGAAGGAGCGCATCAGGTCGCGCTGGAAGGCCCCGGCACGGAAGCTCTCGGCCTCGTTGGGGTCCGGGTAGCAGTCGTCGGAGATGACGTCCATCTCCGCCGCCCATTCCCAGTAGTTGGCGGGCTTGAAGGCGCCCATGAAGTTGGTCGTCACGGGCTGGGTGGCCCCGGCGGCGCGGATGATGTCCCGCTCCATCCGGTAGCACTCGAGCAGCATGTCGGATGTGAAGCGCCGGAAGTCGAGCAGCTGGCCGGGATTGTGGCTATAGGGAGCCTTGCGCGGCGGGAAGACGTGGTTGAAGGACTCGTAGTGCTGCGCCCAGAACCACGTTCCCCAGGCAGCGTTCAACTCCTCGAGCGTGCCGTACTTACGCTCCAACCAGACGCGGAACGCATCGCGGGCCGAATCGGAATAGTCCAGGTTGAGGTGGCAGCCGTACTCGTTGTTGACGTGCCACAGCACCACAGCCGGGTGATCCACGTATCGCTCGGCGAGTCGCTGCACCAGGGCCGAGGCCAGACGGCGGTACGACGGCGACGACGGCGCGTAGTGCTGCCGGCTTCCGTGCCAGTACGGTGCGCCGTTCTCATCGCTTGCGAGGATGTCCGCGTAGGCGACGGTCATCCACGGCGGGGGCGACGCCGTCGCGGTGGCAAGGTCCACCGCAATACCGCCCTCGTGGAGCAGATTGATGACGCGGTCGAGCCACTCGAAGTCGTAGACGTCCTCCGCGGGCTGGATCCGCGACCACGCGAAGATGCCGAGGCTCACCATGGTGACCCCGGCTTCCTTCATCCGCTCGACATCTTCCGGCCAGACCGATTCCGGCCACTGCTCAGGGTTGTAATCGCCGCCGTAATGCACGGTGTTCCTTTCGGGAGTGTTGGAAAATCAGCGCTTACGCTCGCGTTCCTTCACAACGAGCACAGCGAAAACAAGGCAGCCCATTCCGGGCACGATCAGCGGCGGCAACTGCCAGGTCACGACGACGGTCAGCGCCAGTGCGACAAGCAGCGGGACAATCGCGCCCGGGTCCGAGGCAAAAGCCTGCACCCCGTCCCGCACTGCCTGCCGCCACCCCTTTTCGGGCGTCCAGCGGACCGCCGACTGCAGCAGCGCCAGCGCGAACCCGGCCAGGGCCACGATCCCGACGGCGAACACCGCCTGCCAGCCGGGCAGCACCTGTGTGCCTGCGAGCAGGAGGTTGAAGAGCAGGACCAAGGCGAGCGCCGTCGTCGTCAATCCCACCACCCAGCCGGTGCGGAGGGCGGACAGGAAATCCACCCACCACTGGCCGAGCGTGGAACGCTCGGCCAGTAGGTAGCGGTGGAGGTGCCGGTTGGAGGCTGCGATCGCCGCGGGGAGCGTGATCAGCAGCAGGCCGCCGGCGACGGTGAGAATCCCTATCCACAGCACTTCCGCGAACAGCGCGAACTTCCCCTCGGCACCCGGCCACTTGAGCTGGGTGCCGTCTGGTTGGGGTCGTTCGCGCCGTTTGCGGACGCTGCGGGGTGTCATCCCTTCAGGCCCTGGGTGGCGACGCCGTCGACAAGGAACCGCTGGAAGATAACGAAGAACAGCATGACCGGCAGCAGTGCCAGCACCGCGATCGCGACCGTGGCGCCGTAATCGGAACCACTGGTTTGGTCATTGAACACCCGCAGTGCCAGCGGCAACGGGTAGTTGTCCGGCGAGTTCAGGTACAGCAGGGGGCCGAGGAAGTCGTTCCAGCTCCAGATGAACGCGAAGATCGACGAGGTGATGAGCGCCGGCTTGATCAGCGGAATGGTGATGGACCAGAAGATGCGCCAGTGTCCACACCCGTCGATGCGGGCTGCCTCGTCGAGTTCCTTGGGCAGGTTCCGGATGAACTGGACCATGAGGAAGACGAAGAACGCTTCGGTGGCCAGGAATTTGCCAACCAGGAGGGGGAAGAAGGTGTCGATCATCCCGAGGTTACGGAAGATCATGTACTGGGGAATGATCAGCACGTGGAACGGGAGCAGGAGCGTGCCGATCATCATGGTGAAGAACAGCGGGCGGCCCTTGAAGTTCAGGCGGGCGAACGCGTAGGCAGCCATCGAGGAGGAGATAACTGTGCCGATCACCGCGCCGATGCCGAGGATGGTTGAGTTCCAGAAGAACTTCCAGGTGGGAATACCGGCGACGCCCTCCATGACCTTGAAGAAGTTGTCGAAAGTGGGGTTCTCCGGCAGGAAGCTGTTGTTCGCACCGAACTCGGCGCTGGGCTTGAACGAAGCCGAGATCATCCACAGGAGCGGATAGAGCACGACGGCGGTCAGAAGCACAATGCCGATGATCCAGGCCACCGTGGCCGCAGTCTTTCGCCGGGGCTGCCGGCGCTTACGCGTCGGCTGGACCGGCGGCACAGCTGTCGGGTTGGTTTCGATAGTGGTCACTTTGAGTCACCTCCGTAGTGCACCCAGCTCTTGGAGGTGCGGAAAAGGATGAACGCGAGGATGCCTACGGCGATCAGGAGTACCCAGGCCATCGCCGAGGCGTAACCCATCTGGTTGTTCGTGAACGCTCGGGTGTAGAGGTAGACGGTGTAGAAGTTGGTGGCGCCGGCAGGGCCGCCGGTTCCGGAGCCGATGATGTAGGCGGAGGCGAAGATCTGGAACGCGCCGATCATTTCGAGCAGCAGGTTGAAGAAGATCACCGGAGAGAGCATCGGCAGGGTGACGCTGAGGAACTTGCGCCATGCCTTCGCGCCGTCCACTGACGCCGCTTCATAAAGCTCGGCTGGAACTTGCTTCAGGCCGGCCAGGAAGATGACCATCGGGGCGCCGAACTGCCACACCGCGAGGAGGATCATCATTGGCATGATCAGGGCCGGCACACCGACCCAACCGCCGAGGTTGATACCGAAGAGGCTCAGACCGCTGTCCACCGGACCGTCGGCGGAGAACATGGCCCGCCACACGATCGCGATGCTGACCGATGCGCCGATCAGGCTCGGCGCATAGAACGCCGACCGGAAGAACCCGGTGCCCCTGGTCTTGTAGTTCAGCAGCATCGCCACACCGAGTGCGGCTGCCAGCTTGATCGGTGTGCCGACGAGGACGTAGATCATGGTGATCTGGACGGATCCCCAGAAGACGGTGTCTCCGGCCATCCGTTCGAAGTTGCCCAGGCCGGTCCACTCGGGGGCCGTGAACAGGTTGTAGTCGGTGAACGCAAGGTACAGCGAATACAGCATCGGGCCCAGGGTAAGTGCGAAAAGCCCGATCAACCATGGGGAGAGGAAGAGGTAGCCCGCGACGTTCTCCCCGTTGTTTTTGCGTCTGGGCTGCCCGCCCGTCCGGCGGTTGCCCGCCGGACGGGCGCCGGGTTCGGCGGTATTGCGGGTGTGTGTTGGCGCGTGCGCCGATCCCGTGGTCATAGCCTGCTCCTAATAGCGGTGATAGCTAAGGTCGGTGTTCAGCTGCCGAGCGTAACGGCAGCCTCGTCGAAGAACTGCTGCGCGGCTTCTTCAGGAGTGATCGCATCCAGACCGATCGAGGTGCCGAGCGTCAGGAAGGTGTTTTCGAGTGCGCCGTAGCCCACGATCGGAGCTGCAGGGGGCTCGCCGATGCGGTCAGCGACCGAGTCCAGGTACTCCTTGACCTCAAGCTCAGGGCCTTCGAGGGCGGCACCTTCGAGGGCGGTCTCCGAAGCGGGGACACCCAGGGAAGCGCCGAAGATCTCGCCGACCTCAGGGCTGTTGATCAGGAACTCAACGAAGGCCACCGCTGCTTCAGGGTGCTCGGTCTGAGCTCCTACGGCGTGCAGCATGGAGGGCTTCTGGTAGAGGTCCTTCACCGAAGGATCGCTGGTGGGCGGAGCCAGGATGGTCAGGTCCTCAGCACCGGTGTCTGCCAGGTAGCCGCCCATAAAGTTGGACCAGGTCATTTCGCTTGCGGTGAGGTTGGAACCGAAGCCTGACTTCGGAGCCACTTCCTCCAGCTTGCGGCCTGGAATCACGGCGTCGCCCGTCCGCAGCTCCGCGGTGCTGCCCCAGAACTCAGCCAGTTCTTCCTGAGTGAAGTTCAATTGGCCTTCCTCGGTGAAGAGTTCGCGACCTTCCTGGCGAAGCTTCAGCTCGAAGTTCTGGATGCGGCCGGTGTAATCGGTGCCGCCCCAGATTTCGTCGCCGGCTTCACTAACGCTGGCCATGTAGGCCTCGTAGTCCTCCCAGGAGGTGCCGCCTTCGTAGCCCTCGACGCCGGCCTGCTCGATCAATGCCGGGTTCTCGAAGAGCGACCAGGCGTTGTACCCGGTGGGTACTGCGAGGGTCTGATCCTCAAGCTTGCCGGTGGCGAGCAGCGTCTCGTCGATGGAGTCGGTGGTCAGGCCGTTGCCCTCGTACTCGGTCAGATCCATCAGCAGGCCGTTCTGACCGTACTGGCGCAGGTAGCTGTAGTCGAACTGCATGACATCCGGAAGCCCGCCGCCTGCTGCTTCGGTCTGGCGCTTCTCCCAGTACGCGGGGAAGTCCATGAAGGTTCCGTTGACGTCGATGTTCGGGTTTTCTTCCTCGAACAGTGCGATCGCCTCGTTGTAACGCTCAGCGCGGTCCTCGTTACCCCACCAGGTGAAGTTGAGGGTGACTTCCTCATTCGGGTCAGGGGTGCCGCCGGCTTCGCCGCCGCCATTGCCGCCGCACGCAGTCAGCATGAGAGCTGCCGCCATGGTGACCGCTACGCCGGACCCGGCGCGTCGTGAAAGTTTTTTGAACATCTTTGTCCTCCTGGGAACGGCTCAGATTTGAGGTGAAGCTCTTCGGGCCGCTGGTACAGTGGTGTACATCACGGGAAAGCGCTCTCCATCGAGAGTAAATTGAATCGTCTCAATGCGCAAGGCCTACTCCTAGAATAATGTGAGCTGTGATACTTCCGAGACACAATGAGCGAAGGAATTCTTCAGATGCCGCAGTTTGACCTCCCTCTCCGCGAACTCGAGCAGTACGCGCCGGATCGCGCCGAACCCGCCGATTTTGACACGTTCTGGGAGAAGACCCTTGCCGAGACTGCGGCCTTCTCACTCGATGCCCGGTTCGACGAGGTCGATGCCGGCTATTCCGAGCTGGTCACCGAGGATGTCACCTTCGCGGGGTACGGCGGGCACCCCATCAAGGGGTGGATGCTCCGGCCGCGCTCAGCCTCAGGTCCGCTGCCTACCGTTGTCACCTACATCGGTTACGGCGGCGGAAGGAGCCTCCTCGGCGAGTGGACCGCCATCCCAAGCACCGGCGTCGCGCATTTCGTCATGGACCTGCGCGGGCAGGGCGCCGGGCACCGCAGCGGCGACACTCCCGACCCCGGCGTGAGCGGGCCCCACTTCGGCGGGCACCTGACGCTCGGCATTGAATCCCCCGAGACCTATTACTACCGGCGGCTGTTCACGGACGCGGTGCGTGCCGTCGAAGCGGCACAGGCGCACCCATTCGTTGACGCTTCGCGGGTGCTGATCTCCGGCGGCAGTCAGGGCGGGGCGATTGCCCTCGCGTCTGCGGCCCTGTCCCCCGTCTTCCTTGAGCACGCGCCGCTGGGCGTGATCGTGGATGTGCCGTTCCTTTCCCACGTCCGGCGTGCAACGGAGATCGTCAACACCGCACCGTACAGCGAGCTGGTGCGCTACCTCGGTGTCCAGCGCGGCCGCGAGGAAGAAATCTTCAGCACGCTGGGCTATTTCGACGGCGTCAACTTCGCCGCCCGCGCCACCATGCCGGCGCTCTTCTCGGTGGGCCTGCTCGACGACGTCTGCCCGCCCTCGTGCGTCTACGCCGCGTACAACGCCTACGCCGGTCCGAAGTTGATGAACGTCTTTCCCTATAACGGGCATGAGAATGGCGGGGCGGTCCAGGCGGCAGAGCACATCCGGTTCCAGCGTGAGGTGTTCGCTTCGGCCTAGCCCCCTGGGAAGTCCTAAACCCTGGGAAGTTTTGCGCAGATATGGCGGGTTCGGATGCCCTCGGACTCACCGAAGCTGCACGAATCTTCCGAAACGTGGATCATTGAGCGGTGCCCGATACTCCCCCGCCGCCACAGCCTGGCGATGTTCCTGAAACGCAACCCGGTAACGTTCCCGAACTGGTCCTCGGCGTCGTCATTCCCCCGTCCCTCGACACTGCCACGGTGCAGGAGCTGACTGACAATCTCCCGCGTCTGCTCCGCGAGTCGTACCCGGGTGTCGGGTGGCGCATGGTGATAGCGGTCGAAACGCTCGACGGACGCGCGCCGTCGGAACTGCTGGAAACCGCGCGCGACCGGCTGCTGGACGAAGACTGGGATCTCGCCGTCGTCGTCAGCGACCTTGCACTCCGCAGCGGACGGAAGCCGGTGCTCACCCAAATCAGCCCCGTCCACAGGGTGGGGCTGATTGCGCTGCCTGCGGTCCGCGCAGTGGGCCGCCGGGGAAACATGACGACGGCGGTTGCACGCCTCGTCGGGCCGCTGGCCGGCTGGGACGACGACGACGCGCCCGAAGACCGCGCCCGGCGCGCCCGCGAAATGGCCGACGACCTGCCCGACCACGCGGACGAAAACCCGATCCAGTTCACCGGACGGGTGGTCGCTGGGAATGCCCGCGTGCTGCTCGGGCTCATCCTCGCGAACCGGCCGTGGCGCCTGGCGGTCACCCTCTCCCGGGCGCTGACCGCCGCTGCCGCAGCAGGCGTGGTGACCCTCGCGACAAGCGACCTCTGGCTGCTGGCCACCGCCTACGGTCCCCTGCGGCTCACTCTGCTGACCGTGCTTGCTGTCGGTGCCGTCACACTCACGCTCGTGATCGGCGCGGACCTGTGGGAACGTCCACGGCGACGGGTGGAGCGGGAGCAGGTAGCGCTGTTCAATCTCGCGACGACGGCGACCGTAGTGATCGGCGTCATCACCTTCTTCGGTGCGCTGTTCGTGCTGTCCTTCCTGGCAGCGGTGCTGCTGGTCGACGCGGGAGTGTTCGCCGCCGTCGTCGGTGAATCTGTGGGACTGACTGAGTACGCGCAGCTCAGTCTGCTGACCGCAGCCCTGGCGACCGTCGGCGGTGCACTGGGCGCGGGGCTGGAAAGCGACGACGTCGTCCGGGCCGCTGCGTTCACCCGCAACGACGTCTGACGGTCGCAACGTCTACTTCGGCTCCTCACGCAGAGCAATCCGGACAAAATGGCGCACTATTTCGCTCCATCCTTTCCGGATTGCTCAACCTAGTGTCCGGACTGCTCTTTTCCGGAAGGTCACCGGCTGCGGGACTGCTCATCACGCCAGCGATCAGGATGGTCTTCCAGTGCCACACGGTCCCAGCCACCGCCATCGGCGGCCGCCTGGTAGGTGGAGTGAAGGAATTGGCCCAACATACGGTCCGGATCTTCAGCGCTGCGTACAGCCTCGTACGGCAACAGGAACTGTCGGTACTCGGAGCTATAGAAAGCACCCGGCGGCATGACCGGATAGTCGGAGAAACCCTCTGGCTCAGGGTAGGCATAGGAGTAGAACGCGCCCTCGTCCCCGCCGCCGGGCCAGAATCCGCAACTGCTCAATTCCCGCGAGTAGCCCTCCAGCATCACCCAATCGCCGCAGTTCGGGGCACCGCCCGGATGCGGCGGCGCCATACGCCCCGAAAACCTGGTGCAGGCCAGGTCCATCGCTCCCCAAAAGAAGTGGACCGGGCTGACCTTCCCGACAAAGTGCGACCGAAACTCGCCCAGGACCCGGCCGGCTTGGAGCAACTGACGCCAAAACAAGTGCGCCGCTTCGGCGTCGTAAGAGGCGTGTTCATAGTCTTCGGCGAACGGAATCGCCGGCTCAACCTCGTTTGGCCGCGATTGAATCTCCGCCTCAATCCCCAACTCAGCGAGGGCTTCCATGGTTTGGGCGTAGAAATCGGCGACCGGTTTTGGCTCCAGCGGCACAATTTTGCTCGAACCATTACTGCTGCGGATGACGAGCCGGTGATCGATGAAGTCGAACTCCATATCGAAGGTCCCGGCTCGGTACGGAATCCTTGATGTGGTCAGCCCCCTGGCGCTGACATAGAGCGTGACCTGCCACCAGTGGTTGAGCAGGGGTGCGTTCACCAGCCGGATCTTGCCCACAATCTGGGTCCACATGTGCAGGGTATCGCGGGTCGCTGTCCAATCCGCGACCCGCAATGAGGGCCATGTATCAGCGGTGGACATTTGTTTCGCGGTCATGTTTGCTCCTTACCGCTTCGGTTAGCGGTGCTCGGGGTTCTGCTGGTCCGGTGCACAGCCGGCGTCCCATTCGCTGCGCCGGTTCCCATACGCCGGAACGCCACCTGCAGCCCGCAACATCGCGGCGAGGTGCAGCAGGTTGTAGGTCATGAAAGTGGTGTTGCGGTTGGTGAAGTCGTTTTCCGGTCCGCCTGAACCGGGATCGAGGTAGGAGGGGCCCGGGCCGACTGCTCCGATCCAGCCGGCGTCGGCCTGCGGCGGGATGGTGTAGCCGAGGTGCTGCAGGCTGTAGAGCACATTCATTGCGCAGTGTTTGACTCCGTCCTCGTTGCCGGTAATCAGGGAGCCGCCCACGCGGCCGTAGTAGGCGTACTGGCCCTGCTCGTTGAGGATGCTGGAGCAGGCGTAAAGCCGTTCGATCACGCGTTTCATCACCGAACTGTTGTCACCCAGCCAGATGGGGCCAGCCAGAACCAGGATGTCCGCAGCCAGCACGCGCTCGAAAATCACAGGCCAGGCATCAGTCTGCGAACCTTGCTCGGTCATATCAGGCCACACTCCGGTGGCGATGTCATGATCAACGGCCCGAATCTCGTCCACCTCGACCCCGTGGGCACGCATGATGCCGCTGCTACGGCGCACCAGTCCGTCAGTGTGGCTCTGTTCGGGAGAGCGCTTCAGGGTCGCGTTGATGAAGAGGGCCCGCAGTCCGGCAAAGGACGGCCGTTCGGTGTGATCTGCATCCGCCGTCGCGGCGGGCCCGGTACTGTCAGTCTCAGTCATTGATCGGGCTCTTTTCACGGCTAGTCATCGGAACAGGTGGTCGGTCGGCATCGATCGGCTTCCGACCGATCCGCCCGAGGTGCGTGTGCGTGAAGTCCTCCAGCTTGAGTCCGTAGCCGAGCGCCCGATCAACAGCGACGTGAAAAGCCCAGCATGCAGCGAGGAGCGCAAGCCAGGTCGCCTGACGACCGCCGAGCAGAAGGGCGAAATAAAGCGACAGCACGAGTGCCGGGCCAGTGTAGTTGTGCATCAGATTGTAGGTGACTGCACCAGCCCGGGAGCTGCGCAAATAGCCCAGGGCTGACAGGTCGAACAGGAGAAACGCGGCGAAAAGCAGCCACCAAGGCTGACTGTAAGCGATGACCGCGATCATGATCGACGACGCAATCGCCGCATTCTCTACCCGTTGGATCGTCGTGGTTTTCATGCTGCCTTCTCCTGCTGCTTCCTACTGCATCGTCTCGTTATTTGCCACACGGCGCTAGCGACCGCCAGCCCGAGGCCTGTCGTACCGAGCAAAACCGCAACGACGGCGAGATACTCCGTGGGAAGAACGGCGTCGAATTCGAGGGGGGCTCGCGTAAGCACGGCGACCGCCAGCAACACCAAGCCCAGCCCGGGCGGGATTTCCCCCATGGGATCAGGCCATTGTGACGACTTGGAGTGCAAGCAGGACCGAGACCGTGGCGATGGTGGTCCACAGCGCGATCGCAATGGCCTGCCACAGCAGAACCCATCCGCGCGGAGTGCCGCCGGCCACCAGGATCGCCGAAGTGAACTGCGTGGGGATGGCGAGCGGCCCGAGGAGGCTCGCGCCTGGTACGCCGAAGCGAACAAGCCACCTTTCGAAGCGCTTCCGACCCTTGGAGTCGGGCTTGGCTGGTGCCTGCTGTTCGGCAGCCGCGGCGCCGCCGCCAGCGGACCCTGCGACGGCAGTTGTCCCCATGGTCGCGCCGACCCTGTCGGAGCGGCGGTTCACGACGGCGGTGCGCGCCTGTGATGTAAGAAGCACCACGAGGAGTACGCAGATGAAGTTTCCAGCAGCCGCGGCTACTGCCGCAACGACGGGGTTGACGCCACCGACGATGCCGATGATGGACGCGCCCTCGCCCTCGATGAAGGGGACGGCGCCGGCCAGCATCACGATCAGCGGCTGAATCAATTCGGGCACCTGGGCCACGAATTCTCGGAAGTTATTGACGAGTTCCTCGATGGGATTCATCTAAGGCTCCTTGCTAATGTGGGTGACATTCGTCGCGCCACGGGGGTTTTTCTCAGTAGAAACCCTGTCCTTAGAACGGGGTCAAGTTGAGCAGCGACAAAGCTTCAGCGGAGGCTTCAGCATTGACGCCGCCGGCGCGTAACTGCTCTTGTGCGAGCATGCCCGCACGGGTGAGGACGTCGAGTTGAGCGGAGTTGTACAGTTCGACCACTGCCTCGATAAACGTTTCCTGCGTGACGTGTTCACTTTTCGACAGGTGGCGTGCCGGGTCCTGCAGCCATGGGTACTCGATCAGGTTCTTCACAAGAGTCGGCGCGAGCCGCTCCGCAAGTCGCTGCCGGGTCGCGTCGTCAGCCTCAGTCGGAAGTGCGTTGATTTCTTCCCCGACCACGCCGGCCTCGGCGTCGACTTCCACCATGCGCCGTAGGTCCGCCATGGCGTCCTCGTCATACAACTGCGTATAGATGTGGATGATGGAGCTGTCTGAGTCGGAAAGGTGCGAAGCGATCGACGCGAATCCCGCAGGGGCGTCAGCGGGAGAGTTTTCGCGCAGGATCGCGGCGATGTCGGCCCGTGCCCGACGCAAACGCTCCATGCCGGCCGCGAGCTCAGCATCCAGCTCGCGCAACGCATCCGGTGTGCCCTCGCCGCCTGTGCTGACCTCCCCGATCCGGGAGAGCGGAACACCCAATTCCGCAAGTCTCCGAATCCTCAGCAGCCGCACGAGGTCCCTCACACCGTACTGCTTGTATCCGTTGTACCTGCGCTCAGGTTGGCCCATCAGCTTGAGTCGGTGATAGTGGCGGATTGTGTTCACGGTTGTGCCGGCCAAATCGGCCAATTCACGAGTACTCCACGCCATGGGTTACTCCTTCGGTGACGGCGATCGCGCTCTTTGTCTGCCGGTGGCACGAGCGCTCCTGCGGCTAACTCGTTGAGATCGTCTGCTGTTGGGTCTGCCATTCACGGACGATGTGGACGACTTGGTCCAGGTGCGATTCGAGTAGGAAGTGTCCGCCGTCGAGGAGCTCGACCCGTGCGGCAGCGACATCGCGGCGGAACGCTTCGGCCCCGGCAGCCGAGAAGATCTCATCGTTTCGTCCCCACACGGCAAGGACCGGGATCTGGGATGCACCGAGCCAGTCCTGAATCGCGGGGTAGAGCCGCCTGTTCGTGACGTAATCGGCAAACAGGTCTAGTTGAGCCCGGTCAGTCCCGGGTCGGTTCAGCAACGCAAGGTCATGCTCCCACGCATCAGGGTCGATAGTCGTTACGTCGGGGACGCCGTGCGTGTACTGCCATTCGACCGCCCCTCGTTCGAGCGCCGGCCGTAAAGCCGCCTCGTTGGACTCCGAACGATCAGCAGCGTAGGCCCAAATCGGATCCCAGAAGGCCTGGACAAATCCTTCCTCATACGCGTTTCCGTTCTGGGAGATCACACCTTCGAGGGCGCCCGGTTCTGCAAGTGCCAATCGCCATGCGATCGGGGCGCCGTAGTCCTGCACATACACGGTGTAGGTGGTGATGTTCAGGGTCCTGAGGAATCCGCGGGTGACCTCTGCCAGGGCATCGAAGGTATACGCGAAATCATCGGCAGAGGGTGCGGATGAGCGTCCGAAGCCTATGTGATCCGGCGCGAGGACCCGGTACGTTTCCGCCAGCGCCGGAATGAGGTGCCGGAACATGTGCGAACTCGTGGGGTACCCATGGAGCAGCACGAGCACCGGGGCATGCTCTGGTCCGGATTCACGATAGAAGACGTCGAGGCCGTCGACGGTCACTGCGCGATGGTGGACGGTAGGCATTACGGTCCACCATTCACAGGCGACAGCGAACGCGACCTGTCTGCAGCGTGATAGTGGAGATGTTCAGCGCCCACAACGCTCAGCAGTGTGGACCCGAGTACCGCTGCCATGCTGATACTGGTGGCACGCGGAGCGCTGGTGGTTTCTGGCCTGTGGCAGAGCTGCGGACTGATCCACATGTGCTGCCCTTCGATGAGCGCGCGGAGCTCCACCGTCTCAATCGTTGCATTCTGTTCGTTCATGGGTGGCTACTCACTTCTTGCCCTCGTTCCCGACCGGTCGCCGGGCCTGCTGGTTCTTGTTCGGTCTTGAGGAACGCGAGAAGCACCCTGTTGACCTCGGCGGCGTGCGTCCATAGCAGCCCGTGCGGAGCGCCGTCGATTTCGACGTACTGTGCATCGGGCAGAAGCGGGCGGAAGCGGCGGGCTGTGGCGTCAATGGGAAGGATCCCATCGGCCGTGCCGTGCAGGATCAGTGCCGGCTTGCCGCTGGCACGAACAGCATCGACGTCGGCGCGGAAGTCTTCGAGCCACGAGGACACCACCGCGTAGGCCGCCACAGGTGCACTTGAGATAGCGACGTTCCAGCTTCCGTTGACAGCCTCTTGACTGATACGGCTACCGAGGGTTTCGTCAAGGTTGTAGAAGTCAGCGAAGAACGATGAGTACCAGGCATACCGATCACCCTTCGCCTGGGCTTCGATCCCGTCGAATACTTCTTGAGGGATGCCCTCGGGATTGTCCTCACGAGCGAGGAGGAACGGCTCCAGTGACGCGAGGAACGCGAGCTTCTCGACCCGCTCGTGTCCGTAGCGGGCCACGTAGCGGGCAAGCTCACCGGTGCCCATGGAAAACCCGACGAGAGTGACGTCCCGAAGGTCGAGGGTTTCCAGGAGTGTGTGCAGGTCGGCGGCGAACGTGTCGTAGTCGTAGCCCGAGCCGGCCTTCGAGGACCGCCCGAACCCTCGACGGTCATAGGTGATAACACGATACCCGCTGGCCAGCAGCTCCCGGGTTTGGCGTTCCCAGCTGTGTCCGTTCAATGGATACCCGTGAATGAGAAGCACCGGCTGACCAGTTCCGTGATCCTCGTAGTACAGCTCTATCGGCGTACTGTTCTCTTTCCCTACGGTGATGAATCCCATGGCTGTTCCCTTCGGCGGTCCATCGTGCGGTTGTCAGTTCGGCTTTTTCGGCGATCCGCGGTTCGCACCGCAAGATCAGGCTCGCATTGGAACCAGTCAGTACGCGTCGGTGAAAGCCACCTAGACCGGCATCCATAGCCACCGTGTTGCAGCGCGGCAACACGGTGACTACTGCTGGCCGTCATGTTTCACCGGCGCCGCAACGCTACGTCCAGCAGTGCTGGAGCGGCGTCATTCTTCTCGTGCGCAGCCAGGTCCGTGCCAGGCACGACGATCCCGTCGATCGCATCGAGCACATCGGTCGCCAGCACTATCTCAGCGGCCGCAAGCTGCGAGGCGAGGTGGTCGATCGTGCGCGGTCCGATCAGAGCACTGGTTACCCCTGGGTGGGCGGCGACGAACCCCAGCGCCAGCTGAATGAGAGTCAGATCTGATTCCTCAGCGAGGGCCGCGAGTTTCTCGACGGCGTCCATCCGCGCCTGGTTCCCGGGGTCAGCGAGGTCGAAACGCTGCGGCATGAACGCTGCACGGTTGGTGGTCACTTCCCGGTCACGGCGCACCGCACCGGAGAGCCACCCCGAAGCCAGTGGACTCCACACCATCACGCCGAGTCCATACTCCTGAGCCACGGGCAGCACATCACGCTCCACGCCGCGCTGCAGGATCGAATAGCTGGGCTGCTCGGTGACGAACCGACCTATCCCGGCCTTGGTAGCCGCCCACTGGGCCTGAACCAAGCGGTGGGCCGGATACGTAGAGGTTCCGAAGTGACGGATCTTCCCGGCCCGCTGCAGATCCGACAGCGCCGAGAGGGTCTCCTCGTCGCTCGTGGCCGGATCCCACCGGTGGATCTGGAATAGGTCGACATAGTCGACACCCAGCCTGCGCAGGCTGCCCTCAAGTGCCGCAGTGAGCCATCGCCGCGACGCTCCCTTCTGCCCGATCCTGTCGCTCATTGGCAGCCCGGCCTTGGTCGCCAGCACGACCTCGTCCCGGCGTCCGACGAGGGCTTTACCGAGCAGTTCCTCGGATTCCCCGCCGCTGTATACGTCGGCCGTGTCAACCATATTGATCCCGGCATCCAGTGCAGTGCCGACGAGCGCGTCGACCTCGGCCTGCGTTGTTCCGCCGATTCTTCCGAAGTTCATCGTGCCCAGGGCCAGGCGGCTCACCTGGATGCCTGTGTGTCCGAGGGTGCTGTACTGCATAGCGTTCTCCTGTCGTGATGTTGTGTGGCGCAGCGCCCGATCTGGCAAGATTGAACCGGAGCAGCGCTCCGTTAAAGATACGGAGCGTTGTTCCGTTTAGCAAGGAGGAGCCCCGCCATGCCAAGCGCCACTGAACCCGGCCGCTCAAAGACCGCGCCCCCAGCCCGTACGCGGCGGTCTGACGCCCGCCGCAACGAGCAGGTCCTACTCGGGGCCGCGGCGCGGATATTCGCGGAGTCGGGCATTGATGCCCCGGTACGGCTCATCGCGGCAGAGGCCGGCGTGGGAATGGGGACCATCTACCGCCATTTCCCTTCGCGTTCCGAGCTGATCGCCGCCGTCTACCGTCATCAGGTCGACGCGTGCGTCGACCTCGGGGAGACGCTGCTCAAGGACGGCTCACAGCCGTTCGCGGCACTGGCCGAGTGGTTCGACGCCTTCGTTGACTTCCTTGCAACCAAACACGGGCTCGCAACCGTCCGCACCCAGGACGAGTCGACCGGCAGTCTGCATGACTACTTCCTCGACCGGCTCGTGCCGATCTGCGACCGCCTCCTCGATGCCGCGCGCGCAAATGGCGAAATCAGCGCCAAAGTTACCGGGTATGAGTTGATGCGCGGCGTCGGCAATCTCTGCCTTTTAGCAGGAGATGATGGTCGCTACGACCCACGCAAGCTCACCCATTTGCTCCTGGCCGGCACCCGCTGACAAAAACCATTCGCCCGCGGTGAGGCTACTGCTTGGCAGGCCTCGTTCGCGTCGGTGACAATTACCTAGTAAACCTAGTATTTCGACGACAGACCCAGGCGGGAGCGAATTTGACGCAGCTCTTGGGTCGCCGCGCAGAGCGCGAGGCGATAGAACTACTGCTGGCCCAGGCACAGGCCGGACGCAGCGGCTCGGTTGTGGTGCGTGGCGAAGCGGGAATCGGGAAGACAGCGCTGCTGGAGCACGCACGCAAAGCAGCGGCCCCACTAGGGTTCCGGGTGGAGACGTCAGTCGGAGTGGAATCCGAATCGCAGTTCGCATTCGCGGCCTTGCACCAGCTCTGCACGCCCCTGCTGGACCGCGCGAGTGTACTGCCCGACCCGCAACAAGCCGCCTTGAGCGTGGCCTTCGGGCTCCGCGAAGGTGACGCGCCGGACCGGTTTCTGGTCGGTCTGGCTGTTCTTAATCTGCTGGCCGAGATCGCCGACGAGAGTCCTTTACTGTGTCTCATCGACGATGCGCAGTGGCTGGACTCGGCGTCCGCACAGGTACTGACATTTGTGGCGCGGCGGGTGGCGGCCGAGCGGGTCCTGCTGGTTTTCTCGGTGCGCGACTCCAGCGACAGTGACATCGGGGAGGTGGTTGACCCGTGCGCCGGATTACCGGAGCTGCGCTTGGAGGGGTTGGGCGAAGGCGACGCTCGGACGTTACTGACCGCCGCGTTCCGCGCCCCGCTGGATGACGAGGTGAGTGACCGGATCATCGCAGAAGCCCGCGGTAATCCTCTGGCCCTGCTTGAGCTTCCACAGGGAGCGCACGCAGCACAGTTGGCTGGCGGCTTCGAACTGCCGGGAGCGTTGAGCATCCCGCGCCGCATCGAGAACAGCTTCAAGAGCCGCTCGGGCAGCCTGCCCGCCGAAACCCAGCTGCTTTTGCTGGTGGCCGCGGCGGAGCCGACCGGCGATGCGGCGCTGCTGTGGCGCGCAGCCGCGAAGCTGGAGATCCCCCGCGAGGTAGCGGCGCAGGCGGAGGCCGCCGAGCTGCTCCAGATCGACGCCAGGGTGACGTTCCGCCATCCACTGGTGCGCTCGGCTATCTACAAAGCCGCGACACCACCCGATCGCCGCCGGGCCCACCACGCATTGGCCGTCGCAACCGACCCGCAGCTGGACCCCGACCGGCGCGCCTGGCACCGGGCACAGGCGGTGATAGGCGCCGACGAGGAAGTCGCCGCGGAGCTGGAACGCTCCGCCGACCGGGCGCGCGCCCGCGGGGGATTGGCGGCAGGAGCCGCCTTCCTGCAGCAAGCGGCCGAGCTGACGCCGGACCCCTCTCAGCGAGTGAGACGGGCGCTGGAAGCCGCACACGCCAAGCACGGGGCCGGCGCGTCCGAGGACGCCTTGAAGCTGCTGTCGATAGCGGCGGGCGGGCCGTTGGACGCACTTCAGGACGCCCGCCTGAAGCTGCTACGCGCCCAGATCGCATTCCACCTGACGCGAGACGAAGCGGCACCAACGATGCTCCTTGATGCCGCAAAAACATTTGCCCCGCTCGACGCAGCACTGGCCCGTGAAACTTACCTACACGCTCTGGACGCGGCGATCATCAATGGCGGCGCCGCTGGGGCCGGTATTGCCAAGGTAGCGCTTGCCACTTCCGCCCTCGGGGTTGCGCCGCGACCGGTGGACCTGCTCCTGGAGGGGCTCGCGACGACCGTGGCCCGGGGATATGCGGCAGGAGTGCCCAGCTTGAGGCTCGCACTTAAAGCGTTGCTTGATTGTGCTCGCGTGGAAGGCGTGCAGCACTATCAAAGCAGGCCGTGGCTCTGGCTGGCCGGGCGAGTAGCTGTGGGTATCCTCGACGACGATCTTGCCCACGAACTTGCCGACTGCAACGTACGTTTGGGCCGTGCCGCCGGCGCGCTGGCCGGACTCCCAGCCGCTCTGAGCTTCCAGGCCAACGTCCTGATCATCAGCGGTCAGCTCGCCCGGGCCGGCGAGCTGGCTGCCGAGGCGACGGCGATTACGGAGTCGACCGGTGGCGTTCATTTGCGCCATGCTCAGGTCATCCTGGCCGCCTGGCGTGGCGACCGGGCCACGGCAACCGAACTGAACAACCTCACGTTTCGGGATGTCAGCTACCCGGAGGAGGGCACGGAGGTTGCTCTGGCCCAATACGCGACAGCTGTACTCCACAATGGCCTCGGCAACTACTTGGCCGCGAAGCAAGCTGCCGAAAGGGCGTGCGAATCAGTCGAGCTCTCGCTCAGCACCGTCGGCCTCCCCGAGCTCGTTGAGGCATCCGTCCGCGCCGGCGACCCCCAAGGGGCCGCGCTCGCTCTCGAACGGTTGAGTTTGCGAACTCGTGCCTGCGGTACATCGTGGGCGCTGGGTTTGGAGGCACGTTCACGGGCCCTGACTACTACTGGACCCGCTGCCGATGAACATTACCGCGAGGCAATCGAACGGCTCCGAGGCTGCCGAATAGCGACCGACGCGGCCCGCGCGCACCTCGTCTACGGTGAGTGGCTGCGTCGCGATGGCCGCCGTCAGGACGCCCGCGAACAGCTCCGCACTGCCCACCAGATGTTGTCGGACATGGGAGCGGGCGCCTTCGCTGCACGCGCCGCAAACGAGTTGCGGGCAACCGGGGAGCACCCGCGCAAACGCACCGCTCAACCTGCCGACGCGCTCACCGCCCACGAGCTGCACATCTCGCGGCTGGTAGGCACCGGTGCAACCTCCCGGGAGGTCGGTGCGCAATTGTTCCTGAGCCCGCGAACGATCGAAGCCCACCTGCGCAACATCTTCCGCAAACTTGGCATTACCTCTCGTCGGCAGCTGAGGGAACTGCAACTTCCCTGACCCAGCCCGACGGCGAGAGACGCCGCGCCGCGTCAGGATGGTGGCCAGTGCAGAAGCGCCGCGTCGACAACACGCTGTAGCGCTGCGGGAGATGCTCCGGCGGTCGCCTGCACTGACACACCGTCGGCGATCGTTGTGAGGTATCGCGCGATCAAGTCAGCATCGGCGCCTGCCGGGAGATCGCCGTCGTCGGCGGCTTTCTGGAATCGCTCACGCAAGTCGGCCTGACTTTTGGCCCGCCACGATGTGAGGATGCCCTGCACGGCCTGCCCGGTGACTCCGACAGCGAGGGCTGCGCGTACGCCCAGGCAGCCGGTGGGTCGGCCAGGCTGGGTGCCAGCGCACACCGTACCTTCGAGATATGACCGGGCGACCTCACGTGCGGTCGGAGCGTGCACCGACTCCCGCGCATATGCGCCCGGGCCGCGTTCGTAGCGCTGCAGGACCTTGAGGAACAACTCCTCCTTGTTACCGAATGCGGCATACATGCTCTTGCGGGAGATGCCCATTGCATCTGTGAGCATCACGAGGCTCGCCTCCTCACAATAACTGGGGGCGGCACGAACGGCATCGGCCGCGCCACGGCTGCACGATTGGTGGAAGAAGGGCGTACGTCTTCATCATGGGTCGGCGCGAGAGCGAGCTGAGCGAGGCCGCAGCCGCGATCGGCCGCAGCGTAACGGCTGTGCCCGGCAACATCACGAAGAATTATCTCGATCATGTCTTCGGCGTTAACGTCACCGGTACGGTCTTGACGGTGCAGAAGGCGATCCCGCTCCTCAACAAGGGGGCATCCATTGTCATCAAGCCGTCGACCGCCGCAGACCGGGGCGCAGCAAGCATGGGTGCCTACGCAGCCTCGAAGGCGGCCCTGCGCAGCTTCGCGCGTACGTGGGCGGGCGAGCTCAAAGACCGAGGCGTCCGGGTCAACGCGATTTCACCCGGACCGACTGATACGTCCGGCGTGATGGAGCTCGTCGGAGCCGAGAACGTGGCCGGATACAACGCAACCCTTGGCATGAGCCTACCCATAGGCCGCACAGCACGTGTCGAGGAGATGGCAGCCGCCGTGGCCTTCCTTGCATCTTCCGACAGCAGCTTCATGTTGGGCGCAAACCTGGTAGTCGACGGCGGAGTGAACCACCTTTGAGCCACGACGTTCGACGGCTGTCGCGGACAGTGCGGGCGCAGCCGTACCCTCTCAAGTAGAGTCACAATCATGACAACCGCTGAGAAGGCCAGTTCACTGAAGGCCCTGCACGAAGCCCCCGAAATTCTCCGTGTCGTCAACGTCTGGGACGCAATCAGCACCCGAACCGTCGCCGCCGTGCCCGGCACCCGCGCGATTGCGACCGCCGGGCACTCGATCGCAGCGAGCCACGGATTCGCGGATGGCGAGATTCCTCTCGATCTTGCACTGTCCGCCCTGGCTCGGATCGTACAAGCGACCGACCTGCCTGTGACCGCCGACCTGGACGCGGGTTTCGGGGACCCGGGCGACGCCGTCCGCCGGGCGATCGGAGTCGGCGTCGTCGGCGCAAACGTCGAAGACCGACTGGTTCCGCTGGCCGAGGCCGTCGCGAACGTGGAGGCCATCATGCGGGTTGCGGAGCAGGAGGGCGTGGCTTTCCAGCTGAATGCCCGCACAGATGCGATCGTGCGCGGCGGCGATCGCCCCCTTTCCGACAGCCTCGACGATGCGGTCGAGCGCGGCAAAGCCTTCCTGAACGCCGGCGCGAGCCTCGTGTTCGTACCCGGGGTTTTGGACCGGGAGTCCACCGACCGCCTCGTCGCCGGCCTCGGAGAGCGCAAGCTCAGCGTCATCGGCCTACCGGGTGCGCTGTCCGCCGACGAGTACGAGTCACTGGGTGTGGCCCGCATCTCCTACGGCCCACTCACCCAACGTGTCGCCCTGCGCGCGTTGCAGGATGTCACCGAGGATCTTTACGCAAACGGCGTCATCCCGAAGGACACTCCCGCGCTCAACTGAAATAACGACGGGGCCCGGTTACGAAGCGTTCGCGGTGCGGCTTCGTAGATCCACATAGAGCAATCCGGACAATTCGGTGCGAAATTTCACTCCATCTTGCCCGGATTGCTCTATGTCCTGTCCGGATTGCTCCGTTATGGGTCCAGCGTCCCTCTTACGAGCTGCTCGAAGCCGCAGACGACGGCTAGCCGGCCACCCTCACCGGGGTTGGGGTTGGGGATGATCGATTCCGGGTCGATGAGGTAGACCTCATGTCCGTCCAGCGTGAGCCGGCGCGCGGCCTCCAGCAGCATTCGCCGTGCCACATCGTCAATCGAATAGACCATCGAGACATCCAAAACCACCCGCGGTTCCGACGACGCGCTGTCCGCGATCTCGCGAACGATCCGTTCGGCGCCGGCAAAGCGGATCCCACCCTGTAGTTGCAGGACCCGGATCGCGTTCAGCCCATCAGCGACGACGTGATTCGATCGCACGACAGCGCGCGCCGCAGGTGGAACCTCCATCACATGCAGGCCCATATCTGAGGAGAACCGTTCGAACAGAGAAACCCCGCGCACACTGTTCCCGTGGGAGTCCAGTCGAGGGGAGAATGTGGCAATACCGATCTGGCCGGGCAACGCACCGATCAGTCCGCCAGCTACGCCGCTCTTCGCCGGAATGCCCACCTGGGTCGCCCAATCGCCGGCCGCGTCATACATTCCGCAGGTGGCCATGACGGTCAGCACCTGACGTGCCACCGGTTCGTGTATCACCTTCTCCCCTGTCAATGGATTCACTCCGCGGTTGGCCAACGTCGCAGCCATCATGGCCAGGTCGCGCGCCGTGACGAGCACGGAACACTGGCGGAGATAGCCTTCGACGACGGCTCTCGGGTCTTCCGCGAGAATATTGTGACTGCGGAGCATGTACGCGATGGCCAGGTTCCGATGCGCGTGCTCCATCTCCGACGCACACGCCGACTCGTCCACCCTCAGCTGACGACCAGCGAACGACGAAAGACCTTTGACCACGTGCTCCACGCGTTCAGCAGACTTCAAATCCTCCGCTCCGGCCAACGAATGGGCGGTGATCGCACCGGCATTGATCATGGGGTTACGAGGGCGCCCTGTGTCGCTTTCCAGCGAAATTTCGTTGAATGCCTCCCCTGATGGCTCGACACCGACTCTGGCGAGAACGGGGCCGAATCCACGATCCGACAATGCCAATGCATACGTGAATGGCTTGGAGATTGACTGAATGGTGAACTCGGTATCGATGTCACCGGCGCCATAGACCTCACCGTCAACAGTGGCGAGGACCGCTCCGAGCCGGTCGGGATCCGCTGTGGCGAGTTCAGGGATATAGCTCGCCAGCATTCCTGAGGTATCCGCCTCCACGTCTCTGAGTACCTCGGAGACATAGTCGGGAATCATTGACTGCATATATTCCTCGTCCTATCCACGTGAGACCTTCACACTGCGAATCTTCAGGTGCATGTCGACTACGCATCACCTTCCAGCGCGTGTGTAGACCTCGCAGCGCCAGGGCGGATAACTCTCGCCGCTGTAACGCCAGTAGATAGTGTGTTGCTGGAACACGGTCAAGACGGCGCGCCGCCGGATGACCTGCACCGGCCCTGCGAGAGCACATGGCACCCGAACTTTTGCACAGATAAGGCGGGTTCAGCTGCGCTGAACCCGCCTTATCTGTCCGAAAGTTCCGGGTACTGCTTGCGACCTACCGGACCATTCCGAGAACGGTCTGTACGCCATTTTCGAGCACGGCGCGGGCCGAATCAGAGACCACGTCGGGCTTCTTGCCCTGGTTCAACGCCTTGACGAACCGGTCCATTGCCTTGCCGACCTTTGCGGCGTCGCCCTGCTCGACCGCCTGCTGTGCCTGGGCCAGTGAGGTCTCCAGCTGCTTCGCAACAGGTCCGGCAACATCGCCGCTGGCAACGAACGACTCAAGTGTCGCCGTCAAGTAACCGATGAGCCCAGGAGTCCAGGCGTTTGGCACCGGAACGTTCGCGAAGTCCATGTCCGAGGCCAGGTAGTAGCTCGTGTAAGACGGCTGGTTGTACGCGGTGTTCTGGCGCGCGACCTCGGCCCGGTACTGCGGGTCGTGCAGCAGCGTCGTGAGCTTGTGCCCGGTGACCTCGGTGCTGAGGTAGACGCGGATTGCGGAACTATCCGCCGTGCGAACGAACAGTTCTTCCCGCCAATCACCGAAGGCATCGGCAACCAGGCCGGGATTACCCTTGGTGCTGTTGTTGGTGAGAGTTCCTTCCGCCGTGAGCAGTCGGCCGCGGGTCCAGTCGTCGATGGTGGGGGTTTCGTCGTTGGAACGATTGACGAGCTGCGTGGTCAGGTCTGCTGCCCACTTGATGCTCATGTTGGTGCCCGGTGTGCGGGAATCCAGCGCTTCTCCTGTTGAGTTCAGAAGGCCGGATCCGTCGGTGCCGCCGGGCATGCTCGCCCAGGCCTCGATACCCTCGACATCTGCGCGCACGTCGCCGATCATGCTGCGGCCGGTATCGCGACCGGAATAGGACCCAAATATCGTTTCACCGTTCGCTGCATCACGGAGAACAGAACCATACGGAGCGCCGCGTCCACCCTCGTGAGATGTCCAGATTTCCAGCCCGCTGCGGTTCGGATCGATGTCGGTAACGTGCATCGCGTCGCCGTGGCCCAGCTTCGCCTCAGTACCTGGCGCCTTGCTGCCCTCCGGAAGGGTGTCGAAGGAACTGTAGAGGAGCGATCCATCATCGTCGATGGTGGCTGCACCATAGACGATCTCCTGCTTCCCGTCACCATCCACGTCGGCCGCGCTGAGTGAGTGGAAGCCCTGGGTTGTAAGCGAGCCGAATTCAGGGTCGGTGCCATTCAAATCATGGGCGACGGCATTGAAGGGATTCGGCATCTCGATGTAACCGCTGTCGACGAACCATGACTGCGACAGGTTCTTGCCGTCCCAGTTGTAGGCGGCAATCGTGGATCGCGAGTAGTAGCCACGGGCAAAGACCGCCGACGGACGCTGGCCATCAAGGTAGGCGACGCCCGCCAGGAATCGGTCTACACGGTTACCCGGCTCGATGCGGCTCATGGCGTAATCGCCCCACATCAGGCCGTCATCGCCCCGTGCGGGCTCATAATCTACGGTCTGGAGCTCTTCGCCGGTGGCACCGTCGAATACCGTGAGGTACTCAGGCCCGTCCAGAATGAAGCCTTCGAACTCACGAAGCTTATTGCGTTCGCTGCGACTTGGCGCGTAGACGTCCATGAAGTAATCAGCCATGGAACGAGCATCGGCGTCCGAGAGCGGGTACTCATAGCGCGGCTCGATGCCGAAGGCTCCCTCGAGCGTAGCGGGCCAATTTCCGGCAACCACCTCGGGGTGTTCCTGCCAGCCTGCGAACATGTCCACGACGTGCTCGTAATAGTCAGCCGCGCTCTTCCTGTAGTCATCCTCGTTGCTGTAACCAGCGGCGATGTCGTCGGTCGGCATGGTGATGTAGCGCTCGTCAGTGACGTTACCGGCGTCGTCGTAAGTGAAGATCTTGGTGCCTGGCGCCGTCTTCATCATCATCTCGGAGCGGCCGTCGCCGTCGAAATCGTAGACCATGAACTGTGTGTAGTGAGCGCCGGAGCGGATGTTGACGCCGAGGTCGATGCGATTCAGCAGCGTGCCGTCCATCGTGTACGTGTCGATGTAGGTGTTACCGGTGTAGCCAACCTGGGAAACGTCCTTCTGGTTGGTTGGGTCCCACTTGACGATGTATTCCAGGGAACCATCGCCGTCGACATCACCAATGCTCATGTCATTGGCCCGGTAGGCGTAGCTCTCACCGGCGGGGGTCACGCCGTCGGCCGGTTTCTGCAGCGGAATATCGGTGTACCCCTGAGACCAGGGATTCACTTCTGCGCTGCGCTGCAGTTCCACACCGTCGACGACGGCGGCAACCGAGTAGGTGGCACCTTCCGTCGCGTCGGGGTCGAGGTAGTTGGTGCTGTCGGTGACAGTAGCGATCTTCTCGCCGTTGCGGTAGACGGCGAAGTCGGCGCCCGTCTGACCGGTCTCGTTCGAGCCGGTAACTTCCGTGGCGAGGAGGCGCCAGCTGAGGAAGGTTCCCTCGGAGGTTGCGGCCGCAACGAGGCCGCGGTCGAGGTGTTCGAGCTGGATGCCTACCTGGGCATCGGGGGCCGGAGCTGCAGCGGCCGGAACGCCACCACCTCCGGCGATCAGGGCTGCACTGAGTGCGAGCGTTGCGGGTACGGGGATGACGCGAAGGCGCGGGTTCATCTTTGAATCCTTTCAACGGAAAGCGCTTTCTCTACGCTAGGCGAAGTGCAGTGGGCGGGTCAAGGTTTTCCCAAGGTTGATGTGATTGTGGCTGCGGACTCCGCGGGGCGCTCTTCCGGCGCGGACTTTGGGCGGGCGGTCGGCGCGAACCTTCAGCGGGCGGGAAACCTTGGCGCGGGAATCGGCGCTCGGGGAGCAAACTAGACCAAGGTGAGCAGCATTTCCCTCACCGTTCTCCGGCTTGGTCCCTATCGTGTCCGGGTTGCTCGACGCCGCGTCCGGGTTGCTCGGCGCGGTGTCCGGGTTGCTCGACGCAACGTCCGGGTTGCTCGGCGCAGCTGCAGGTTTGCCGGAAAGCTCGGACCACAGCCGGACGCAGTGTCCGGGTTGCTCGGCGCGGTGTCCGGGTTGCTCGACGCCGCGTCCGGGTTGCTCGGCGCGGCTACAGGTTCGCCGGAAAAGCTCGGGCCAAAGCCGAGTCACCGCACGAAGCAGCCGTCACTCCCCGGTTCCGGGCTCCTGGAATTCCAGCGGGACAGCATCGGGATTTCCGTCCGGCGTGAGGAAGAGGTGTACATGCCCCTCACCCGACCCAACGGTGAGGGTGTCCAGTTGCGCTGCCCCGGACTGCCACAGACGAACCGCCGCGTCGCGTCGCTCGATGACGGTTGCGGCTCGGGCTTCACGCTCGCCTGCCGGCCCATTCACGAGGTACTCGTGGTCGTCAGCCGCCGACTGAAGCAAGTGAGCCGCACCGATGAAGGCCTCCCGAACAACCGTTTGCTCGCTGGTGCCATCCTCGACGCTCTCCAGCGCGGAGATCGCAACCGCCAGCTCGCGCTTCCACGCTTCGGCCTCACCTGCGCCGGCCGATACAACGTTTTCCGATACAGCAGAGGACAACTCCTGCAGGGCCTGCCCCACACGACCGTGAGCCAATTCGGCGGCCGCCGCCAGGTTCGAGTTCAGTTCGGCCCTGTCCTGAGCCTGGCCCTTCGCCAGTTCCGCAGCAACCGCCTCAATCGAACCGGCCTCTGGCGGACCGGCCTCGGGCGGACCGGCATCAATCGAGCCCGCCTCGGAAGAACCGGCCTCGGGAGGGCCGTCACCCCCAACGGTAAGCCCAATGGTGAACGCAACCGCCACGGCTATCAGGAATGCGGCAGCTACGGCAAGGACCCGCGTTGTGCGGGAGGGGCGTGGCGAACTCTTCAAGCGGATCGATGACCTTCAGGGGTTGAACGGAACACGCGCGGCCAAGGCCGATTGCGGCGGCTCTGCTGCGGAATCAGTGCACCCGTGCGTGAAATCACAGGTCGGCCATGCCGCCGCACTGGCGCCTGATGCAGCAGCCAGTGCGGCGGACGCCCTGCTTACTCCAGCCCGCCCTGCCAGACCTGCAGATCCTGCACCTTGCCGAGCAGCAGGCTGTACGCGCCTGAGCCCCGGTTAACGTGCGCCTGAACCTGGGCCGCGGCGGCGTTGAGCTTGTCTGCAGAATCGGCATGCGAACCGGCCTCCGCGAGCACCCGAGCCTTGTCCAGCTGCTTGCCGACCTGGGTGGCAGCCTTCGATGAGATAGCACCTTCAGCGAGCAGATCCGCCGTCGTCGATTCGACCTCATTCCAGGTGACACAATCACCGCCGCCGCTCACGGCACCGGCCGACCACGCAATTCCGCCCAGCAGGTGCTCAAGGAAGACCGGATCTACGTACGACGCCTCCGTGTGACCTCCACCGGTGTACCAGGAGCGGGCGGACTCGAAGTTGTGGCACCAGGACAGCGGGTGATCGGCACCCATCGCGTTACCGCCGGGGTTGTACGAGGTTTCGTCAAGGTTTGTGAGGACGCGGACGGCATCGCGGGGGCTCTGAGTGAAGTTGTACCACTCGTCAAAGCGCGTCCAGGTTCCTGACAGGTGCTCTGTCGAAGGATGAGTGCCGTCCTCCACTACCTGGACCGCGGTCTGCTGGGCAGGATGGCTGACAAACCGGGCGCTGCCGCCGGTCAGTTCGCTGTACCAGGGAACCGTGTGCATCGAATCCGTCGCCGCATGGACGCCGGCGAAGCCGCCGCCGGAACGGATGTAACCCTGGAACGCCTCCAGTTCACCCTCGTCGAGCAGCGTCGGTGTCGCAGGGTTGAGGCTATTGGTGCCGTCAACGGTGGATACGAAGACGACAGTCTCGTACTTCGCGAGGTCCGATGCGCTGGTGAACGGTGTGCTGGGCAGTGTGCGGTCCGGCTGCCCCTGGTTCCTCGGCGACGTTGGCGGATCCCAGACGTCGACACTGAAGCCGTTCGCCTGACCGAGTGCCATGATCGCCGTTGTCGCCTCATCGATGCTGCTGTGGCGGAAGCCGGTGGTCTTCCCGACAACGAGAACGTCGTAATCCTCGGTCACCTCGGCCTGCACCGACGTGGGCTCGGCCTGGGCTGGAGCCGTCGCCAGGGCGGGAACGACGAGTGCCGCTCCAAGCACGCCAAGGGCTGCCTTACTGGTGTATCGCTTCATTGCGCTCCTTTGTTGTGGCTGTGCCCTAAGTCACCGAGATCGGGCGTGGGCACCAGGATCAGCTGCCGAAGTAGACAATCCAGCCCGCATTTGAGCGGCCAACGAGATTGTTGATTCGGACAACTTATTGCCCAGTAAACTGCCTGGAGCGCGGGAAAGCTACCCCCTGACGCTACTTATTCCGCATATTTTCTTTCACAAGCTGTCAGCTCAGCACGCCCACCGGTGCATCGCGGTCACACCGCAGCACGCCGGTCTCTACCCACAGCCTCGCCCGGTGCACCTCCGACCGACGCAGCGCGCCCGCCTGCCCTTCGACGTCGTTGCTTCCGCCCCATTCGGGGTGCGTGAAGTAGAAGGCAACGGCTTCCTCACCGCAAACGACGACGTCGGCATGCCTGCCCACCTGCCGGTCCTCCGGATGCGTACCCGGCACGTCAAGGATCAAACCCTGCGCCGACCAGGAAACGCCATCAGCGGACCGGTAGACGCGCTGACCGCGCCACTCGTCCACGATCATCCAGAAGAACCCGCCCAGCTCGAAGACGTTCGGCCCCTCATGGGGCGCACCGCCGATGACCTGCCCTTCGACGGTCCAGCTGTGCCCGTCGGCACTCACCGCAGCCCAGGTGGTGGAGCCGTCCGCCTCGTCCTTGTACCAGAGCCGCTGCAGCCCGTCGGGGGTTCGGGCCACGGCGGCATCGATCACGTAGTCCGAACTCAGTTCCAGGAATCCACGGTGCTCCCAGGACTCAAGGTCATCGCTGACCAGATACGCGATGCGACGCTCATGCCCGGCCCATGTCGAGGGCATACCCCGGATCCAGGTGAGGTACATGGAGTATCGAGTGCCGTCCCACACCACTTCCGGTGCCCAGTGAGTGTTCGGGCCGTGCTCCCCTGCCGGATCGAGACCGTCGACCACACCGCGGTGAAGCCAGCGTGCGCCGTCGTCGGACACTGCCACACCGATCCGACTGCCGTGCACCCACTCAACGCCCGGGCCCTGATCGGCGGGGCGCCGCTGGGTGTAGAACATCCACCACAGCTTGGTCTGTTCGTTGCGAATGACGGCGGGGTCAGTCGGCCCGCCGAGCGGGTCAGCGAGCAGCGGCGCACTCACCGCCCGGGACGCAGATCCGTTACGGGAGAGCGCATGCTGCCGCGGAAATCAGGAGCGGCGATTTCCGCTCGCGCCACGGGCGTACCGCGCCCGGCGGACGCGTAGAGAGCGGCAACGATTTCGATCGCACGTGCAGGATCGGCCGCGACCGGCGGCACGTCGGCTCCTGTCAGCAAAGATGCGTAGACCTCGGACAGGAGCGCATCGTGCCCGCTCGGCACCTCGTTCGACGGCATCGCCCACGACGCCGCACGCTCAGCGCTGATGTGGCGGGCAGGAGTCAGTTTCCAGCTTGCGTGGTTGTGGCCGTAGAGGTGCTCGAGCTCGATGGTTGCGTGTTCGGTATCGATGCGGATCAGGCTCGATTCGCGCGGCGCGAGCACGGTGGTCATGACCGACGCGACCGCGCCGCTCTCGAAGACGACGACGCCGCAGGAGGTGTCCTCGGTTTCGACCTCCCGGTCGAGCCGGAACAGTTGGCCGGACGCCGACCCCCACTCGCCGAGCAGGTAGGACAGCAGGTCGATCTGATGGATGCCGTGGCTCAGCGTGGTGCCGCCGCCCTCCGACTCCCACGTTCCGCGCCACGGGACGTCGTAGTACTCGGATCCGCGGTACCAGTGTGTATGGCAGACGGCGGTCAGCGGCCTCCCGAGATCACCCGATTGCAGCAGGTTGCGGACATGAGTCGCCGCCGTGCCGGTGCGCTGCTGGAAGACGACGGCGAGCTGCCGGTCGGCGACAACGGCCGCCGACTGCATGGCGTCCACTTCGGCGAGGGAAAGCGCAGGAGGCTTTTCGGCAATCACGTGAGCACCGACGTCGAACGCTGCCTTTGTCTGTTCCGCATGTCCGGCCGGCGGAGTGCAGATATGCACGACGTCGATAGCCTCCCTGGCCAGCAACTCCTCCAGCGTGCCGTACCCGACTGCGATGCCGTGGCGGGCGTTGAAGTCGTGGACCCGCTCCTCACTGGGGTCCGCCGAGGCAACCGCGGTGACGCCGGCGATTGCGGCGAGCGCCTCGGCATGGAGATGCGCCACGGCGCCGGTGCCGAGGATGGCGGCGCGAAGAGTGCGGGTCATTGAAAGCTCCTTCCGAGCCAGGATCGCCGGTGCGTGGCACGTTCGTGGGGTCTTCCCGGCGAGCCTGCCATTTACCGGCTACTTTGCGGGCTGCTGATGGCCGACGTGGCCCTTGAGTTGGTCCTCGAGGTGAAAGACCTCTTCGATCTGGACGAACCCTTCGTCCGGTCGACCGTCGAGCTGCACGAAGAACTCGCCCATCTCGGCCTGCCAGCGGGCGTTGACGTCAATCTCGGCCATGGCGCGCTGGGCGGCCGCGAAGTCCTCCGACTCCACATAGCCGATCAGCAGTCCGTCGGGCCGAAGGAAAAGCGAGTAGTTGTTCCAGCCGGTGTCCTTGAGGGCGCGGAGCATGTCCGGCCAGACAGCCGCATGGCGCTCCTTGTACTCCTCGATGCGATCGGGCTTCACCTGCAGCTGGAAGCAGACGCGTTCCATGGTTCTCCTCGTCGAGCGGAAGTGAATCGTTTCACGGCGATGCTACCACCGCGACCTATCGAGTGGCCCAACCTAATCGGAAAGTGGCCCGATCCCACTGAACTTTTGCGCACCTACGGTGACTTGCCAGGCCGTTGAACCCACCGAACCCGCGCAAAAGTTCCCAGAGGACGGGGTGGGCTAGAGGGTGCTCCCGCGGCTGACCAGCTCGGGCTGGAAGATTACCTGGCGGCTCTCGGGCGAGGTTCGGTCAATCGCCTCAAGCAGGAGTTCGACGGCGGTGCGCCCCATCAGCTCCGTTGGCCGCCGCACTGTGGACAGGGGGACAACCGCTGACTGGGCGAAGTCGATGTCGTCATAGCCGATCAGCGCGAGGTCCTCGGGAATCCGCAACCCCCGAATGAGCAGTACAGCCTGCATGACGCCGATAGCCAGGAGGTCGTTGGCGCAGAAGATGCCGTCCGGCAGGCCTTCCCTGCCGCGCTCCGCAAGGAGTTCACCCGCGGCCCGGCCCGCCAGCACGGTCATCGCAGCAGCTTCCACAACCTCGAGCTCGGCATCCGGGTACTCCTCCACAGCCTGCTGCGCTCCGGTCAGACGGTCCGCGACCTGCTGGATATCGGTGGACGCACCGATGAACGCGATGCGCCGCCGTCCCCGCGTCAGCATGTGCTTCACGGCCATATAGCCGCCGGCGACATCGTCCACGGACACCGAACTCACACGCCGCTGCGGATCCACCCGGTCTACGAGGACCACCGGCACGCCATGTGCACGCAGCTGCTCGAGCCGGGAATCGACGTTCCCCACCGGGGAAATCAGGACTCCTTTGACGCGCTGCTGCTCGAAGACATCGAGGTAGCGGCTTTCCCGGCCGGCGTCGTGCCCGCTGTCACCGAGCAGCACCGTGCTGTCCGACTCCGCTGCGCGGTCTTCGGCGGCGCGCGCCAGCGAGGAGAAGAACGGGTTGCTCACGTCGAGGACGATGAGCCCGATGGTGCGGCTGAGCCCGGCACGGAGCTGGCGGGCGGCGTCATTGCGCACGAAACCAAGCTCGGAAATGACACTGAGCACCCGTTCGCGGGTCTTTTCAGCCACGCGGTCCGGGTTGTTGAGCACGTTGGATACCGTGCCGACGGCAACCTGCGCCTGGTCGGCGACGTCCTTGATACTGACCATCCGGGCAGACCCTCGTTTCATGGAAGTGACGCAGCTGGAGGCAAGGGATGTCCGTAAATGTGCAGTCTTCACAAGAATGCTTGACACCACTTATCCCCAAGGATACCTTTGAAACGTGCTAATGAATCGATTCAATATTCGATTCACCTCCTGACCGCCACCGCCGCCCCTTTCAGGCCCAGTGAAAAGTCAGTGCAAAACAACGACGATGCGCGCGGGCTTTGGAGCCGGCAGCTGTAGATGGAGAGAAGTAATGGTTGACCTGAGCCGCATAACGCCAACCCTGGAGAACCTCGCTATCGAGGTGCCGTCCTGGGCCTACGGCAATTCCGGAACCCGTTTCAAGGTGTTCCAGACTCCCGGTACCCCGCGCACTGTGCAGGAGAAGATCGCGGATGCCGCGAAGGTCAATGAACTGACCGGCCTCGCGCCCTCCGTTGCCCTGCACATCCCTTGGGACAAGGTGGAGAACTATGGCGAACTGTCCGAGTACGCGCGCGGCCTCGGCATCACGCTGGGCACTATCAACAGCAACACGTTCCAGGATGACATTTACAAGTTCGGCTCCCTCACCCACAGCGACGCCGCTGTTCGCAACAAGGCGCTGGACCACATGTTCGAGTGCATTGACGTCATGAACGTCACCGGCTCCCAGGACCTGAAGATCTGGCTGGCGGACGGCACTAACTACCCCGGCCAGGGCGACATGCGCTCACGCCAGGACTGGCTGCATGACTCCCTGCAAAAGGTTTACGAGCGCCTCGGCGAGGGCCAGCGCATGGTCCTTGAGTACAAATTCTTCGAACCGGCTTTCTACCATACGGACGTCCCCGACTGGGGAACCTCCTACGCCCACACACTGGCCCTGGGAGAGAAGGCCATGGTCTGCCTCGACACCGGCCACCATGCCCCCGGCACCAATATCGAGTTCATCGTGGCGCAGCTGATCCGCCTCGGCAAGCTCGGATCGTTCGACTTCAATTCCCGCTTCTATGCCGATGATGACCTCATTGTCGGCGCAGCGGATCCGTTCCAGCTGTTCCGCATCATGTACGAGGTGGCCCGCGGCGGCGCACTCGATCCGGCCAGCAACGTGGCCCTCATGCTGGACCAGTGCCACAACCTCGAAGAGAAGATCCCCGGCCAGATCCGCTCCGTGCTGAACGTCCAGGAAATGACTGCCCGCGCGCTCCTCGTTGACCGCACCGCGCTGACCAAGGCGCAGGAAGCAGGCGACGTCCTCGGCGCGCACGCACTCTTCATGGACGCCTTCTACACCGACGTCCGGCCGGCACTCGCCGCGTGGCGTGAATCCCGCGGACTCCCCGCGGACCCGATGGCTGCCTACGCAGCCAGCGGCTACCAGGAAATAATCAACGCGGACCGCGAGGGCGGGCAGCAGGCAGGATGGGGCGCGTAAGCATGAGTAATCAAACAGTTCAGGACCTCATCAACCGGTCCAACCGGCTAGGCGCGGATAAGCGCAACACGAACTACGCCGGCGGCAACACCTCGGCGAAGGGCAGCGACACCGACCCCGTCACGGGTGAAAACGTTGAGCTGCTCTGGGTGAAGGGCTCCGGCGGTGACCTGGGCACCCTCAAGGAGCAGGGCCTGGCGGTACTTCGCCTCGACCGGCTCCGCGCACTCACCAACGTCTACCCCGGCCTTGACCGCGAAGACGAGATGGTCGCCGCGTTCGATTACACCCTCCACGGCAAGGGCGGCGCCGCCCCCTCGATCGACACCGCCATGCACGGCCTCGTCGACGCCGCACACGTTGACCACCTCCACCCGGATTCCGGCATCGCGATCGCCACAGCGGTCGACGGCGAAGCCCTCACCGAGAAGATCTTCGGCGACAGGGTGGTGTGGGTGCCCTGGCGACGCCCGGGCTTCCAGCTCGGCCTGGACATCGCCTCGATCAAGGCCGAGAACCCGCAGGCCGTCGGCACCATCCTCGGCGGACACGGCATCACCGCGTGGGGCGAAACCTCCGACGAGGCCGAGAACAACTCGCTGTGGATGATCGAAACCGCCGAGCGCTACCTCGCCGAGAACGGTGCCTCCAACCCCTTTGGTGAACCCCTCGACGGCTACGCCGCGCTCTCGCCTGAGGAGCGCCGCACGAAGGCCGCTGCCCTCGCGCCGGTGATCCGCGGCCTGGCCTCCACCGACCGGGCGCAGGTGGGGCACTTTACCGACGACGACGTCGTCCTGGACTTTTTGAGCGCGGCTGAACATCCGCGCCTGGCGGCTCTGGGCACCTCCTGCCCGGACCACTTCCTGCGCACCAAGGTCAAGCCACTGGTCTTGGACCTGCCCGCCGACGCCTCCATCGAAGATTCTGTCGCCCGGCTGAAGGAACTCCATAAGGAATACCGTTCGGACTACCAGGCGTACTATGAGCGCCACGCGGATGCGGATTCCCCAGCCATGCGCGGAGCGGACCCGGCGATTGTCCTGGTTCCCGGCGTCGGAATGTTCTCCTACGGGGTCAACAAGCAGACCGCACGCGTGGCCGGTGAGTTCTACATCAACGCAATCAACGTGATGCGCGGTGCTGAGGCGATCTCCACCTACGCCCCCATCGATGAGTCGGAGAAGTTCCGCATCGAGTACTGGGCGCTGGAAGAGGCCAAGCTCGCGCGGATGCCCAAGCCGAAGTCCCATGCCACGCGCATCGCGCTGGTGACCGGCGCCGCCTCGGGCATCGGCAAAGCCATCGCCACCCGCCTCGCAGCCGAAGGTGCGTGCGTGGTCATCGCCGACCTGAACCTCGAGAATGCCGAGAAGGTCGCCGAGGAACTCGGTGGCCCGGACGTCGCCGTCGGCATCCAGGCCGACGTCACTTCCCCCGAGCAGGTCCAGCAAGCGGTCGACGCCGCCGTCCTGGCCTTCGGCGGACTGGACCTCGTGGTCAACAACGCCGGGCTCTCGATCTCCAAGCCGCTGCTCGAGACCTCCGAGAAGGACTGGGATCTGCAGCACAACGTGATGGCGAAGGGCTCGTTCCTTGTCTCCAAGGCCGCCGCGAAGGTCCTGATCGACCAGGAAATGGGCGGGGACATCATCTACATCTCCTCGAAGAACTCCGTTTTCGCCGGCCCGAACAACATCGCCTACTCGGCCACCAAAGCCGACCAGGCCCACCAGGTGCGCCTGCTCGCCGCTGAACTCGGTGAGCACGGGGTCCGCGTCAACGGCATCAACCCCGACGGCGTGGTCCGCGGCTCCGGCATCTTCGCCGGCGGCTGGGGAGCCAAGCGCGCCGCAGTCTACGGGGTGGACGAAGAGAAGCTCGGCGAGTACTACGCCCAGCGGACCCTCCTCAAGCGCGAGGTGCTGCCCGAGAACGTGGCGAACGCCGCCGTCGTGCTCACCTCCGCCGAGCTGTCCCACACCACCGGCCTGCACGTCCCGGTCGATGCCGGCGTCGCCGCCGCCTTCCTCCGCTAGGTCCAGCCGATGAGTCCGGAACCGGCTGTCTACGCAGCCGTCGATATCGGCGCCTCATCCGGCCGGGTCATTCTCGGCCGGATGGGCGCCGACGGTCCCTCCCTCGAAGTTGTGCACCGCTTCCCCAACGGGGTGCAGGAACTCGACGGCGCCCTCCGCTGGAACATCGACGCCCTCTTCGAGGAGGTGCTGCTCGGCCTGACGCTGGCTGGGGAACGGGCGAAAGCCGCCGGCGAGCGGGTGGTCAGCATCGGCGTCGACACCTGGGCGGTGGACTACGGCCTAGTGAACGACGACGGCGCTCTCACCTCCCAGCCGCACAGCTACCGTGACCCGCGCACGGCTGGCGTGGTTGACAAAGTCCACGAAACCGTCCCCTTCGAGCGGCTCTACGAGACGACTGGCCTGCAGTTCCTCCCGTTCAATACGGTCTATCAACTGGCGGCCGAGCCGTCCCTTGAGAACGTCCAGGCGCTGCTGATCCCTGATCTGCTTGGCTTTTGGCTCACGGGCGAACGCCGCTGCGAGATCACGAACGCCTCGACCACCGGGCTGCTCGATGCGGCGACGGGCAACTTTTCGAGCCACCTCCTCGACGCCGTTGAGATACCCCGCAAAATCTTCCCGACCCTGATGGAACCGGGCGAAACCCTGGGCACGCTGCTGCCCTCCATCGCCGAGCGGACCGGGCTGGATCCTGAGACGAAAGTCGTCGCCGTCGGTTCCCACGACACAGCATCCGCCGTGGCAGCGGTGCCCGCGGGTGTAGCCAACTTCGCGTACATCTCTTCCGGCACCTGGTCTCTGGTGGGCGTGGAGCTGCCGGAGCCGATCCTCACCGAGGCTGGCCGCGCCGCAAACTTCACCAACGAACGCGGCGTCGACGGCACCATCCGGTACCTGCGCAACTGCGGCGGGCTGTGGCTGCTGAGCGAGTGCCTGCGGAAATGGGGGCCGTCGGTGACGCTCGAGAACGTCCTTGCGGAAGCAGCTGCGCTGCCCGTCGGCGGCCCACGCATTGACGCCGATTCCGACGACTTCATCGCCCCCGACAACATGCCAAACCGCATCCGCGAGGCGGCAGGCTCCGCGCTTGAGTCTCCCGCCGCCGTCGTCCGCTGCATCCTGGACAGCCTCGCAGAGGTGTACGCGCGGACGCTGGCGCAGGCGGCCGAGCTCAGCGGTAAGCCGATCGACGTCGTACACATAGTCGGCGGTGGGTCACAGAACCGGTTGCTGTGCCAGCTCACCGCGGACGCCGCCGGGCTGCCCGTTCTTGCCGGTCCGGTGGAGGCCACCGCCCTTGGCAACGTGCTGGTTCAGATGCGTGCCGACGGCGCACTCGGGGCGGGCGCACTCGGCGCAGGTGCCACCCTTACCGACATCCGTGCCGCCGTTCGAAGCACGGCCCAGAGCCAGAGTTATGAACCCGCACGACAAACCGAAACAGCACTGACCTAGCAAAGGATTCGCAGTGGCAGTTCGCACCAAACCCATCCGCACCGCCGTCGTTGGAGCCGGAGGCATCGCCCAGGGACAACACCTCCCCGGGCTGCGCGTCCTCGGTGATCGGGTGGAGATCGCGGCAATCGTCGATATGGACGCTGACCGGGCGCGGGAGGTCGCAGCCGAGTGGGGCGCGCCGCACTCCAACACCTCCGTGGCCGGGATGCTTGAGGAGGTGCAGCCGGACCTCGTACTGGTCTGCACGCCGCCCGGATCCCACACTGACGCGGTGATCCGCTCGCTCGACGCCGGCGCGTCGGTCTGGTGCGAAAAGCCGCCGACACTGTCGCTGGCCGAGTACGACGCCATCCTCGAACACGAGGGCGCCGACGGGCCGTATGCCTCCTACGTCTTCCAGCACCGCTTCGGCTCGGCGGCGCGCACGCTCCGCGCGCAGATTGCGGCGGGCGACCTCGGGGCACCCTTGGTGGGCATCTGCCACACGCTCTGGTACCGGGATACCGCCTATTACGACGTCGCGTGGCGGGGTAGGTGGGAGACGGAAGGCGGCGGACCGGCCATGGGCCACGGCATCCACCAGATGGACCTGCTGCTGTCTCTGCTGGGCGACTGGACCGAAATAAACGCCACCATGGCTACCTTGGGCCGTGATGTTGAGACCGAAGACGTCTCCTTTGCGCATGTCACCTTCGAGAGCGGCGCCATTGTCTCCGTGGTGAACAGCGTGCTCTCGCCGCGGGAGACCAGCTATCTGCGCTTCGACTTCGCCGATGCCACTGTGGAGGTCGAGCACCTGTACGGGTATGACAATTCGCACTGGAAGTGGACGCCTGCTCCGCACGTTGAGCCTGCCTCGGTGGAAGCCTGGGCGCCCACCCAGAACCTCGCGAGCTCCCACGCGGTGCAGCTGGAGGAGCTGGTGTCCTCGCTCGAATGCGGCGAGCGCCCGGCGGCTTCGGGGCATGACGGACGCCGGGTGCTTGAGCTGATCGCGGGCCTGTACCAGTCGGCGTTTGAAGGGCGCCGGATCAAGCGGAGTGAACTGACCCGGGAGAATCCGTTCTACTGGTCCATGAACGGTACTTCCGCAACGCTGAAGGAGACACTCGATGCCTGAACTGCAGCTTCGCCGTCCATCCAACAGTGAGCTGGTGATCTCCTGCGGCGCCGTTGACCTGGCGACTTATGTATTCATCCCGCCGGCAACCCGCTCGGAAGCTCCGAAGCCGTACCTGCACCCGCTGCGGACGCTGAGCGGTGCGCCGCTCACCGGCTTCCGCCCGTGGGATCACCGCTGGCACAAGGGCCTACAGATGACCTGGTCCCACGTTTCGGGGCAGAACTTCTGGGGCGGGCCGACGTTCTCTCCGGAGACCGATTACCAGTGGCGGGACAACCTGGGCACCATTGAGCACGACGGTTTCCCGGGGCTGTCCGCCTCGCCTGACCGGATCTCGCTGGGTGAAGCCCTGACGTGGCGCAACTCCGCCGGCGAGCGCTGGCTCTCGGAGCAGCGCGAGACCGTCTTCTCCAGCGTCGATGTGCAGGAGCAGTCCTGGCAACTGGACTTCACCACCGAGTTGACCAACGTGTCGGACCGTTCCCTTGATCTTGGCAGCCCCACCACGCACGGCCGCGCCAACGCCGGGTACACCGGTTTCTTCTGGCGCGGTCCGCGCAGCTGGACCGGCTGCTCGATCCTCGGACCCGAGGGTGCCGATGGCGAAGCGATGATGGGCGCCTCTGCGCCCTGGATCGCCCTCGCCGGGCAGAATGACGAGCTCGACGGCGGTGCCACCATCGTTGCGCTGGCCGGGACGTCGTCGTCGGCGGTTCCGCTCAAGTGGTTTGTCCGCAGCGAACCATTCGCGGCGCTGGCCCCCTCCCCCGCTTTCGACGAGGAGATCACGCTTGCACCCGGGGAGTCGCTGCGGCTCCAGCACCGGTACGTCTTCGTGGACCGGATCTGCGAGCGCGACGACATCGAGCGGATTGCGAAGGGCGCGTCCCTGTGAGCGAGTCGCCGCGCGTCCCACTGTTTCCGGGATCGGTCGGCATGAGCGACCTGCGGGTCTACGAGTGGGCGACCGCTGACGGGCACCATGGGGGGACGCCGCACCTGCACACGGTGTCGAACGAGGGGTACGTGGTGATCGGCGGATCAGGTGAGGTGCACACGCTCTCCTCCGAGGGCTACGCGCGAGACCCGCTGAGTGCCGGCTCGGTGCTGTGGTTCAGCCCGGGCACGGTGCACCGGCTCATCAACACCGGGGACCTGCACATCCTGACGATCATGCAGAACTCGGGGCTTCCCGAGGCGGGGGACGCAGTGCTGACGTTTCCGCTGGAGATTGTTTCCGACGCCGGCAGGTACCGGTCAGCGGTCACGTTGCCTGAGGGCAGCGAGGCGGAGCGCGGCGAGGCCGCCCGTCGTCGTCGTGATTTGGCAATCGAGGGCTACGCGGACCTGCTGGCTGCGCTGGAGAGCGGCGACCGCGGTCCGCTGGAGGCGTTCTACGTCGCCGCGGCCGCGCTGGTGCAGCCTCGTGTGGAGGAGTGGACGAAACTGTGGACGGACACGGTGCTTGCGGATGTCGAGACGACCCGCGCGCAGCTGACCTCCCTCGCGGAAGGCGACGCTTCGCACCTGGGCGGCGCCGCCGTCGTACGTGCCGTGCCGCGGCCTGAGCCGCGCGCCTTTGGGATGTGCGGGCGGCTGGGGATCTGGGACGCCGACCGGCGCTCCTAACCTCTGCCGACTCCTCTGCCGACTCACCTCCGCAAAAGTGCCGGTAACCGGCAGGATCGTGGGGACGTCCCCACGATCCTGACAATCACCGGCGCGTTTGCGTGCGGCAGGTTCGCGTTACCGACCGGGGTTAACCCAGGCGCGGGGCTGCTGCCTGGGCTGTCGCGGGATCAGGCAGTTGTGACCGAGCGGCCCTGGTTCGACCGACGGCCAGTGCCGCCAACCACACCGAGAGTCCTCCGATGACCAAACCGGCAGGAACGTCGACGATATAGTGCCATCCGAAGTAGACGGTTGCTACCGACGTCAAGGCAACAAAGGCCCATAGAGCCCAGCGAAGCAGCTTGGGCAGGCGCGCCAGGTGCGCAACCAGTGCCGCCGTAAAGACCACGGAGACGTGGAGCGAGGCGAAGGCGGCGATCCCGTGCACGTCTTGCGTGGCATGGGGGTCGGCCAGCACTTCGACGCGGTTACGCCATAGACCCTCCTGCAAACCGGCGACGGCGGTGTCGGGCAAGTCCGCGAACGTTCCGGGATGCACATAGATCGGCCCCAGCGAGGGAAGCGTGTAGTAGCTAACCGCGCCGAGGAGCCAGTTGAAGCTGAGCGCGGTGACATACCAGGCCCCCAGGGAAAGGTTGTCGAACCAGATCAGCGCTGCGGCAAGCGAAAGCGGAACGAATAGCATGTAGAACATGTACACCGCAGACAGAACTGTGGCGCTGATGCCCGTTCCGAGAAGCTCGTGAAGTATGTCTCCGGGATACTGACCGCCCACCAGCAGACGGTCGGAAGCAAGTAACAGCATGTCCTCACGGCGCTCCTGGAGGAAGGGCAGGAAGCTCTTGAAGTTCCGGTAGGCGACGTACGAAAGATAGAAAACCGTCAGCCCCGCCACCGTGACTGCCATACGGGGTCCGCTCCAGCGTTCGCGAAGAACACGAACCACCATTCCGAGGACATCCCTGGGGACTGGGCGTTTGAGGGCTACCCGCGGCACCACATCGGCCGCCAAGAAGATGAGCGCAATCAGGGGCAGACGAACATAGCTGGGACCCAGGAAGCCATCAGGGTCACGGATGGGAAGATCCGCGACGATTGCGGTCACCACCATCAGGATTCCGCATGAAACGGTGACGATGAGCGGGACGCCGAACAAGCGACGCCACAACAAATGTTCATGTCTTGTTTCAATAGTCATTACCGGTAAGTATTCCACCTGCGCTAGAAATCCTCCCCAAGGCGGCGCGCCCCTTCAGTAGCGGGCAAACGGACCTGCCTCGATACCCTTGTTTCATGACGCCGTGCGAGCAGCTGTGACCCACCAATCGGGCGCGGGCATCGGTGCTGTTTTTGTCCTCATTGCGGCGGTGCTGTGGGGAACAACCGGCACCGTTGCCAGCTTTGCGCCCGGCGTCGGCCCCCTCGCCATCGGCGCGGCGGCAATGGGAATCGGCGGCCTCCTTCAGGCAGCCCTCGCAGGACCGGCGCTGGTCCACGCCCGCCACGAATTACGACGGCGGTGGATTCCTATCGCTCTCGGCGGCCTGGCCGTCGCGATCTACCCGCTTGCCTTCTACAGCTCCATGCGGTTGGCCGGTGTTGCTGTGGGTACCGTCATTTCGATCGGCTCGGCGCCCATCGCGTCAGCGGTTATCGAGCGCGTCGTTGACGGGCACCGGCTGACCCGGCGCTGGGTGGTGGGTGCCGGCGTCGGGCTGGTGGGCGTAGTGCTGCTCTCGTTTGTGGAGCCGGCGCAGGAGGCGGGAGCAGGTGACACCACGGCCGGGGTCCTGCTGGGTTTGCTCGCCGGCGTGACGTACGCGATGTACTCCTGGGCGGCCCACCGGACCATGCGGCGCGGCGTGCGCTCCCGGGTTGCGATGGGCGCGATCTTCGGCGTGGGAGGCGTGCTGCTGATGCCGGTGCTCTTCCTCACCGGCGCGCCGTTGCTTGCCTCGTGGAACAACTTCGCTGTCGGTGCCTACATGGCGCTGGTGCCGATGTTCCTCGGCTACGTCCTCTTCGGTCTGGGCCTCGCCAGGGTCACGGCAAGCACGGCAACCACACTGTCCCTGGCGGAACCGGTGGTCGCGGCGATGCTCGCCGTCGTCATCGTGGGTGAAAGGCTGCCGGCGGCAGGGTGGATCGGCGTCGGGCTTGTGATTGCGAGCCTGGCAGTGCTCACGGTGCCGGTCCGACGCAATGTCCGCACAGCGGTTGGCGTGCCCTAGGAGGTTGCTGCCTCCGGCGCCGTGACCGCGAAAATGTACTCGACGCCGACGGCCGGTTCACCACTGAACGTGATGAAGTAGCCGGGCTCCTCCACGGAAACGGTGAAAAAGGTGGGATCGCCGCAGGCAAAACCGGTCATGCGCTCGCTGCGAGCCTGCGATGTGTAGGAGAAGGTGAGCCCCTCTGTGCCCCGGCACTGGGCGTGGACGAGATACTCGCCCACGGGAAGCTCGGTGTCCGGCCAACCGATGGTTCCCATGGTGGTGGAGTCACCATCACCTTCCTGGATGACGTCCTCCGGATCAAGACCGAGATCCAACGGCGCCATGGTCGGCTCGGGTGCGCTCGCCACGACCTCGGAAGTGTCCTTCGACTCCTCGCCCATCGCGGCGGATACAGCCGAGCACGAACTCAGTATGAGCGCTGCAACGGCCCAAGCGGCCGCTGCAGCCAGACGGATAGGTGTATGTCCCCCGGATTTCCCCACCCGCTAACCCTAACGGGCGGCCGTGCTCTCGAACAGACACGGGGCACATAGGGTTGGCAGCATGTCGTGGGAACCTGTAGTCGCTATCCTGGCGGGGCTCCTTGTTGTGTACGTGGTGGCGCTCGTGCTCCTTTATCTCTACGCGCGCAGGAATCCCGAAACCGTGAGCATGCGCAGCGCCCTGCGCCTGCTTCCGGATCTGCTCCGGCTCCTCCGATCCCTGTTGAGAGACCGAGAGGTCCCGCGATCGGTCCGAGTGCTCATCGTGGTGCTGCTGGCGTACCTGGTCCTGCCGATCGACCTCGTACCGGATTTCATCCCGGTGCTGGGGTACGCCGACGACCTGATCATCGTTGCCGTCGTCCTCCGCGCAGTCATCCGGCGTACCGGACCGGAGCTGCTGGCCCGCCTCTGGACGGGCGACGACGACGGCCTGCACGTGGTCCTCCGGCTTGCCGGATACGCCGAACGTCCCTGAGTACGAACTTTCGTGCAGATCCAGTGGCTTCCGGCCCCCCCCCCCGAAATCGCCGGACGTGCGCAAAAGTTCCCAGGAGGTGGGTCACATCCGCCCGAACTTCGCGCGCACCAACGCGAAAATGCCGTAGCAGATAAGGCCCACCGCAATGGAGATGAGCATCGCATCACCGAACGGGTGGTCCGTCAGCGCCTTCAGGCTGCCGTCGAGCCCCGTGGAGCGTGCAGCGTCATGGGTAACCACAGCGGCAATGAACAGGATCCCTACGAGAATGAGGGCAATTCCTTTCGCGACGTGCCCGATGACTCCGAGCACCTCGATGAGGGCCCCGCGGTGCGTGTCCTCGAAGTGCCGGAGCTCGGGCCGGAATTTGCGGAGGAGCCCCTTGAAGACAAAGTGGACGCCAATTCCGAGGACGGTCCCGCCAACGGCAAGGATCACAAAAATGCCGAAGCCGGAGCCGATCATCGCCGCGGTGAAATCGCGGGTTGATTCGCTGGAGTCAACTTCCCCGCCGAAGGCGAACCGGGCAAAGGTGAAGGCCATACTGCCGTAGATGATGCTCAGCGATCCGGAGGATATTGTCTTGGAGACCTGTTCCCCGGTGGGCAGGTGGCGGGCGCGCAGGGTCGCTTCGCTGAGCTGCCAGGCAGCGAGTCCGAGGCACCCGATCGCGCAGGCCCACATGATCCACGGGCCGGACGTTCCACCAGCCAGCTGTTCCAGGGCGCCGGTCGGCTCAGCCTCACCGCTTCCTCCGAACGCGATCTGCAGCGCAATGATGCCGATGAGAATATGAACGACGGCGAGAACGGCGAATCCGAAGCGCGCGACGGCGTCGAGCACTGCATGGTCCGACGCATCCTCCGCGACATCCGCGGCCTCCCGTGCCCGGGAGCTTCCATCCGTTGACATTCACCGCTCCTGCATTTACCTGGGATTTCAGGGTACAACCGCAGGTGCCTTTCGATGGGCGCAAGCCCGCAGTGCAGAGGTCAGCGCCGCCAGAACAGGTGATGGGTCACGCCGCCGGCGCTGGGAACAACCTCGAGATGGAAGCGATCGAGCAACTCCTCGGGCGATTCCCACAGGCGCGCCCCGGATCCGAGTTCAACCGGAGAGACAGCTACGTGCAGCGTGTCCACGAGATCCGCGTCGAGAAACTCCCGGATGGTGGTCGCGCCGCCGCCCAGCCGGACATCCTTGCCATTGGCGGCCTTCCGCGCGTCAGCCAGCACCGTTGCTGGATCAGCGCCGGTGAAATGGAACGTGGTATCGGACAGGGTGAAGGAGGGCCGCTCGTGGTGGGTCATTACAAACACTGGAGTATGGAAAGGCGGTTCGTTGCCCCACCAGCCCTGCCAGTCCTCGTTCTGCCACGGGCCACGGTGTGGACTGAACTTGTTTCTGCCCATGATTTCCGCCCCGATGTTGTTGCTGAAATCCCGGGTGAAGTAGTCGTCGAGGCCGCGGGTCCCTCCGGGGTCAGTTCGGTTCGGCCAGCTTGCCGTTGCTCCTGCCCAGGCGAACATGGCGCCGGGGTCTGCGTGACCGAACGGTCTTTCCAGGCTCTGGTTCTCACCGGCTCCGAAACCGTCACTGGAAACACCGAAATTCTGGACCCTCAGTAGCTGGTTCACCTGATACTCCTCATCGTTGTCGCCGGCCACTCCCCCGTATCGAAGAACTGCTCCAGCAGTGCGAGCGCGGGCCCGGGATCCAGACCACGCTCGGCCAGCCAGGAGTCGTCGTTATAGGAACACGCATAACGCTCACCAGAGTCGCAGAGGAGGGAGACGATACTCCCCTGCCGGCCGGCCGCCTTCAGTTCCGCGACCAACTGCCATACTCCCCACAGGTTGGTTCCGGTGGACGGACCGGCTGACATCCCCGTCCAGGTACGGAGGTGCCGGGAAGCGGCAACCGAAGCGGCATCGGGGACCTGGATCATCGCGTCAATGACTGAGGGAACGAAACTCGGCTCAGGCCGGGGCCGGCCGATCCCCTCGATCCGCGACGGCTTCCCGACGGCGGCGGCACCTTCCGCCCAGGTGGGATAGAACGCCGAGTTTTCCGGGTCCACCACGGCAAGCCGTGTGGGGTAGCGGTTGTAGCGGAGGTACCTGCCGATGGTCGCGCTGGTTCCGCCGGTTCCTGCGCCGACAACCACCCACTCGGGAACGGGAAACCTCTCGTGTTCCATTTGCCGGAAGATCGATTCGGCGATGTTGTTGTTGCCGCGCCAGTCGGTGGCTCGTTCGGCGTACGTGAACTGGTCCATGTAGTGGCCGCCGGTCTCCGCCGCAATGCGCTCGGCGGCGTCATACACTTCCGACGCCCCGTCAACGAAGGAGCACGTCCCGCCGTACTGCTCTATCAGCGCGATCTTCTCGGGACTGGTGGATCGGGTCATCACCGCAACGAACGGCAGTCCGAGCAGTTGCGCGAAGTACGCCTCGGAGACGGCCGTCGATCCGCTGGAGGCCTCAACGATGGTGGCGCCCTCCCGGATCCAGCCGTTGACGAGCCCGAACAGGAACAGCGACCGGGCCAGCCGGTGCTTCAGGCTTCCCGTCCGGTGCGTCGACTCGTCCTTGAGGTAGACGTCGATGCCCCAGCTCTCCGGCAGCGGCAGCGCGAGCAGGTGGGTGTCGGCGGACCGGTTGCCCTCGGCCTCGATGCGCCGGATGGCCTCATCCGACCAGGCGCGGTCAGCCACAGCGGAAATCGTCATATCTGCACCTTACGGAGTCACGCCGACAAAAGGGCCACCGACGACGACGGCGCCCCCGTGGGTGCTCCGGCGCCCCCTTGCGCGAGCAACCTGGACATCGGTGAGGGAAATACTGCTCACCGATCTCCAGCCTGGTCCCACTCGTGTCCAGGTTGCTCACCTGCACTCCCCGAAACGACGGTGACGGCTACCCGCCGCATGGCAGGGAACGACGACGGCGCCCCGGTGGGTGCCGCCGTCGTCGTCCCTGCCCTTCCGCTAGAGGTGACGGTCGGCGAAGACCTTCAGCGCGTCGCGCACGAACTCCGCGCCCTTCCGGCCGCCGTAGTTCGCGCCGAAGCGGTCATCGGCGACGTACATGTCACCGAGCCCGGTGACGTACTCCTTCGAGGGCCCGCCGCCCGAGGGCCCGCCGCCCGACGACGGCAGACCGGGCACCCCGGACAGCCATTCGTAGTGCCGCCGCGCCAGCTCCTGGGCCTCAGCGCTGTCAGCCCCGACGCCCTGCTCTGCAGCAGCTGTCCAGTCAGCGCCGAGCTGCGCCGTCCGCGCCTTCCACGCCGCTCGCTCAGCATCACTCATGCCGGTCCACCAGCGGTCTCCGGACGCGTACGCCTCCTTGCCCCACCGCTGCTCCACCTCGTCCTTGTACTGCGTGGAGTCGAAGCCGTTGAACATGTTCTCAGCCATCAGTTGTTCACCTCCTTCCAGTTGTTCGATGGTCAGCGAGACCGACGCGATCTGTCGCGCCAGCCGCTCCTGCTCCTGCCTCAGCAGCTGCAGGTGCTTCTGCAGTGCTCGGGCGGGCTCCGGTTCCCTGTCCAGCACGTCGGCGATCGCAGGAAGCCCCAGCCCAAGGTCGCGCAGCAGGAGGATCCGCTGCAGCCTCACCAGCGCGCCGTCGTCGTAATAGCGGTAGCCGTTGCTGCCCACCCTGGAGGGCGGCAGCAGACCCAGGCGATGGTAGTGCCGCAGAGTGCGGCTGGTGGTTCCGACCAGCCGCGCGATGTCCTGAATCGATCTGTCCATGTGCTTCTCCCTGCCCGTCTTTCTCACGGTATAGGTTGACGCTGCGTCAAGGTCAAGAACCGGGTGTAGGGTTCGTAAATGAGCACTGGAGAGGCGCAATTCCTTGCCCGCGCCATCGACCTCGCAACCAGGAACGTGCACGACGACGGCGGTCCCTTCGGAGCCGTCATTGTCACCGGCGATGGGCGCCCGTTTGACGGAACCAACCGCGTGACCGCGAACAACGACCCCACCGCCCACGCCGAAGTCATGGCCATCCGCAACGCCTGTTCGTCGCTCGGGACCTTTGATCTGAGCGGCTGCACTCTCTACACGAGCTGCGAGCCGTGCCCCCTCTGCCTGTCCGCCGCGCTGTGGGCGCGCGTCGACGGCATCGTGTACGCGGCAGACCGGCATGATGCGGCTCAGGCCGGCTTCGACGACGCCGTGTTCCACGAGTTCTTCGCCAAGCCTGTGCAGGAACGGTCAATGCTGGTGCAGCAGCTTGAACTCCCGGGCTCCGCCAGCATCAGCCCTTTCCGCGCCTGGGCCGAGCTGGCCAACCGCATCGATTACTAAGCGCGCTCACGTGCCCAGAAGCGCATACGGAGCCCCACCCCGGCACCCGCGCTGACCTCCCCGCGAAATTACACAGTATGCTTAGCATTTAGTTGCCCGCAGCACACCGATCACCTCCGGGGAAGGGAAACCTATGGCCGGCTCCCGCTTGCACAGCTCCAGATCAAGTCCATGGACGGACGGCCTCGGCCGGACAGCGTCCAGATCCGCACAGATTCTGCTGATACTGACCCTTGCGGTGGTGGCCATCTACGGGCTGCTCCAGATCCGGCTGCTCGTGATCCCGATCATCATTGCGCTGATCCTTGCGGCCGCCATCGGACCCTTCGTGAACCTGCTGCGGCGGCGCGGAGTTCCCGGTGCGCTGGCCACGGCCATAGCCTTCCTCGCCCTGCTGATCGTGATCTCGGGCGTCATCACCATCATCGTATTTTCGGTCCGAAGCCAGGCTGACGAGCTGATTGCCGCAGCCACCGAAGGCCTGGACGAGCTACAGGCCTTCCTCACCAGCGGACCGTTCCCGATCTCGCCTGAACAGCTGGACCAGGCACGCACCGCCATCATCGACTACGCAACAAGCGCCCAGTTCCGCTCCGGCGCCATCTCGGGTGTCTCCGTGGTGGCTGAATTCCTGACCGGCGCCACCCTGACGGCCGTCATCCTCTTCTTTTTCCTGAAGGACGGCAAGAAGATCTGGGAGTTCTTCCTCCGACCCTTCAAGGGCGAGCGCGACCAGAAATTGCGCCGCTCAGGTGCCCGCACCCTGGAGGTACTCGGCAGCTACGTCCGCGGAACGGCAATCGTTGCGCTGGTCGATGCCGTGGCCATCGGCATCGCACTGCTCATCCTCGGCGTACCGCTGGCCCTGCCGCTCGCCATGATCGTATTCATCGGTGCGTTTATCCCGCTGGTGGGAGCCACCCTCGCCGGCGTCCTGGCCGCCCTCGTTGCGCTAGTGGCCAACGGACCGATTGTCGCGCTCATCGTGGTCGGCGTCGTCGTCGCCGTCAACCAGCTGGAAGGTGACCTCCTGCAGCCCATCGTCATGGGCAAGTCGCTACGTCTCCATGCCCTGGTGATCCTGCTCGCGCTGACGGCCGGAACCATCCTCGCGGGCATCATCGGCGCCGTGCTGTCCGTTCCGATCGCGGCCGTCACATGGGCGGTCCTGCAGGTATGGACGGCTGAGGATCCGAGGATGGAGCCGCTGAATCCGGACCTGCCGCCCGCAGGCACCGAACCAACCTGAGGATGGGAAAAATGACCACAGAAACGGCTCCATCGAAACTTCGGCAGGGTATTTCCGGCAAGCTGCTCTACCTGTTCATCCTCGGCGACGTGCTCGGTGCGGGCATCTACGCACTGGTGGGCGTGATCGCCGCCGAGGTCGGCGGAGCCATCTGGGTGCCGCTGATCGTTGCCCTGGCGCTGGCTCTGCTCACGGCCGGCTCCTACGCGGAATTGGTGACCAAGTACCCCAAGGCGGGTGGAGCGGCCGTCTTCGCACAACGGGCGTACAAGACCCCGTTCATCTCCTTTGTCGTGGGGTTCTGCATGCTCGCCGCCGGCGTGACCAGCGCGGCCGGGCTGACGCTGGCGTTTACGGGTGACTACCTCTCCGCGTTCATCGCCGTCCCGCCCGTGTGGGCGGCCGTGGTGTTCCTGGCACTGCTTGCACTGCTGAACGCACGCGGCATCAAGGAATCGGTGCGCTCCAATGTGGTCATGACGGTCATCGAGGTGTCCGGACTGGTGCTCGTGATCGTCGTCGTTGCCGTGTTCCTCGGCCAGGGCGGCGGCAACCCGGGGCAGATCTCCCAGTTCCCGCCCAACGCGAATCCTGCCGTTGCCGTCCTCGGAGCGTCCCTCATCGCGTACTACTCGTTCGTGGGCTTCGAGGTGTCGGCGAACGTCGCCGAGGAAGTGCAGAACCCGGCGCGCGTCTACCCGAAAGCTCTGTTCGGCGCCCTCTTCACCGCAGGTGCCGTCTACCTGCTGATCGGGCTGGTGTCCGCCGCCGCCCTACCCGCCGAAGACCTGGCCGGCTCCACCGCGCCCCTGCTCGACGTGGTCACCGCCACCGGCTTCGGGATTCCGCCGTGGCTATTCAGCCTGATCGCTCTCGTGGCAGTCGCGAACGGTGCACTGCTGACCATGATCATGGCGAGCCGGTTGACTTTCGGCATGGCCGAAGAAGGCCTCCTTCCTCCGGTCCTGGGCAAGGTCCTGCCCAACCGGCGCACGCCGTGGGTAGCCATTATTACGACGACGGCGGTCGCCATGGCCCTGACCCTCACCGGCGACCTCGCCTCGCTCGCCGAGACGGTGGTGCTGCTGCTCCTGTTCGTCTTCATCAGCACCAACATCGCGGTACTGGTTCTCCGCCGGGACCGTGTTGAGCACGCACACTTCCGCGTTCCGACGGTTATTCCCTACCTCGGCGTTGCCTCCTGCATCCTTCTTCTCATCCAGCAGTCCGGCGAGATCTGGCTGCGGGCGGCAATTCTGGTGGGTGTCGGCGTCGTGCTGTATTTCATCAGCGCGGTGGTGATCAAACGCAACAACCGTGAGCGTCAGGCGGACGCGAGGTAGCCATGATCGTGGCCCTGCTCGCTTCGCTGGTCATTGCACTGGCCCTGGCGGCACTGCACCTCGCCGCTCCGCGCATCCGCAAGCTGCCCTTCGTGCCGGAAAGCGTGACCGGATCCTTCGCGGGAGGACTCGCCGTTGCGTACGTCTTCCTCCACCTGCTCCCGGAAATCGCGGAGGGTAACGAGGCGATCGGCGAGTTACTCGAGGACACCATCGAGGTCACGCCGCTCTTCGACCTCGGGATCTTCGTCGTGGCGCTCACCGGTTTCACCATCTTCTATGGGCTGGACCGGCAGGCCACCACCCGGCGCGCAGACAAACGGCCGGATTCCGCCGGCGCATACTGGCTGCACATCGGAGCGTTCGCCGGGTACAACGCCCTGATCACGTACACCATGGCGCTGCGCGTCGAAACGGGATACCTCTTCGCGATCCTGTTCGCCATCGCCATGGGCCTGCACTTTGTACTCACGGACCGGCACCTTGAGGAACATTATCCGCACCGGTTCGCCGCCACCGGCCGGATTGTCCTCGCCGGAGCACTCCTTCTCGGTTGGCTGCTGTCCGCCCTGTTCGCGCCGACCAGCACTGTTGTCGTTGCCATTCTGACCGCCCTGCTGGGAGGCTCCGTCCTGTTGAACGTCTTCAAGGAAGAGCTGCCGTCAAACCGCGGCTCAAGCTTCCCCTGGTTCCTCGCGGGCCTGGTGCTGTACTCAGCGCTGCTTGCCCTCATTACGGCGGCCGCCGGATGAACAGAAAACTTGAGGCCACCGCGCGGGAGCTCTTCGGCTGGGATTCGCTCCTCCCCGGACAGCGCAAGGCGCTGGACGCAGCCGACGACGGCCGGAACCTCCTCTGCGTCCTTCCCACCGGTTACGGAAAATCCGCCATCTATCAGGTGGCGGCCATGGCCGTCCCGGGCGTCGCCGTCGTCGTTTCGCCGTTGATCGCCCTTCAGCGCGACCAGGCGGAGGCCATCAATGAGGCACTCGGCGAGGTCCGGGCCCATGTCCTGAACTCCACCGCGACGGACAGCGAGATCGACGCGGCGTGGGCAGCCGCGGAAGACCCCGATGAGGGGCGCCGCGCCAAGTTCCTGTTCCTGGCGCCCGAGCAGCTGGCCCGCGAGGAAACAGCCGCGCGGCTGACAGCGCTGGACGTGTCTTTCCTGGTAATCGACGAGGCGCACTGCGTTTCCGCGTGGGGGCACGACTTCCGGCCCGACTACCTCCAGCTGGGCTCGCTGGTGGAGCGCCTCAAGCGTCCGGTCATCGCGCTGACGGCCACCGCTTCTCCCCCTGTGCGGCAGGAAATCCAGGAGCGGCTGAAGCTGAAGGACGCCGTCGTTGTCGCTGAAGGTTTCGACCGGCCAAACCTCCACCTCAACGTGCAGCAGCACGAGTCCGACCGGGACAAACAGCGCGCGGTAATGGAGCAGGTGGTCTCCCTCGAGGGGCAGGGGCTGCTGTACACGGCAACCCGGAAGCAGACCGACCAGTACGCACAGGAACTGCGGGACGCGGGACTGCGTGCCGACGCCTACCACTCCGGGCGGAAAAAATCCGAGCGGACCGCGCTGCACGAAGCGTTCCATGCCGGCGAGCTGGACGTCATGGTGGCAACAACGGCGTTCGGGATGGGCATCGACAAGCCGGACGTGCGGTTCGTGGTGCATGCGAACATTCCCGATTCCCTCGACAGCTACTACCAGGAGGCAGGGCGTGCCGGGCGGGACGGTGAGCCGGCCGCCGTCGTGCTTCACTACCGCCCTGAGGATCTTGGGATCCGCCGATTCTTCGCCGCGAAGAACGTGCAGGAGGACAGCCTTCGTGAGTTGTTCGCCGCTTTGCGGGCAGCGGAAAGCGCACTCGATGCCGCCGGAATCCGGGACGCGACCGGACTGACCCAGCGCAAGCTCTCCGGGCTCCTGAACCAACTGGTTGAGGTGGATGCGGTCCGTGAGCGGGCCGGGAAGTACCGCGCAGTGGCGACGAATGCAGGGCAGGTGATTGCCGACGTCGTCGATCATCAGAAGCGGCGGCAGGAGGTTGACCGCTCCCGCGTGGAGATGGCACGGCAGTACGCGGAGTACCGCGGATGCCGGCGAAAGTTCCTGCTCGGCTACTTCGGCGAGGAGCGGGAGGGCCTGTGCGGTGCGTGCGACAACTGTGATTCCGGCCGGTCGGCGGAGCATACTGACGACGACGGCGGGAAGCACCCCTTCCCGCTGCAAAGCACCGTCCGGCATGACGAATGGGGCGAAGGCGTGGTGATGGGATACGAGGATGGCGCCGTCACTGTCCTGTTCGGGGAGCACGGGTACAAGTCGCTGTCCGTTCCGCTCGTGGAGGAGAAAGACCTGCTGACGGCGGTGGGGTCCTGAAGGTACTGGTGTGCGCGGAAACTGCGCGTTCCGTCATACGATCTCGCGCAACGCTCGACAGCATGGTTACACTTCGAAAGAGAACCGTAATGAGCCCGAAAGTGACCCATGGAAACCAACCACAAGATTTCCCCGGAGGAACCGTTCCCGGAAGACCTGACCGTGCTGGATGACGTCGAGGTCGAGGTACTCAACAGCAGGATCCATCGCGAGCTTGAGGCGGAGTATGCAGAGGGCCTCCCGGAGCCGGAAACCGAGGCGCGTCTCGAGGAGGTCAACCTGGAGTTGAACCGGCGCGAGCAGGAGAACTGACCCCTTCATCGGGAACACTCCGGACTGGACAGGCTGTCGGCCTGCCTGGTCCGGATTGTTCTTTAACCGGGGTGACTTAATCGAAAATATGTTCTACTTTTAAACCCGGCACTGGAGAGGTGAAGGGTAATGACGGCGCAGCACATAGACGAGGTTCAGCCGGGGTCGCGGTCCCTCAACGAGGAGGCAGATGTACGCTTCACGGCCCGGGGCGAGCCGCTGGCCCTTCGATGGAGGGCCAGCATCTGGCAGGTTCTGGATGATCCCATGCACTGGACAAGCTCCCGAAGCTGGTGGGAGCCGGACCCTTCGGGAATCATGGGCCAGGGCAGCATCATGACACAGCAGTACTGGCGGTTCAGGGCACAAACGGGGCCGGCGTCCCCCATACTCGTCTTCGACGTCTGCAGGGATCCCCGCTGGGAGGGCTGGCGGCTGGTCCGGGTCACCAATCTCGGGTCCGGTTGAGTTTTCGGGGCTTTTCAGGCGTGCGCTTATCGGCGAGAAAACGCGCGTAGGCAGCGATGGCGCCGTCGAACACTTCGGTGCCGCTGATTGCGGACTCGGCAAACGGAGCGGTGTCCGCCGTGTTGTCCCGCGGGTTTCTGCGCCAGGTTCCGACGGCGCGGCCGTCCAGCAGAAGGGACGGCTTGAATACTCCGTTCTTGGCCAGCTGGATGCGGGAGGCATATTCGGGCGGCAGCGAGGGGGCGCGGTCCTGGTAGCCAAGAATGTACTCGTCATACCCGGCCAGCAGCAGTCCGCCTTCGGTAAGCGGGTCCGGTTCGGTGACTTCCGGCAGGGCCCAGTAGCTCGCGCCGTCGTAGACGTACTCCTCCAGCTCGCTGCGTGCCTGAGCCAGGCCAACTTTCGCGTCAGCGAGAGTCAGTTTCGACCACCAGGTGAAGTCCTGCAGCCGTGCCGGGCCGTGTCCGGTGAAGTACCGGAGAACGAACCGCCGGAGAGCCTCGTCCCGATCCGGCGGCGCACCGTTACCGGGAGCCCATTCGTCAAGCAGCACTAACGCCTGCTGCGATCCGTCGGAAGGCCCCCAGCAGACCAGCTGCGTCTGCGCCAGATACCAGATGATGTGGTACCCCCGTTGCCCGCTGGTGGAGATGCCTGAGCCGTCAAGGGTTTCCAAAAACTCATCCCGGCTGAGCGCCATGCCGCCCGCGAGCGCCTCACCGGCTACATCCCGGGCCCGGTGGAGTGTGCGCTGGTCAAGGTCGAGTTCCGCCAGGCGGCGCGACGCAGACTTGATCATTCGCTCCGCCGTCAGCCCGAGCATCCAGCGGAGGTCAGCCGGCCGCACGAAGTGGAGCGTGCCGCGCACCGGCGCTGACCGCACCACCTCTGCACTATCGAGGACAGCGAGGACCTCGTGACGCGTGGAACCGCGAACTCGCGAGCCAACCGCCCAGAGCGCCTGGCCGAAGTCCTGCGCCTGGACTGCGAGCATCCTGTCGACCACGCCGGCCGGGCCGGGCGGGCCGGGCGGTGTTTGGCCGTCGCGGCCGGGGAAGTGGTGCGCGAGCCGGAGCTGCAGCAACTGGTCCCGGGTGATCGGAGTTCCCATGGCATCAGTATGCGTTGTTCGGTACCTGCACAGGAGGACCTGCGGCATGATGGGCAGATGTCCTCCTCCGAGCACTTCACCCTGCGCGTTGACGACGCCGATTTCTCCTGCACCTACGAGCGGCCGGACACGCCGCAGGCAACCATGATCATCGCTCATGGAGCCGGCGCGGGGATGAATCACCCTTTCCTCCTCGGCTTCAGCAACGCCATGAACGACGCCGGCTTTGCCACCCTGCGCTTCAACTTTCCCTACATGGAGCAGGGCCGGCGATTCCCGGACCGCCCTCCGAAGGCGATCGCGGCCTGGCGGGAAGTGATGGCGCATGCACAGGAGCTCACCCCGGACGGAGCGGTGTGGGCGTGTGGGAAATCCTTCGGCGGCCGGATGGCGTCCATGGCAGCAGCGGAGGGAATGGACGCTGCCGGCTTGATCTTCCTCGGTTATCCGTTGCACCCGCCGGGCAAACCCGAGAAAATCCGCGACGAACATCTGGTCCGCATTGAAAAGCCCATGCTCTTCCTGCAGGGAAGCAACGACGCGTTCGCGCGGAAGGAGCTCCTGGATCCGGTGGTCGCGAAGCTCGGTGAGCGGGCAACGCTGCAGTACGTGCCCGACGCCGATCACTCCTTTGCGGTCAAGGGCGCCAAGCGCAGCCCTCAGGACATCGGTGCATCGCTGGCTCCCGCGGTGTCGTCATTTATTGCACGGAGTGGTTAGGCCCGCACTCCCGCTGGGTACGGTGAATCTATGCCGACTCCCGCTCCCGCCAATCTGACAGTGATTCCAGCCGTGGATGGAGCCGATGTTCACAGACCTGCGGTCCTCGTGCTTCCGGGAGGCGGCTACGGCAAGACCTCGGACCACGAGGGCGAGCCCGTCGCCGAATGGCTCGCCGGGCTCGGCATCCACGCATTCGTCCTTCGGTACCGGGTGGCCCCGCACCAGCATCCCGCGCCGCTGATCGACGCCAAGGAAGCAATGCTCTGGATCCGGGAGGGGCAGCACGGCGTTGCCGTGGACGGCGGTCGCGTAGGGGTGCTCGGGTTCTCAGCCGGTGGACATCTCGCCGCCACGCTCTCGACAGCTGCGTCCACGCAAAATCCGACACTCGACGTCCTTTCCGCCGTCCCCGACCTGTCGATCCTCTGCTACCCGGTGGTGTCTTTCACGGAAGCTGTCCATCAGGGGAGCATCGATAATTTGCTGGGCCGATCGCCGTCGTCGGACCTGCTTCGAGAGATGTCACCGGAACTGAACGTCACCGACGCAACGCCTCCGGCGTTCCTCTGGCACACGGCCGACGACGGCGCTGTGCCCGTGGAGAATACCTTCGCCTATGCACGTGCCCTGATCAGGCACGGAGTTCCGGCCGAGGTCCACGTCTTCCCGCACGGCTCGCATGGGTTGGGCTTGGCTGCGGGCGAATCCGGCCCCGACCAGTGGACCGCGCTGTGCGGCAAGTGGCTTTCGCGGCAGGGCTGGATCAGCCGCTAAATCCACAAACCTTGGGAAAAGGTTGGAGGGAAGTGTCTTCGACCGTCACATAGCTTTCTTATATTACGAATTGATGAAATCCTAAAGTCATCAGGCGCACCGTAGCGCCTCAGCACCGGGGGAGGAATTTGTGGCCGGGAACTTCGAGATCTTCAGGGATGCCGACAAGCTATACCGCTTTCGACTCGTGGATGAGCGGGGCGGCATCCTCGTGACCTCTGCCGGATACGGGAACAAAGATGACGCCGCGACAGCAATAACCGCCGTCCGCGAGCATGCCGCCATGGGACACATCCACGATCGCTCCGACCCTTCCGCACGGACGCCGCGGGTGCGGCATGTGCGGCGCCGCGCGACGGCTTAGTTGCGCTACCGCCTGGGAGCGGACTCGGCTTCCCCGGCTTCAACGGGTTCCGGCGCAGCCCACTCCGAGGTGCGCAGTTGCTGCTGCGTGGACTCCAGAACCTCGCCCAACAGCATCTTCGCTGTTGCCAGCAGATCGGCAACTCGCGGATACGCCAGGCTGTAGAAGACCTGGCTGCCGCGCCGCTCGGACACGACGAGGTGGTGCGTCCGCAGCACGGATAGGTGCTGGGAAAGGCGGGACGCTTCGACACCCATATCGGAAATGAGGTCCGTCACCGAGACGTCCGGCGAGGTAGAAAGAATCTCAAGAACCCGCACCCGCACGGGATGCGCCATGCCTTTGAACAGGTTGGCTTTCACCTCATAGAGAGGCCGGTGCGCTCCGGGAAATGCCTCCACGAAAACCATCATCCTTAGCGTGCATGGACCGGGGCGATCACAGGATGACAGCCGGTACAGAAAAAGTGCCTCTCGGCGATTGCCCGGGCAGTTGAGGACTTCATCATACCGTCATGTGCTACCCGCAAGTAGTATCCCTCTGGACCGGGCGGGCTGAGGGGTGGTGTCAGTCGGATTCTTCCCCTACGGGACCGCGTGGATAGTCATCCTCGCCGGATACCGACTGAGCCTGTTCGACGACGTCGGCCTCGTTCGCTTCGCGGGTCCCCGCTTCAAGCGGCTGCTCAGTGAGGTCATCAGCGGAATCGTCACCGACGGCTTGCTGTTGCTCAAGCCGGTCGGCATCATTGGCCGTGAACGGCTCATCGCCTTCCGTGGACATGTCTGGCTCCTCCGTCTGAAGGGAAACGTGCACCTACGATAATAAGCACGCTTGCTATTTTTGTGAAGAGGTGCCGATGGGTTTGCGGAGACGCTGCCACCGGCCCGAAGACCATTCAAGGAGTACCAGACGTGGAAAGTAGTGAGGGTGCAATCCTTCGACGCTGGACGCCCGACGACGCCGGCGCCCTCAACGACGCCGCGTCCGGCAGCGAGGACCTACTCATCCAGTTTGGTCAGCAGGACCTGGCGACCCACGACGCGTGCAGGCAATACATCGAAAACCAGTTGGCAACCGAAAGCGCGTCAGCGCGGCATTTCGCTGTGGCGGTCGACGGCGTTGCGGTCGGCGATATTGGCATTTCCTCGATGGAGTTCAATCACGGCACGGCCTGGGTCTCCTACTGGTTGAACGCGGAGTTCCGCGGCCGCGGACTGATCACCAGAGGTCTGGTGTCGGCGTCGGAATGGGCCTTTTCAGAAAGCCTCTTCCGCCTGGAGCTGGGGCACCGGGTCAATAATCCCGCCTCATGTAGGGTGGCAACCCGCGCCGGATTCCAGGCCGAGGGTGTTGAGCGCGCAAAACTGCGTTATGGCGTCGAACGCTACGACGTGGAGACACACGCCCGCCTGGCAACCGACCCCGCGCCGAAAGACATCGCGCCGCTTCCCCGATGAACGGAATGCAAGGATTGAGGCCAGAAGTTCGCTCGCCCAAGGAGACCAGGGGCTCGCTCGCCCAAGGAAAAGGATGACATGAAGGTTGCTGTTGTCGGCGGCGGGTCGACCTACACGCCGGAGCTCGTGGACGGCTTCGCCCGCCTCAGGGAGATACTGCCCATCGAAGAGCTCTGGCTGGTTGATCCCGACGCGTCGAGGCTTGAACTGGTGTCAGGTCTTTCCCGCCGCATCTTCTCGAGAGCGGGCCATCCCGGACAGATCCGGACCACTTCCAGCGTCGAAGCGGGGGTCAGCGACGCCGACGTCGTTCTCCTGCAGTTGCGCGTCGGCGGGCAGGCCGCACGCCATGGCGACGAGACCTTCCCCCACGAAGCCTGCTGTGTGGGGCAGGAGACCACCGGGCCCGGAGGGTTCGCCAAGGCGCTGCGGACCGTGCCCGTGGTGCTGCACATTGCTGAAATCATCCGGGAGAAGGCGAAGCCGAACGCGTGGATCATTGATTTCACGAATCCGGTCGGGATAGTGACGCGGGCGCTCCTGCAGGTCGGCCACCGGGCCGTGGGGCTGTGCAACGTGGCCATCGGTTTCCAGCGCAGGTTCGCTGCACTTCTCGACGCTGACTACGGCGATATTTCCCTGGACCATGTGGGACTCAACCACCTCACGTGGGAACTGGGCGTCAACCTGAAGACGGACGGCGGCTCCGTCAACGTCCTCCCCCGAATCCTTGGAGAACATCTCGAAGAAGTGGCCCGGGAGGTGCAGCTGCCGCCCGCATTGTTGTCGCTGCAGCAGGCTGTGCCGTCCTACTACCTGCGGTACTTCTACGCCCACGACGAGGTGCTCCGAGATCAGCTGAGCCAGCCATCCCGGGCGCAGGCAGTCATGGAGGTTGAGGAGGCGCTACTCAAAAAGTACGCGGACCCGGCGCTGGATACGAAACCGGAGGAACTGTCCCTGAGGGGCGGCGCCTTTTATTCGGAAGCAGCGGTTGACCTCATGTCGTCGCTGATCTCAGGGCGGGGTGATGTCCAGGTTGTCAATGTCCGCAATGACGGCACGCTGCCGTTCCTGCCTGACGATCACGTGATCGAGGTCCCCGCGGTCATTCGGCCCGGCGGGCTGACTGTGCCTCCGATCGGTACGATCCCGGAGGAGATAGCCGGGTTGATCAGCCACGTGGCGTCCTACGAACGGCTGGCCCTCGACGCTGCGCTGCACGGTGGGCGTGAGCGCGTGCTTCGGGCGATGCTTGCCCATCCGCTGGTTGGCCAGTTCGATAAGGCGGAGAAGCTCACCGATGCACTGCTCGCCGCCAACCGTGACCACCTGGCGTGGGCCCGTTGAACCAGCCCGGCTGCCCTGTTGTCATCGCGGTTGACGGCGGCGGTTCCAAGACAGACCTCGCAGTTCTTTCACTCGAGGGCGAGGTGGTTTTTCATGCTCGGGGCGGTGGCGCGAATCCCCAGACGGTAGGCCTCGACGCGTCTGTGGCGGTGATCCGGGCGCTTGCTGCCGGGGCATTGGCGGCTATCGGAAACCGGCCGCTGCTCCAGACAAGCGTCTACCTTGCCGGCATGGACCTCCCGGTCGAGATCGAGGAATTCTCCTCGGCCATCGCCGAAGACGCCTGGGCAGGAGGAGCCGATGGGAGACGCGCGGTCGTCGACAATGACCTCTTTGCTCTCCTCAGGGCCGGAACCGACAGCCCGAATGCGGTGGCGGTTGTCTGTGGGACCGGAATCAACGCCGTGGGAGTAAGTGCTGACGGACGGACGGCGCGGTTCCCCGCCCTTGGCCTGCTGTCCGGAGACTGGGGCGGCGGAGGGGACCTCGGCGCCGCTGCGCTGTGGCACGCGGCCAGGTCAGAAGACGGCCGGGGGCCACGGACGTCCCTGGCCGAGCTGATTCCGGCGGCCTACAACCTGGACTCCGTGCGCGAAGTCATCGAAGCCATCCACCTCGGGCGCATCCCCGCGCGTTCGGTTGCTGACCTCACTCCCGTTCTGTTCACAGCCTCAAGTGCCGGCGATGACGTCGCCGCATCAGTGGTTGACCGCCAGGCGGACGAGATTGTTGTCCTGGCGGTCACTGCGCTTCGGCGTCTCGATCTGCTCAACGCACCGGTGCCCGTCGTTCTGGGCGGAGGGGTGCTCGCTGCGAATGACAGCCGGCTCCTCACCAGAATCGGGTTGGGCCTGGAGGAACAGGCACCCAACGCCCACCTGCACCTGGTGACCGCACCCCCGATCGTGGGGGCGGGCCTTCTGGCCCTGGAAGCAGCCGGGGTGGAGGCTGGTGCGATGGCTCGTGCACGGGCCGCACTGGAGTGCACATGACATTCCACGCCGCTTATAAGAATCTATATAGAATTATCCAGATTTCTAAATACCTGATTATATTAATGTATGGATAGCGACCTCAACCCATACTCGCCCGGCTCAGGGCGCCGTCCTTTCGAGCTGGTGGGCCGCAGCACCGAGGTTAACGCATTCAATCTCCTCATCGCCAAGAGTCAGCAACGGCGGTCCGATCGTGGAATTGTGCTCCACGGACTCCGGGGCGTCGGAAAAACGGTTCTACTGAATGAGTTCCGACGGCAGGCTGAACGTGCGGACTTCATGACTGTATCCCTGGAGGGCCGTGACGCTGAGGGGGGCCCGGCGGCGGTCAGGGCCAAACTCGCTCGTGGACTCCTGCAAGCCGCCCGTAAAGCAAACCGTCGTGGCATCACTTCAACGTTGCGTGAAGCCCTCGGAAGCATTGTTTCGTTCTCCGCCAAGCTCGGAGTCACAGGAATCGACATAGGCGTTGACCTAGCACGTGGTCGCGCCGACTCGGGATCCATCGAGGTCGACCTTGAAGAAATGGTCGAGGACCTCTCAGCTGCGATGACTGAGCAGCACCGCGCCTTGATTTTCATCATTGACGAAATGCAGGACCTGGACAAAGCACTCCTTACTGCGCTGCTGAGCACCCAACACATGGCCGGACAACGGGAGTGGCCTTTCTACATCGTCGGAGCAGGACTACCTAACCTCCCCTCAGTTCTTGCTGAAGCCCGCTCGTACGCCGAACGCCTTTTCAACTACCGGCACATCGACGCACTCACCCACGACGCTGCGGTATCGGCTCTCGTCGCTCCCGCCGCGAAATATGGCGCAAGGTATGAAGTTGAGGCCCGTGACTTACTCCTCACGGCGTCCGGTGGATATCCCTACTTCATTCAGGAATACGGACACGCGGCTTGGGAAACGGCTCCAGAGAAGACGATCACCTCACAAGACGCGCAGATCGCTGTCACCATTGGGCGCGCACAACTCGACCAGGGATTCTTTCCGTCGCGCTGGAAGCGTGCGACTAAAGGGGAACAGGAATTCCTTCGGCTCATGGCCCTCGACGGTGACGAGGGCTCAGGCACCGCCCAACTCGCAGAACGTGGTGGGCGCAAACAATCCTCAATGACCATGAACCGCGCCTCCCTCATCAAGAAGGGCATCATTTACGCCCCAGCACATGGCCGAGTCGCATTCACCGTGCCCGGCATGGCGCTCTACATACAGCGCCAACACAACACATAAGTCGCGCATCTAGGATCGCTCGGCGCCACCCCATTCCGCTCCAGCGGAACGTGCGAACTACACCGTGACCTGATCGCTTCCGTACCGGATGCCGACCTGCCCGCGCACGTCGTCGAGAAGCTCCATCGTGGCAACCGAGTCAGCCCACGGCATGGTGGGGCTTTCGGTCAGCCCGTCCTGGATGCACCGGCTAACTTCGCGAAGCTGGTACACATAGTTGCTTCCCACCTGGCCGAAGGATTCGACGCGGGAGCGTCCGTCCGTCGTCGTGATGGTGAGGCTCGTTGGGTTGCACTGCGGAGTGGAGGCTGTCAGCCATCCGGCGTTTCCGCTCACCGTAGCTGTGCCGGGACAGCTGGCAACGATCGATGTGATCAGTTGGGCGACTTCCCCGTTCTCGTAGGAAAGCGTCAGGGCGTTCCGCATGTCCACGCCGTCGTCGGTGAGGGTTGCCTGGGCCGCGACGCCGGCCGGAAACCCCAGCGCTCCGAGCGCCCAGGTCAGTGGATAGACCGCGAGGTCCAACAGCGCGCCGCCGCCGGCAGACGGATCCCAGAGGCGGGAGTTCCGGTCGTAAGCGGACACGAAACCCAGGTCCGCCTGGACCCACTGCACCTCTCCCAGCTCCCCGGAGGCAAGGATGTCCCACGCCCGGTTGATGCTCGGCAGGAAGCGCGTCCAGACCGCTTCCATCAGGAAGACGCCGTTGGCCGCCGCAACCTCGGCGAGCGCCCGGGCTTCCGCAGCGTTGACGGTGAAAGGCTTCTCGCAGAGGACGTGCTTGCCCGCGGTGAGCGCCGCTTCCGCCACCTCACGGTGCTGGCTGTGCGGCGTCGCAATGTAGACCACGTCCACATCCGGGTCATTGAACAACTGCTGGTAACCGCTCACGCCATTGATGTCAGAGTAGCTGGTTGCGAAGCCGAAGTCGGCGGCGAAGCCCGCAGCGTTCGCTTCGCTGCGCGAGCTCACCGCGTACAGCACCGAGTCTTCGAGCAGCGCCAGGTCAGCGGTCACGCGGCGCGCTATGGTGCCCGGAGCCACGACGCCCCAGCGCAGCTTCTTTCCGGTGGCTTTCAGCGGGTCAGCTCCGGGCTCAGCGCAGGGCGGAACGGGCAGAATGTGTTGACGCATCACTTTTCCTCGAGTTTATGAAGTCAGGCGGAACCCCTGACCACCAGCGAGGTAGGCAGCAGGTTCACGCGGTCCGCCGGGTCACCCTCGATCAGTGCGAGGAGGATCTCGGCCATACGGTGTCCCATCTCAACGATGGGGTGGTGAATAGTAGTCAGGGCGGGCGTCACCGAGGTGGCAAACGAGTCATCATCGAAGCCGACGACGGCGATATCGGCCGGGATGCGGATGTTCCGCTCTGTGAGCACCGCGCAGGCACCGGCCGCCATTTGGTCATTGGCCGCGAAGAGCCCGTCGATCGGCTGCCCGCGGTCCAGGAGCCGGCGCATCGCCTCCCTGCCGGATGCCTGCGTGAAGTCGCCGATCTCCACGAGGGACGTGTCCAGTCGAGCCGATCGCAGGGCAGTCTCCCAGCCGCGCAGCCGGTCGATCCCCGGGTACATGTCCTGCGGGCCGGCGATGGTGGCGATTGAGGTGCGTCCGGCATCAACCAGGTGCTGGGCGGCCCTCGCCGCAGCGGCCTGGTTGTTCACCTCCACGTAGTAGCTGTCACCTTCACCCCGGAAAGGGCGTCCCGCGAAAACCACGGGGAGCGAATCGCTGATCCTGGTCCAGGAGTGGTCACCGCTGTGGTGGGAGACCACCAACGCACCGTCAACGTTTCCGCCCAGCAGGTAGCTTCGGGTCTTCTCAGGCCTGGCTTCAGACGAGACGATCAGGTTCAGCGTGTACTTCGTCTCCACGAGCGTTTGCGCGATGCTTTCCACCAGGGTGGCGAAGAACGGGTCGGCAAACACTTTCGAGGTGGACTCCGGAACCACCACTGCAACCGAGTTGGTCCGCCTGCTCGCAAGCGAACGGGCAGCGCGGTTGGGGATGTAGTTCAGCGTGGAGATGGCCTTTTCCACGGATTTCACGATGTCCGGGTCAACGTTCGGTGCATCGTTGACCACCCGGGACACCGTTGATCGTGAGACGCCGGCGAGCGCGGCCACCATTTCGAGGGTCGGCGCGGGCCGCGACCGGCTTGCGTCTGTCTTCACAATCATCTCCGTGCATGGTGCTGGAACCTGTGGGTCCAGTCTAGGTTGGCTCAGGCTCCTGACGGCGTGAGCACCTGCACCCTCGACTGTTCCACCTCCCCGTCAGCCCTCGCGGAGCTGATCAGTTGCCGGTAGGCATGGCCGCTGTCCTTGATGGTCCGTTCAAAGGAGTCGTAATCCACCCGGACAATCCCGAAGCGCTTGCCATAGCCCCAGGACCATTCGAAGTTGTCGAGCAGTGACCAGACGAAGTAGCCGCGGACGTCTGCACCGGCGTCGATTGCCTCACCTACCGCAGCAACGTGGTCAAGCACGAACTGGGTCCGCTCGGTATCGTGCACCGCGCCGTCGCTGCTGACGACGTCGTCGTAGGCAGCGCCGTTCTCCGTCACGTACAGCGGTGGGAGGGCGCTGTACTCCTCGCCGAGGCGGACCAGCAGTTTCCGGAGCCCGTCCGGGTTCACTTCCCAGTTCATCGCCGTGCGCGGCAGGCCGCGGCTCGGGAAGGCGATGTCCTCAGAGCCGATCCAGCACGAGGACGTCTTGCGGGTGGTGCCGCCGGAGTGGCCGTCGCCGCCCTCGGTCGGGTGACCGCTGATGAGGTCGTCGTGGTAGTGGTTGACCCCGAGGAAGTCGATGGGCGTGCCGATGATCTCGAGGTCACCGAACTGGATGACGTCTCGGATGCCGAACTGCTCGAGGTCCGTGAGTGTGTCTTCCGGATACGCTCCGCGCAGGATCGGGTCAAGGAAAATGCGGTTCTGGAGGGAATCGAACCGGCGCGCGGCATCGAGATCGATGGGGTCCGCGGGATCCTTCGGGATGGAATTGCTCAGGTTGAGCGTGATGCCGATCTGCTCGGCCCCGCGGGAGCGCAGGGTATTGACGGCGAGGCCGTGCGCCAGGTGCTGGTGGTGAACAGCGGCAACGGCAGCCCGCGGTTCCTGCCGCCCGGGAGCATGAACTCCGGCCGCATAACCGAGCAGGGAGGAGCAGAACGGCTCGTTGAACGTCGTCCAGTGCTGCACCCGGTCGCCCAGCGCAGAATAGACATCGTTGGCGTAGTCCACAAAGCGGTACGCGGTGTCACGGTTCGCCCAGCCGCCCTTTTCCTCCAGGGCTTGCGGCAGGTCCCAGTGATAGAGGGTCAGCCAGGGGAGGATCCCGGCGTCGAGCAGTTCATCCACCAGCCGTGAGTAGAAGTCCAGGCCTTCCGGGTTGGGCCCACGGTCCCCCGGCCGGACCCGCGCCCAGCTCGTGGAGAACCGGTAGGAGCCCAGCCCGAGCTCCTTCATGATGCGGACATCTTCGGGCATGCGGTCGTAGTGCTGGACCGCATGCTTGAGCGTGTCTCCGTGGGCAATAGCCCCCGGTACGCGGGCGAAGGCGTCCCAGACGGAGTCTTCCTTGCCGCCCTGGTGGCTTGCCCCTTCGACCTGGGCTGCCGCGGTGGCTGAACCCCAGAGGAATCCTTCCGGCCAGGTTCTGGTCGCGTTCCCTGGAACGGGTTCACCGTCGATGGGTAGGCGGGTTGCGTCGAGTGGCATTAGCCTTTCACTGCTCCTTGCATGATTCCTGAGATGAGTTGTCGGCCTGCGACGACGAAGAGCGCCAGCAGGGGAAGTGTTGCGAGAATCGCTCCGGTGAGCACGATCGAGTAATCGACGTACCGGGCGGCCTGCAGTTGGCTCAAGGCCGTCTGCAGGGTGGGGTTACCGGCGTCGAGCACCAGCAACGGCCAGAGGAAATCCGTCCAGGCGGTCATGAAGGTGAAGAGGCCAAGAATCGCCATCGCGGGCCGTGCGGCGGGAAGCGCCACATGCCAGAAGGTGGAGATCATGGACGCGCCGTCCATGCGCGCGGATTCAATGAGCTCGTCGGGGATGACGTCCACCAGGTACTGGCGCATGAAGAACACGCCGAACGCGGTCACCAGCGTGGGAATGACGACGGCGCCGATCTCGCCGGTCCAGCCCAGGGTCCGCATCATCATGAACAGCGGGATGATGCCCAGCTGGGTGGGAATCGCCATGGTGGCGATCACCGCGACCATCAGGCCGTTGCGCCCCTTGAAGCGGAGCTTCGCGAAGGAGTAGCCGGCAAGCGTCGAGAAGGTCACGACTGACACCGTGATGATGCCGGATATCAGGACGCTGTTGCCCAGTGCCAACCAGAACGGAATGGTGTCGAATACTTCGCCGACGTTGGTCCAGAAGTTGCCGCCGGGCAGGAGCGGCGGCCAGGTTCCGGCCAGTGCCGAATTGGACCGGCTGCCGATGATGACGGACCACCACAACGGATATGCCGAGGCGAGGAAGAACGCAAACAGCAACCCGTAGGTCAGGAACCCGGGACGGTGCCCGTTGCCGAACAGCTTTCTCCGCAACGGCAAGGATCGCGCAGTTCGGTCAGCGGTCTGCGTCCTGTCGATGACGGTCATTTCCCACTCCTTGTGGTCGTTAATCCTGCACGCCTCAGACGTCTGTTTGCAGGCGCGTCGCCGGTGGTCGCGATGCGGCGCGAGATCAGCCAGTTCACGATGCCGAAGAGGACGATGATGAGGAACAGGAGCCACGCGATGGTTGCAGCCTTGCCGAAGTTCTGACGCTGGAACGCCATTTCCCACAGGTAAAGCACGGTGGTCTGGAACTGGCGTGCGGTTCCGCCGGCGCTCCTGGGATCGTAGAGCTTGGGTTCGGTGAAGATCTGCAGGCCACCGATGGTTGCGGTGATGACCACGAAGATCATGGTGGGGCGGATGCTCGGCAGCGTGATGCTGAAGAAGCGGCGGAACGGCCCGGCGCCGTCGATGGCGGCGGATTCATAGATGTCCCGCGGCACGGCCTGCATTGCCGCGAGCAGGATCAGGGCGTTGTAGCCGGTCCAGCGCCAGTTCACCATGGTGGCGATGGCGATGTGGCTGGGCAGGGTCTCGTTCATCCACATGATCCGGTCGATGCCCATGCTGGCCAGGATGTTGTTGATGAGCCCGTACTGCTCACCGAACATGTTCGCGAAGATCATGGCAACCGCTACCGGAGTAACGATGTATGGGAGCAGGATGCTCATGCGCCAGAACGTCTTGGCACGCAGGTTCTGGTCCAGGACGGCCGCAATGCCCGTTGCGACTACCAGCTGCGGGATGGTGGAGAGCAGGAAGATGCTCACGGTGTTGAACAGTGAGTTCCAGAAGAACCTGTCCTGGAGTACCTCGACGAAGTTCCGCAGGCCCACAAACTCGCCCTGCCCCTTCAACAGATGCCAGTCGAAGAGGGAGACAACGAAGGTGTAACCGAGGGGGAAGAGCCCCACGAGCCCGAACAGGAGAAAGAACGGGGCTATATAGAGGTACGGCGACGCCTTCACATCGAACACATTGAGGCGCTGGCGGAAGGTCGGTGCAGTCTTGCTGGCAGCGGGAGCGCCGGCTGCCGGTCGATTCAGTGTCGTAGTCATTGACGGTTCCAGTCCATGAGGGGGCCTCCGGTACTCCCGGAGGCCCCACGGCCGGTGTGCTAGTTGTTGACGACGAGCTCGTTGAGGAGCTTGACGGCTTCGTTCCAGGCCTCGTCAGCCGTTCCGGAACCCGTGTCGAGGATCTTCAGTGCCGGAGCGAAGACGTTCTCCTGAATCACCGAGTCCTTCGGACCCTTGAACTGCGCGACGACGCCCTCAGCCCGCGAGGCGAAGATGGCACCGTAGGGGGCGTCGTTGAAGAGCTCGTTGGGTACTGCATCCTCAACGATCTGCTGCTGTGCCTCGAGGGTGCTGGGGAAGTTGTTCGCTGCGGCGGACTGCTTGACCTGCTGCTCCGGTGCGGTCAGCCAGGCTGCAAGCTTGGCGGCCTCGGCCGGTTGCTCCGAACTTTCAGGAACGGAGAGGAAGGCTCCGCCCCAGTTGGACGCGCCTCCCGGGAAGACATCGGCTACGTCCCAACCGGTCTCGGGTCCACCGCCGGCGGATTCAAGCTGCTCCTGAATGGTTCCCAGCATCCAGGCGGGGCACACATGGACGGCGAAGGAGCCATCAACGAACGCCTTGCCCTTGCCCCAGTCGAACTGCTTCTGGTTGGCGGACAGCCCGTCGGCTGTGCCTGCGGCGAGGAGGTCGAACTTGGCGCGCATGGCTTCGTTGCCCTCGACGTTCAGCGCACCGTCGGCCGTGTAGTAGCCCTCCTCCATCTGGTTCACCATGGAGTTCCACACGAAAGCAGACTGGTCATACCAGGCTTTGCCGGTGGCCTCGTTGTACTCCCGGCCCAGGTCGAAGTAGGTCTCCCAGGTGGCGTCGTCGCCGCCGAAGAGTTCAGCAACTTCTTCGCGGTCCGTGGGGAAGCCTGCTTCCTCGAAGAGATCCTGGTTGAAGCACAGTGCCTGCGGTCCGATGTCGGTGCCGTAGCCGATGACGCGGCCGTCGGGATCGGTGCCCTGCTCGAACTTCCAGTCCACCCAGTTGTCCTTGATGTCCTGGGCGCCGTGCTCGTTGAGGTCCACGAACTGGTCAGACACCTCCATGATCGAGCCGAGCCAGCCCTCTTCCACGGCGACAACGTCACTCAGGCCGGAGCCGGCCGCGAGCTTGGTGAACGCATCGGTGCGGGCATTGGCGCTGCCGTCGATGTTGTTGGCCTCGATGGTTACGCCGGGGTTGGCCTCCTCGTATTCGGCGTACAGGTCGTCGTAGCCGAAGTTTCCGAAGGTGGTGACGGTCAGCTCGACGGGATTCTCGGCGCTGGCCGGTTCATCGCTGCTACTGCCGCAACCCGTGGCAACGAAGGCCAGGGTCATAGTGCCGGTGAGGGCTGTGATCATTTTGGTGCGTCGTGAAAGGCTCACGGTCACTCCTTTGTGTGCGTGCTTCGATGGGAAAAGGGCGTGCTGGGTTCCACTGACTGGCCTCCTGGAACGGACGGGATCAGCCTGCGTGAAGATTGGTACGGGAGTTTGATGGAGCGCTCCATCGGCGGTTCAGCCAATCTACAGATGACCTCTGTCACATGTCAATAGAGCGCTCCATCACATTGTCCACGACCTCCGCCTGCGTCACTGAAGGGACCGTGGAATAGTGGCGGGATGATCAACCAGCAGCAGCTCTGGGACGACGAGGCCGCTCGAAAGTACGACACCCCCGGCGAGGGAATGTTCACCCCTGAAGTTTTGGCTCCGACGGTGAAAGTCCTGTCGGAGCTCGCCGGCAGCGGCCCCGCCGTGGAATTCGCCGTGGGAACAGGGCGCGTCGCTATTCCCCTTTCGGAGACCGGAGTTCCCGTCAGCGGCATTGAGTTGTCGCACGCAATGATTTCGCGGCTTCGGGAGAAGGTCGGCGATGACCGGATCCCGGTGATTCAGGGCGACATGACCGAAGCAGCGGCCGGCAGAAACTTCTCTCTCGCGTTTCTCGTGTTCAACACCATCGCGAACCTCCTGACGCAGGACGAGCAGGTGGAATGCTTCCGGAACGCTGCCCGCCACCTGGCGCCCGGTGGATGCTTTGTTGTTGAACTCTGGGTGCCGCAGCTGCGTTCACTGGCACCTGGACACAGCGGCACAGTCGAGGTGAGCCAGCCGGGGTACCTCCTCGTTGATACCTATGACGTGCTCACGCAGCACGTGACCTCCCACCACGTGACTTTCGGTCCGGAGCTCGCTGATGGCCGGAACGCTCACATCGGGCGTACGCCACACCGCTACATCTGGCCCAGCGAACTCGATCTCATGGCAAGGCTGGCCGGCTTCACACTGGAATCCAGGTGGGCCGACTGGGACCGCAGCCCCTTCACCGCAGAATCACGAAGCCACGTCTCGGTGTACCGGCTCACCTCACCCTGAACCCTCAACTGGCGGCCCTCAGCCCTACTGAACCGGAACGTGCTTGGTCCTGACGGTGACGACCGACGCGCTGAGGATCTCCGCCGTCGGCTCCGTCAGGGCTACGCGGACCCTGTCCGCCTCGTCAGGCAGCCACACGGGAGTGTCGGCAGCGAGGGGATAGACAGCCGCCTCGATCACCCTCCGGTCGGTGTCTTGGGCCGGAGTGATGTCGATGTCCCACGCCGAACCGTCCCAGAAGACGTCCTCTTCGCGGCCGTCAAACAACGACGACGCCGCGTCGCCCACCAGCTCAAGGCCCAGCAGCGAACGCTCCCCTGCCTTCGCCTGACCGCTAACGCTGATGGTGTAGCGGGCGGCATGCGTAGCGAAGTCATCCGGGGACGGCGCGGAGGCGCGTCCGGGGACCGTGACGGGCCGTGCCGGCGGTGCAGAAGCCGGAGCCGCCCGTGTGATCGTCACTTCATGCGCCTGCGACGGAACGGTGAACGGGTGGCGCGAGAAACCGTCGTCGTCCGCTTGTCCCGTTGGAGGGAACGCTGCCACCGTCCCGGACTGGTACGCATACACCGCCAGCCCTCCGTCCCGCTCCACCACAGGGGCAGCCGACAACACCAGACGACGACGGCCGCTGACGGTAGGCGTCCACGCTTCCAACGCTTGTGACGCCGAAAGAACCAGCACGCGCAACCGCGCACCGTCGTCGCTGGTCACGGTGAGAAAACCGGGCTGAAGGTCCTCGAGGACGAGTTCCCCGCCTACGGGCGCACTGGGATGACCCTCTGCGGTGTACCCGGCCGGCACCGCGAGGTGCGCATCGACGCCGTCGTTCGCGGTAAGCACCAGAACCGGTGGCTCCCCTTCGGGTTCAAGCACCGTCAGTACGTTGAGCGTGGCCCACCGGACGACGACGCCGCCCGCCTCCAGTTGCACCGGCCAGGACAGAAATTCTCCGGCCGGAATATCGACCGGACGGTGAGGGAACAGGACACTCTGGTCATCCAACCCGATCTCGAACTGCACTCCCGTCCGGGCGGGCAACGGCTCATGCGGCCGGTGGTTGTTGATGAAAACAAAGCCGCTCGCGCCGTCGCTGCGCAGTGACCAGCGGAGGCCACCGTCGTCGTCGTTTTCCGGGATAGTGGCATTCATCGCCGCGAGACGGGAGCCGAAAGCCTCCAGGAAGGAGTGCTGGTTCCGCAGTCGGTGAAAGCTCTCACGAATCTGTAGGTGGGCACCGACTGGTGCGCCGAAGTCGTAGTTCAGTTCCGGCAGGTCGTTCGGGTAGCCGGTCGCGTGGGACTCCTGCAGGCCCTTGCGCGGGTTGGTGCCGCCCACAAACATGTAATAGCCCTGCCAGGCCGAGCCGCTGCCGAGCTTGCAGAGCGCGACGGCGGCGATATCCCGGGCGGTCGGCGCCGGACGCCGGTGGTAGGCCTTCGCCATGCCGCCGCCGAGTTCGCAGGTTGCGGCCGGGAAATCGGGGTGTTTTGCGCCGACGACGCCGGTCCAGGCGGCACCTGCGAGGTCCTTGCCGATGCCCGGGTCATCCCACTGGTGGGAAAACGTGAAATGGGTCTGGAAGCTCTCATCCCAGCCCTGTTCGGTGTCCACCCAGAATCCGTCCGAGTAGCCGCCGTAGAGCGGGAACACCTCGCCCACCGGGATGTCCGCGCTGCCCCAGGCCGTCGCGGTCCAGAGCGGTGCGAAGAGCCCGCTCTCCCGGGCGATGTCCTTGAGGGCGAGGATGTGGTCGGGTTGGTCGTAGATCTCGTTCTCGAGCTGGATGCCGATCACCGGGCCATCGCTGCCGCACAGCCCGGCGACTTCCCGCCCAATCTGCCCGAACCAGGTGCGAACGGCTTCGAGATAGCGCGGATCATTGGTGCGTTCGGTGTAATCCGCATTGACCACCCAGTCCGGATGGCCGCCGTTGCGGACCTCGCCATGGCACCACGGGCCGAGCCGAAGGATGACCTCGAGTCCGACCTCCTGACACAGCTGCACGAACGCCGCCAGGTCGAGGTTGCCCTCGAAGCTTGGGGCTTCCTGCTCGTCCGGCTGGTGATGAATCCAGAAGATGTAGGTGGCGACAACGTTGATGCCGCCCGCCTTTATCAGCCGCAGCGCATCGGCCCAGCGTTCGCGCGGCTGCCGGCTGTAGTGCATCTCACCGGTGACCGGAATCCACGGTTCGCCATTCCGGAGGATGCTGCGGTTGGTGAGCGCAAAACCGGGGCGGGTGTCGACGTCGTTGGCCATCTGCGGGCGGGTTTCGGGAGCGTCCCAGCCAACGTGGGAGATCTTCAGGGCGGGCATGATCTCGACGGTAAGCGCATACCGCTTGCCGAGCAACAAAGTCAGGGTTCGAGGACGTAACTCAACAGATCATTGAGCGTCTGCTCCATGTGCCGATCCATGGCCAGCCGGGCGCGTTCGGTGTCATGCGAGCGCATGGCGTCCATGATGTTGGCGTGCTCGGCAATGGCGTTGATCTGAATCTGGACCACCTTCGAGGTTTGCGCGCGCCGGGAGGCAAGGATCCGGGTCAGCGGCTCAAACAGCACCGCAACAAACACGTTCCCGGACGCATGCAGGATCAGGTCATGGAAGGCGAGATCGGCAGCGACGAAGCGGTCGACGTCGTTCGCTTCATGGGCGGCACGCATGTGTGCCAGTTGCCCGTCCATCTCGGTGAGTTCCTCGGCGGTGATGCGGCTCGCGGCGAGTTCAGCGGCACCGGTTTCGAGCATGCGCCGCAGCTCAATCAGCTGCACGGCCACTGCGGCGTCATCCTGGCCCTCCGACGCGGCACGCAGCACCGCCTCCAACGACGACCACTGGTTCAGTGGGTTCACGAACGTACCCCGCCCACGCTCTACGCGGAGGATCCGGCGCGCCACGAGGGTCTTCATCGCTTCCCGGACGGTCATGCGGCTGACCTCGTGCCGCGCGCTCAGTTCAAGCTCGCCGGGAACACCGGATCCGGGCGGGAATTCACCGGCAACAATGCGGTCGAGCAGCTCGTCAGCGACTTCATCGACCAGCGATTTGCGTGCCATACTCCCCCTCTTCCGGTGACCAGCCAAGTGTACTTGCGCGTCTGCATGGCCTGTGTCACACTATTTCACATGCAAGATGTCTGACATCTTACATTCAGAATCGAAGCCAGCTTTTCACAACGGAGTGCACAGTGACTACTGAGACAAACCTCCTCGCCGGTTACCCGGCCGAGCTCGCCGTATCCGCCGACGCGGTGGCCCAGACGCTTGAAAACCGCATCTTCGTAGTGCTCGACGACGACCCCACCGGCACGCAGTCCGTCTCGGATCTGCCGGTCCTCACCCGCTGGGAAGCCGAGGACTTCACCTGGGCCTACGGCGAGGGCAAACCCGCGGTCTACGTGCTGACCAACACCCGCAGCCTCGATCCCGCGGAAGCCGCCTCCCGTAACGAGGAAGTGGTCCGCAACGCGCTCGACGCCGCTGCCCAGCTTGGATCCGACCTCCGCGTGAGCTTCGTCAGCCGCAGCGACTCCACCCTCCGGGGGCACTACCCGCTGGAGCCGGACGTCATCGCCGCCACAGTGGCCGAGGTTTCCGGGGAAGTCACCGACGGCGTCGTCATCATCCCGGCTTTTCCCGACGCCGGCCGCATCACTATCGGCGGAGTGCACTACACGCGCGGAAGCGACGACGAACTGATTCCGGTCGCTGAGACTGAATTTGCGAAGGACGCCACCTTCGGCTTCACCAATTCGGAGCTGCCGAAGTATGTGGAGGAGAAGTCGGGTGGACGGTTCGCCGCCCGTGACGTGATCGTTCTCGACCTGAATATCATTCGCGCTGGCAGCGAAACCAGCGATCCGGAGCTGTCGGCGATAGCCATCGCAGACGCGCTCGACGGCGCCACCGACTCCACTCCGATCGTCGCGGACATCGTCACCGAGAACGACCTCCGCGCACTGTCGCTGGGCCTCGCCGAAGCTGAACGGCGCGGCAAGCGCCTGCTGTACCGGGTGGGACCGCCGTTCATGCGGGCGCGCATCGGGCAGGACGTTCGCGAGCCGCTTAGCAGCGACGAAGCGTTCGCCGGCACCAGCCCTAGCGCTGCGGGCGGCCTCATTGTCGTCGGCTCCCACGTCGGCGTGACCACGCGGCAGCTGAACGTGTTGACCACCGAGCACAGCGCCGCCCGCATCGTGGAGATTGACGTCGAACGCCTGCTGACCGGAGATTCGGACCGCTACCTCGACGAAGTGGTCGACGACGTCACCACTGCCCTCGACGGCGCTGACGTCATCGTGCACACCAGCCGACTCCTGGTCCGCGCGGATGACCCGTCCGAGAGCCTGCGCATCGCGCGCACCGTATCTGCCGCCGTCGTCGACGTCGTCAACCGGACGCTAAAAGCGTTCCCTCCCCGCTTCGTCATCGCGAAGGGCGGCATCACCTCATCCGATGTTGCAGCCCACGGGCTGGAGATCCGTCACGCCATCGTGCGCGGTCCCATGCTGCCCGGGATCGTCAGCCTCTGGGCGCCCGTTGACGGCCCGGCCAAGGGCATCCCCTACATTGTTTTCGCCGGAAACGTCGGCGACGACCGCTCACTCGCAGACGTGACGCGCACCCTCAGCGCCACCTTCTAGCAACTTTCTCACTGCACCGTTCAACCCAGCACGTACCAACGGAGATACACATGAGCACCACTGATTACCAGGTCACCGTCCTCGGCCTCGGCGCGATGGGACTGCCGATGGCAACCCGCCTCGCAACGCAACTGACTGTCCACGGCTTCGACATCGCCGAGGAGCGGCTGAAGCTGGCGAACGACGCCGGTGTGCGCACCTTCGCTTCCGGGCGGGACGCGACGCACGGCGCCGACGCCCTCCTGCTGGCGGTCCGCAACGGCGAGCAGCTCACCGAGGTCCTGTTCGGCGAAAACGGTGTCGCCGCAGCGCTGAAGCCCGGCGCCGTCGTCATCCTCACCAGCACCGTGGGTACGGAGGCGATCGCCGGCACGGTTGCGCGTCTCGCGGAATTCGGCGTTGCCCTCGTCGATGCGCCGCTGTCCGGTGGACCGAAGCGGGCCGGGGAGGGAGACCTGCTCATCGTCGTGGGTGCCGAGCCGTCTGCGGTGGAAGCGGCCCGCCCGGTGCTTGAGCTGTTGGCGTCAACGCTGAGCATTGTCGGCGACAAGCCGGGCGACGGCCAGGCGCTCAAGACCGTCAACCAGCTGCTCTGCGGCGTCCACATTGCCGCCGCCGCAGAGGCGATGGCGCTGGCCGACGCACTTGGCCTCGACCAGCAGAAGACTCTCGCAGCCCTCGAGGCCGGAGCCGCAGGTTCCTTCATGCTCTCCAACCGCGGTCCGCGGATCCTCGAGGCGTACAGCGAGGACGGCGCCGAAGTACTGAGCCGGCTCGACATCTTCGTCAAAGACATGGGGATCGTCGGTAAGGCCACCCGCGGGGCCGGGCTGGCGACGCCGGTCGCCGCCGCGGCCGAACAGCTCTACCTTCTCGGTCAGGCCCAGGGCCTCGCCGCTGCGGATGATTCCGCCGTCATCCGGGTTGTTGCGCCCACGAAGCGCAGCGCCTGACGTCGTCGCTCACTGCACCATTCGGAACCGCACCGTTCCCGCTCAGGCGGCTCCCGCCGTCGTCGTTTGTATTGGCAGCCTCACCGCGAGGCTCCCGTTGTCATAGGAGACATCCCTTATGAGCCCTCTCGCTCTCCTCGCCGTTGCAGTAGCGGGCGTTGCCCTGCTGCTCGTGGGAGTTATCAAGTTCAAGATTCCGGCGTTCCTGGCGCTGCTGGTGGTGAGCGTAATCGTGGCGCTGGTCGCGGGCATTCCGCTCGGCGACATCGTCAGCACCGTGACTGAAGGTATGGGAGGAACGCTCGGCAACGTCGCAATCCTCGTCGGTCTCGGCGCCATGCTCGGTAAGATGATCGAAATCTCCGGCGGCGCCCAGGCACTGGCGGGGAAATTTACCTCGGTGCTCGGCCCGCGCCGCGTGGTTGCTGCGTTGACCTCCGCGGCGTTCCTGCTGGCCATTCCCGTGTTCTTCGACGTCGGGTTCATCATCCTCGTGCCGATCATCTACGGTTTCGCGAAGGCTGCCGGCGTGAACCCGGTCAAGTTCGGCCTGCCGGTTGGCGCCATCATGCTCGCAATCCACGTGGTTGTTCCGCCGCACCCCGGCGTTGTGGGTGGAGCCGGGATCCTCGGTGCGGATATCGGGTGGACCACTGTGCTGGGCCTGCTGCTCTGCCTCCCGGTCGGTGTACTGGGCTACTTCGTTGCGCAGAAGCTGAACCGTCGCGAGTATGAGATGCTCCCCGCCACCGCCGCCCAGTTCAAGCTGTTCGGTACCGGTGAATCCGACGTCGAGCGCGATACAGCGCCCGGCGGCACCGGAAGCGTAGCCACGCAGGTCCGCACCGCGCCAAGTCCCGCGATGATCATCTCCCTGATCGTGCTTCCCATCCTGATGATCATGATCGGGACCGTCGGCGCCGTCATCCTCCCAGAGGAGACGCTAGGCCGGGACCTCGCCGGGTTCATCGGCTCACCGCTGATCGCGCTGCTCACCGCTCTCGCTCTGGCGTACTACTTCCTCGGCATCCGCCGCGGCTGGTCCTCCCAGCACACCGGCGAAGTCATGGACTCCGCGCTGGCTCCCACTGCGATCGTCATCCTCGTGACCGGCGCCGGCGGCGTCTTCGGCAAGGTGCTGACCGTTTCCGGTATCGGAACCGCGCTGGCTGAGGGTCTTGCGGCCGTTGGTCTGCCCATCATTGTCATGGCGTTCATCCTCGCCGCAGTGCTGCGTGCCTCGCAGGGTTCGGCAACGGTCGCCATCATTACGACGGCGGGTCTCCTCAGCGCGGCAGTCGCGGCAGGCGGCTATTCCCCCGTGCAGACGGCGCTCATTCTGATCGCGATCGGTTTCGGCGCGTTCGGCCTGAGCCACGTGAACGACTCCGGCTTCTGGATTGTGACCCGCTTCCTGGGCCTCTCCGTGGCGGATGGCCTCCGTACCTGGACTGTGCTGACCACCATCCTGGGCGTTGCCGGCTTCCTTCTCACCCTCGTGGTGTGGGCGCTCGTGGGCGGGTTTGCGGTCTAGTTTTACTTTCCGCGATACCGTTCGCGCCTCCCGATAGCTCTTTTGCCATCCGATAGCGGCCTCCCGCTATCGGATGGCAAAACCGTTATCGGATCAGTTGTAGTCACCAGGCACTCCCACCCGTTATTGTTCGGAACAGTCAGCTCCTTGTGCGGGGGCGCCGAGGGGGGAAAATGAACTGGATCCGCGCCAACCGGTGGGTTGCAACCGGACTTGGCATCGCCGTCGTCGGGCTTTTGTTGGTTCTTGTTGCCGGAGCCACGGCGCCGCCTGCGTCGTTCGGCTGGATCGCTTACGCACCGTTGACGAGCAACACCGTTGTCTTACCCGGTCCGACGGCGGGTGAAATCTTCGGCGGATCCCTGGCCGGAGCGGGACTCATCCTGTGCGCAGGTGCCCTCGGCTACCTTCGCGGACGGCGCCGGACGTGAGGCGGCTGCTGATCTCGCTGCTCGGTGTCGCCGCTTTGCTGGTTCTGGCCGGGGTGTCGCTGCTGTTTGGCCGGCCGCCAGCCGCCCCGCCACTTCCTGCCGCGCACGCCGGAGCGAGCATTGCGTATGGCTCAGAGCTCGTTATCGCGTACGACGACGGTGCCTCCTCCTCCGATCTGCTCACCACCGCCGGTGGCCTGCTGGTGTTGGGCGGCCTGATGGTCAGTTCCGGCGCCTACGGCAGCCGGCTCGCGAAGGAGGCTCCGGATGCGGGCTGATCCCGGATGGCGTAAAGCCATCGCCGTGTTGAGTGTTGGAGCGCTGCTGCTGGTTCTCGGGGTGTTTCTGGTGATCGGTTCCCAGCCGGTTGCCATGCAGGAGTTCGCTTCTGTCGGAGGTCAGGGCCAGGAATTCCACCTCACCTCGAACGGTGTCCTGAGCAACGGCCCGCTGTTGTTCAGCCCCGCAATGGGCGGCGTGCTTCTCGGCACTGGAGTGGCGCTGGCGGCGGGCGTGGGCGGGTTCGTGCTCGGCCGTCGTCGTCGTTAGCTCCGGCTAGCATCGAAGCATGCATGAAGAGGAGAACGATTCAGCCGACAGCCGCATGGCGAACAGCATGGCGATCGGCATACCGTTCGGGCTGCTCATTGGAGTGGTCGTGGGCATCCTGGTGAACAACATCGGGTTGGGCATTGGCCTTGGATTACCGCTGGGCGCTGCTGCTGGGGCGGTGGCTCACGCGATTCGCAACGGCGAGCGCTAGATTCCTCATTCAGGTCCGGTTCCCGATAGCGTTCCAGCCCACCGACAGCGGTTCAGTCTTCCGATAGCGTTTAACCGCTATCGCATGGCTGGACGGCTATCGCGAAACGTTCTGTGTGGTCCGTCAGAGCCCAATCCAGTAGCGAAGCTTCGCCCCTCCGTCAGGCGCTCCCTCCTGGATACCCCCGTGGCGCTCGATCGTTGCCTTGGACGCAAGATTGTCGGCGTCGCACGTCAGCAGCACACTCTCAATCCCGAGTCCGTGGGCCTCGACCAGCGCCGCTTCGAGAATGAGGCTGGCGTAGCCGCGTCGCCGAAACGCGGGGAGCACTGCGTAGCCAATGTGGCCTCCCACGGACAGCAGGTACTCGTTGAGCCTGTGGCGGATGGAGACCCTGCCGATGATGCGCCCCTCGTCCTCCGCCACCAGGAAGGTCGCAGGAACCCGGCCGGCCGGTACGCCGATGCCTCGTTGCAGGTGCTCGGTTTGCTGAGGGAAATCGCTCCAGTCCATCCCGGACTCATAGCCCAGCAGGAACTCGAAGTTCTCACGTTCAAGTTCCGCATGCGCCGCCGTCGCTTCGGCTTCGTCCTCGAGTGTAAGCGGTCGGAGTTTCATGATCGTCGACGCTAGCAGCGATCCAACGGCTATCCGCTTTGACCGCACCCTTGCCCGACGGCGCGGACCGTGATTCGGTTGATCGAAGGCTCATTAGCCCTTCGAGTTCCGACTCACAGATCTATCCGGACACCGAAAGTAGGAGCAGAACCATGGCAACAGGAGAAACGTCCAAGCTGATCAAGCTGAGTGACAGCGACCAGACCGTGGCTCCAGAAGAGGACATCCGCGGGCTGAACGTCAAAGACAAAGACGGCGATGACCTCGGGAAGGTGGATGACCTGTTGATTGACGACGGCGAGAACAAAATCCGCTTCCTGGAGGTTGCCTCAGGCGGTTTCCTGGGGATAGGCGAGGAGAAATCCTTCATTCCGATCGACGCCATTACCAATATCGACGAGAACGTCCACATCAACCAGTCTCGTGGGCACGTGGCCGGTGCACCCACGTACAACCCCGAACTCGTCGATCAGACCGATTACTACGAAGACGTGTACGGATACTACGGCTACAGCCCGTTTTGGGGAGCAGGCTATATGTATCCCGCACTCCCCCCACGCTCTGGGCGTGCCCTTTAGCTAAAGCTCACGCGCGCAACGCTTTAGACTCCGATAATGCGCGCAGTAGTTTTCGACCAGGTTCAGGGCCAGCCCGGCGTTCGGGAGGTACCGGCTCCAGCGGTCACTCCGGGCGGCGTCGTGGTCAAAGTGATGGCAACAGGCCTGTGCCGCAGTGATTGGCACGCCTGGGTCGGCCACGAGGACATCACGTTTCCCCACGTTCCCGGCCACGAGCTTGCCGGCATCATCACCGAGGTAGGCGCCGACGTCGTCCGGTGGAAGACCGGTGACCGCGTGACGGTTCCCTTTGTGTGCGGCTGCGGCCGGTGTGAATTGTGCGCATCGGGTAACGCCCAGGTGTGCCCCAACCAGCAGCAGCCGGGCTTCACTCACTGGGGATCCTTCGCGGAGTATGTCGGCCTGCATGCTGCCGACACCAATCTGGTGGCAATTCCCGACGGGATAGATTTCGCGACGGCGGCCAGCCTGGGTTGCAGGTTCGCTACCGCGTACCGCGCGCTGATCAGCCGCGCGCAGGTGAGACCAGGCGAGTGGGTAACCGTTGTAGGTGCGGGCGGTGTGGGTTTGAGCGCGGTGATGATCGCTCGCGCGGTGGGCGCACGTGTGATCGTCGTTGACCGGAACGCGGAGGCCCTTGAGGTTGCGTCCAGGCTCGGCGCTGAGCACGTCCTCATGGCCGACGGCGGTGACATCCCGTCCGCTATTGCTCAACTCACCGACGGCGGAAGCCATGTCGCCATTGATGCGGTCGGCAGCGAGCAGACCTGTGCGGACGCCATTCTGAGTCTTCGACGTCGGGGTCGGCATGTGCAGATCGGGCTGCTGCCTCCGGTCGAGGGCAATCCTCGCGTTCCGATGGCGCGGGTGATCGCGCCGGAGCTCGATGTGCTGGGCAGCCATGGCATGGCCGCCGCCGATTATCCGGGGATGATGGCGCTCATCGAGGACGGCTCGCTGCGACCGGACCTGCTGATTGAACGCACCGTTGGACTCGCTGAGGCTGCTTTCCTGTTGCCAGGTTTCGATCGAGCGAAGCCTGCCGGGATGACGATCGTCGATCCCTGGCGCTGAGGATTCAGTTGGCTGCGGTGAGGACCGGCACGATGATGAAGATGCCGAAAAGCAGAGCTGCAAGGGCAACTTTCAAGCTTCTTTGCGTCCGGTGCAGCTCCTCCGCTCCGTCCAGCACAAGCCCGTCGCGGCGTCCGAATTCCCAGTCGAGCACTTCCCGTTCGTAAGTAGTGCCTGCGACGTTCGCGGATCTCAGAAGATCGAACCGTTCACTCACGTCCCAGGTGTCGCTGGTGTACCTGGAACCGAGCGGCGGCATCGTCCAGTTGGTACGCATACCCTGCAACATGGAGAGGACTGCTTCCATCGGTTTGTTCTCAAGGAAGTTGCGCTGCGTCCAAGCCACCTTCGCCCGTTCCAGGGGGAAGCTGAGCTCCACCTTTTCACCGTCGTGCCGAACCATGAGCGCCACACGGTGTGATGATCGGGCCGATGAGGCGGGAGAGTTTGGTGGCGCAGTGATGGCAGGGAGGTGAATCCAGTGGAAGGCAGCGACGACGTTCGGTCGTACGCCAAGCCCCAGCAAGGCAACGCCCTCGCGCTGCGCCATCACAGTGAAGTTTCGCGGCAGGCCCGCGTACTTCGAGGCACCGAAGGCGTCGGGGCGGACCTTCCGAAGTGCCGCGAGAAATGCGTTATCACGATGCCCCTGCAGAACGGTGTACTTACTGAGTGCTGTGGCTGCCCGGAAGAAGGCTGCCTCGCGTGCATCAATCAATGCGAGCAGCGCTGCTGCGACGAGGGCGCCAAGCACTGCGGCGAGCAGGCCAACCCGTATCGACAGGTCCTGCGACGTCGCCTGAATAAACAACAGATACCAGGCACCCGAAAGGACGGCGGACCCCGGCACCAGAAAATTCCTGTGCTCGCGTAGCCTCACAGACCAGTTACGGCGTATCAGGCGTTGCTCGTTTGCTTCGCCCGCAGTCCGCGGTCGGCTTTTAGGTTCCAACACCGTGAAAACCATGCGCGCGTCGTCGTCCTGGCCGGCCTCAGGAGGAGGCAGTCGGTGGGCAGTGTCCCCACCCGGCGCCCATGAGGCGTAAGCCGCAGCTAGCTCGGGCAATCGGGACCGCAACTTCTCCAGCTCGGAGGAGAGCCGCTCGAGGTCAATGTCCGTAGGTGAAACCCCGAAGCCATCGAGGCGGCCCCGCTCCGTGGCCTTGCATAGCATCTCGGAACTCGGTTGGGACTTCAGTAAAAAGCGTGCGAAAGCCGTCGTCATGAAGTGGCAGTTATCCAGCGCGTCAGCGTAGAGGTCCATCCCCTCAGGACCGCGAACACCGTCAAGGGTCACAGAGGTCCGCCTGAACTGGACGGTTGCAAAGGATGCCGCGACGTCGAGCAGGAGAAATATGTTCGCCGGTCCATGCCCAGCAAAACCGATCTCTGCGAGGCTCTCAGGTTCGGGTAGGCCAAGGGCTTTCTTGACCCCCTGGGTCACACGGTTGAACATCGTGTTGCCGTGGGCACGAAGAATGTCTCGAAACACCAAGGTGTCGAGCAGATTGGCCCTGATCCTTGGAACGGGTGTGGCGAAGTGATATTGAGAGGTGGAAATCGATGCCGCGAACCGGCGACCGAGGAATGCTGCCAGACCGCGGTTGCCGATACCCAGAACCGGGTGATTGATCAGACTGTCTTCACGTCCGAGCTCGCGCTCAATTTCTTGGAGCGTTTGCAGATCCAACTCTCCAAGGAAGGCGAGCGCATGCTCAACGTCGCGTGCACCGGCGTCGTCCTCGACTGCACTGGCACGGACGGCGGCTGTCAGCCGTTCTGCCACCGCAGTACGTTGATCCATCTCCACAACGCGTTCCCCTCGCTACAACCGGACCCCGACGACGACGCCCCGGTCCAATCCCCAACTCACCAGGTGCCGCGAAGGCCCCCGACTCACCTTAAGCTGGAACGCGTGATCAACGGGACAGTGCGCGCACAGGTAGACAAAGTGTGGGACACCTTTTGGACGGGCGGCATCTCGAACCCGCTCGAGGTGATTGAACAGATTACCTACCTGCTGTTCCTGAAGCGCCTGGATGAAGCCCAGACCTCAGCCGAAAACCGCGCCAACCGCACCGGCAAGCAGGTCAGCAACCCGATCTTCCCCGCCGACACCGACCCTCGAGGACGCAGCTACGGTGACCTGCGGTGGAGCAAGTTCAAAGACTTCTCCCGTGAAGAGAAGTTCATCCTCTTCTCCGAGCACATCTTTCCGTTCCTGCGCGATGAGCTGACGCAGCAGTCCAACGGCGAGGACTCGACCTACAGCCACCACATGAAGGACGCCCGCTTCACCATCCCGAACTCGAGCGTCCTCGAGCGGGTTATCGACATCATCGACGGCATCGATATGACCGGCCGCGACACCAAGGGCGACCTGTACGAGTACATGCTCTCCAAAATCGCTTCCGCCGGCACCAACGGGCAGTTCCGCACCCCGCGCCACATCATCGACCTCATGGTGCAGATGACGGACCCGCAACCGATGGAGGTCATCTGTGATCCGGCCTCGGGCACCTGCGGCTTCCTGGTCCGTGCCGCCGAGCACCTGTGGGACTCCCCCGACATGCTGACGGATCAGAAGCAGCTCAACTTCTACCATTACGAGCAGTTCCACGGGTACGACTTCGACAACACCATGCTCCGCATCGGCTCGATGAACATGCTGTTGCACGGGGTGGAGAACCCGGTGATTACCTACCGCGATTCGCTGGCCGATCTGCACTCCACCGAGGAGGAGAAGTACAACCTGATCCTCGCGAATCCGCCCTTCGCTGGCAGCCTCGACTACGAGAACGTGGCCAAGGACCTTCTCAGCCTGGTCAAGACCAAGAAGACCGAGCTCCTCTTCCTTGCTCTGTTTATCCGCCTACTCAAGCCCGGTGGTCGGGCGGCGGTGATCGTGCCCGACGGCGTCCTCTTCGGTTCATCGAAGGCGCACAAGGATCTGCGCAAGCTGCTGGTCGAACAGCACAAGCTCGACGCCGTGGTGAAACTCCCGTCCGGCGTCTTCAAGCCTTACGCCGGAGTCTCGACGGCGATCCTGTTCTTCACGAAGACCAACTCCGGTGGCACAGACAACGTCTGGTTTTACGACGTGAAGTCCGACGGCTTCAGCCTCGACGACAAGCGCACACCGCTCGCCTCTTCCGACCTCACCGATGTTTTGGAGCGATACAAAACGCGCACGACGACGGAAGCTGAGCGGGCACGGACGGATCAGTCTTTCCTCGTAACCAAGTCAGAAATCGCCGAGAACGGCTACGACCTCTCGCTGAACAGGTATAAAGAGGTCGAGTATGACGAGGTTGAGCACAAGGCGCCGGCGGAGATCATCGCCGAGCTCGAACTCCTCGAGAAGGAAATCGTTGACGGCATGGCGGAGCTGAAGGACCTGCTTCGATGAACTATCCGCTCACTCAGCTTGGCTCAGTTGTAGAGTTTCTGGATCATCGCAGACGTCCCATCACGGCGAAGGATCGCGCTCCCGGACCTATCCCGTACTACGGCGCTAACGGTCAGCAGGACTCAGTGGCTGACTACTTATTCGACGAGCCGCTTGTTCTCCTAGCGGAAGACGGAGGACATTTTGGAGACCCGCTGAGACGGATCGCCTACCGCATCGATGGCAAGTCTTGGGTAAACAATCACGCTCATGTGCTTCGACCGAAGTCTTCAATCGACCGGAACTATCTTTGTCGCGTGCTCGAAAATTATGATGTCCGCGCTCACGTAACGGGGACCACGCGGGCGAAGTTGACTAAGGCGGGCGCCGCAAGAATCGCTTTCCCACTCCCACCCCTCGACGAGCAGCGGCGCATCGCGGCAATCCTGGACAAGGCCGACGAGGTCCGAGCCAAGCGCCGCGAAGCCCTCGCTCACCTCGACACGCTTCCCCAATCAATCTTCCGCGGCATGTTCAGCGATCCCACTTCTATTCCTTCTCGATGGCCGGTTCAGTCTTTCGAGGAGATTGCTCCGAGCAGACTCGGCAAGATGCTCGATAAGAAGGCTCAGTCAGGCGACCACAAACGTGCGTACATCCGGAATGCAAACGTCCAGTGGTTCAAAATCGACCTCACGAACCTCTTCGAGATGGATTTCACCGAGAAGGATAGAGAGACGTTCCGATTACAGCAGGGTGACGTGCTCATCTGCGAGGGTGGTGAACCGGGACGTGCCGCGATCTGGCATGACACCGGCCTGGAGTGCTATTACCAGAAGGCTCTGCACAGGGCGCGTCCAGACCACTCTCGAGTCACACCGCAGTACGTTGTACACCTGCTATGGCACCTATCCAAAGGTGGGGGTCTGGCCGACTATGTCACTTCCGCGACCATCGCACACCTAACTGGCGAGAAGCTAAAGCGCCTTCCCGTCCCTGTTCCGCCGCTCGAAGCACAGCAGGAATTCTCGACTCGCATCGCCGCCGTCGAACGTTTGAAGGAGCACCACCGTACTCAACTTGCGGAGCTCGATACCCTCTTCGCATCCCTTCAGCACCGTGCGTTCAAAGGAGAACTATGAGTGACGAAAACGCCGTCCCCCTGCCTCGATGGCAAGACTTCATGATTCCGGTGTTGAGAGTTCTGCAGGACGGGCAGGTTTGGTCGCGCCGCGACTTGGTCGCTGCCACTCTTGATGAAGCGGGCATGACGCAAAAACAGCGGTCAGTGATGCTGAAGTCCGGAGAGCCAAGTGCGGAGAACCGTATTGGTTGGGCAATATCGGACTTGAGCCGAGCGAAGGCGATCGAGCGACCCGCCCGAGGCTTGAGCACTATTACAGACACCGGCCGCCGATTGCCCTCCGAGCATCCCAACGGCTTGGATAAGGCGCAACTGGAGCAAATTCCTGCGTACGTCGAGTACCAACCGATCCGCGCGGGACTGACGAAGTCAACGCCGGACAACCGGGCGAAAACGCAAGACGAAGAGCGTGACCCCATTCAGCAGGTTGAGGACGGGATCGACCGTATCCAGGCCGACGTAGGCGCGGAACTTCTTCAACGCCTTCGCGCGATGGATCCATCGCTCTTCGAACAAACCGTGGTCGATGTCCTCCTGAAGATGGGTTACGGCGGTGCGGAGCAGCGCGGCAAGCAAATCGGCGGAAGCGGTGATGGCGGCGTCGATGGTGTCATTGACCAGGACGCCCTGGGCCTCGACCAGATTTATATCCAGGCCAAGCGCTACAAGGACGACATAACGTCGGCCGCGAAACCATCCAGGCGTTTGTCGGCGCGCTCCACGGCGCGGGCGCCTCGCGCGGAGTCTTCATCACGACGAGCAGTTTTACCGACCACGCTCGTAGCTATGCGGCCGGCATCCCGTAGCGCGTGATCCTGATCGACAGCGTTCGGCTCGTGAACCTGATGATCAAGTACCGCGTGGGCGTGCAGGTGAAGCAGACCTACGACGTCGTGGACCTTGACGAGGATTACTTCGAGTAGCTGTGGCGCCTACGGCTTTCGAACCTGTGGATAAAACCTGCACACCCGTTTACACATCTCGATAACGTGTAAAAAAATCGACCGATTCTTTACACGTAGCATCCTGCTTGCTAAGTTCTTTGCATGGCCGATTGGAATCCAGGCAAGCCCTACAACGGCCTACCTACCCTCCCGCCCAGGGTGGACGTGGAGACGACTTCAATTCTCAAACTTGCCATTGAGGCACGCTCTTCTCTTGCCGCGATGAATCAAGCAGCACGTTCCATGACAAACGCGTCGGTGCTCATCAACGCAATACCCTTGCTCGAAGCTCAAGCGAGCTCGGAAGTCGAGAACATTGTGACCACCACAGACGAACTCTTCATGCACGCAGAAGACGAGACTTCCGCCAACTCCGCAACCAGAGAAGCACTTCGCTACAGGACCGCTCTGTTCGAAGGCTTCAACATGGTGCAACGGCGCGGGATTGTCACCACTAATACGGCTCGACAGGTGTGCTCAATCATCATGCGGCACGAGATGGACCTCCGCTCGGGCAGCGGCACCTACATCGGCAATCCGGTAACCCATACCGCGATCTACACCCCTCCAGAGGGGCACGAAGTCATTGACGCAAAGCTCGCGGATTGGGAGTTGTTCGTAAACTCAGGTCGAGGATATGACCCACTTACCCGCATGGCGATCGCGCACTATCAATTCGAAGCCGTTCATCCTTTCGACGATGGAAACGGGCGGACGGGCCGGATCCTCAATGTTCTGATGCTGGTTGCTGCCGGTCTGCTCGACCACCCCGTCCTATACCTGTCCCGTTTCATCATCAAGAACAAGAGCGACTACTACCGTCGCCTGTTGGCAGTGACTGCTGAGGAAGCATGGGTCGATTGGGTCGAGTACATGCTTGAGGGCGTTCGTGAAACGGCAAACTCTACGTTGAAGAAAATTGACGCCGTTCAGCATCTGCAAGGGGTGCTGAAGCACGAAATAGGCGCCGCCATATCCGGGGGCGGGCACGTTGGGCTCCTTGACGTTCTGTTCGAACAGCCCTACTGCCGGATTTCGAATGTACGAGAAGCGTGCGGAGTCTCCAGACCAACTGCCACCAACTGGCTGAAGGAGCTTACGCGGGCTGGAGTTCTCACAGACGTGCGGGTGGGACGGGAGCTGATCTTCATCAACACCCGCTTCATGGATCTACTCGTTCGCGACGACGTCACGGATGATCGAGAGGAGAAGCTCTTTTGACGCGCCGCCGGTCCGGTATTCTGCACAAGGGACCAGCAAAGGGGCACTGATGGGGGACGCGGCTCAGGCACAGAGCAACTTCGCGTTCCTGCGCGCCGAATGGCCGGACATTGCCGCCGAAGCCCGCAACGCTGAACGCTTCGCGCGTATCGACCCGCGCACCTCGCTCCTCTACTCCCGCCGCACCCTCGAATTCGCGCTGCAGTGGATCTTCACGGCAGATACGTCGCTGAACCAGCCGTACAAAGACGACATCAACGGCATGCTCAACGAACCGACGTTCAAGAAGCTCGCCGGCGAGCGGCTCCTCGACAAGATGCATGCCGTGCGGAAGATCTCGAACAAGGCCGTCCACACGAACGTCCCGGTTAGTGTCCTGATTGCCGAGACCATCCTCCGCGAACTGTTCCAGACCTGTTTCTGGCTCGCCCATCACTACTCACGGGTCGAAGAGAACCGTCCGCGGCCTGGCCTGGAGTTCAGCCCGACACTGCTGAGGCCGCAGCATCGTCCGATGCCGGCCCCACCCAAACCGGGTCAAACAAATCCACCCCAGCCAACCGACGTCGTACCCAAAACCGCAGAGCAGGTTGCGGCGCTCGCGAAGGAACTGGAAGAACGCGACCGTAAGCTCAGCGAAGCAGCCCAGCTGAAGGCCACTCTTGAGGATGAGCTCAGGGAACTTCGCGAGCAGATCAAGCTGGTAACGGCACAGCGACGGCACGAGCCGGACCAACACGACTATGACGAGGGCGTCACCCGCACAGACCTCATCGATCCGCAACTCCAATGGGCAGGCTGGGACCTTGCCGCCGCAGATGTCCGGGAGTATCCCGTCGACACCATGCCCACGGCGCAAGGAACCCTCACCGGCAAAGGCGCCGCCGACTACGTGCTCTGGGGAGCGAACGGGCTGCCGCTCGCCGTCGTCGAAGCGAAGCGCACCGCCAAGGATCCGCACAACGGCCGCCAACAGGCCCGGCTTTACGCCGACTGCCTCGAGCGGCGCTTCGGTCAGCGGCCCATCATCTACTTCACCAACGGCTACCAGACGTACATCTGGGATGACGCCTTCTATGCCGAGCGCGAGGTACAGGGATTCCACACCCGCGATCAGCTGCAACTCCTGGTCGACCGCCGCACCACCCGCAAACCACTGGGGGCAGCGGTCATCGACAATGCGATTGTCGAGCGTGACTACCAGCACGCCGCCATCCGAGCAGTGACGCAAGCCTTTGAGAACGACGCCGAGCAGCGTGCCCTCATCGTCATGGCCACGGGCACCGGGAAGACCCGAACGGTGATCGCGCTCGCTGACCTGCTCATGAAGGCGAACTGGGTCAAGCGTGTCCTCTTCCTCGCGGACCGTGTTGCGCTGGTCGATCAGGCAGCGAAGGCGTTCAAGACCCACCTCCCGGGATCAGCTCCGGAGGTCTTGGGCCGGGACAAAGTCGCCGACAGCCGCATCCACCTGGCCACCTACCCGACCATGATGAACCTCATCGACGAAACGGTGGGAGACGGCACGGTTAACCGCGAACGCTACGGAATTGGGCACTACGATCTAATCATCGTCGACGAGGCGCACCGCTCGGTCTATCAGAAGTACAAGGCGATTTTCGACTACTTCGACTCGTTCCTCATTGGTCTCACGGCCACCCCGACCGACGACGTAGACCGCAACACCTTTGCCCTCTTCAACATCGAAGACAACGTCCCCACCTTCGCATATGAGCTGAACCGCGCCATCGACGAGGGCTGGCTCGTCCCGCCGCGAATCATGGAAGTGCCGCTCAAGTTCCCCTACGAGGGGATCCGCTATGAGGACCTGAGCGAGCAGGAAAAGGACGAGTGGGATTCAAAAGAATGGGACGACGACGGCGAGATTCCCGATGAGGTGGACCGCGCCGTCGTCAACAAATGGCTTTTCAACAAGGACACGGTCGATAAAGCGCTTGAGGTGTTGATGGAGCGCGGGCACCGCGTGGCTGGCGGCGACCGGATCGGCAAGACCATCATCTTCGCCCGGAACAGCGACCACGCCCGTTTCATTGAGCAGCGGTTCAACGTGAACTATCCGGGCGAGAAGGGTGAGATGGCTCAGGTCATCACGTATGACGTGAACTACGCGTCGACGCTCATCGAGTCCTTTGGCAGGACCGACGGCAAGCCGGACATTGCCATCTCAGTCGACATGCTGGATACCGGCATCGACGTGCCCCAGGTCGTGAACCTGGTGTTCTTCAAGCTGGTTCGGTCCAAGACCAAGTTCTGGCAGATGGTGGGGCGGGGCACTCGTCTCTCCCCTGACCTTTATGGACCTGGTGAGCACAAGAAAGACTTCCTGATCTTCGACATCTGCCGGAACGCGGAGTTCTTCAATGCCGGGCTTGCACTGTCAGAGGGTCAACTGGCCAAGCCACTGGCGCAGCGCACGTTCATCACACGGGTCCGGTTGCTTCAGGCACTTCAATCCACTCAGTGCGACGGCGATTATGCGGCGAACGTGCGGACGTCGCTGCACCGGGTGGTTCAGGACCTTCCGCGGGAGAACTTCCGTGTGCGGCCGCGGCTGGAGCACGTCGACCGTTTCTCACGCAGGGAGAACTGGCAAAACCTTACTCCGCATGACATCGAGGTGCTGGAGTCCCAGCTCAGCGACCTCGCCACCGTGGCGGCCCCACGCGACACAGAGGAAGCTAAGCGGTTCGATCAGCTGATGCTCACCGCTCAGCTGGTCCTTCTGACCGAGCCCGGCAAGCTTCCACCGCTCCGGACGAAGATCACGGAGATTGCCTCCGCTCTCCAGGACCAGCCAACCATCCCGGCGATCGCTGCCCAGCTTGGTCTCCTTGAGGACGTGTTGAGCCCGCTTCACTGGGAAGCTGCCAATCCTCTGTGGTTGGAGGAGATCCGGCTCAAACTGCGTGCCCTTGTTCATCTCATCGAGAAGAAACGGCGGAAGGTTGTCTACACAGACTTCGAGGACGTCCTCGGCGAGGTCCGTGAAGTGGAGCTTCCCGACGTCGTCGCACCCGTCGATATGGCGCGCTACAGCGAGAAAGTACGCATCTATCTGGCGGACAAGCTGGACCATGCCACCATCCAACGCCTTCGCCGGAACCGGCCGCTCACCGAACTGGATCTGGAGGAGCTGGAGCGGCTGCTTCTCGAAAGCGGCGCAGGCTCGCGGGAGGACTTGGACCGAGCCGCGCACGAGGGTCTCGGCTACTTCGTGCGATCGCTTGTTGGACTCGAGCCGGAGGCCGTGAAGGAATCGATGGCGGAGTTCATCGCCGGGACTACGCTCACTGCGTCCCAGCTCGACTTCGTGAACATGATCGTCCAGCACCTCACCCGCAACGGAGTGATGGAAGTTGGTCAGCTGTATGAGTCGCCGTTCAGCAGCCTTGCACCGGCCGGTCCGGAGCAGCTATTCCGGGAAGAGGACCTGGACGCTCTCGACGGGGTTCTACGTCAGTTCAGGGAGACCACGCGGGCGAGCTGACGCAGCCAGGCAATGGACACCTCTACCGGGAGTAACCGTACAAAGTGGCCATGAGGTCCACGATTTCGTGGCAGCCCATGGGTGGATTGGATTCGACCCAGGCAGCGTACACCAGCACCGGCGGCGCGTCGCGGATGGGTCGGTAGACGATCCCCGGTCGGCGGTATTGGTGCGTCGTGGACGCCGCCGTGACGCCCCGGGCACTGCCGGATCCAATGGCGGTGAGCCAATCATCGACGTCGTCCGTGTGAATGATCGTCGGTTGGGCGTCCTCCGGCCACAGGGACAAGCGCGTGCTTCCTGTACGCAAGTCAACGGCAAGTGGAAGAGTCGCCGCCTGAGCGAGGGTGACACTTTTCCGGCGTGCCAGCGGGTCACCACTCACCATCGCGCAATATCGGGCCTCCTCGCCGATCACTTCATGATGCAGGCCCTTCGCGTCGGGCTGGTACCGCAGGATCCCCAGGTCCGTCTTCCCTTCGGACAACCCAGCAGTCCGCGTGTTCGTCTTGACCAGTTGCAACGTCATGTTCGGGAATGAAGCAGGCCACTTGCGTTGAAACTCCGCTGTATGCTGGCCGAGCGCGGACCACGGATACCCGATTCGAATCACCCGGCTCCCGGTGAGAATCTCCTCCTCAAGGTCATGCAGCGTGCCGAAGACCCGCCGCGCATGTCGCAGCGCCAGCTCCCCCGCAGCAGTGACGTCAACCCACCTCGTGGTCCGCTGTAAAAGCCGAACTCCCAGAGCCGCCTCCAACGCTGCGACATTCCGCGTCACCGTAGTCTGCGAGATGCCGAGATCAATCGCTGCATCCGTGAAGCTGCCCGCTTCAACGACAGCTATGAAGGATCGCAATTGGCGCAGCTCGATATCCATACGGAGCAGTCTATTGATGCGTAGGGTGCATCAATAGAGCAGGAAGTGAATTGTGAGCCGGTGGCAACGCGGGTCCACGATTTCCTCATGATGAACACGCAATCCGGGACCGGTCGGGCCACGGGAATCGCAACCCTGATGGGCAGTGCCGTATCGAATCAGCTCGGCGCCGCGACGGGTTCGCTTGCATTTCCCGTGCTGGGGCCGGCCGGGGTGGTCGCGCTCCGGCAAATCATCGCGGCCGCCGTTCTGCTGCCGACCGTCCGGCCGCATGTTTGGCGGTTCACGTGGGCGCAGTGGTGGCCGATCATCCTCCTCGCGGTCGTGTTTGGAACCATGAACCTCGGGCTTTACTCGGCAGTGGAGCGTATCGGGCTGGGGCTCGCCGTGACCCTCGAGTTCCTGGGCCCGCTGGCAGTCGCGATTTTCACGCGCCGCAGCCGGAAGAGCGCGGTATGCGGTGCTATTGCTGCGGCCGGCGTCGTCGCCATCGCCAAGCCGGAAGTGACCTCGGATTACTTCGGCATCGGATGCGCACTGCTCGCGGCCTTGAGCTGGGCAGCCTACATCCTGCTCAACAGGACGGTCGGAACCCGCGTGCCCGGCATCGAGGGAACCGCCGTCGCGGCCGGGCTGTCCGCCGTCGCTTTTGCACCCATCGCCGTCCTCATCATCCTGGAGGCGCGCCCGAGCACCACGATGCTGGCCTACGCGGTTGCCGCTGGCATTCTTTCCTCCGTGGTCCCCTATGTTGCGGATCTCGTGGCACTCCGGCATATACCTGCCAACCTCTTCGGGATACTGATGAGCTCCAATCCCGTGTTCGCCGCCATCATCGGGGTTGTCGCCCTGCAACAGCTGTTGAACCCCGCCGAAGTTCTGGGGATCGCGCTCATTGTCATCGCGAATGTCGCCGCTGCGTCGCGGTCACAGCTCAGACCCGCGCGCCCACCCGCATTCCTGCGAAGAACTCGCCCAGCTCCGCCGTTGCCGTCAGCGGCAGCACATTGGCCACGTACTGATCCGGACGAACAACGACGACGACGCCTCCCCGGTCCAGTCCGCGCAACTCAAAGATGTCCTCCGCCGGATCGACGCCGAATACCTTCTCCAGATAGTTCAGCTTGAACGGCCCGACTTCAGGTTTGAAGACCGCAGGCACGGCGTTGATGTCGATGCTCTGGTGGTCCTGCTGGTAAATGACCTTGACGTCATACCAGGCGTCGATATCCGCACCCTCCGGCGTTGCAGCGAGCGGTGACTCCGGTGAATTTCTGAGCCACTCGGCGAAATTGGTCACCTTCGACGGGTTGCCAGGCAGCGGCTCGTCAGCAAAGACGTAGATGCGCCAGCGTCCATCCGCCGTCGCATGGTGGCCGAGATGCAGCGGATTGGTGTCGCACACCCGGACAACCGGCGCCGACTTGAAGCGCTTGCCCACAGGAAAGCCGGTAGCCAGCTCCTGGTGCGTCGCCCCAGCAACGATCATCGACGGCGAGTACTCCGTCATGAACCCCGCGGGAAACTCCATGGTGCGGACGTAGAAGTTCTCCAGTTCGGTGGGGTCCTCGAACTCTTCGGGCTTCTTCGCCATGAGCGTGGACCACTGCTTGTCGAAGTCGATGAGGTTCTTTGCAACCACCTGGCGTTCGGCCGAGTAGGTGGACAGCAAATTCTCCGGGCTCCGGCCTTCCAACACATGGCCTAGCTTCCAGGCGATGTTGAAGCCGTCCTGCATGGAAACGTTCATGCCCTGGCCGGCTTTAGCGCTGTGCGTATGGCAGGCGTCGCCGGTGATGAAGACGCGCGGAGTGCGGGTTCCAATGTCCTCCGGAAGAACGTCGTCGAACCTGTCTGTGAGACGGTGGCCAACCTCATAGACGCTGTTCCACGCGACATTGCGCACATCAAGCGTGTAAGGGTGCAGGATCGCGTTGGCCTTCTCGATGACCTCTTCGATGGTGGTGCTGCGGATATCCCCTTTGGTGTGCGCCGTCACCTCACCCAGATCCACATACATCCGGAACAAATGGCCGCCCTCGCGGGGAATGAGCAGGATGCTTCCGCCCGCACCGGACTGGATGGCGCACTTGAGCCGGATATCCGGGAAGTCAGTGACGGCCAGGACATCCATGACGCCCCAGGCGTGATTCGCCGCATCACCGGCGAGCGTGCATCCAATCGCCTGGCGGACTTTGCTGCGTGCCCCATCGGCGCCGATCACGTACTTGGCACGCACCGTGCGCTCCTGACCTTCGCGGGGTCCGGCGGTGTGAAGCAGGGTGACGGTCACCGGGTACTCGCCGTCGTCGTCAACCTCGAGGCTTTGAAAATCGAACCCATAGTCCGGGGTCATGCGGGTAGGTGCGCTTGCCATGAACTCAGCAAAGTAATCCAGCACCCGCGCCTGGTTCACGATGAGGTGTGGGAATTCGCTGATGCCCGTGGGGTCATCGTCCGGGCGGGCGGTGCGGATGATTCGCGAAGGATCGGCCGGATCGGGCTTCCAGAACGCCATTTCGGTGATGCGGTACGCCTCGGCAATGATGCGCTCGGCGAACCCGAAAGCCTGGAAAGTTTCAACGCTACGGGCCTGGATACCGTCCGCCTGCCCGATTGCGAGCCTGCCGGGCCGTCGCTCCACAAGGCGCGTGGTGATGTTCGGGAACTGTGACAACTGCGCAGCGGCGAGCATGCCAGCCGGGCCGCTGCCAACAATCAGGACATCGACCTCGTCAGGCAATTCCTCGGGCCGGTTCACGCCGACGCCGGCTGCAGCCTGAACCCGTGGATTGCCGGAAACGTAGCCGTGATGGTGGAAGTGCACGCTGTCCTCACTCACTTCTTTGTGAAACTTCAGAAATCCACCGCCTGATGTGTTCGCTATGTGAACAGCTATTTCTATAATTGAATGGCGGTGCCAAAACTGTACGACGAACATGATGCAGAACACAACTGCTTTTCCGTCCTGCGGCGAAGGGTTGACGTGCCCTACTTCACAAGACAGACTCATCGTATACGATTTCGTACATCAGCACATCGCTGGATCTAACGAGGAGTACGCGGCATGACGACGGAGTCCCGGACCACCGAAGCGAGCACTCAGCTCCTTGCCCGCACCCGCAAGGTCATCGCGGTCCACATCAACTATCCGAGCCGCGCCGCGCAGCGTGGGCGCACCCCCCAGCAACCCTCCTACTTCCTCAAGCCGCCGTCGTCGCTGGCGTTGGGATCTGCCGAAGCCCCCGGCTCGGTCGAACGTCCGCTTGGCTGCGAATTACTCGGTTATGAAGGGGAGATCGCCCTCATCATCGGCAAGCCGGCACGCCGAATCAGCATCGAGGACGCCTGGAACCACGTCGGGTGGGTCACCGCAAGCAATGACCTGGGGGTCTACGACCTGCGTTACGCAGACAAGGGCTCCAATCTCCGTTCCAAGGGCGGTGACGGATTCACCCCCGTCGGTCCGCAGCTGATCCCCGCGAGTGATGTCGATCCCGCCGCACTGCGGGTTCGCACGTGGCACAACGGTGACCTGGTGCAGGATGACACGACCGAGGACCTCCTCTTTCCGTTCGCGCAACTCGTCGCCGATCTCTCCCAGCTCCTCACCCTTGAGGAGGGCGACATCATCCTCACCGGCACACCCGCCGGAGCGTCCGTTGCCCAGCCGGGCGACGTCGTCGAAATCGAGGTCACCGCAGGCAGCTCAAGCAGCGGCAAGCTCACCACCCGGGTGGTGGAGGGAACCACGCCGTTCGCTGACTTCGGCGCGCAGCCCAAGCCGGATGACGCCCAACGCGAAGAGGCCTACGGTTCCCGCGAAGCAGCCGGCCTGGAACCGACCACGCAAGCTCTGGCGCCGGAGCTCAAGAAGAAGCTCGAAAGCGTTGCCACCGCCACCCTGTCCTCCCAGCTGCGCAAGCGCGGCCTGAACAACGTCAGCATTGACGGCCTGCAGACCACGCGCCCGGACCGGCGGGTAGTGGGCCTGGCTCGCACGTTGCGCTTTGTGCCCAATCGGGAAGACCTCTTCACAACCCATGGGGGTGGCTTCAATGCGCAGAAGCGCGCCATCGATTCAGTGAACGACGGCGAGATCCTCGTCATGGAAGCACGCGGCGAGAAGGGCACGGGAACAGTGGGCGATGTCCTGGCCCTGCGCGCCCAGGTGCGTGGCGCGGCAGCCATCATCACGGACGGCGGAGTCCGCGACTTCTCGGCAGTCGCTGATCTCGACATGCCGACCTACTTCGCCAATCCTCACCCCGCGGTTCTGGGCCGCCGGCACATCCCGTGGGATACGGACATCACCATTGGGTGCGGCGGCGCCACTGTGCAGCCCGGTGACATCATCGTGGCTGATTCCGACGGCATCATCGTGATCCCTCCGGCCCTCGCCGGGGAACTCGTCGATGACTGCATCCGGCAGGAAAAGGAGGAGACCTTCATTTTCGAGATGGTCAGGCAGGGCAACGGCGTTGACGGGCTTTTCCCGATGAACGCGGAGTGGAAGGCGAAATACCAGGAGTGGGCAGCCCCAGCTTCGGAAGGAGCATCAGATGGTTGATATCGCCTTCGGGCCAGCCGTCGTCGTACAGACCGCCGGTGACATCAAGCCCGGCAGCAAATCCGAGCAGGCATACATTTCAATCAAGGCTCGCATCGTGGAGGGGACCTTCTCCCCCGGATACCGCCTGGTGCTGGCGAAAATAGCCGAAGACCTCGGCTTCAGCGTAGTGCCGGTGCGGGAAGCGATCCGGCGGCTGGAAGCCGAAGGGCTCGTGAAGTTCGAGCGCAACGTCGGCGCCACAGTTTCCGGAATCGACCCGACCGAGTACCTCTATACGATGCAGACGCTCAGCATCGTGGAGGGGGCGGCCACGGCGCTGTCCGCACCGCTGATCGACTCCACAACCGTCGCCCGGGCGCGCGCCGTCAACGAGGAGATGCGCGACTGCCTTGAACACTTTGACCCCGTCCGCTTCACAAGGCTCAACCAAGATTTCCACAGCGTTCTCTTTGAGCAGTGCCCTAATCCGCACATCCTGGATCTGGTTCACCGCGGCTGGAACCGGCTGGCAACGCTCCGGTCCTCAACCTTCCGGTTTGTCCCCGGACGCGCACGCGAATCAGTGCGTGAACACGAAGCCCTGCTTCAGCTCATCGAATCCCAGGCTGACGCGGACACAATCGAGCACGCGGCCCGGCAGCACCGATCCGCAACTCTTGACGCCTACCTCGCGCAAGCACCCGCCACCACTTAATGAAGCCCAGTAGTCAGGAAGAGAACAATGACGTCCACCGCCCCTGAAACCACCCACTACGTCCCTCAGGACCTGCCCGCGCACCTCCAGCACTACATCAACGGGAAGTTCGTCGATTCCGTCAGCGGCGGGACCTTCGACGTGCTGGATCCGGTGTCCAACAAGAATTACGCCACCGCAGCCGCCGGCCAGAAGGAAGACATCGACCTCGCTGTCGCCGCTGCACGTGAGGCGTTTGTCAGCGGCCCGTGGCCCAGGATGAAGCCGCGCGAACGAGCCCGCGTCCTGAACAGGATTGCCGACGCCGTCGAGGCGCAGGAAGCCCGCCTCGCCGAACTTGAGACGTTTGATACCGGCCTCCCCATTACCCAGGCCAAGGGCCAGGCCCTGCGCGCAGCGGAGAACTTCCGCTTCTTTGCGGACCTGATCGTTGCCCAATTCGACGACGCCATGAAGGTTCCCGGCTCCCAGATCAACTACGTGAACCGCAAGCCAATCGGCGTTGCCGGCCTGATCACGCCGTGGAACACCCCGTTCATGCTCGAATCGTGGAAGCTTGCCCCCGCGCTGGCAACCGGCAACACTGTGGTCCTCAAACCTGCCGAATTCACTCCGCTCTCTGCTTCCCTGTGGGCGCAGATTTTCAAGGACGCTGGCCTGCCCGACGGCGTGTTCAACCTGGTCAACGGCCTCGGCGAGGAAGCAGGTGACGCACTCGTGAAGCACCCGGATGTTCCGCTGATCTCCTTCACCGGCGAGACCACCACCGGGCAGACGATTTTCCGCAACGCCGCCGCCAACCTCAAGGGCCTGTCGATGGAGCTCGGCGGCAAGTCACCCTGTGTGGTGTTCGCCGATGCGGACCTCGACGCCGCGATCGATTCCGCACTGTTCGGGGTTTTCTCCCTCAACGGCGAGCGCTGCACCGCCGGCTCCCGCATCCTCGTGGAGCGCGCCATCTACGATGAATTCTGCGAGAGGTACGCCGACCGCGCCAAGACCATCGTCGTCGGTGATCCGCATGACCCGAAGACGCAGGTCGGCGCGCTGGTCCACCCGGAGCACTACGAGAAGGTTGCCTCCTACGTGGAGATCGGCAAGTCCGAGGGCCGGCTGCTCGCCGGCGGCGGGCGTCCGGAGAATCTGCCCGAAGGGCTAAACAACAGCAACTACATCGCGCCGACCGTGTTCGCCGACGTCGCGCCTGAAGCACGGATCTTCCAGGAGGAGATCTTCGGCCCCGTTGTCGCCATCACCCCCTTCGAGAACGACGACGAAGCGCTGGCTCTCGCGAACAACACAAAGTACGGTCTAGCCGCCTACATCTGGACCCAAAACCTCACCCGCGCGCACAACTTCGCCCAGAACGTGGAGGCCGGCATGGTGTGGCTCAACAGTCACAACGTCCGCGACCTCCGGACCCCGTTCGGCGGAGTCAAGGCTTCCGGTCTGGGCCATGAGGGCGGCTACCGCTCGATCGACTTCTACACCGACCAGCAGGCCGTGCACATCACGCTCGGCCCTGTGCACACGCCGAAGTTCGGCAGCGTCGAAGACTCCGTCGCCAACGAGGGCTAGAAACTTTCCTGCACCTGCTCAAAGAAGAGAGAACATCATGACCAACTTCGTTCCCACGCCCAACGCCCCGGCTCCGGACATTGTCCGCTGCGCCTACATGGAGCTCGTGGTCACTGACCTTGCCAGGTCGCGCGAGTTCTACGTTGACGTCCTCGGCCTGCACGTCACCGAGGAAGACGAGAACACCATCTACCTGCGCCCCCTCGAGGAGTTCATTCACCACAACCTGGTGCTGCGCAAGGGACCGATCGCCGCTGTTGCCGCCTTCGCCTACCGTGTGAAATCCCCTGCTGAGGTGGACGCGGCCGAGACCTACTACAAAGAGCTGGGGTGCCGCACCGAGCGTCGCAAGGACGGTTTCACCAAGGGCATCGGTGACTCAGTCCGCGTCGAGGATCCGCTGGGCTTCCCCTACGAGTTCTTCTACGACGTGAAGCACGTCGAGCGCCTGACCCAGCGCTACGACCTCTACTCGGCGGGCGAACTGGTTCGTCTCGACCACTTCAACCAGGTCACCCCGGACGTGCCGCGCGGCCGGAAGTACCTCGAGGACCTCGGCTTCCGCGTCTCCGAGGACATCAAGGATTCCGACGGCGTCACCTATGCTGCCTGGATGCACCGCAAGCAGACGGTCCATGACACGGCGCTCACCGGCGGCAACGGACCGCGCATGCATCATGTTGCCTTCGCCACGCACGAGAAGCACAACATCATCCAGATCTGCGACAAGATGGGCGCGCTGCGCATCAGCGACCGGATCGAGCGCGGCCCGGGACGCCACGGCGTGTCCAACGCGTTCTACCTGTACATCCTGGACCCGGGCGGCCACCGCATCGAGATCTACACCCAGGACTACTACACCGGCGATCCGGACAATCCCACCATCACTTGGGACGTCCACGACAACCAGCGCCGCGATTGGTGGGGCAACCCGGTTGTGCCGTCCTGGTACACCGAGGCCTCCCTGGTCCTGGACCTCGATGGCAACCCGCAACCCGTGGTCGAGCGCGAGGAGAAGAGCGAGATGGCGGTCACCGTCGGCGCTGACGGCTTCTCCTACACCCGCAAGCAGGACGACGACGGTGCTGCCGCCGAGCAGGGCTTCAAGCTGGGAGCACAGCTGTAGCCATGCTGGACGACGCAACGATTGAGGCCATTGCAGACGAACTGGTGGAAGCAGGGCGCAGCCGCACCCCGATTCCCCGCCTGACCGCGCGCTATCCGGACATGACGGTGGAGGACTCCTACGCCGTGCAGCAGCTGTGGCGCCGTCGTAATGAGGAAGCCGGGCGCACCCTGGTGGGGCGCAAGATCGGTCTCACGTCCAAGGCCATGCAGGCGGCCACGGGAATCACGGAGCCGGACTATGGCGCCATCTTCGATGACATGGTGTTGGAAACGGGTTGCTCGGTGGAGTGGGACAAGTACACCCACCCGCGGGTAGAGGTGGAGCTGGCATTCGTCCTCAAGGACGGATTGAAAGGTCCGGGCTGCACCATCTTCGACGTCCTCAACGCCACCGACTACGTGGTTCCGGCCCTCGAGATCCTGGACTCCCGGATCGAGATGGAGGGCCGGACCATCGTGGACACCATTTCTGATAACGCCGCGATGGGCGCCATGGTGGTGGGCGGCCGTCCGGTCAAGCCCGACGCCGTCGACCTCCGTTGGGTCTCCGCCATCCTCTACAAGAACCAGACCGTGGAGGAAACCGGCGTCGCAGCCGGTGTTCTGGACCATCCTGCTGCGGGTGTCCACTGGCTGGCGAACAAGATCGCCGCCCACGGAGACAGCTTGAAGGCCGGGGACATTATTCTCGCAGGCTCCTTCACCCGTCCGCTCTGGGTTCATAAGGGCGACACCGTGCACGCCGACTACGGACCACTTGGAGCTGTGACATGCCACTTCCACTGAACACCACTTTCCGCGACGTGATGGCCACGGCCGACCGTCCGCTCGCCGGCATGTGGGTTTGTTCGGGCAGCCCGCTGATCGCCGAGCTGTGCGCAGGGGCCGGCCTCGACTGGATCCTGATTGACGCCGAGCACAGCCCCAACGGCCTTGAGTCGATCCTCGCCCAACTGCAGGCCATCCACGGCTACCCGGTGCACACCATGGTGCGGCCGCCCGTGAATGACACTGTCCTGATCAAGCAGTACCTGGACCTCGGCGTGCAGAACCTGCTCGTCCCGATGGTTCATTCGGCGGCGGAAGCCGAGGCCGCTGTGGCTGCCACCCGGTACCCGCCGGAGGGAGTACGCGGCGTCGGATCCGCGCTGGCACGCGCCGCCCGGTGGAACCGTGTCCCCGATTACCTTGCCCGCGCCGGGGAAACCGTCAGCGTGGCGGTTCAAATCGAGTCTGCAGCAGCTGTTGAAGCCGTGGAGGACATCCTTGCGGTAGAGGGCGTCGACGCCATTTTCATGGGTCCCGCGGACCTCGCCGCTTCCATGGGTTTGCTGGGCCAGCAGGAGCATCCGGAGGTGCGTGCCGCCGTCGAACGCTGTCTTGATGCAGCGAAGAAGTCCGGCAAGCCGGCCGGCGTGAATGCCTTCAATCCCGACACCGCGCGCCACTACCTGAACGCCGGCGCAACCTTCATCCTGGTCGGCGCCGACGTCGCACTGCTGGCAAGGGGCTCTGAGGCCCTCGCCGCACAGTTCATATCGGCACCCGAAGAGTCCGCCGGCGGTTCCCCCGCCAGCTACTGACCGGCTCACAACCCTGGAAATTTTGCGCAGCTCTGGTGGCTTCCAGTGGCTGGAACCCACCAGAGCTGCACAAAAGTTCGTGCTATCCGCCCTGCTTCATCTCGGCCACTGGAGTCAGCGCCGGGCGTCCCTCAAGGACCGCAAGGATGTTGTCAACGGCGAGGTCCACCATCCGTGCGCGGGTGGCTTCCGTGGCGGATCCAACGTGCGGCAGTACCGCGATACGCGGGTGGCGCAGCAACGGATGCTCGGGATCCCGGATCGGCTCGACATCGTAGACGTCCAGCCCTGCCGAGTGGATGACGCCGTCGTCGAGGGCCTGAAGCAGGGCGGCGGTGTCAACAACGGGCCCGCGTGCGGTGTTGATCAACGTGGCGGTCGGCTTCATCCGGGCCAGCTCACCCGCTCCGATAAGACCCTTCGTTTCGGCGGTAAGCGGCACATGGAGTGACACGATGTCGGAGCGCTCCAGCAGTTCGTCCCATCCCACAGCCGTGGAGAGGTCGGTGCTGCCGGTACGGGACAGGCTGTGCAGCACCGTCATACCGAAACCGGCAGCGCGGCGAGCGACCGCCTGCGCAATCTGCCCATATCCCGCAAGCCCGAGCGTGGCGCCGGTGATGTCAAGACCCAGATGCTCGTCGAACCTGGACCGTTTCCATTCCCCTCCGCGCAGATCGTCGACCGCTGGAAGAAGTAGCCTGCGCGCAAGAAGCATCAATGCAAACGTCGTGTCCGCCGTCGTCTCGTGCAGCACGTTGGGCGCGTTGGTGATCACAATGCCCGCGTCAAGGGCAGCGGTGACGTCAACGGCGTCGTATCCCGCGCTTGGCAGGGCGACGATGCGCACGCTTCCGCGCACCGCCTCGAGGAACTCCCGGTCCACCTTCGCGTAGGGAGCCAGCACCGCATCTGCGCCGCGGGCGAGTTTCCGGAGCGCCTCACCGGAGGCGGGCACGTCGTCGTCCGGCCAGAGCACGACGTCGGCACGCTCACGCAGCCGGTCGATACCCCCACCGGGGAGGGACGATCGGGTGACCGCCACCAGTGGGCGGCTCCGGGAGAACCCCATCAGGCACTCAGGTCCCGCATCACCCGGTACAGGTCGCTCTTACCCTCGAAACCGATTCCGGGCAGATCCGGCATGGTGATGAATCCGTTCTCCACCGCAACTCCGTCCGGGAAACCACCGAAGGGCTGGAAAAGATCCGGGTAGGACTCGTTACCGCCGAGGCCAAGTCCGGCCGCGATATTCAGCGACATCTGGTGTCCGCCGTGCGGGACGCAGCGGGACGCCGACCAGCCGTTCTCGTCGAGCATGGACAGTGTCCGGAGGTATTCGACCAACCCGTAGCTGAGCGCGCAGTCGAACTGGAGCCAGTCCTTGTCCGGCCGGAGTCCGCCGTAACGGATGAGATTGCGCGAATCCTGCATGGAGAATAGGTTCTCACCGGTAGCCAACGGTCCGGCGTAAGCAGCCGCGACGTCCGCCTGCGCCTCATAGTCCAGTGGATCCACGGGCTCCTCGTACCAGAACAAGTCATACGCGGAGAGCGCTTCCGCGTACTCGACGGCGGTTTTACGGTCGAAACGCCCGTTGGCGTCGACCGCGAGGCTCTGCCCGGGACCGAGCATGCCCAGCACGGCTTCGATGCGCTGGAGGTCTTCGGCCAACGGGGCACCGCCGATCTTCGCCTTGACCGTCGTGTAGCCGCGGTCAAGATAGCTCTGCATCTCATCGCGAAGCCCCTGAATGCCGCGCCCGGGCTGGTAATAGCCGCCGGCGGCGTAAACGAAGACCCGGTTGTCCGGCTTGTTGTTGCCATATCGTTCCGCAAGCAGCCTGAAAAGCGGCTTACCCTCGATCTTCGCCACTGCATCCCAGATCGCCATGTCCAGGGTTCCGACCGCCACCGACCGTTCGCCGTGTCCTCCCGGCTTCTCATTGGCCATCATGACGTCCCAGATCAGAGCCGGATCGAAATTGTCGCCGGTCTCGTCCAACAGGTCTTCGGCGGGTGCTTCCATGATCCGGGGAATGATGCGTTCGCGCATCAGTGAGCCCTGGCCGTACCTGCCGTTGGAGTTGAAGCCGTAACCGATAACCGGCTTCCCGTCGCGCTCAACGTCGGTAATCACCGCGACCAGGCTCAGCGTCATCTTGGTGAAGTCGATGAAGGCGTTCCGGATGGAGGAACTGATCGGAAGGGTCTGCTCACGGATTTCGACGATTCTCATTTTCCAACTCCTGCAGGTGTCAAGGATTCGAAGGCGGAAACCAGCGCGTCAGCCACGTCGTTTGTGGTTGCGGTCCCGACGAGGTCAGGGGTGCGTATATCGGTTTGGGTGAGGACGTGCTCCATGGCGGTGATCAGGTCCCTTCCTGCGTCCTCGTGGCCAAGGTGGTCAAGCATCATCGATGCCGCCCAGACCTGGCCCAGGGGGTTTGCCTTTCCCTGTCCGGCGATGTCCGGAGCCGAGCCGTGAACCGGCTCGAACATCGACGGGAACTCCTTTTCGGGATTGAGGTTCGCTGAAGGTGCGATGCCGATACTGCCGATGATGGCCGCGCCGAGGTCGGTGAGGATGTCGCCGAAGAGGTTGGAGGCGACGACAACATCAAAGCGGGCCGGGTCAAGCACGAACAGCGCCGCGAGGGCGTCGATGTGGTACTCGGACACCGTGAGGTTCGGGTGGTCCTTGGCGAGATCCCGAAGGATCTCGTCCCAGAACGGCATCGTGTGGATGATCCCGTTGGACTTCGTGGCAGAGGCGAGGATGCCCTTGCGTTGTTCGGCCAGGTTGATCGCATAGTTCATCGCGCGTTCAACGCCGAACCGGGTGAAGATGGACTCCTGGATCGCCATCTCCTGCGGCATCCCGCGGTAGAGGCGCCCGCCGCTCTCGGAGTATTCCCCCTCGTTGTTTTCCCTGACCACCAGGAAGTCGATTCCGCCGGCAGGCACCTTTCGGAGAGGGCTTTCGATTCCGGCCAGCAGCCGGACCGGACGAAGGTTGATGTACTGACGGAAGGCGCGCCGGATGGGAATCAGCAACCCCCAGAGGGACACGTGGTCAGGAACGCCGGGGAAACCCACTGCGCCGAGGAAGATCTGGTCGCATTCGGCGAGCTGCTCGAGGCCGTCCTCCGGCATCATGCGTCCGGTCCGGGAGTAGTACTCACAGCCCCACTCGAACTCCCGCCAGTCGAAGCTGAAGCCGTAGCGCCGGCCCGCGAGTTCGAGGAGTCTTTGCGCAGGTGGCATCACCTCGGTGCCGATGCCGTCACCCGGGATGACGGCAATGCGGTAGCTGGGATCTGTCATGTGAAGTCCTTTGTTCTGGAAGTTACAGGGCGAGTTCGGGAAGGCTGACGAAGAGAACCTGCGTGAACGCGAGGTAGAACAGCACCACCACGACGACGGCGACACCGAAGTCGAGGAGCACGTTCTTCCAGGTGGGCCGCGAGGTGCGCATGAGCACAGCCACGAGGGTGAAGAACACGATGCCGCCGTAGAGGTAGCCGAGGATGGGCAGAGACGCCACCCAGGCGACCAGCAGCACCAGTGCGCGGCCCAGGTCCTTGAAGCCAAGCCGCCCGGTGTTGTGCCAGCCGGTTTCCCGGTCGCGCCACAAGACCCCGCGTGCCACGAGTAGCACGCCGAGAACGGCCAACGCGATCAGGACGGCATCCGGGAAGATCCCGCCATATTCACTGGAATAGGCGCGCTGGACCCAGAAGATCAGGCAGACCAGCAGGACAACGGCACCGCCGATGATGTTTCCCATATCAGTCACCCTCTCCGGTGTCGGGGCGTTGGGAGACCGGGTTGGCGGTCTTGTCGTTTACCGCCGCTGCCGTCTTCGCTGCCCGCCGCTTCTGCAGAAAGGGCCAGAGAACGGAGAGAACGCTCATGGCAATCAGCACCAGGCTGATGGGCCGGGTGAAGAACGTGGTCCACGGAAGGGCTGCATCCGCCGAGGTCAGGATGCCCTGAACCAGACCTGTCTCAGCGATGGAGCCGAGGACCAGGCCGAGGACGATCGAGGCTCCACCGATGCCGACCCGCTGGAGCAGGTACGCGGCAACTCCGAGCGCAAGCATGATGAAGACGTCAACCACCGAGCTTCGGATGGCGTACGCACCGATGATGGTGAGCACGGTGATTCCCGGAGCCAGGTAGCGGACGGGAAGGGCCATAACCCCGCGTTGCAGACCGCGGCCGGCAACCAGACCTACCGGCACCATCATGACGGCGGACACCGCGAGCGCGATGATGAAGGTGTAGACCAGCGGACCAGAGGTCGTAAAGAGCTCCGCACCGGGTCGCAGTCCATGCAGCAGAAGAACGCCCAAGATGATGGCATCGGGAGGAGTTCCCGGCACTCCCAGCGTCAGCGTGGGGATGAACCCGCCGCCCACCGTACCGTTGTTGGCGGATTCGGATGCGACGACGCCGTCGATCTCACCCTCGCCGAACGTCTCCGGGTGCTTGGAAGCGCGCTTGGCCTCGTTATAGGCGACGAGGTTCGCGACACTACCGCCCGCACCCGGGAGGATGCCGACGATCGTTCCGATGACGCCCGACCGGATCAGGTTGACCGGGCGGCTCAGAATTTCCTTCAGCATCCCGCCCAGCCGGTCTTTCTGCCGGGTCTCGTCCACCATCTGCGCGTCCCGCGTACGCAGGGCGATCAGACGGATGACCTCGGGGATGGTGAACAGGCCGATCAGTGCCGGCACCAGTGGAATGCCGCCCTGGAGCATGGGCTCACCAAAAGTGAACCGCACATCCCCTCCCACTGGGGCGATACCGACGGTGGCCAGCAGCAATCCGAGCAGACCACCGATCAGCCCCTTCAGCAGCGACCCGGAGGCGAGGCTGGCGATGATCGTCAGGCCGAAAATCGCGACCCAGAAGTACTCCTGAGGCCCGAAGCGCAGCGAGAACGACGCCAGCGGCGGTGCCAGGAAGATCAGTGCGATGACCCCGATGATTCCGCCGACGAAGGAGCCCATGGTGGCACCCACAATCGCAAATTCGCTGCGTCCCTTCCGCGTGAGCGGATAACCATCGAGGGCGGTGGCAATCGACGACGGCGTTCCCGGGGCATTTACCAGGATGGCCGTGAATGACCCGCCGTAGATCGCGCCCATATAGAAGGCACCCAGCAGGACCAGCCCGGAGGTCGGGTCCATGGCGAAGGTGAAGGGAACCAGCAGCGCAACGCCCATGGTGGCGCTCAGCCCCGGCATCGCCCCGAGGGCCATGCCGCTCAAGGTGCCGATCAGCACCAGGAGCAGCATGGACGGGGCAAGGTTGGCGAGCAGCCCCTGCCCGAGTACTTCGAACATTACGGAACCAGTTCGAGCCGGGTCAGCAGGTCTTCATACACGGCCTTGCGTTCTTCGGTGAGCTCAACAGCCTCATCGGGGCCGTAGTTCTCGAGGACGAAGGCCTGCTCCTCGAAGGCTTCCACGAGTTCCGGATCCTGATTTACCTCTTCGAAAGCGTCGGCCAATTTCTGGACGATGTCATCCGGAGTTTCCGACGGAACCGAAACACCGCGGTATGCGCCGTCGACCAGGTCATAGCCCTGTTCAGCGAAGGTGGGTACGTCCGGCAGTCCGGGCATGCGTTCCTCGGTGGCAACGGCGATGGCACGCACCTGGTCACCGAGCTGCGAGATCTGCGGAGTGTAGGACATCAGGGCGTCCACGTGCCCGCCGAGGAGGGCAGGAACAGCGGTGCCCGTCCCGGAGAACGGCGTGTAGGTGACATCGATGCCTGCCATGTCGTTCAGCATGAGCGTTCCGATGTGGTTCGCGGTGAAGTCACCGCTGCCTCCAACAGACATCGCCCCGGGATCCTCCTTCGCCGCCGCGATGAAGTCCTCCAGGTTCTGGATATCGCTGTCTGCCGGCACAAGGAGGGCGTTCGGAGTGCTCTGGAAGATGTAGACCTGCTTCAGGTCCTCGGTCTCGTACCCGGCGTCGTCCCGAAGCATCGGCTGCAGAATGATGTGCGGAAGATTGCTTCCCATGAACTTGTAGCCATCCGGCGCGGTACGGGTGAGTTCAGACCAGCCCAGCGCACCGCCACCTCCGGGCTTGTACGAGATGTTCACGGCCTGCCCGAGCACCTCAGCCAGCTTCTCCTGCTGCAGGCGAGCAGTGATGTCGGATTCTCCGCCAGCGTCGAACGGCAGGATGTATTCCACGCGTTTCTGTGGGAAATTCTCAGCCGCTCCTCCGCCGGCTTCACCTCCCCCGCAGCCTGTCGCGGCAAGTGCGACGGCGATCGTTCCGACAATTGATGCGAACATCCGGCGGCTTTTCATCTTTTACCTCCATTGGTAAGAGTTGGCGCTTCGTTGGTGGTGCGGGTTCCATTTGGCGGCACTAACCACTGCCACCCTGTAGTGACGCAGTGATGCGCGTCACTATTGCGGTCATACTGTTCAACCGCAGTGGAAAAATTACGGGAGGTAGCTGATTACGGCATCAGTTACATCCTCGGTAGTGGCGGATCCGCCCAGATCCCTGGGCAGGACGCCGGCGGCGGTCGTGGCGCGGATAGCTTCCGCAAGGCGTTCCGCCTCTGTCGTGAGGCCAAAGTGCTCGAGCATCAGGCTTGCGCTGGCAATCGCGCCGATCGGATTGGAGATTTCCTGCCCGGCGATGTCAGGAGCGGAGCCATGTACCGGCTCGAACATGCTGGGGAAACGCCGCTCAGGATTGTAATTGGCGCTGCTCGCAAGGCCGAGGCTGCCCGCGAGTGCGCTGCCCAGGTCCGAAAGGATGTCAGCGTTCAGATTTGATGCCACGACCACGGAGAGCTCTTCGGGCTTCAGGACGAATTTTGCTGCCATGGCGTCGACCAGGACGCTCTCGGTTTCAACATCGGGATAGTCCTTGGCAACGCGTTTGAAGACGTCGTCCCACAGCACCATGCCGTACTGCTGGGCGTTGCTTTTCGTCACGCTGGAAAGTTTTCTGCGGTCGCGTGAACGGGCGATATCGAAGGCAAACCGGATGATCCGCTCACAGCCGACTTCGGTGAACAGCGAAGATTGAACCGCAACCTCGCCGCCCTGGCCGCGGGCAGCGAGGTTGCGTCCCCCGAGTCCTGCGTACTCGCCTTCACTATTTTCGCGGACGACGATCCAGTCGAGTTCAGTGGTGTCCGCTTTGCGGAGCGGGCTGGTGACTCCGGGAAGGAAGTGGACGGGGCGAACGTTGGCCCACTGGTCGAAGCCCTGGCAGATCGCCAGTCGGAGCCCCCAGAGGCTGATGTGGTCCGGCACCGTCGGCCAACCAACGGCACCGAAGTAGATGGCATCGAAACCGCTCAGCTGTTCCAGTCCGTCGTCGGCCATCATGACGCCGTGTTCCGCGTAGTAGTCCGAGCCCCAGGGAAATTCGGTCCAGTCGAAGGAGACTGCTCCGCCGGAGTTCTTCGCAATGGCGTCGAGCACCTTCCGGCCCGCGGCCGTCACTTCCTGCCCGATGCCGTCTGCGGGTATGGCTGCGATGCGAAATGTCTGCTGGGTCATGCTGCGAGACTAGGGCAGGCCGTGACGGATGTCTCAGACTTGTATCCTCTTCGCCGAATAGGCTCAGGCTATAGGTGCTTGTCAGAGGTGTATTGATGAACCAGTTCGGCGAAGGCTCGGGCTGCAGGGGTGAGCGGCGCCTGGCTGCGGGAGGCCAGCATTACCTGCAACTTGTGGCTTGGCTCAAGATGCATGACCGCCGCGCCGTTTTTACGCGCGAAGTCCGCCCAGGCGGCTGCCAGCACTGCCACGCCGGCCCCCGCGAGCACGAGCGGCAGGACCGCCGCCCGGTGGGCCACTTCAACAGCGACGGTGGCATCGACGCCGCTGGCCAGGATCTCGTCCACGACCTGCCGCATGACGCTTCCCTTCTGCGAGGTGATGAACCTTTGCCCGGACAGCTCGGGATAGCGCACCACCGAGCCGTCCTCGAAGGGCTGGCCGGGGAGCCCGATGAGCACCATGGCCTGTTCCTCAACGGGCTCCAGGTGAATGCCGGCGGAGGGTGGGAAGCTGGAACTGCCGAAGAGCCCGAGCTCGCACTTCCCGCTTCCGATCAGGCGCATGACGTCGTCGCCGGTGTAGGCGGAATGGGCGCTGATCGTGATTCCGGGATGAAGTTGCCCAAACCGCACTGCGATGGATCTGAAGGGTTCAACCGATTGCGACGGCATAAGAGCCAGGTCTACGTGTCCGGTTTCCCTGCCCTTCAATGCCCCGACGGTGGAGCGGAAGGAATCGAGGTCACGAACTGTTCTCCGCGCCGGTTCTATGAGTGCCCGGCCTGACGCACTCACGACGACGCTGCGCCCCGTTCGATGGAAGAGCTGCACCCCCAGCTCCCGCTCAAGGGCAAGCACTGCCTGCGACAGCGACGGCTGGGCGACGTGTAGCGCCGCTGCCGCCCTGGCGAAACCACCGTGATCGACGACGCCGAGGAAGTACTTCAGGTGCCGGATGTCCATGGCTCAATCCTGCCCGACGGCCAGCGCTATCCGGACAGGTGGCTAGGAAGGCTGCTTCCCGGCGCCCGGCCGCGGATCTCGAGCAGTTCACGGGCGTGCTCTGCGAGTCGCTTGTCCTCATCCGAGACCGGGACCCAGGGCGGAACAGAGACGGCGGTACCCGTCTCATCGCGGGCCACCATCACCGTGAGGCAGTAGGTGGTCAGCTGCATGTCGCGTCCCGTGGGCTTACCGGAGCGCACATGTACCGCGATGTGCATGCCCTTGTTCCCTGTGTAGACCAGGCGCGCTTCCACCTCTACCAGGTCCCCGATCAACAGCGGCCGGTAGAACCTCACGCCACCCGAGAAGACGGCCACCGTGTCCTGGCCGCAGTAACGCGTGGCGCAGATATAGGCTGCTTCGTCGATCCAGTCCATAACTGTCCCGCCATGAACCTTGCCGCCCCAGTTCACGTCAGTCGGCGCCGCAAGGAAGCGGAGGGTGACGCGCTCGGCGGTTCCGGCGTCGGTGTATTCCTGCCTGCTCATGGCGGCGACGATTGAATCCCGTACTTCTATCCGGGCAACCGCTTGGTCCCTCAGGTCAATCTCCGCCGTCGTAACAGGGTTGAATTGCGGCACCGGCACGGGCTTGCCGTCCGGCCCCACGGCCACGAAGATCACGAGGCACTGGCTGCGCATCGTCGCTTCGGCGCCTTTGACATCCCCCGAAGAGACAACGGTCCGGATGTGCAGCGAGGACTTCCCGGTGTACACGATGGTCGCTTCGACTTCGACCATGTCTCCGACATTCACCGGGTCAGCGAAGTGGATGTTGCCCACGTACGCCGTCACACAGTAGCTCTTGGCCCAGCCGACGGCCGCGGCATAGGCCGCTTTATCCACCCATTCCAGCACCGTGCCGGCGTCCACGGAGCCGCTGTGCCCGAGATCCGTCGGCGCGGCCAGGAACCGCAGCGTCACTGAATGCGGATTGGGGCGGGCGGTCGTTTCGACGCGTCCTTGCGTCTCGTTTTCCATGGTTGTTCACGCTAGCCGAACCTGGAACTTTTGCGCATTTATGGCGGCTTCACGACGCCCGGACCCACCGTAGCTGCGCAGAATTTCCGGATGGGGAAGCGAGTGAAACTCCGACGCAATTCTCAGGTTACGGGTGTAGCGTGGCGCCCAAGACCGATCCCAGAACCACCACCAAAACGAGGAAGTTTACGATGACTCGTACAGGGCGAAAATCATGGCGTCAGTGGACACCGGCAGTTGTTGCCGCGGGGGCGGTCGGCGCCGCAGCGCTCGTGGCCCCCTTCAGCGCCAATGCGGCGGTTGACCTTCCTGACAAGACCGCCGCCGAAGTCCTCGCGCTGGTTCAGGAGAAAGACGTCGACGCGTTCTCCGGCACAGTGGAGCAAAGCTCGAACCTCGGCCTTCCGGACCTCTCCGCTCTCGGCGCGGCCGCCGGGGCCAACGCAGGCGGCGCCACAACAGGCGGCACCAATAACGACGACGACGGCGAACCCTCCCCGGCCAGCGCCGCCCTAGAACTCATCACCGGATCACACACCGCCCAGGTCTTCGTCAACGGCCCCGATCAGGCACGCCTTCAGGTGCTCGACCAGCTGGAGGAACGCAACATCGTCCGCAACGGCGATGAACTCTGGTACTACAACTCGGATGAGAACGAGGCGATCCACGCCACCCTTGAGGACCATGAAAAGCCCGACGGCGCCCCCTCCGCCCCGAACGACGTCGCCGCCCACTTCCTTGAGAAGATCGACCCGTCCACCGAGGTCACCGTCGGTTCGGACCGCATGGTCGCCGGGCGTGCCGTCTACGATCTCGTCCTGACTCCACGCTCCACCGAGACCCTCGTGGGTTCGGTCAGCATTGCGGTCGACGGCGAAACCGGCCTTCCCCTGGGCGTCACCGTGACTGCCGCCGGCAGCAGCGACCCGGCGTTCAGCTCCGCCTTCACCGAGATCAGCTACGAGGAACCGTCCGCGGATCTGTTCGACTTCACCCCGCCGGCGGGTGCGACCGTCACCGAGGTGGATCCTGGCGAGCATAAAGGCGAGCACCAGCGCGAGCAGGCTGACAAGGAAGCTGCAGCGGCAGAGAAGCCGACCGTGGTGGGCGAAGGTTGGGACACCGTCGTCGTTGTTCCGGCCGGGCAGCAGGAGATTCCGCCGGAACTGATGCAGCTGAGCACACCGGTCGACGGTGGTCAGCTCCTGTCCACAGCACTGGTGAACGTACTCATCACTGACGACGGCCGCATCCTTGCCGGATCGGTCACCGTTGAACGCCTGCAGGCAGTAGCTTCCGGGCAGTGAGCGGGGCCGCCGACCTCGTCATCGAGACAGCAGGCCTGACCAAGCGGTTGGGCGGCAGGGACGTGGTCAACGGCATCGATCTCGCGGTTCCGCGCGGGTCGGTGTTCGGGTTCCTCGGCCCTAATGGTTCGGGGAAGACCACCACCATCCGGATCCTGCTCGGCCTCGCCTCCGCCACCTCCGGCGACGTCCGGGTGCTCGGCGAATCCATTCCGCGAGCACTGCAGGAGGTGCTCCCCCGGGTCGGCGCACTCGTGGAGGGCCCGGGTTTCTACCCCTTCCTCTCCGGAACGGCGAACCTCCTCCGCCTCGACGCCGCTGACCGCTACGTCTCTCCCTCCACAAGTCGGCAACGCGTCGAGACCGCGCTGGAACGGGTGGGGCTGTCGCAGGCCGCCGGCAAGAAAGTCGGCCGCTACTCACTCGGCATGAAGCAGCGCCTCGGAATTGCCAACGCGCTGCTCACCCACCGCGACCTCATCGTCCTCGACGAGCCCACCAACGGCCTCGACCCGCAGGGCACCCGCGAAGTCCGGCACCTCGTGCGCTCCCTCACCGAGGAGGGCACCACCGTCTTCGTCTCGAGCCACCTGCTCACGGAGGTCGAGCAGATCTGCTCCCACGCAGCGGTGCTCAGCGCCGGCTCGCTCGTTGCGCAGGGCAGCCTCGATGAGCTGCGCCGCTCCGGCGAACCGCGCATCCGTGTGAACACCCCCGATGTGCCTCAGACCCACACTGTGCTCCGCCGGCTGGGCACAACACCCGACGACGACGGCGCCACCTCCGGCGCGCACAGCGTCACCGCGCTGCTTCCGGCGGGGCTGGCACCGGACCGGGTGGTGCGTGCGCTGGTCGAGGCGGACGTGAGGGTGAACGGGTTCAGTGTTGACCAGGCCGGACTCGAGGATCTGTTCGTGGCCCTCACCGGGGAGGGATTCGACGTTGTCCAGTAGTGCACCTGTCTCAACACCCCGCAAGACGGCCGGGGGAAGTTTCCTCACGTCTGAACTGTCCGTCCTTTTTCGTCGCCGCCGCACCTGGGCGCTGCTGGCTGCACTCGCTGCGATCCCCGTGCTGATCGCCGTGGCCGTCAGGCTGTCCTCCGGACCGTCAGCCGGACGCGGGCCCGCATTCCTCGACCAGGTGAGCCAGAACGGGCTCTTCGTCGCCGTCGTCGCGACCATCGTTGCGATTCCGCTGTTCCTGCCGCTGACCGTCGGGGTGGTCGCCGGTGACACCGTCGCGGGCGAGGCGAGCACGGGCACCCTGCGGTACCTGCTCATGTCTCCCGTGGCGCGGGGGCGACTCCTGGCAGTGAAGTATGCCGGCGCCGTCGTCTTCTGTCTGGCTGCGACCTTCACGGTAGCGATAGTCGGCACCCTCATGGGAGCGCTGCTGTTCCCGGTCGGGCCGGTGACCCTGCTCTCCGGCACCAGCATCGGTGTGCCGGAAGCGCTGCTGCGCATTGCCCTGGTGTGCTTCTACGTGACGCTGTCGCTGCTGGGGCTCTGCGCCGTCGGGCTCTTCATGTCCACGCTCACCGATGTTCCGGTGGGCGCGATGGCTGCGACCGTGGTGGCCTCAGTGGTCAGCCAGGTGGTGGGGCAGCTTCCACAGCTTGAGTGGATCCACCCGTGGCTGCTGACGCAGTATTGGCTGGGGTTCGCGGACCTGCTGAGGGATCCGATTGTGTGGGACTCGTTCGCCGCGAATGCCCTGCTTCAGGTTGGTTACGTGGTGGTATTCGGCGCCCTGGCCTATGGCCGGTTCAGCACCAAGGACGTGCTGGCCTGAGCGCCAGTGGGCATTATGGCCGCCCAGCCCGCCAAGCCTCTATCTCCGCGAGAAGCTCCCTGCGGCGTGTGTCCGTAATGAAGGCCGACCGCACTGAGTTTCCGGCAAGCTGCGCGAGTTGGTCGTCGTCGAACTCGAAGACCGACTGCAGCTGGGCGAAATTGTCATCCACGTATCCACCGAAGTAGGCCGGATCATCCGAGTTCACCGAGACGCTCAGCCCCCGTTCCAGCATGCGCGGCAGCGGATGATCGGCGAGGGTGTCCACGGCGCGCAGACGCACGTTGGACAGCGGGCAGACCGTCAGCGGTGTCTGCTCGGCCGCCAGCCGTACCACCAGTTCCTCGTCCTCCATGCACCGGATGCCGTGGTCGATCCGCGAAACCTTCAGCAGATCGAGCGCCTCCCGGATGTACTCCGGCGGTCCTTCCTCTCCCGCGTGGGCGATGCACTTCAGACCCGCCTCGTGCGCACGCTCATACAGGGCAATGAAGTCCCGCGGTGGGTAGCCCACCTCCGCTGAATCCAGCCCGATCCCGATGATGGGAGCGTTCATTGCCAGCAACTGCTCGAGCACTGCCAGCGCTTCCTCGGCGGGTTCATCACGAAGGAACGCAGCGATGAGTTCAGTGCTGATGCCGAACTCCTCCTCGCTGACCGTGAGCGCCGACGCGACACCGTTGACACAGGTGGCCAGCGAAATGCCACGGGAGAGATGCGCCTGCGGATCCATCATGATTTCCGCGTGCCGCACACCCGCTGCCGAGGCGCGGGCGAGGTACGCCCGCGTCATGTCCGCGAAGTCCTGTTCGGTCTGCAGGACGGCCATGTTCTCGTAGTACAGGTTCAGGAACGCCTGCAGATCCGCGAACCGGTACTGCCGGCGCAACTCCTCAACATCCGCATAGGGCAGCTCAATACCGTTGCGCCCGGCGAGCGCGAAGATCAACTCCGGCTCGAGCGTCCCTTCAATGTGCAGATGCAACTCGGCCGTGGGCAGCACAGTCATGACGGCTCTTTCCGGTGTGTAGAAGATACTCAAGCCGGCCGCGCCGGAGTACGGCTACGCTAGCGCGGCCGGCAGCAAAGGTGAAAGGATCGCCCTCATGACGGACAACGCCGCTGAAAGCAACCACGCGCACGACGACGATCCCCGCGAAGCGGTTCTGGAACCTGATCCACGCGCCGGAGACGCTGAAAACATCCGTGATGAGCAGGGAACGCACGCGGCCGGCGCTGTTCCTGCGGCCTTCGTTGGCGGCGACCAGCCCGGAGACAAACCGGAAGAAGCCGCCGACAACTCAGGACACTGGGATGAGATGGGCCGGGAGAATCCGGCCCGGGAGCCCGGCAACGAGGAGAGCTAGAGACAAAGAGCGCTAGACCAGCGCGCCGTCCAGGATGGTCACTTCAACGTCCTTCGAGCGGTGGTCGTAACGGAAGGTGACTACACCGCCGTCGTGCTGGAGTTCGTGGTTGGCACCGTTGCTGATGCCGAACGCACCGTAGTTCTCTTCCCAGGAGCGGTCAATGACGACCTTGTACTCGTAGGTGCCGGCGGGCAGCTGTGCGGTGAGTTCCCAGCGCTGCGACACAGGGCTGTAGGCCATCTGCACCTGGTCAGCTGCCGGTGCCCAGTCCTCAGCGCCCAGGCGGTGACCGAAGTTGCCGGCCAGCGCGACGGCGCCGGGTGCGGCTGCGTAGCGCGCACCATCCTCGGTGATGGTCCATCCGGTGCGGCCCTTCAGGATGAAGCCTTCCTTGACCAGCGCGGCTGTCGCTGTGGACAGGCGCTTCACGCCGCGTGCGACGCCGCCGCTGAGGACTTCGCTTTCCCACTCGCTGAGCGGCACCCGCTTCACGGCTGATGTCAGGACGTCTGCGCCTTTGACGGCTAGTGCGGGCTGTTCGGCCAGGATCTGGACGATGGCCTTCAGGCGGGCTGCTGTGTTGTCTTGGGCACTCATGTGTGGACCTCTCAAGTTGCTGTACTTCCGAGAAGATTTTGACAGCGGTTTACTCCCGGCCCGGGGAGCCTGGCGACCGGCGGCATGTCGTGTCGAAATGTGACCCGGAGCGTGGCGACAAATTCCGCTGGATGAAAAGAAAGTTTCACCAAACCTATGGTCTAAGTCACAACTGCCTGCTAGCGTCATACAACGAAGCCAACGGCGGGCTCCAATCGGAGCTATCTACCAGGTGGACCTGCAAATCCCCATACCCCGCAGCAGTCTGGTCGCAGAACACCGCTGAATCGTTGGCGCCCGTGGACTCGAGTGATTGCTGCCCCACGTTCGGGAGAATCACCGTGACTACCACCACCAAAGAAGAGCAGTTCCTCTCCAGGGCAATTTCCCTGGCAACTGATAACGTCCACAACTCCGGCGGCCCGTTCGGTGCGCTCATCGTGACGCTCGACGGCCGGGCCTTCGAAGGAACCAACCGGGTTACCGCCACCAACGATCCAACGGCGCACGCGGAAGTGATGGCTATCCGCAACGCCTGTGCCGCGCTTGAGACCTTCGACCTATCCGGCAGCACCCTCTACACAAGCTGCGAGCCGTGCCCGCTCTGCCTTTCGGCTGCGCTGTGGGCCAGGGTGGACGCCGTCGTCTTCGCTGCCGACCGGAACGACGCCGCTCAGGCCGGGTTCGACGACGCCGTGTTCTACGACTTCTTCGCCACCCCTGTGGAGGACCGGATCATGCCGGTGCGCCACTACGAACTCACGCCCTCGGCGGAAGTAACCGCCCTGGCACCCTTCGAAGCGTGGAGCAACCTCGTTGCCCGCGTGGATTACTAAGGAGCACGTCATGGCAATCCTCACCGAGACCGGCGGTCACCCGGAACCCAGAGGTTCCCGCTCAGTCCGCCAGCCCGTTCAACCCGGGACGCTCAGCCCGCTCGACAAGTTCTTCAAGATCACCGAACGTGGTTCGACGAACAGCCGCGAGGTCCGCGGCGGCTTCGTCACCTTCTTCACCATGGCGTACATCGTCATCCTGAATCCGCTGATCCTCGGCGGCTTCAGTCCCGACGCCGCTGCACTCGATGTGGAAGGCGGTTGGCTCCAGGCCACACAGATCGCCGCCGTCACCGGGTTGACCGCCGGCGTCATGACCATCCTCTTCGGAGTGGTCGCAAATCTTCCCTTCGGCATCGCCGCCGGCCTGGGGATCAACTCGTTCCTCGCCGTCTCCGTGGTCGGGGATGTCACCTGGCCCGAAGCCATGGGTCTCGTGGTCATCAACGGCCTGCTGATCGTGCTGCTCGCGGTCACCGGAGCCCGAACGGCCGTCTTCAACGCCGTACCGCGGCAACTCAAGGCCGCCATCACCGTGGGCATCGGCCTGTTCATCGCCTTCATCGGCTTCGTGGACTCCGGCTTCGTCACCCGCACTGCCGGTGGCCCTCCGGTCCAAATGGGCGACGGCGGCTCCATCACCACAGTGCCGACGCTCGTCTTCATCATCGGCCTCATCACCATGGGGATCCTGATCGCCCGGAAGGTCCAGGGCGGGCTCCTCATCGGCATTATCGTCACGACGGTCATCGCGATCATTGTCGAGATGTCGATGCGTCTGGGCGCCGGCGGGCCGGACAACCCTTCCGGGTGGCACCTCAACGCGCCGGTCATCCCCTCGAACATCGTCTCGCTGCCGGACTTCAGCCTGGTGGGAGCATTCGATCTCTTCGGGGCGTTCGACCGCATCGGTATTCTCGCTGCAACCATGCTGGTGTTCACGCTCGTCTTCACCAACTTCTTCGACGCGATGGGCACCATGACCGGCCTGGCCAAGCAAGCTGGCCTGACGGACAAGCGCGGCAACTTCCCGCGCCTGAAGTCCGCTCTGGTGATCGAGGGTGTGGGTGCGGTTGCCGGCGGTGGAACGTCTGCATCGTCAAACACCGTCTTTATCGACTCTGCTGCCGGCATCGGCGAGGGTGCACGCACCGGACTCGCGTCAGTGGTGACGGGCGCGCTCTTCCTGGCCGCGATGTTCTTCACGCCGTTGACGGCGGTGGTGCCGCTGGAGGTGGCAGCGGCAGCTCTCGTCGTCGTCGGTGCCATGATGGTGGCGCAGATCCGCGAGATCGACTTCCGGAACTTCTCCATCGCACTGCCGGCGTTCCTCACCATCGTGACCATGCCTCTGACCTACTCGATCGCCAACGGCATCGGCGCCGGCTTCATCAGCTGGGTCATCATCCGCGCGTCGTCGGGTAAAGCCCGCAAGATCCACCCGCTCCTCTGGGTGGTCGCAGCGGGGTTCCTCGTCTACTTCGCCCGTGGCCCGATCACGATCTGGATGGGCGGGTAAACCTTCTCCCTCGCCTGAATCGGTCTAGGCTGACCCCGTGGAGCTGACCTTCGAGGGCGAGATCTGGTACTGGAGGGGTCCGGCGCCGTATCACTTCGTGACGGTGCCGGACCTTCAGTGCGTTGAGGTCCGGGCGGTGTCGAAGATCGTCAGCTATGGCTGGGGAATGATCCCGGCGTCTGTGACGATCGGCGGCACCACCTGGACCACGTCGCTGTTTCCCAAGAACGGCGGCTACATTGTGCCGATCAAGGACTTTGTCCGGAAGGACGAGGGGATTGACGACGGCGACACGGTGACGGTTGGGCTGTCGATCGATGCCTGAGCCGCTTGAGACCGAGTGCGAGGAGTGGGCTGAGCGCACGGCTGCCCGGAGAGCCATGCTGGACAGCGCGTGATTGAGCGCGTGCGCCGGGACTGGCATGCCGTGCCGAACAGAAAATCCATGACACGTTATAAGCGGCTGTGGGATCCCATGTCCTGTGGGTGTCCTATTGTGGACGGGACCAGTGAGGGGGCCATTCCGCATGGCATGTAACGGCTGCGCGCCATCATCGAAACTCGACTTTGACTTCAGCATGGCCTTCCAACCTATCTATGACGCGGTTGACGATCGCGTGTGGGGATATGAGGCGCTCGTCAGGGGCGTATCGGGCGAAGGTGCCTTCGAGGTCCTGTCCAGGGTTTCCGCAGAGCAGAAGTACCGCTTCGACCAGGACTGCCGGGTCAAGGCAATCGAACTGGCATCGCGGCTGTTTCCTGCTGGCGAAGATCTGAAGCTGTCCATCAACTTCATGCCGAATGCAGTCTACGAACCCGCCGCATGCCTCCGGGCGACCCTGCTGGCAGCAGAGCGATACAGCTTCCCGACGTCGTCGATCATGTTCGAGTTCACGGAGAACGAGGAGGTGACGGACACCGCTCACCTCACCAACATCATCACCGAATACCGCAAGCACGGATTCACCACGGCCATCGACGACTTCGGTGCCGGCCACGCCGGGTTGGGGCTACTGGTCGAGTTCCAGCCTGACCTCATCAAGATAGACATGAAGCTCGTCCGGGGAATCGACAGCAGTCTGTCCCGCCAAGCCGTGGTGACCGGCATTCTGGCAATGGCTCGGGCGCTCGGCATGACGGTGCTTGCAGAAGGTGTCGAGACGGAGGCGGAGTACAGGCACCTGGCCGCCGGCGGCATCCGCTTGTTCCAGGGCTACTGGTTTGCGAAGCCGGCGTTCGAACAGCTTCCGCAGGTGAACGGGGTCCGCTCCTGAACACCTTCTACTGTGAGTCCCGCGCAGACAGTCGCCGCAACAGATCCGCCGCCACACTTACCGCTATGACAGCCGGCGCTTTCCCCGTCACGTCCGGCAGTCCGATCGGGCACTGAATCCGCCCGATCTCCTGCTCGGCATACCCCTCCGCCGCCAGCTTCTGCCGGAACCGCGACCACTTAGCCTTCGAACCGATCAACCCAACGCTCCCGAGGTCCCCACGCCGCATCGCGGCATCGCACAGCAGGAAATCCTCGGAGTGGTCGTGGCTCATGATGAACACGTGCGCACCGGCGGGCAGCTCACCCAGGAACGAGTCCGGCACCGGCGTATGCACCGGGTGCACGGCCGCCACGCCGGAAGTCACATCAGCCAGCCGCTCGGGCAGCAACTGCTCGGCCCGGCTGTCCACCAGGTACAGGTTCATGGGCAGCCGCGAAAGTACCCTCCCAAGCTCGTACCCCACATGCCCGACGCCGAACACCGCCACAGTGGGTAGCGACAGGAACGGCTCAAGCAACACCCGAACCTTCCCGCCGCAGCATTGCCGACCGTGCTGCGTCACGGCATGCTCGCTGAGTGAGAACTCGACGTTCTCGGCAGCTGAAACCCCGCCCGCCATCATCTCCCGCGCCCGGTCAATCACGGTCGCTTCAAGGTTCCCGCCGCCGATGGTCCCCCAACTCGACGACGCCCCGACGAGCATCTTTGCCCCGGCCTCCCGGGGAGAATGCCCGCGCACCTCTGACACGGTCGCCAGCACACCTGGCTGCCCCGAGGATCTCAGCTGCTGCAAAGCCTCCAGCCAGTCCATGTCACTGCGCTGAACTCGTGGACGTGACAAGGTCACCCGAGGAGGAAGAGGACGACGACGGCGCCGACACCCGCTCGATCGCCCAGAACACCGCTTCCGGAGTCGCCGGGCTGGCAAGGTCCACCTCGACATCCCCCGGCCCGAAAGCGGCGACCGCCTCCCGAAGCGCCTCCCGGACGCTGAAGGCCAGCATCAGCGGAGGCTCACCCACGGCCTTCGAACCATAGACCACTCCACTCTCGGTGGCCCGCTCAAACAGGTGCACATTGAACTCCTCCGGCATCTCGGAGAAACTCGGCAGCTTGTAGGTGCTGGCGGACTGCGTGGTGATCCGACCGCGGTTGGCGCCGTCGGATGCATCCCAGCGCAGGTCTTCGAGCGTCAGCCAGCCCGCACCCTGAACATAACCGCCCTCAATCTGCCCAACGTCGATCATCGGCGAGAGGCTGTCACCGACGTCGTGCACTATGTCCGTGCGCAGCTGCCGGTAGGCGCCCGTGAAGCGGTCCACTTCCACCTCGGCGAGCGCCGCGCCGTAGCTGAAGTATTTGAACGGTTCGCCCTGCATGCGGGCGCTGTCCCAGTGCAGGCCTTCGGTGCGGTAGTACCCGGCCGCCCAGAGGGACACGCGCTGGAAGTACGCGTCGCGCGCCAACTCCGCGAAGGTCAACGAAGAGTCGTGGAAGCCGATCCCGGTGACCAAACCGCCATCGAACCGAACGTCATCCGGGTGGATGTTCAGCTTCCGTGCGGCAACTTCCGCCAGCCGTGAACTGATCTGCTCGCACGCGTTCTTGATCGCACCGCCGTTGAGGTCCGCACCGGAACTCGCCGCCGTCGCCGAGGTGTTGGGCACCTTGTCCGTCCGCGTCGGCGCGAGCCGCACGGAAGACAGCGGCACGCCCAGTGCCGTTGCCGCAACCTGCCGCATCTTGGTGTGCAGGCCCTGGCCCATCTCCGTGCCGCCGTGATTGATCAGCACCGACCCGTCCTTATACACATGCACCAGCGCACCGGCCTGGTTGAACGCGGTGAGGTTGAAGGAGATACCAAACTTCACCGGAGTCATGCCGAGCGCCCGCTTGGTATTCGGATGCGACGCGTTGAAGGTCGCGATCTCCTCACAACGCCGTGCAACATCCGCCCTTTCCGAAAGCGACTGCCAGATCGCCTGAAGGCGTTCGGCGTGCCGTACCGGCTGCCCGTACGGCGTGCTCTGCCCCGGCTCGTAAAAATTACGACGACGAAGCTCACTCGGATCCAGCCCCAACAATGGCGCGCACCGGCCAAGCAAATCCTCGATCACCAGCATCCCCTGCGGACCCCCGAAGCCGCGAAACGCTGTCTGCGACGTCTTATTGGTCTTCGCGATCCGGCCATTCACCTCGATGTTGGGGATGTAGTACGCGTTGTCGATGTGGCACAGCGCGCGCTGCAGCACCGGCTCAGAAAGGTCAAGGCTCCAACCGCCGTCGCTCGTGAGGGTGGCTTTCAGCGCCTGGAGGCGGCCGTCGTCGTCGAACCCTACCTCCCAGCGTGCGTGGAACGGGTGCCGCTTTCCGGACATGGTGATGTCCTGGGTGCGGTTCAGCCGCAGCCGGACGGGCCGACCGGTAAGGGTGGCACCGAGCGCTGCAATGGCCGCCCAACCGTGCGGCTGCATCTCCTTGCCGCCGAACCCGCCGCCCATCCGGAGGCACTGCACGGTGACATCGTGGCTGGAAAGGTCCAGCACGTGGGCCACGATTTCCTGCGTCTCGGACGGGTGCTGAGTGCTGCACTGAATGAACACCTGCCCGGCCTCGTCGATGTAGGCGAACGATGCGTGGGTTTCCAAATAGAAGTGCTCCTGCCCGCTGAACTGGAACTCGCCGCTGAACCGGTGCGCTGCATTCTCGAGCGCCTTGTCCGGCTCACCACGAGCAACCGTCGGACGGTTCCCCTGGAAGCTCTCGGCCGCGATGGCCTCCTCAACGGTGATCAGCGACGGCAGCGGCTCGTAGTCGACCTCCACCGCCTCCGCGCCGAGGCGCGCAGCTTCCAGCGACTCCCCCAGCACCCAGCACACCGCGTGTCCGTAGAACATCACTTCACTGGGGAAGAGCGGCTCGTCGTGCTTGATCCCGGCATCGTTCACGCCGGGAACGTCCGACGCCGTCAGTACCCTGACCACGCCGGGAACCTCCAGCGCGGGCTGGGTGCGCAGGTCGACGATACGGGCATGCGCGTGCGTTGACTGGACCGGCCAGGCATGCAGGACATTGGAGTTGCGGACGATCAGGTCATCCGTATAAAGAGCCGTACCGGTGACATGGGCTGCGGCACTTTCGTGGGATACAGGAACACCCACCACGCAGTTGACGGGTCGATCCGACAGTGACTTCACTTGGACACCTCCAGTTCCGGAGCGTTCTCGGCATGGAATCTCAGCAGCGCCTGCCTCAGCATTGCCGAGCGGTAGAGCGAGCTGGCCCGCATGTCATCGATCGGGGTGCCTTCACCCGCCATGACGACGGCGGCGGCCGCCACCGTGTCGGACGTCCAGGGTTGCCCGACCAGCGCCTCTTCGGTTGCCAGCGCGCGGATGGGAGTCGCTGCCACACCGCCCAGCCCAATACGTGCAGAACGTACGGCGCCGTCACTGAGCTGCAGCGCGATGGCCACGGACACACTTGAGATGTCATCGAAGCGCCGCTTGGCGATTTTGTAGAACGCGGTGCTTTCGGCGAGCGGCAACGGGATGCGGATGGCGCGCAGCATCTCGTGAGGCTTGCGGACGCTCTGGCGGTAGCCGGTGTAGTACTCGGACAACGGGACCTCGCGCTCCCCGTCTGTGGAGGAGAGGATGACCCGTGCGTCAAGCGCCAGGAATACCGGCGCGGAGTCACCGATGGGCGATCCTGTGGAGAGGTTGCCACCGAACGTCGCGGCATTGCGAATTAGACGCGAGGCGAACTGCGGAAAAAGGTGACTCAGCAGCGGGATCCGGCCGTCGAGCGCCCGCTCAACTTCGGAGAGTGTCAGTGCAGCACCGATCTCGATGGAATCGGCGTCGAACGTCAGCCCCCGGAGCTCCTCAAGCCGGTCGATGGCGAGGACCAGCGGCGGGCGGGAATGCCGCAGGTTGACCTCAACGCCGAGGTCGGTGGCGCCGGCAACCAGCTTCACGTCCGAATTGACACGCAAGGTCTGGTGGACCTCGTCGAGCGACTGGGGACGGATGAACTCCGACTCACCGCTGACGCGGGTGTGTTGCGGCGCGGGGGCGGGCCGGTTCTGGCGCTCGAGCAGCGGATCGGAGTCCGGGGGTGTTTCCAGTGCGTACGCTGCGTCGCGGATCGGGCGGTAGCCCGTGCAGCGGCACAGGTTGCCGCTGAGTGAATGCAGGTCGAACCCGTTGGGACCGCACTCGTGGTCGGTAGCGTGCTCTTCACCGACGACAGCGGTTCCGGTTTCCTTGTCTTCCTGCGCGGGCGAGCGCTCGGGCCGGTAGTATTCGGCAGCCATCGAGCAGACAAATCCGGGGGTGCAGTAGCCGCACTGCGAGCCGCCGCGGTCTGCCATCTCGCGCTGTACCGGGTGAAGGTCCTCCGGCGTACACGCGTCGGAGACGTTTCCGAGCCCCTCGGCGGTGATGATTTCCTGGCCGTCAAAGGCAAGTGCCGGTGGGAGGCATGCATTGACCGAGGTCCATCGGCTGCGATCGGTCCCATCGGGGCGGGCTACGAGGACCGCGCAGGCGCCGCATTCCCCTTCAGCGCAACCTTCCTTCGACCCTGTGAGCCCTTCGTCCCGCAACCAGTCGAGTAATCGAGTGTGGGGATTTGTTCCGCTGCAGTCCCGGACTTTGCCGTTGACGGTTACCTTGATTCCGTCCATCATTCACGCTCCCGTACGAACCGGACCGACGCGCCAACCGAACTGTCTGAAGCGTGTCAAACTGTTCGTTACGTAGTTTCGGTGTGACCTAGCGTACACCCTATACGCGGAACTTAGTTTCCACGATGCGATAGATAATTGAACTATCACCACAGGCGCTCTGAACCTCCAGCGGTATACTCAAAGTATGACTACCACCATCAAAGTGAGCGACGATCTACGGGATCGCTTGAAGGCGCAAGCTGCTTCCAGAGGGCTTACACTGGGCGCGCACCTGGCTCGTCTTGCTGAGGCGGAAGACCGCAGACTTCGGTTGACGAACCTCAGGGAGGCAGTGGCGGCGACATCGAGCGCTGGAGGTGCAGGCTACGACGACGAGGCTGACCTGTGGGAGCGTGCTGAACTGGCTGACGCAGAGAAGTGACTGAACTCGACCTGGAGCCAGGCATGATCGTGTGGGCGTCGCTCGAATCAGTGCGCGGCCGTGAGCAAGGCGGACACCGGCCTGCTCTGATCATCGCCTCAGCCGGCTACCTGGATGCAGTCACGACACTGGTCATCGCGCTTCCCATCACAACGATGCATCGAGGGTGGCCGAACCATATACCTGTAGAGGGGCCCAGTGGTCTCGACCGTCCTTCATGGATCATGACGGAGCAACCCCGCACCCTGTCTCGCGATCGATTGACCCGGATAGCTGGACGCGTATCAGCAGATTGTCTGAGCACCACGCGCGTATGGCTCGGGGATTTCCTCGACCTCCGCTCCTGATCTAGGTTCCCGCCTTCGATAGGACCGCCGCCATTGCCGCCCTGACGCCGGTTGAAAGGGTCGGCTCCATAGCGGGCGAGAAGAACGGCGAGTGGTTCATCGGCACCTGGTCGGCGTCGAGAGTCTCCTGCGTATGCCCACCGAAGAACCAGAAAACCGACGGAACACCGATTGCCGCTCCCAGCAGCCCGAAGTCCTCCGATCCCATCAGCGGCTCAACCTCGATTACGTTGCCGTCACCCAGCGCCTTGCCGAGCGCCTCCACGACATCAGCCGTAGCCTCCGGATCGTTGTAGTTTTTTGGAAACGTGTACAGCTCCTCGATTACCGGATCCGGCGCGTCCGAGGCCTCCGCCTCTGCGCGGATGATCCGGCGCAGTGAGTTCAGCACCTTTTCACGGACCGCGTCGTCGAAAGTCCGCACATTGAGCGTGAATTCGGCGCTGGAGGGGATGATGTTTTCCTTGAGACCGCCGTGGAACGTGCCCACCGTGACCACCGCAGCACGCCGCGGGTCAATCTCGCGCGAGACGATGGTCTGGATCCGAGTAATGATGTGAGCGCCCAACACAATCGGGTCTATGGAATCCTGCGGTTGGGACCCATGGGACTGGCGGCCCAGCAGCGTCACCTTCCAGGAGTCTGCCTGGGTCATGGTGTGCCCGGTGGCGTACTGGATGGTTCCTGCAAGGCCCGGCATCACATGCTGTCCGTAGATCACCTCAGGTCTCGGCGCCCTGTCCCAGAGGCCGTCCTCCACCATGGCCTTTGCCCCGGCCGCTGTTTCCTCACCGGGCTGGAAAATCAGCACAATGGTTCCGGCCCAGCGCTCCAGCGACCCGGCGAGGAGCTTCGCCGCCGTCAGTAGCGTGGCCGCGTGAATGTCGTGGCCGCAGCCGTGCATGACCGGCACCTCCGTGCCGTCGTCGAGCACTCCGGTGGCCGTGCTGGCATAGGGCAACCCAGTGTCTTCCCTGATGGGCAGTCCGTCGATGTCGGCGCGGAAGGCCACCACCGGGCCGTCACCGTTCCGCAGGATACCGACGACGCCGGTGCCGCCGCAGCGGAACGCCTCGATCCCTGCCTTCTCGAGTTCGGCCTGGATCAGCGCGGACGTTCTGTGCTCCTGCATGGACAGTTCAGGATGGGCATGCAGGTGGCGGTAAAGATCGTGCATTTCGGCGCGCTGGCTCTCGCTGAGCAGCTCGGCAGGCAGTGTGGCGCTCATTTCCATAATCTCTCTTTCAGGCATCTCAAGGCTCAACTGTCAGGCTTCGGACCGTGCTTCTTTGCGGGCAAACCACGCAAACAGGATGGTCGCAATAACGGACACGGCAGTGGGAACCATCGCCAGGCCCGGCACTAGCGGCAGCAGGACAAACTGCACCACCAGGACCACAGCGAAAGCGATCAGCGTAGGCCGCAGCTGCCTTGTCGAAATGATCGCCTGAACGATGACAGCGCCCATGACGGCCGGCAGCACGTAGATACGGGCGACGTCGGTGACGCCCGCCGGTACAACGTTGATCAGCCAGGTGCCCAGGATTCCAACGAAGATCAGCAGCGACAGGAGATGGATGGCCGCCGCTCCGCAGATGGCCATGATGGCAGCAAAGTTGCCGCGATCGGTCCCGGGTTTGGCGCCGATGCTGGTCTGGGCAACGAGCACGGAGGGCAGGAGCTTGTTCGAGATGTTGCCGATCATGAACGCCTGGTACATGGCTGCAGGACCGAGGATCGGGAAGTAGGTGATCGGCTCCACCAGCCAGATGACAAAGAAGGTGCCCAGGACGGCGGCGACGGCGGTCCACAGCTGTGTGGAGGTGATGCCGAGATTGGCGAACAGGACCAAGTAGAGCGGTCCTGCGACGGAAATGATGAGTCCGGCGATCATGGTCAGCCGGCCCCAGCGGGAGGTGGTGCGGTCGAATTCCGCGAGGTCCGCCGTCGCCTGGGCCGGGCTCAGGGTGGTGGTCATGGGATTGTTCCTTCCGGAAAGTTGGGCGGTCATGCGACTGGGCCGAGGCCGGCGGTGTGGGCGGCGTAGGCGACGAAGAGGGCTGCGACAATCGCGAAGCCCAGGCCCCATTCGCGCAGCCAGACCCGGTTCAGCCGCTTCGCGAGGAACAGGCACAGCCATGACGGCTCCGGCTGTGAGGAGGGTCAGGAGATGCGCGCTGCTTTTGGGGATTTCTCCGATCCCGATCGAGATGAAGGCAGCGAGCAACGCGGCCGCGGGCACCACGGTCATGATCAGTGGGTTGACTTTGGCAAGTTTGTGCTCGCCGCGCTTCAGCAGCGGAGTAGCGATCAGCGTGGTGAGCATCCACATCGCCCCGCCGATGCTCATCGCGAAGAACGCGACGGCGAAAACCTGCTGCGTGTAGGTGGCGCCGCCCAGCGTGGCATCCATGGTCGATGCCGCGATGTTCGCAGCGCCGGTTTCGTAAGCTGCCGATCCGATCAACCCGATGCGCACCAGGACCGCCGGCGTGCCGAACAGTGCCAGCAAGGCAATGGCCACCAGTACGACGGCGAGTGACGGGCCGATCGCTGCGACGGCACCTGAACGGAATGATGTCTTCAGTTCTGCGGTGCTGATCCCGGCTGCGGGAGCCGCCTTTCGTGCGGCGCGAATATAGATGACGGACTGGAGGATGATGACGGCGAAGACGCCGAGTGCACACGCCCACAGCACGGGCATGTTGGCGATGGAAAGAATGTTCGTCGAGCTGCCGTTCTCCACGATCTGGGTGGGTGCCATGGGAAGCCTTCCGGTCTGTGCAGGCGAGGGATGGATCAGTTGCTATTCATTGTGAAGTGACCTGCACCACACCGCCTCAAATCCCTGATAATTTACAAAAAGAGCTAGCAGTCGCTCGAAATCGATCACGGAGGAAGCTATGGAGCTCGATGAGGAGGACCTGCGGCTTGTCAACGCGCTGCAGATCGGGCCACGCCTGCCGTGGACGGTGATCGCCGAAGCACTGGACAGGCACCCGACCTCGCTCGCCGCACGCTGGGATCGCCTATCAGCGGCGGGGGCGGCTTGGATCACTGCACATCCGGTCGGCAACCCCGACCAGATGTCACTGTCCTTCCACGACGTGCAGTGCGACCCTGCCCGGCGCGAGGACGCCCTGAGCGCCATCTCCAAAATTCCCGACGTCTTCACGATCGAGGAGTGTTACCGCAACCGCGACATGATGCTGACGGTCATCGCACCGACCCCGACCTGGCTGGTTGAGTCGGTCTATCCACAGCTCGACCAGATACCTGGACTAATCCGGTACGAGACGTCTTTTTGCACGAAGCTGCACCAGGGCGCATATGGCTGGCGGCTCGACACCCTGACTTCCGGCCAGCGGACGGCACTGCAGCAGGCGGCCGGAAGCCGCCCGCCATACCGAGGTGCGCTCCCGCCCAAGTACCGTCCGATCATCCAGCAGTTGAGCCGCAACGGCCGCGCGACGGCTGCCGAGATCGCCGAGGCGGTGGGTCTCCACCCCGCAACTGCACGACGGCAGCTCCAGAAGATCCTCGATGCAGGCGTCTTGTCCTTCCGTTGCGAGGTAGCCAACGGGCTGGTTGGCTACCCGATCATCTGCCAATGGATGGCTCGATTGCCTGCAAGCCGGCACGACGACGCCGCTGCACACCTTGAGTCTCTGGGCTCCCTCCGCCTGTGCGCCTCAACAACCGGTGCGACAAACTTCCTCTTCATGATGTGGTTGCGGACGGCGGCGGACATCATGGCCGTAGAACGGGCCGTGGCAGAGCACATCCCAGACCTGGAACTGGTGGAAAGCGTGGTGATCGCCAACGTCCGCAAGCGCGTTGGCTGGCTGCTCAACCGGGACGGCACCGCAACCGGCGAACTCACTGTGCCGGGCGAGGCCTGGTAGACCACCAAGTTGCGTGAAGGCTCAAGTAACCGATAGCATGTGAATCGCGTCACCTACCAGTGACGCACGCTTTCGATCCGTGGCGGGAGAGTCCTGCCGGTACATTCAGCGGGCGCCGTAGGAGCAAATCCTCCCCAGGAATCTCTCAGGCCCATGTACCGCCGCGGCGAGGCAACTCTGGAAAGCAGTCCGGGAAATCGGGCTCACCGACGGTGCAAGTGGAGCCCGGAACACCGGGCAAGACGGAAACTCTCAGGTCCAATACAGAGCGGGGAGGAACCCAAATCATCGTGGTGTCTTTGCACCACCTGAGTTATGGAGTTCCTCATGACGAATCCGTCGCCCCAATCCACGTTCGCAGACCGCCACATCGGTGCGCGCCGCCAGGACCACATCGACACAATGCTGAAGGCTGTCGGCTATGACACTGTCGACAGCCTTGTTGACAGTGCCGTGCCTGATTCGATTCGTCAGGAAAGCCCGCTCGGACTGGACAGCGCGCTCAGCGAAGTCCAGGTGCTGGCCGAACTGCGCAGGCTTGCCGGCAGAAACAAGACCGCCGTTCAGATGATCGGCCAGGGCTACTACGACACCGTCACGCCGGCAGTGATCCGCCGCAACATCCTTGAAGCGCCCGCCTGGTACACGGCCTACACCCCGTACCAGCCCGAGATCTCACAGGGACGGCTTGAGGCGCTGCTCAACTTCCAGACCATGGTGCAGGATCTCACTGCCCTGCCCGTCGCCAACGCTTCCCTCCTTGACGAGGCCACGGCTGTGGCGGAAGCCGTGCTGCTCATGCGCCGGGCCAATAAGAACAAGGCCGTCAAGGACGGCAAAACCGTCCTTGACGCGGACTGCCTTCCCCAGACCATCGCCATCGTCCTCGGCCGCGCAGAGGCGCTCGGTTTCGAGGTGGAGGTCGCTGACCTCTCCCAGGGACTCCCGGAAGGCGACATCAACGGCGTCGTCCTCCAGCAGCCGGGCGTCTCCGGCCGTGTCTGGGACCAGGCCTCCGTCATCGCAGAAGCGAAAGAGCGGGGTGCGCTTGTTACCGTGGCCGCTGACCTCCTCGCTCTGACGCTCATCACCCCTCCGGGTGAGCAGGGAGCGGACATCGCCGTCGGCTCCACCCAGCGCTTCGGTGTTCCGCTGTTCTTCGGTGGACCGCACGCCGCGTACATGGCCGCGCGCGACGGCATGGAACGCACCCTTCCCGGCCGCATCGTCGGCGTCTCCAATGACAACGCCGGTGCTCCCGCCTACCGCCTGGCCCTCCAGACCCGCGAGCAGCACATCCGCCGCGAGAAGGCCACGTCGAACATCTGCACCGCGCAGGCGCTGCTGGCCATCGTGTCTTCGTTCTACGCCGTCTATCACGGCCCGGATGGACTGAAGGCCATTGCGCAGAACGTCCACGGCAGCGCCCGTGCGCTCGCCACCACGCTCAAGGCCGCCGGCTGGGAACTGGAGAGCGACTCCTTCTTCGACACCCTCACCGTCCACGTACCCCGCGACGCCGCCAAGGTGGTCTCCGCTGCTGAATCGCGTGGGATCAACCTGCGCCTCATCAACGCCGACACCGTCGGCATCTCGATCGATGAAACGACGACGCCGGATGTCCTCTCCGCCGTGTCCGCCGCTTTTGGTGCCGGTCAGGTAAGGGAAGCTGCGGGCTTCGAGCTGCCCGCCGCCGTCGTGCGCACCTCGGAATACCTTCAGCACCCGGTCTTCAACACGCACCGTTCGGAGACCCAGCTGCTGCGCTACATCCGCAGGCTCTCGGACCGGGACCTCGCGCTGGACCGCACCATGATCCCGCTGGGCTCCTGCACCATGAAGCTGAACGCCACCGCTGAAATGGAAGCCATTTCGTGGCCCGAGTTCGCTTCGATTCACCCCTTCGCCCCGGATTCCCAGACCGAAGGCTGGCGCGAGCTGATCGACGGGCTCGAAGCCGACCTTGCTGAGATCACCGGGTACGACCAGGTTTCCATCCAGCCCAACGCCGGTTCACAGGGTGAGCTCGCCGGGCTGCTCGCCATTCGCGGGTACCACGCTTCCCGCGGCGAGGGCCAGCGCAACGTCTGCCTGATTCCTGCCTCCGCGCACGGCACCAACGCAGCGTCGGCTGTCCTCGCGGGCATGAAGGTTGTGGTCGTAGCCACGGCTTCGGACGGCACCATCGACCACGGTGACCTGCGGGGGAAGATCGAAGCCAACAGGGACGCCCTGTCGGCGATCATGATCACCTATCCGTCCACCCACGGAGTGTTCGACGCCGACGTCCGCGAAGTCTGCGATGCGGTGCACGAGGCGGGCGGCCAGGTCTACGTCGACGGCGCAAACCTGAACGCTCTCGTCGGCCTCGCCCAGCCGGGCAAGTTCGGCGGCGACGTCTCACACCTGAACCTGCACAAAACCTTTTGCATCCCGCACGGCGGCGGCGGTCCCGGCGTCGGCCCGGTGGCTGCGAAGGCGCACCTGGCGCCGTTCATGCCGGGCGACGCGAACAAGTCCGCCCATGAAGCCGGACACGGCGTCGCGATTTCTGCTTCCCGCTTCGGGTCGGCGGGCGTCCTGCCGATCTCCTGGGCGTACGTAAAGCTGATGGGCGGCCAGGGCCTCACCGAAGCCACCAAGTCCGCCCTCCTGGCGGCAAACTACATCGCCGCCCGGTTGAACGAGCACTTCCCGGTCCTCTACACCGGTGAAAGTGGACTCGTTGCCCACGAGTGCATCCTTGACCTGCGCGAGCTCACGGCCCGCACGGGAGTTACGGCCGAGGACGTCGCCAAACGCCTTATCGACTTCGGGTTCCATGCCCCCACGCTGTCCTTCCCCGTGGCAGGCACTCTGATGGTAGAGCCGACCGAGTCCGAGGACCTCGCGGAAATCGACCGCTTCATCGACGCAATGGTGACCATCCGCAAGGAAATGGAGCAGGTCGCCACCGGGGACTTCACGTTGGAAGAGTCGCCGCTGCGTAACGCGCCGCACACGGCAGCCGCCGTCGTCACCTCCGAGTGGGAGCGCCGTTACCCGCGCGAGCAGGGCGCGTTCCCCGTGCCCTCCCTCCGGCAGGACAAGTACTTCCCGCCCGTTGGCCGTATCGACGGCGCCGCAGGAGACCGAAACCTGGTCTGCTCCTGCCCTCCTCTCTCCGACTTCGAGAACTAAGGATTCCGCGATGACCGAGAACTACACAGCGCTTTACGACCAGCACAAGCTGGCCGGGGCGTCCTTCACCGACTTCGGCGGTTGGCAAATGCCCCTGAAGTACAAGTCCGAACTCTCCGAGCACCACGCGGTACGTACCGCCGCGGGTCTCTTTGACCTCTCCCACATGGGCGAAGTCTGGGTCACCGGCCCGCACGCCGCGGCCTTCCTCGACTACGCTCTGGTCGGCAAGCTCTCAGCGGTGGCGGTAGGAAAGGCCAAGTACTCGCTGATCTGCCAGCAGGACGGCGGCATCATCGATGACCTGATCTCCTACCGCCGCGACGATGAGAAGTACCTCGTGGTCCCCAACGCCGGAAACGCCGCCGTGGTTGCCGCGGAACTTGCTGAACGAGCCGCGAATTTCAACGTCACTGTGAACGATGTGTCCGCCGAGACGTCGCTTATCGCCGTGCAGGGACCCAATGCCGAGGCCATCCTGCTCACGCTGGTGCCGGCCGACCAGCACGCGCTCGTCACCGAGCTCAAGTACTACGCCGCTGTTGAGGTCGAGATCAACGGTCAGGAACTGCTGCTGGCGCGCACCGGATACACCGGTGAGGACGGCTTCGAGATCTACGTGCCGAACGAGGACGCTCCCGGTCTGTGGGAAGCGCTGCTGGAGACCGGAACCGGGCAGGGACTCCCCGCCGGCCTCGCGTCCCGCGACTCCCTGCGCCTCGAGGCAGGCATGCCGCTCTACGGCAACGAACTCTCCCGCGAGGGCAACCCCTACGCTGCGGGCCTCGGTCCGGTCGTTTCACTGGCCAAGGAATCCGACTTCATCGGCAAGACTGCACTGGCCGAACTCAAAGCAGCCGGCACCGGCTCGACCACTGGGCGCAAGCTCGTGGGCCTCAAGGGCCTCGGGCGCCGCGCAGGCCGCAGCCACTATCCCGTCCTGAAAGACGGGAACGTGGTGGGCGAAGTGACCTCCGGCCAGCCCTCCCCCACCCTGGGCTACCCGATCGCGTTGGCATACGTGGACGTCGAACTCAGCGAACCCGGCACAGCTCTGGACATCGACCTCCGCGGCAAGCCTGAGCCGTTCGAAGTTGTCGCACTGCCGTTCTACAAGCGCTCCAAGTAAGCCTCTGGGTCCGGCAGAGTCGGCATTTTCACGCGTGCTGCTTCGCTTGACGCACGCTTCCGAAAACGCCGGCCCTGCCGGCGCCTTCACCGTCACGCTTCAAATCGAACGACACTTTAAGGATGAGATATGAGCAAGGTTATTGCTGACCTGTTGTACTCCGCCGAGCACGAATGGATTGCCGGCGACGGCTCCGGACCCGTCTCGATCGGTATCACCGCCGTGGCCACCGACGCCCTCGGCGACATCGTGTACGTGGACCTTCCCGAGGTCGGCGACACCGTCACCGCCGGCGAAACGTGCGGCGAGGTGGAATCCACCAAGTCCGTCTCGGATCTGTACGCGCCGGTCTCCGGCGAAGTCACCGAAACCAATGCCGACGTCGTCGACAATCCGGAACTGATCAACAGCGATCCGTATGGCAACGGCTGGCTGTTCAAGGTGGCCGTCACCGAGAACGGCCCCCTGATGTCAGCTGAAGAGTACGCCGCAGCCAACGGAGGCGAGCTGTGAGCCCCGTAGGAGCAGGCCAGGCTACCGTCGCTTTCGAGCAGGTTGTGTCGCAGTCGCTGAACGCGCAGTTGTCCGACCTGGATCCGCGGATCGCCGGGAAGATCGACGACGAACTGAACCGCCAGCGCTCCGGTCTGGAAATGATCGCATCGGAGAACCACACCGCCGCTGCAGTCATGCAGGCTCAGGGCTCCGTCCTGACCAACAAATACGCGGAAGGGTATCCCGGCAAGCGCTACTACGGCGGCTGTGAGCATGTGGACGTCATCGAGCAACTGGCGATCGACCGGCTGAAGGCCCTGTTCGGCGCTGAGTACGCCAACGTGCAGCCGCACTCCGGTGCCCAGGCAAACGCCTCGGTGATGCACGCGCTGATCAAGCCTGGCGACACCATCATGGGCCTGAACCTGGCTCATGGCGGGCACCTGACGCACGGCATGCGCATCAACTTCTCGGGCAAGCTGTACAACGTCATTCCGTACCAGGTCCGCGAAGATGACCACCGGATCGATATGGCCGAGGTGGAGCGCCTCGCACAGGAACACAAGCCGCAGCTCATCGTTGCCGGCTGGTCCGCGTACGCCCGCCAGCTGGACTTCGCCGAGTTCCGGCGGATTGCCGACTCGGTGGGCGCCTATCTCATGGTCGATATGGCGCACTTCGCCGGCCTCGTCGCCGCCGGTCTGCACCCCTCCCCCGTGCCGCACGCGCATGTCACCACGTCCACCACGCACAAGACTCTCGCCGGTCCGCGCGGCGGCATCATCCTGAGCAACGACGCCGCCATCGCCAAAAAAATCAACTCCGCCGTGTTCCCGGGCCAGCAGGGCGGGCCACTGGAACATGTCATCGCCGGCAAGGCGGTTGCCTTCAAGATTGCCGCCTCGCCGGAGTTCAAGGAACGTCAGGAGCGGGTCCTTGCCGGCGCACGGATCCTGGCCGAACGCCTGATCCAGCCGGACGTCACCGCGAAGGGAATCAACGTCATCTCCGGCGGAACCGATGTGCACCTCGTCCTGGTTGACCTGCGCAACTGCGAACTGAATGGACAGCAGGCCGAGGACCGTCTGGCGGAGATCGACATCACCGTGAACCGCAACGCAGTGCCGTTCGACCCGCGCCCGCCGATGGTCACCTCCGGGCTGCGCATCGGCACCCCCGCGCTGGCTACCCGCGGCTTCGGCGCAGAAGCATTCGCGGAGGTCGCTGACATCATCGCCGAGGCTTTGATTGCCGACGCCGGTGCCGACCTCTCCGCCCTGCGTTCCCGTGTGGAAGCACTCGCCGCCGCGCACCCCCTCTATCCGGACGTTGCCGACCTCGCCTGAGGGCGGATCGGTGTCCACTTAAGGAATAACTATGGCTGTTGGAGTCTTTGACCTCTTTTCCATCGGGATCGGGCCCTCAAGCTCGCACACCGTTGGCCCCATGCGGGCTGCCGCCGTCTTCGCGGAGGAGCTCAAGGCCTCCGGCAGGCTGGCGGAGGTGACGTCACTGCGGGTGGACCTCTACGGGTCCCTCGCGGCAACGGGCCGCGGACACGGCACCATGACCGCCGTCCTGCTTGGTCTCGAAGGTTTCCACCCCGAGTTGATCCTGCCGGACGAGGTGGAGGAACGGCTGGCCGCCATCGCCGATACCGGGATGCTGCAGCTGGCCGGCGGAGCTTCCCTGCCCTACGGCGTGGAAGACATGGTGCTGCGTCCGTTGACCGTGCTGCCCCGCCACACCAACGGGCTGACCTTCCAGGTGAAAAACGACGCCGGCGAGATACTCCATGAGGCGACGTTCTTCTCGGTGGGCGGAGGCTTCATTGTGCGCGAAGGCGAGGAAGATGCCGCTGCAGAACAGCTTGAGGAGTCCAAGGAACAGCTGCCCTACCCCTTCCGCACGGCGGCCGGACTGCTGGAGCACTGCCGCACCACCGGCCTGGCTATCAGCGACATCATGCTCCTCAACGAGAAGGTAGCGCACTCAGATCAGGAAATCCGGGACGGCCTGCTGCACATCTGGCAGGTGATGGAGGAGTGCAAGAACTCAGCCATCAAGCGTGAAGGCTTGCTTCCCGGCGGGCTGAAGGTCCGCCGTCGTGCTCCGGATTGGCATGAGCGGCTGCTCAAGGAGGACAAGGACCGGGACCCGAAGTACTGGCAGGAATGGGTCAACCTCGTTGCCCTCGCCGTCAACGAGGAGAACGCGTCCGGCGGCAGGGTGGTCACCGCACCCACCAACGGCGCCGCCGGCATCATTCCCGCCGTGCTCTACTACGCACTGTACTTTGCGCCCGGCATGGAAAACGCCGCGCAGGAGGACAGGGACGACGTCGTCGTGAAGTTCCTGCTGACTGCCGCCGCCATCGGCGTGCTGTACAAGGAGCAGGCTTCCATCTCCGGCGCAGAGGTGGGCTGCCAGGGCGAGGTGGGTTCGGCGTCGTCCATGGCGGCGGCCGGCCTCGCTGAGGTGATGGGCGGCTCTGCCTCCCAGGTGGAGAACGCGGCCGAGATCGCCATGGAACACAACCTCGGCCTCACCTGCGATCCCATCGGTGGTCTGGTGCAGGTCCCCTGCATCGAACGCAATGCGATTGCCGCCGCCAAGGCGATCAACGCGGCCAAGATGGCCCTCTGGGGAGACGGTACGCACCGGGTGTCACTGGATGAGGTCATTGTGACCATGCGGGAAACCGGCAAGGACATGAGCTCCAAATACAAGGAAACGGCACTCGGCGGCCTTGCCGTCAACGTCGTCGAATGCTGAATCGGAAGTCGAAGGAAGAGAACCCATGACTCTGGCACCAGAAGGCCGCAAGCTGCTCCGCGTAGAGCAGCGCAACTCTGCCGTCCCCGTGGAACGCAAGCCCGACTGGATCAAAGCGAAAGTCCAGATGGGACCGGAGTACGTCCAGCTCAAGAACCTCGTGAAGAAGGAAGGCCTCCACACCGTGTGCGAGGAGGCCGGCTGCCCCAACATCTTCGAATGCTGGGAGGACAAGGAAGCCACGTTCCTCATCGGCGGTTCCGAGTGCACGCGCCGCTGTGACTTCTGCCAGATCGACACCGGCAAGCCCTCCCCGGTGGACCGGTTCGAGCCCACCAAGGTGGCGCGTTCGGTCAAGGCCATGCAGTTGCGCTACGCCACTGTGACCGGCGTGGCCCGTGACGACCTCGAGGACGAGGGCGTGTGGCTTTACGCGGAAACCGTCCGCAAGATTCACGAACTGAACCCGGGCACCGGCGTCGAGCTTCTGATCCCCGACTTCTCCGGCAAGCCGGAGCACATTCAGGCGATCTGCGATTCGAAGCCGGAAGTCTTTGCGCACAACGTCGAGACTGTGCCGCGCATCTTCAAGCGGATCCGGCCGGCGTTCCGTTATGAGCGTTCACTCGACGTCCTGACCCAGGGGCGGAACCTGGGGATGGTCACCAAGTCCAACCTGATCCTGGGCATGGGCGAGACGCGGGAGGAGATCTCGCACGCGCTTTCCGACCTGCACCAGGCTGGCTGCGACCTGATCACCATCACGCAGTACCTGCGTCCCAGCGAACGCCACCTACCCGTGGACCGCTGGGTGAAGCCTCAGGAGTTCGTCGACATCCAGCAGGAAGCGGACGACATCGGCTTCCTCGGTGTCATGAGCGGGCCGTTGGTGCGCTCCTCGTACCGCGCCGGCCGGCTGTGGGCCACGGCAATGCGCAAGAAGGGGTGGGAGATCCCCGCCGAACTCGCGCACATCGAAAGCTCCGGCAGTACCCGCCAGGAAGCCAGCACCCTGCTGGCGGCACACGCACAAGGAGTATCTCGTGGCAACTGAAACACCCGCGTCCCAGAGGGAGCATGTACTCACCGTCGACTGCGTTGAATCTCCCGGCATCGTCCACGCGATCTCAGGGTTTCTGTTGGATCAGGGCTGCGACATCCTCGACATCAAGCAGTACGGAGATAAAGCGCAGCGGCATTTCTTCATGCGGATCCACTTCTCCTTCGGTTCTTCGGCGTCCTCTCTGTTGCCGGAATTACAGCCGCCTTCCCGCACCGAAGGGTTGCGGCATGATTTTGCGCCGGTGGCCGACCGGTGGCAGCTGAACTGGCAGTTGGAGCCGCAGGGCCGTAAACGCCGGGTGCTGGTCATGGTGTCGAAGATGGGCCACTGCCTCAATGACCTGCTCTACCGCACCCGCACGGGCGAGCTCCCAGTCGAGATTGTTGCAGTGGTCTCAAATCACCGGGATCAGGAGGGCCTTGTCCAGTGGCATGGCATTCCTTTCTTCCACGTGCCCGTCACGAAGGAGACCAAGCCGGACGCCGAGGCCAGGCTCCTGGAACTTGTCGACGAGTTCGACGTGGAACTCGTGGTGCTGGCGCGCTACATGCAGGTCCTCAGTGATGAGCTCTCCCTCCGGATGGCAGGCCGGGTCATCAACATCCACCACTCCTTCCTGCCGAGTTTCAAGGGCGCCAAGCCGTACCATCAGGCCTACGAGCGGGGCGTGAAGACCGTGGGCGCAACCGCCCATTACGTCAATGCAGAACTCGACGAGGGACCGATCATTTCCCAGCAGGTCATCGAGGTGGACCACACCTACACGCCGGACGATCTGGTGGCGGTGGGCCGCGACGCCGAGTGCGCTGCCCTGCGTAACGCGGTGCGCTGGCACTGTGAGGGAAGGATCGTGCTGCTGGGGAACCGCACGGTCGTTCTGCGCTGAGCCCGTACGGCATGTGATCCACGTCCCATCCGGAATAGTTGCCCGGGCAACTGCGCTTTCACAGTGAAAGCTTCCGCGAAAGGACTCCCCCATGCTGTTCTCCCCGATTACCGTAGGCGAACTGAAACTGCCCAACCGCCTGGTCATGGCTCCGCTCACCCGCTGCCGTTCCGGCCAGGACGGCGTGCCTGGACCGATCGTCGTCGAGCATTATCGCCAGCGCGCGTCACTCGGCCTGATCGTCAGCGAGGGAACCTACCCAAGCCACGCCGGCCAGGGTTTTCCGGGCCAACCCGGGCTCGTGACGGACGAGCAGGTCGAAGGCTGGACCGGGGTCACTGACGCCGTCCATGCTGAGGGCGGCCGCATCTTCGCCCAGGTCATGCACGCGGGACGGGTCACCCACGAGGACACCAACGGCGGCCGGACGGTCGTCGGCCCGAGCGCCATCGCAATCGACGGCATGACCCGCACCTACAAGGGCAAGCAGCCCTACCCGGTCCCCCACGCGCTCACCGAGGACGAGCTTCCCGGAGTTGTCGAGGAGTTTGTTCAGGGCTCGCTCAACGCCATCAAGGCAGGGTTCGACGGCGTTGAACTCCACGGTGCCAACGGCTACCTGTTGCATGAATTCCTTTCCCCCGCGGCGAACCAGCGGGAGGACCAGTACGGCGGCTCACCCGAGAACCGCGCGCGGTTCGTCGGCGAAGTAGTGAACGCCGTCGCCAAGGCAATCGGAGCCGAGAAGGTAGGCATCCGCGTTTCACCCGAGCACAACGTCCAGGGCGCAACCGAGCTGGACCACGAGGATCTCCGCCGGACCTACTCCGCCCTGACCCAGGCCATCTCGCCGCTGGGATTGGCGTACCTCAGCGTGCTTCATAACGAGCCCGCCGGTGAGCTGGTCCGGGAACTGCGCGAGCAGTTTGACGGCCCATTCCTCCTGAACACCGGCTTCAGCGTCATGACTACCCGGGACGAGGCCATCTCACTGGTCGAGAATGACCTGGCTGACGCCGTCGTCGTCGGCCGTGCGGCCATAGCCAATCCGGATCTCGTGCACCGCTGGAAGGAGGGCCTTCCGGAGAATGAACCGGACATGGCCACCTTCTACACCAGCGGCGCCGAGGGATACACGGACTACCCCGCGTATCAGCCTGCCTAACCGGACGAGGAGCGGTTCCAAACAGTCCTTCGGACCCATGGACTCCCGGAACGGCTCTGTATAGGCTTCACGCTAGGTCTCCTGAGCAGATGGGTCATGCACTATGCCTGGTACCAGGAACCGCCAGCCATGACGAAGCCGAACATTCTGACGGTAGACGACGATCCGCAGGTTTCCGCGGCGGTCGCCCGCGACCTCCGCAGCAGATATGGACCGGACTACAGGATTCTCCGGGCAACCTCAGGCCCGGAAGCCCTGGACGTCCTGACCAAACTGGCCCTGAGGGATCAGGCAGTTGCACTCATCGCAGCGGACCAGCGGATGCCCAAGATGACGGGGATCGAGTTGATGGAGCGCGCGCGGCCGCATGCTCCAGGCGCAAAGCTTCTCCTTCTCACGGCTTACGCGGACACTGATGTCGCCATCAGGGCGATCAACGACATCGGGCTCGACCATTACCTGCTCAAACCATGGGATCCGCCGGCCGACCGGTTGTACCCGGTGGTCGATGACCTGCTCGATGACTGGCGCCGGGCCAACCCGGATCACACCTCCGACGTGCGCGTTGTGGGCGCACGTTGGTCTGACCGCAGCCACGAAATCAAGACCTTCCTCGCCCGCAACTATGTGCCCTACCGCTGGCTCGACATCGAACGCGACGCAGAGGCCGGGCGCCTGCGCGACCTTGCCGAAGTGACGCCGGCGGATCTTCCGCTGGTGCTCCTGCCGGACGGTACGGTGCTCCGGTCTCCGTCGACCCTCGATCTGGCTTCGGCCTTGGGTTTACGCACGCGCGCGGACCGTCCGCTCTACGACGTCTGCATCGTCGGGGGCGGGCCGGCGGGTCTCGCCGCTGCGGTCTACGCGGCGTCTGAGGGACTCAGTACCGTGATCGTCGAGCGCGAAGCGCCCGGTGGGCAGGCCGGCCAGAGCGCCGCCATCGAAAACTATCTCGGTTTCCCGAAAGGCTTGAGCGGTTCTGACCTCACCCAGCGTGCCATGGCGCAGGTGACCCGGTTCGGGGCGGAGGTGGTACTCGCTAACGATGTCGTGGGCTTCGAGTCGCGAGGGCAGGTGCGCGCCGTGCTCTTCGGCTCCGGAGAGTTGGAGGCACGGGCACTCATTATCGCCACCGGCGTTTCCTACCGGCGGTTGGAGGCGGTAGGCATCGACACTTTCAGTGGCCGGGGAATCTACTACGGCGCGAACGCCAGCGAGGCCAGCCAGTGCGAGGGCGAGGATGTCTACATCGTCGGAGCTGCCAACTCCGCCGGCCAGGCCGCCTTGAACTTCTCCCGTTTCGCGAAACGGGTAATACTCCTGGTGCGGTCAGGCACGCTCGAAAGCACCATGTCCCAGTACCTCGTACAGCGGATCCTCGCTTCGCCGGTGATCGAGGTCCGCTACCGGAGCGAGGTTGTGGCGGCCCGCGGAGATGGGCACTTCGAGTTCCTGGAGCTCGTTGATCGGGATACGGGCCGGACGGAGGAAGTGCCGGCCAGCTGGCTCTTCATCTTCATCGGTGCGTCACCTCGGACTGACTGGCTCGGTGAGGAGGTCGTACGCGACAGATTCGGTTTCATCATGACCGGCCACGACCTGAATTCCGAAAATCCCGTGCCCTGGCCGCTGGTACGCGGGCCGTTTGCGCTGGAGACAAGCGTTCCCGGCGTCTTTGCCGCCGGGGACGTCCGGCTCGACTCGATGAAGCGTGTAGCCTCGGCGGTCGGTGAGGGCGCGATGTCCGTCTACCTCGTGCACCGCTACCTGGGAACAATCTGATGCACGCGAGCGAGCTTCGAGGAATCAGCCTCTTCAAAGGCCTCAGCGACCAACAACTTGTCGACCTCGTCGAAGCGGGCACAGAGGTCCCCGTCGAACCTGGCGTCATCCTTTCGCACGAGGGCGAACCTGCGGACTCCTGGTGGGTACTGATCGACGGTTCCCTCCAGCTGCTTCGCCATGTTGGGCGCGAAGATACCGTCGTCGGGACAATGGATGTCCCTGGACGATGGGCCGGCGGATTCCGTGCCTGGGATCAAAGCAGTGTCTATCTGGCCACCGGGCGCGGAAGCGAGGGGGGCCGGCTACTCTGCGTCCCAGCCACGGCCCTCCGAGCGCTCTACGCTGAGTGGTTCCCCTTCGGCGTGCACTTTATCGAGGGCTTGTACGGGACCGTACGCCGGGTTGAATCGACCATCCGGCAGCGGGAAGCACTGGTTACACTCGGCACACTTTCGGCCGGCCTCGCCCACGAGATCAACAACCCTGCCGCCGCAGCCAGCCGCGCCGTCGACGGTCTGGAGGAGGCATCCCGGGGGCTGCTCGAATCCGTCGGCCGACTGACCCACACCGGAATCACTTCCGCCCAGTTCTCTGAACTGGAAATGCTGCGGGAAGAACTGACAACGACGGCGCTCGTCCCCGATGCGCTCACACTTGCCGATCAGGAAGATCTCCTCAGTGAGTGGCTGTCCGACCGGAACGTGGAGCGGGACTGGCTGATCGGCCCGACGCTGGCGGCTGCTGGCGCCGACGACGACTGGTGCCGGCGCACGGAAGAGCTGTTCGGTGGCCCTGCCCTGGCGCCGGCCCTGGAGTGGATAGCTGCCACCCTGACCGTTGAGAAGTTGCTGTCCGAAGTGCGGGAGTCGACGCGGCGGGTCTCTGAACTCGTCGCAGCCGTGAAGTCCTATTCGCAGATGGACCGGGGCTCGCGGCAGAACACCGATGTGGTCGAGGGTCTTGAGAGCACCCTGGTGATGCTGGGACACAAGCTGCGCGGCGGCGTCGAAATCATCCGCGAATATAGCGACAACGTGCCCGCCATCGACGCCTACCCGGGCGAGCTGAACCAGGTGTGGACCAACCTCATCGACAACGCAGTGGATGCCATGGAAGGCGTCGGTACCCTGCGCGTTGCGACCCTCAGCGACGGAGCCGGGGTTACCGTCGAGATCGGCGACACCGGCCCTGGCATCGCACCCCCGGTCGCGAAGCGGGCATTCGAAGCGTTCTACACCACGAAGGACGTGGGCAAGGGAACGGGATTGGGTCTGGATATTGCGCGGCGGATCGTCGTCGAACGGCACGGCGGATCGATCGACTTCGAGTCCGTACCCGGTAGGACAGTGTTCCGGGTGCGGTTACCGCTGGTCCAGGCCTGACCTGTTCAATGTGCGAGCCCGGCACTTCTCCGCGTCGGTCCGGCCGCTGCTGTGGAAGACTGCTGGCATGGAGGCCCCAGCGCGCGACCACGACCTCGTCCTCTTCGGTGCGACCGGCTTCGTCGGTGAACTGATCGCCGGATATTTTGCGGACCACGCTCCGTCGGACCTGCGCGTGGGGCTCGCCGGAAGGTCGAGAGTGAAGCTCGAGGCCGTACGGTCCAGGCTGCCCGTCGCCGCACACGACTGGGACCTCATCGAGGCCGACTCGGAAAGGAGCCGGTTCACGATAGAGCAGTCACTCAGTTTGAGCATGACCTGATCGTTGAGCGCACCAAGGAAGGATTGGATGCAGTTCGCAGCCGTGGCAGGACTGGCGGGCGGAAGCCGGGTGTGAGTCCAACACAGATCGCCTAGGCCCGCGCCATGATCGAGGCCGGCCGCTACACCAAACAACAGATTTCCGAGACGTTCAACGTCTCACGCGCCACGCTCTACCGAAATTTAGGCACCTGACTCCCCGCCGCCTAGTGCCACAGCTCGATGCCACCGTGATTAGTGCTCTAACAGGCAGATCTAACTCTAGTCTTGCATTTAAGATCTTAATGACGTAGACTAGGTTTAATCGTTCTAAATAAGACTTAAGGAGAACCATCATGACAGTTCCAACCGGGTACGACCCGAACATCCGTTTCTATGCAACGCGCTACCGCCAAGGTGGCCGCCGAGTATTTTCTCTCGACCTCTCGCTAACCCAGATTGCGGATTTACTTCCTGCGCCAGATCCTCGCCACCCCGCTGAAGGGAACCGGCAGGTGAAAGAAGCTCATGCTCGCGCTTTTGGCGATTACATTCGGGAGAAGCTGGACTGGGTGGCCCCGGCTTTGGTCTTGCGTGCACCAGACATCTTCGAGTTTGAGGTGACCGAAGAGATAAACGGGACAGAGTTCGGAATTATCTCTTTCCCGACGATGGCTCGCACCGATCTCCGAATTTTGGATGGTCAGCACCGAACGCTCGGTATACACCTGGCGATCGCCGGCATCGCAGCCGATCTTGAGAAAGCACGCAGCACCCTTTCTGCTTCGAAGAAGAACGGAGCTGAGCAAGGTGTGCTCGATCAGTACCAAACCAAAATTGACGAACTTACGGAGCAGCGGAACCGTCTGTCCCGTGATCGCACATCACTGCAGATCTTCATCGAAGATGACCAGGTTGCCTACAAGCAAATGTTCTTCGATATCGCTGACAATGCACTTGGAATCACATCATCTGTGAAAGCGCGCTTTGACAGCCGCAAGGTCGTCAACCGTGCCCTGGAAGGCGTAACTAAGCATGCTCTGTTCAAAGATCGTGTCGACCTTGAGCAGGACCGGATGGGGCGAAGTAATCCGAACCTGGTTGGAGCGAAGCAGGTTGCCGAAATTATCCGCACTATCGCGGTTGGCATCGATGGTCGGGTTGGACGACGCCTCGAGGATGAACTCGATGAGGGAGAGCTCGTCGAAAAGACGAATAACTTCCTTGACACCCTTATTGCGGCATTTCCGCCCTTGGAAGCTGTCGCTGACGGTCAGCTGACGCCCCAAGACCTGCGGGCGACTAACCTGCTTGGTTCGACGGTCATGCTTCGTGTCCTCGCGGGAGTGTACGCCGAGCTCACGGACACGCAAATGTTGGACGACGATGACGTGGTTGAGTTTTTTCAGCAGCTCGCGCCCTCTATGGACGGTCCGGTATCGGAGGGCAGTATTTGGGTTGATCATGTTTCCGACAACGTCTTCAGTGTCGGGGCACTTTCACCGAGAAGCCGTCGCCAGGATTTGAGAACCCTGCGCGACGCAATGGTCAAGTGGGCAGTAGACAAGCCAATCTGGCTCAATTAGTCAATCCGAGTTGACCTCCGGGTGTGCAAATCGCGTCAGAGGTCAACCACGCATGGCTACTTTTGATGTCGGTGGGCTTAGATAGGATGCCGCGCAAATCTTCTTTCACCCAATTAGCCCACCCGTCATCACGACCTGGATAGGGGACGAATCATGACCGAAGCCAGTCAAGAAGACCTACCGGACCGAAATGCTCAAGTGCCGTCGTCCGCGGCTGATCTGGTGAAGCCGGACCTGTTGTTTGGTGCGTCGGGTGCGGCGGGGGTGCTGAAGACTTTAGGTGATGCGGGTGTTTTCGCGAGTGTGAGGGCTGCGGAGGGGTCGTGGTTTGAATCTGCGGTGGGTATGCAGAGTGTGTTGGCGTCCGCGGCTGATCTGGTGAAGCCGGACCTGTTGTTTGGTGCGTCGGGTGCGGCGGGGGTGCTGAAGACTTTAGGTGATGCGGGTGTTTTCGCGAGTGTGAGGGCTGCGGAGGGGTCGTGGTTTGAATCTGCGGTGGGTATGCAGAGTGTGTTGGCGTCCGCGGCTGATCTGGTGAAGCCGGACCTGTTGTTTGGTGCGTCGGGTGCGGCGGGGGTGCTGAAGACTTTAGGTGATGCGGGTGTTTTCGCGAGTGTGAGGGCTGCGGAGGTCGGATCGCTTACGCAGATTGGCGCCGTGGTGACGCGTGATTGGTCAGATCGGTTAGCCACCGGCGGCGATAAGGCGGACATTGATGCCAAGTTCGAGGAGATGGCAGCCGCCTGGTCAGCCAACCTCCCCGAGCGCGCTGAGCAGCTAACCCGAATCACGCGAAACGACGAACTTCTCACATATGGTGTCGCCTACTGCGGTCTGAACTGGCCACCGAGGACTCATGAGGGCACTCAGGCACTGGGCCTAATAGTTTGGTACACCCTTTTCGTAGCTGCGGTGATGGGACTGATTGCTGTCCCCACGGTAACCGGGTGTGTGATAGCTGCCGGCACCGCAGCGTACGCTGGCCGGGAAATGACCATCAAATGGTCAGAGCGTGCGCGAGTGCAACTTGACTCATCAAGCTCCAACGAAGCCACTCGCAACGATTCAGGAGGAAAGGATGAGTGACTCTGCGGCGGCGGGGGCCGAACGACTCACTGAGGCGGATATTCGTCAGCTAATCCAAGACATCGTTGGGGGAGAGCCAGATGTCCCTGACTACGGATCAACGGTGCTTTCCTTGGAGGACATGAGAGCACAGGTACAGCGCGAGCAGCATCTAGTGGATAGTGAGCTGCGGTCGAAGGATCCGGCTTTCGTCATGACTGATGGCGGTGTCCGCCGAGTTCATGCACAATCGTGTTTCCATGTGCGACACGTGATCGACAGGGAGGAAGCCTGGAGATACGTTCTGGCTGGTCCATGCCGGGTTCGGGATCTCGGTTTCGTTCAGAAGATGCCCAAGATCCTGAATAGAACTGAGGTAGAGGCACTGAACAGCTACGTCACCTGTCAGGCCTGTTCTCCGACCTTGGATCACACCAGGAAGGTCTGGAGTATCAATGCCGGCAAACCGATGCGCTCAGTGAGCTTCGGAGTACATCACATAGGACGAGAAATCTTCACTCCAGATGGAGGTTCGTTAGGTGTCCTCGTCTCCCATCAGAGAACGATCGTTGAAGCGGGAGTGCGGAGCATAACGGTGACGTCGGAGACGACCATCGAGGGTGACGGGTCTGAAATGTACGTGGTCGCGCCCAAGGACTGAGCTTTAACCCTGTTGCTACACCCGTTTGTGCGAAGGTGCAGAAAGGACCGGTTCTGACCCGTTGCTTATGGACTAACGAACGTGTGAACTTTCACGAGAGTGGCGGGCTTTTTTGCCTTGGGTGGCGGGGTTGCTGTCGGTCTGGGGTACGCCCAGTAACACATCGGTGAAGAGCGCTCAATCGACCTGGAAAAGGGTGGGAGGAAGGCCCGGGGTGGGGACGATTCCAGAGGCCCAGTTGAGCACCTTCCAGTCGTCTCCTGAAAGCTTCATGACCATCGGGTACACCGCTCGGCTCTCTCCCTGCTCCCAGAGCCCTCCGTTCGGGGTGTCAGGATGCACGTACAGCAGTTCCGTGTCGAGGTCGATCATCCTCACGGTCGAACCGATAGCCGCCGTACTGGGGTTCAGAGGAAACCCCTTGCGGAAGTCACGAAGAACGACTCGGCTGAGGTCCTCCCACAGATCGTGTTCCCCCCGGGTAGTGGACGCCAGTTCCTGCGCAGCCACGTCTAGGTCGTAGCCATTGCTGGTTAGTGGCGTCTGGTTAGCTTCCACCCACCATTGAGCTAGGCAGAGCCTGTAGGTCGGATGCATCACCTCCCAAGCCGCAATCAGATCGCCACCATAGAACTTGTGTAGGAAGCTCCACGCTTCGTCAACAACGGCTGCTTGAGCGACGATTTCTTGCAGGGCGTCCTCGGGCAAATCGCGTGGGTTGAAGGCCATGTCTTCCTTCGCGTAGTTCGTCGTCACGGGCTCATCTGAACCTTCTACTTCAACCTTGACTTTGTATCGCCCGGTCACAGTCTTGTCCACGATGACTCCAGTTGTCTCGTGGCGACCGAAGATGACTTCGACTTGAGTACCCGTCTTCATCTGGGCGGGTGACAACCGCACGAAGCGACCCGGTATTACTCGACGATTCTTTGCCATCATCCCTCCCTTGTCACCACGGCCAGGAACCGGTAGCTGCACCTAAGTATGCGCCTGTAACTTTGTCCATTCCATCCGCCAACTTGCCAAACCGCCCACGCATCACGCGGAACGTACGCAAGGTGAGTGGGTGCCTAGAGTGGGCGGAAGCAATCTTCGTTACGTCGTTGTGGGCGATTCCATTACGGGCTTCGTTTAGCCAGGTCAGCCGATCGTTCCAGTCGGTCGCACCCCTCACCTGGCTGGGGTAGACGGCTTTGAGATCAGGCCAGAGCGACATGCCGAGCTTCGTCCAGTCAGAACCGATATTGCCAGCTCCAGCGTTACCCGAATCAAGCTTCCTGCCGGTCAGAAGGGCTAAGCGAAACGTATCGCGAAGGTCTTGGAGGGGGACCTGCGTTGGCGTGCACAGGGCTTCGATGGACTCGTCATGTAAGTCCCGACAGAAGCCCTGCACTTCCCCAGCGAGGCGCAGGAACAATGCGTGATTGAGCTCGGTCACATCACGCGGACGACCTCGAAGTCCACCTGTGACAGCCGCATGTACTTTTTCCATTCGGTCCAGAGCCTCTGCTCTGTCAGTTCCCCATATCTGGAGTGCTTTCGAGGCCATGATGAGTAATGTAGCTCGATCTACGCAGTGGCGTTGGGGTACACCTGTACGCCACAGGCCTCTACACCAGATAGTGCGTTGCGTTGAGGCCGATTTCTGGCTCTTGCAGCAGATCTGCGCGAAGCTCTGGACTTGACGCATCAAGGACAGCGGTTCGGCGTAGGCTGGCTGGCTCGGAGGACATCTCGGGGACCATGGTTGGGAGCTGCGTTTATGCCGGGCAATTGGTTCAGATAGTCAGGGCCTGTTCCCAGGCGGCTTGGTTTTGTTGCACGTAGGCGGACGCATCTCGCCAGTGCTCGCCGTGTCCGTCTACGTACATGGAGGCCCACGGTTGGAATCCTGTTCGGTGGGACTCTTCCAGTAAGTCGTACATGGCTTGTGTCCGCTGGCTCATAGCGTCAGGGAGAGCCTTGCGCAATTCGATATCCGCGCCGTACCCGCTAACAAACGCTTTTAGGTTTACTGCGGCTTCATCTACTGGCTGCCCTTCAAACATAGAGCTAAATGATTGTGCGGCGTACGCCAAGTCCCACAGTCGTGTACTTGGGCCGGCTCCGTCCCAATCAATGAAGACCCACCGTTCCCCGACGATGAGGTTCCACGGCGCGAGGTCGTTATGACACATCAAATTCGGAGCTTCAGCGGGCAAGGGTAGGTTCCAGTCCTCTCTCTGGGGGAGTGGAAACGTTTCGCTTGCGTCGTGGATCTGTCGGACCATTCGACCAATGCGGAAGAGGGCATCAGTGCTGAGGGGCAGATGGTTCAATGCGAGATCTCCGGCAACGTATTCGACCACGTGTCGATTGTCGGAGTCCCGCCCCAAAGGTTCTGGCGCAACTACTCCAGCACCGCGAAGTGACTGTAAATAGCTCTGGACTACCGCGGATTTTTGCTGCCAGGGTTTCCGCACTGTTTTCCCCACGCGAACAACACTGTCCGAAGTATTGCCGCCGGTTAGCTGTTCTTCGTCATTCACTCCCCGAAGCCTACTGGAGCAGCCGCAAACGATGGTCAGTGATGGTTCGGCGCTCAGTGTGTGAGCGCTTCTTCGTCTGTTAGTTGATCGTTTTCTACGTTTGCGGTTCGAAACTTTGAAAACAGCAGTACCAAGGCTGCGAGCAACATGATCGCGGCGGCGACCCAAAGGGCGATGGAGGAGTTCGTGAAAGTAGCGATTGCTCCACCTAGGGGTGCGCCCAGGACAATCATCCCTCGGTTTATCGAGCGCCTGGTGGCGCTCATTCGTGCCATTAGTTTGTCTGGCGTAACAGCCTGCCAGTACCCCATTTCCAGCGGGCCTGCGACACCCATAGACAGCCAGAAAAGGAACTGCCCTCCGGCCGCGACTGCAAATGCCGCCCAAAGCGCCACAGGCCACTCGGCAGGTGAGCCATACGCTTGATCATCGAGAGGACCGTTAGCCACAGCTACAGCGACCATAGGAGAGAGGGCAATCAGCGCAAGCGCTACAGGCTGAATCAATTGCGTTATGACGATTGTCTTGCCAGTACCCCACCACTCTCCGATGCGTATAGAAATGAGAGCTCCGACTACGGAGCCAATTCCTGCACCACTGAGAACCAGGCCCAGTCCTAGCGCACCAAGCCTCAGATCATTTAGAACAAGTGCCGGAAGGACCGCGCCCATCATTGCGGAACCGATGAACCATACATGGCTGGACAAGGCCAAAGGTCTCAGTCGGGAGTGACCGTAGATCCAGCCCAAGCCCTCACCAATCTTGCGGCTTATGGAACCGTCCGTGCGTACGGGTGGCTTGTTCGTCGCCGCGTGTTTCAGGGAGAGCAGGACGGCCCCGGAAAGGAAGTGGGTTATCGCTCCCAAGAGTAGGGCGAAGGGCGCAGTCACCACTGCGACGAGGCCACCGGCCACGGCGCTCCCTGTGGTTTGAGCGACGGTGTCGCTTTGCTGGAGCCGGGCATTGGCTCGCGTGAGCAGGGGCCGGGGAACCAGTTGCGGCAAAAAGGACTGGTAGGCGGCGTCGCTCATTAGCGCCAGCGCCCCAAAAATGAATATCAGGATCATCACCGTAGGGACGTTGAGGAAACCCAAGGCACCTAGCAAGCACAAGAGGGCCAGTACCAATCCGCGACCGAAGTCACCGGCTATGAGGACTGTGCGGCGGCGAAAACGATCTACCCAGATTCCCGCGAGTAACCCAAAGAGCAGGTACGGCGCCCATCGTGCAGCGTTAACCAATCCTTGGTCCAAAGCGGTGCCGTCTAGGGATACCAGGACAAGAACTGAGAGCGCCACTGTGGTGATGTAGGTACCGAAGTCTGACACGGTTGAGGCGGTCCAAAATCGGACAAAAGCTGAGTTCTTACGCAGTTTCATTGGCTTGTCTGAGCATCAATTGCCGCCTGCCAGGGGCTGATCCCCGTCCCCCTCTCAACCGAGCGTGCAGCTCACGTCCTACCGGTCGTCGTCTCCACATAGAGTACCCAGTCCCCGATTCCTGGCTCGTCTCTATGCGTTAAGACGGTTCCTGACACTGCGAGAGGTATGGACTCAGAAGGGGGCTCACAGGGTAAGCGAGTGGTTGAAGTGGTCGCTCGGCCAGAAAGGCAGCTCGCTCAATAACGATCGTTCCAGCGATTCAGTTGCACTCGAATGGGACTATGGGGGCTATGCGCGTGGCGGGTTCGTTGGGATCCAGTAGCGGAGGACTGTGCTCTCTTGTGGGGTTCCCTCAAGGACGCCACCCTGGCGATCGATGGTCCTCGCTGATGCTGTGTTGTGGGACCGGCATACTGCTAGGACCTGTTCCATCCCCAGCATGTGCGCTTCCTCGACTACGCGAGCTACTGCCCAAGTTGCCAGCCCTTGGCCGCGTGCTGACGGGCGTATCCCATAACCGATGTGGCCAGCCTGCGACACAAGCGGGTGGGACTGGTGCCGCAGTGCGATCCCGCCAAGGACCTTGTCACCGTTGACAATCCACCAGTACGAGCATTGCTTATCGTCGCTAAGCCGTCCTACCCACGAAGCGAAGCCGGCTTGGGATCCAACTTCGTCGCAAGGCAGCAACCCGAAGCCATCTTCATGTACGCCCGGACCCCATTCGGCGTGTGCTTCAAGCCAGGCAGTGTGCCAGCCAGTGTCAGGGGCAGTCAGAACGGCCATAGTGAGATTTTCTCTATCGATAGCAGCCGTGGAACCTCCACGAGCGGTCGAGGGCTAGTCATCCAGTTGTGGGGGAGAGGAATTCGAGCCGGTTTCCGTTGTTGTCCCATAGGTAGAACCGGCGCATTCCGGGGAAGTTGTCGTCCCATTCAGGAGTGTGACCGTGGGCGTGCACGCGTTGTGCCAGCACGTCGATGTCGTGAACGAAGATCCCCGGGTGGGCCTTCTTCTGTGGCCGGAAGTCCACTTCAACGCCGAGATGAATCTCCAGATTGTCAGCACGAACCCACAGTCCACCCCGGGCCGCTAATGCTGGCGGCTTTTGCACCTCTGTGAGGCCCAGAACGCCAACATAGAACTGCCGGCACGCGTCCTCACCGCCCACCGGCAACGCCAGCTGGACGTGATGGATTCCTAGCCCGAAACCCGTTGCACGAGGCTCGGATACATACGGATCAACGACCTTTGACACCGAATTCCCCCTGACCAGAATCCACGTTATCCATTCAACTTACCGCCTTGAACAAGCACATCCCGGTGTCGATGGTGGTGACTCGACATAGGTAGGCAAGCGACCCGACCTTCGAATCAATGGTGAAAACCGGCTGTACTTGGCTGCCGTCCGTCGCCACGCAGTCGAGAGGACCCGGATAGCTAGTAGTCTCTCTTCATGTTTGAGAACGGTAGCCCGGTTAGTACTTCGCCTTCGGCGATGGGGGGTGGGAGGCATCCTGCTCGGCTAATTTTTTCGGCGGCGGGGCGTTCCTGGCGGGGCGCGCATCGGGGCAATAACGAGGACTCGTACTTGTTTTCGTCCTCTGCTGCTGCCGTTGCCGACGGCGTTGGGGGACACGCTGGCGGTGAGGTGGCCTCGGCAATGGTGATACAGAACCTCGCCGCAGTCATCCAATCGATGCGTGGTCGCGCGTTGAGCGATGACTATGCCCGTGAATCCATTGCGACCGCGAACTACGGTGTCTTCCGCCGGGTACAACACGACGAGTCACTGAGTGGGATGTCAACAACCCTGACGGCGTTATTTTGCGCTGAGGAAGACCTAATACTCGCGCATATCGGCGACTCGCGGGCGTACCTGCTACGCGACGGCGATTTCTCTCAGGTCTCCCGCGATGACTCCTTCATACAAGAGCTCATTAATGCGCAGAAGATCACCCCCCCCCCCCCCCGATTCCGCGAGACACCCCATGCGATCGGTAGTTTTGAAGGTGCTCACCGGCCGAAATGACAGCCCAAATTCATCTGTCACGCTCTCACGCCATCAACCATGCGAAGGAGACCGGTGGCTTTTAGCCAGCGACGGTCTGACCGATTACGTGCCGGATGAACTAGTGAAAGAAACCGTTGCCGCCGGCCTCGATCCGCAGGCCACTGTGGACGCACTGATCGCCCTCTCCGAGCAGTGCGACAGCCGCGACAACATCACGGCCGTCATCTGCGATCTGGTGCAGGGCCCCTCAAGAGCTGAAGTTGCAGTGGGCGGGGCAGCGCTGGAAATCTATGGTCAGCTCCCGGCTCCGGGCACTCGTTACTGAACCTTGAGCAGAGGCGCAACAGATCACTGAAGACTGCTGAATCGCTCCGATTTCTGACCTGCCGATGATCAGTGTGGTGCTCGATTGAGGTGGCTTGTGTCGTTGAGGTTGACGATGTGGCGATCGTGGGAGAAGTCGTCTTCTCTGAGCCGGGTTATTCCTCCGGGCGTGGTGGAGAACATCGCATACCCTGCGCGATCAATGGGTACCTGGATCCAGGCGGCGAGGAGGTAGGTCAGGGTTCCGCCATGGGTAACGATGACTGAGTGGTCAGTCTCAGCCTGCTGCACACGATCGAGTGCCCGGTAGACGCGGGTAGCCCACTCACGACGGGTTTCCGTTCCAGGAGTGCCAGGGTGATGGTCCATTCGCTGAGCATCAGTGGAAGGTGCCAGAAAGACTGTGCTCCCGGGTGTAGTTCCCTCAGCTTCGCCGTAGGATCGCTCTCGCAAATCCTCATCTATGATGGCCTCGACACCGAGCGCCCGCGCGATCGGTGCTGCGGTCTGTCGGGCGCGACGAAGGTCGGACGTTGCAAGATGCACCGTGGGCCGCTCGGGCAGGAGCTCCACCAGACGTTGGGCGATTCGTTCTGCATCTCGGGTTCCCTGCGCCGTGAGTGAGGAGTCGTACCAGCCGCCGACTACGTTCTCGGTGATGTGCGTGGCCTCGGGATGAGTAACGATGTAGATCTCGCGCATATATGGACCATAACGGGCGAACTGTTTCGATGGACTTAGGCGACAGCCTCGTTGATAGCGGCGTGAAGGTGCATGTCGTGCCACCCGTCGTCGTGCCTCATGGCGCTCCGCTTGGTCCCCTCTTGCGCGAAACCTGATTTGTCGGCGACGCGGCAGGAAGCCTGATTGCGGACTGAGTGGGTGAGTTGGAGGCGTTTGAGGCCGACAATATCGAACGCCCATCTTCTCAGCGCTGTGACCGCTAGTGGCGCCACGCCGTTACCCCGCGCCGAGGGTAGGACCCAGTAGCCGAGTTCCGCGTCGCCTTCGAAGAGGTTGACCAGGCTCAGTGCCACCCGCCCGACCACTTTTCGTTCGCTTTTGCACACGGCCCAGTTTGCGCCGGTCTCTTTCTGCCATCGGGCCGGCCAGCGGTGGATCCATTCCAGGGCTTCGGTTTCGGTCTCGATCACCCGCCGGTTGAAGCGGGCAATCTCCGGATCGGTGTATGCCTCGATCACCGCTGCAACGTCTGCATCAGCCCAGGGGCGAAGGAGCAGACCGTCGACGGCTAGGGTCGGCTGTTCCGTCTGGTTCAGGGTTCGTGGTGGTAGGTAAGGTCCAAGTGTGGGCATGCAGGTTCCTCACGTTTCGTACTGCCATGTCGTTTCGGGCGGTAGGTCTGGGGTTGGCCAGGAAGGGTCGGGCTGGAACTGCGCGTAGCCGGCGTTGAACGGGTAATCCCGCGCCTGGAAGGCTGCGATGGCTTGCTCGGCTGCGCGGTGAATCCGCTCATGCAGGGAATCATCGATCACGCCGGCTTCCCGGGCGGCAGCCAGTTCGTCTTCGTCCTTGTATTTGTATCGGGTGCCGGACGCGACGACGTCGAGGATCAGATCGCTACTCTCGATGCCGTTCGCTGTTCGAAGGTACGGCTGCTCAATGTTGATGTAGTAAGTGTCCCGGACCCCGGGTTCTGTCTCGAAGAACCACACGGAGTACATGGTGTCCGGTTGAAAGACGGCCAGAACCCCGGAACCAGACCAGTTACGTACCGCCTGGGCTCGTGGGGAGGTGAACCTGGCAGCCCCATCCGCTGTGCGGATGTCAGCACCGCCCTCAAGGACGTGGTGCAGCATCCGGGTTCCTGGGGCGAGCCACACCACGAGGCCTTCCTCGCCGTCGTCCACCACGGTCACCGGCCGACAATCAATCAGATCCGGGAAATCAGGGTCCCTGTAGGACCACATAATGACCTCCCCGCGTTTCCATCGGGGCGAGCGGGGAGGGTGGTGAACAAGCCACTTCTCCTCGAGAGCTTCCATCACATCGATTTTGTGATGCCTGGCCAGGAGCAGAAGATGGGCGAGAACGTCAGCGACTTCCGCTCGTACGCCATCTCTGAGCTCTTCGACGGATCTCCCTTTGCTTCGCGCCTGCCCACGTTCCATCAGATACGCCTGGGTCAGCTCACCAAGTTCTTCCTGCAGCTTCAGCGTGAACCAATCCGCAGTTCGTTTTATACCGTTTCGCGCAGCGTACGCCACCGACACCTCATCAAGAAGGTCGCTTAGGGTGTCGAGGTTCATCCTCCCAACCTAGATCAGGTCAGGCCCCTGTCGAACGGCTTCGCGGGCAATCATTGCACCAATACGTTCACCGAATCCCGCTGCAAGAACGTGCGCATTGCGCAACGGGAGCCACCAGCAAGTCCAAGGGAGGTTTCCCTGCCGGTGGACGGGTCGGATTCTCCGGCAACCCACCGCTCTGACTCATCTGCGTCGGTCATTCTCATCTCGAAGTAATGCCGCACGGCTATTTCATTTCGGGTGGGTCGCAAGTCATATCGTTGGACGCCGACGCTAGAAAGGATTTGCCCGGGTCGGTCAGTTTCCTCGTGGAGTTCCCGCACGGCGGCTCGTTCCGGTGACTCGCCCGGTTTGATCGACCCGGCGGGGACCTGCACTCCGGTGACGGTCAGCGGCACGTTGTTATGCGTGAACACAAGGAGGTGATTGTTGTGCAGGACGTAACAGACGGCCTTCTCGACTTCCCGTGCCATCGCCCCATTGTGTGAAGTCATCGCCCGAACCTTGCCACGTAGTGCCACACCTTCTTCAACAGTTGGGGATCGTGGGTGCCTTCCCGACGTGCGCGACCGATGAGTTCAGGGGTGAGTGCGCTGTCCTCTGCGACCCGCTCTGCCAGCCGCACGATGTGCACTCCTCGATAGTCGGGGTGTTGACGGATGACGGCGAGACTGACTCGGTAGCCTGGATGCCATTCCAAGGGGCAGTCGAGGTTTTGGGCTGCGGTGTCAATTGCAGTGCCGCGGTACGAAGGATCTAGAACCAGCGCCTCCACGTCGCGGGAGACGATGACTGGTCCATGGACGTGGGCTTCGATGTAGTGATCGAGCGGATCGTCGGTGGGCGGGACGGCCGCCATTTCAAGTAACCCGAACCTATCTGCAGTTGCGAAGTTGTCCGGTTGGAAGACGCTGTCCGGGTAGCAGAACGTGGCCCGCTCAAGCACTTCGCGGCGCAACCTGAAATAGCAGGCCCCGAACCGGGGTGCGGCACCATACGAATCATGATGGTGGTTCAGCGCCCCGTATTTGGGACGGCTCGCTGGGCGAAGGGTGTCGTAGACGCCGGCGAACATGCGCTGCTCCCAAGCGAACCGTTCGCCGCCGGGATGAGCGGTCTGCCCTCCGTTGCTGACGCCGGTTTCGAATTGAGAGAGGTACATGCCCGATGCCACAAGTCCATCTAGAACTGAAATGCCGTCTACCAGGTAGAGATCCGGTTGAAAGTGGAGATTGACGCGCGCGTTCAGGGCTAGTGCTGCTCCTCCCGATAGCTCACGGATGTATGCAAGGACCGAGGAGATGTATTCCGAATCCTTCTGATCGGGTGCCTCCTGTAATGGATCATCATGTCCGCTGGTCACAGGTGCTCCGATGTGATCGTGGGTCTGGCCGCGTTTATAGCCGGTGAACGAGTAATTCATCCGCCGGCTTGAATCCGGCCCGCCTATAAAAGTCTATTGAGTCGGCAGTGGGCGACAAGGTGATGCGGGCAGCGCCGATAGAACGAGGGTACGTAATCGCCGCTCGAAGTAAGGAGCTGCCTATGCCCTCGTCCCTGTTACCGGGCAGGACGAACGCGTTGCTGAGGTACACCCAGCAAGAGGCTTCCTGGCCGGGTTTAGGCATCCGCTGGAACACTTGCAGATTCACCATGCCAATGAGTTCACCTTCCTCCTCGGCAATGAATATGGTTCGAGGATTGCTGTGCAACCACTGCTGGAAGGACTCAAGGAATCTCACGTCAGGTGATACACGATGCTGCGCGTTACTGGCCCACGTAGCACGAAGCGCAGCAACACCATACAAGTCATTTTCGCGGTAGCGGCGGGTAGTTGCCATCCGACCACGCTATCGCGGCTCGTCCGACGCATCGCCAGAAGATTAGCGCGAGAACGGGCATCCAGTTCACGATAAGTTCGGTGCATGTGGGAATCAGATGCATCGCACTACTCAGAAGTTAAGGCCGCCGAAATCGCGCTGCTGTCCTCAGCCGTGCGTAACAACTCGGATAACGTGTCCTCTTTACTTTCTGATGATTTCGCGGAGATTGGCCGTTCAGGTCGTCGCTGGAGCTATCTAGAAACGGTGGCGGCTTTGCAAGGCGAGCAACCACGTCCGGTACCCAAGACTTCAGAGTGGCTGTTCAACCGGATCAGTCCAGAGCTCGTTCTCGTCAACTACCGAATTCATGGCACTGATCACGACAGTCGGCACTCATCATTATGGGAGATTGCGGGACCGGTAATGCGGTTTCATCAGGGCACGATCATTCCGACTGACTGATCGCTGCGTTCAGAATCGTGTAGTCAACTTCCCGAAACCACCCGGTGAGCGTTCCTCCGCTATGACGTTCCGTGCCAATGGATGACATGCAGCGGGCCTTCTTCTGCCGTCGGAGGCTCGAACGCGTCGAAGTACTCGGCCGCTGTTTCCTCGCTGAGCTTCACTTCGTTCGGCGTAGCGCCGTTCCTGACCCGCACGCGGTCGAGAACAACGTTTCGTGGGGTGGCAAGGTAGATCGTCTCCGGTGTCACTCCCAAGCGGCTCAGCAGATGCCGGTAGTCGTCCCTCATCGCCCGCGACCAGAACGAGTAGTCGAGGACAATGTTTGTGCCCTTATTCAAGTGGCTGACCAACTGTTTTCGCAGTTCGTTCTCTATAGCGAGAGCCATGTCGGCTGGAAGCGGTTGAGTCCTATGCCCGCGACTCCATGCCTCTTCATCGATCGACAGTCGAATGAAGCCCTCGTCCTCTAGTTGCTTGGCAAAGGTCGATTTGCCGGACCCTGCCGGGCCACACATGAACACAACGCGACTCACGTTCTTGATGATACTGACCTAAGAAACCGCACACGCCAGGTTGTCCGATGGAGGATCGGTTGCAAGACATCGCCAGAGCGGTCGGAACACGCCGACGTTGGTCGCCTCGCTTCCCGTGCCCGTTTGCTCCGTTTCAGTACCCACGTTTACGTACCCCGGTCGGGACCGTGGCCCTTATCGGCGTTCGAGGATGTCAAGTTGCATCGGATCCGGTCGCGCTAGCAGCGAAGCGAGGGAGCTGGTGCCCTGTGTAGTGGCAGGAGGCGCAGTAGTCGTTCAGCGATTTTTCACCCTTGTTTGCTCGACCCATCGGGTGAAGCGGTCGAGGTCATGCGACCACCAGATTGTGAGCCCATTTCCGGCAGCACCAGGCGGTGCCAGGAGCGTTTTCCTGTCTTGAGGATCGACCCCGGCCGGATTTCTATGGCAGCTTCTGGTTCCGTGAGCTTCGAGCCATTTAGTTTGACGCCGCCCTAGGTAATGAGCCGCCGTCGTTCGCTGTTGCTTTGGTGCGGTAGCGCTGCCCTCACCAATTCTAAAACGGTGAGGTGCGCATGCGGAATTTGCACCGCTTCCATATCCGGGTGCTCCCGTTCAGAGAAGACCCGAATGAAATCCCGACGGCAGGAGGAAGCTACGTCCGGGCCGTGGTAACGACTCACAACACCCTCTGCCATGAACAATTTGGCGTCGCGGGCAGCGGTACCTCCGATTGTTGCTGCCACTTCGAGCTCCTGAACCCGATCTATCGGCAGGTCGGTGTAGACGGCGGCGAACCTACCAACGAGACCATCAGTAAGAGACATCAACTTCCCGAACTTGTTTTCCGGGCTATCCCGCAACGCGACGTAGTTACTGAGCGACTTGGACTGTTTCGGACCTCCGTCGAGCCCTGGAGTGATGGTCGTCGTGATGACAACTTGCGGCTTCGCCCCGAGTCGCTGTTGGAAGTGTCGCCCCATTGACTCGTTGAACAACTGATCCGACCCCACAATGGTGAGATCACTGTCCATCGCGAAGCTGTCGTAACCCTGCAAAACCGGGTAGGTCAGTTCGTGCAACGCGATTTCGCGGCCTTCCGCGACGCGCTCCCGAAACATGTCCCTGGCCATTAGCTGAGCATGTGTCACCATGCTGCATAACGACAGCAGCGCGGCAACGTCCATGCTGTCGAACCACTCAGAATTGCGGCGAACCTCGAATACGGTGGGCGAGGTGTCGAGCACCAAGGACACCTGGTCCAGGAACGCGGCCGCGTTCGCATCGATCTCTTCGGTTGTCAGGATCGGTCGGGTTTCAGACTTCCCGGTCGGATCCCCGATCCGCGTTGTCAGGTCTCCGAGCAGGAACACCACACGGTGTCCTGCATCTTGAAGACGTCGCATCATCCATAAATTTACTGCGTGACCGATGTGGAGGTCCGGAGCTGTGCAGTCCACTCCGAACTTGATGCGCAGCTGCCGACCCGAGTCCAGCAACTCGACGAGATCTGATTCGCCGATGATGGTCTCGGTGGTCCGCTTGAGCGCTTGAAGTATTTCAGATGCTGTTGCCATAGGGCAGTTCCTCTCAGTATTGCGAGAAGAGCCGACATGCCCGGAACCTCCCGCGACGGGAAATAAGAAAGGCAAGAACCGATGTGGTTCTTGCCTCAGGCTCTTGGTGAAGGTGATGTGGGATCTACAAGACGCCGGCTCCAACCAGAGCCGGTCGATACATGAACGATTTCCGCATCACGAGAGTGAACCTAGCAGTAAATTCCTCTGCTGCCTATGTGGCGCCGCCACAGCACTACACCTCATCGAAGCTGGTGAGACCCCTGCCCATGGAACGCTTGCCCAGATCCTGACCGCTGAACCCGCCCGCGCCGTATTTGACGGCACACCGCCCGCCGGTGACGGCCTGACCACAGCGGGATGCTGTCGCATCAATGTGTCTCATATCGGCTATTCTCAACAGCGCATGAAGAGGCCTTTGATGAGTTTGAGGAGCATGCGGGTGGGAAAGTATCGGTTATGCCAGGGTCAGCACCTTGGATCAGAACGCGGACCTACAGCACGCAGCACTTACTGCGGCCGGATATTCACCGATCACGGAGTGAGTGGAACGATGGCCAGCCGGCCCGAGCTCGACAAGCTACTCGACCACTTGCGGGATGGTGACGTGGTTGTGGTCTGGAAGCTGGATTAATTAGGGCGCAACACCCGTAACCTGTTGGCCCTCATCGATGACTTGGAACATCGGGGCGTGCACTTCCGCAGCGTCACAGAAGGCATTAGCACAACCGGGCCGACGGGTAGGGCCATGCTCACTGTGATGTCGGCGTTCGCCCAGCTCGAGCGTGACCAGCTGGCCGAGCGAACCAGAGCGGGCATGGCTGCAGCCGCTCAGCACGGGCGGAAAGCCGGACGACAAGAAGTCACCATCTCTCACCCGAAGGTCAAACGTGCCCGCGACCTAAAGCACAGGGCTCACGCCAGCCGACATAGGAAAGATCATCGGCACCAGCCGCGCCACTGTGTATCGCTACCTCAGTATCGGAACCAGCGAGTCGTTCTGGCGAGGACCGGCACCACACAGCAAGTGGCGGAGACATTCAGGGTTTCCCGCACCACGCTCTACGGACATCAGCTGAGGGAGGGCAGAGAACAGTTCGCTAGAGAGCCGATCACGGTAAATTGTGGTCGCGCCCGCCCGCCCAGGTCACAGCGGCGGCTCGGAGCTCGTCAACGAATTCGCGCTTATGATCCTGATATCCCAGCATGCTCATTTCAGATGCGGTTGCTGCACTCAATTTGACCTGTCCGTAACGTTTCGCCCACGTCGGATGCATGCGAAGGAAGTCACGAACTGCAAGGTTGCTTTCCCACAGCTCTCCGCCGTAGGGTACGACGCTCGCGTTGAATGCGTTGATACCTCGCTTGCGCCAAAAGTGCCGGCCCGGACGTCGGCCATCTTCACCCAGATACTCGTACCCTAGCCCCCTCAGACCGACGACAGCTGTGCCCGGATCGCTGTCCTTACGGGCACCGATCAGGATGTCCACGATCGGCTTAGCCAGGAGCCCGAGCACTGCTGTGCTTCCAAAATGCTCTATCCCAAGCGCATAAACGCCGAGCGCTGCATTAATTCTTGCCGCCTCACTTTGATACAGCACAGCCCAACCGTCGTCGTGCGGCGTGACCTCCACCCATCGCTCCTCGGCACTCACATCACCGGCGTGGGACATCAGCCGAGGCGGTTCCACAAATCATGATTGGTGCAAAATTGCGCCACTTCGTCTAGTTCCACAACAGCTTTTTCAGCAGTCGTGGAGACGGCACCGGACACCCACCAACTAGCGCCGGGCAGGCCGGCTGACAGATAGGCCCTCGTGCCTGGCTCGTGGGACTGCTGCGCATCGCGCGGCTGGGCAACCACCTCGCCGTGGGCTGGCTCCCAGAGACGAACCATCCCGCCTTCTTCACCAAGAATGAGTGCGTCATACCAGCGGAATACCACCGCTTCGGTTCCCTCAGGTGTGGCAGCAACGGCTACCAAGTTGCCGGGTGAGACACGTTCAGTTCGTGGTGATGGGAAAGGATCTGCAAAACCTACTGAAGAGATCTCGCCCTCGTTCAGGATTTGGCAAGAGTCCTCCTGTACCCGGAGGACGACGCCCAGGTGGAGCCTCGAAGAATCAGGAAGCAGCTTAGTCTCCACAATCATGCGCCGAGTCTACGGGCCAGCCCGGATAGGCAGCAGAAACCGGGAGAGGCGATATCCCGCAACTGCTACTCAAACCAGTTGATTAAGTGCGGGACGGCAGAGGTTCTGCCGACGTGACGAAGGAGAAGAACAACGATGAAACGAAATCTTTACAGGCTCCGTGTGGGCTACTCACCGAACGGCGCGTTTGTGCACGATTATGACCGGGTTGGCGACTATCCGAAGCTTGAAGCGGCGCAGGAAGCTGTAGGCCCAGGGCTTCATTGGTACTGGCTTGAAGAGCGGAATGTGTGGCGCACTGACCTCGGTTATGAAGAGGCGGCAGAGATTGAGAAGCTGCTCGGTGTTGTGCGGTCGATGGCCGTCACTGTCACGTCGATGTGAACCTGCGATAGGTCAGTACATTTGCACTGTCCGCGAGCCGTTTGGCTGGTGAGACGAAGTGGATTAACGAGGTGCCCAGGACTTCTCCGCAGCGGCCACGACATCCGTCAGAGGAAGGTGCCGGGATCGGCTAAGCGTCCACTCGCGAGCCATCTTGAGCTGGTTGGCGACTCCGGAGTCATGGACGTCAAAGAGAAACTGGTGTCCCAGCCCGCAGATCAGTTCATCAATCGGCCGAGAGATTGACCTGAAATCGCGCACGTTCTGTTGGACGACCTTCTCATGCGACTGATATCTGCGCTCTTGGGCTTTTCTAGGGCCTCCAAAGGAGCGTTCAGCCGAATAATCCCTTAGAAACGGGCATCGATTTGCCGAGCCGCCGTCTCCGTGTCCTTCAGCTCAGGATCAAGGCTGAACCGCATCTGACCGAATGCCAACAGATAGATGATGCCGGAATCGATGAGAGGCGTCTCATCGCTGGCTTGAGCCCGTACCCGATGAGCTTGCCCATACGGCTCCTCTAGGTCGATTTGTCCCAAGACTGTCCCGCAACCTACTAATCAGTCACGAAAGGATGCTCCTACTTAGGAGACAGGGTAACAAGACGTAAAGGGAGTAGCAGTGCCGGGGGAGTGGTGTTGTCTCGTCCTGGTGTGTTGCAACCCTAGACTTGCAAGACAAATGAATGTTGCAGACGCCGGACCTTCAACTTGCGCCTTCTCGGTAGGTCTCACGGGGATCGGTGCGCCAGTGATCCTGCGAGCTTCGACTGTTTGCATGGAGGCCCGAGGAGCGTACGGAGCAGGGACAGTAAGCAGCCCGTTTCGGGCGGGTTAGGCTCAACCCACCATTCGCGACCAGATAGTTCGATGAGATCGCTCGAGCAGTAGAACTTGAATGCGGTTCAGGAAATTCGGACTGTCGACGCGCCGGTGCTAGGTCCGATTCTGTGAGTCTGTGTACCGGAAGAAGTAGAACCTGTCGAACTTCTTGGGGTCCCTCGTCATGGCCGGCACCGATGCGATTCCTATGTCGCCAGGGAGGACGACAGGATCTCCCGTTTGGGAGGAGCGGGCGAGCACCGGTCGGCTCGCGATGCCATCCCAGTACCTAACTTCGACCATTCGCAGTGGGTGTGGGGTCGCGTTGTGAACCGAAATCTTGTACTGGAAGGGAATGTTCATCCCATTCCCACGAACCTAAAGTGACTTGTCACAAGTCGAGCCTCTTCTGTTCGGGTGCGCGCCTTGCCGACACACCACCTGACGAAGCCGACGACAACCACCAGCACGGCAACTGCAAGTGCGAGCAATCCAACGCCGTCGGTGAACACAAGCTGCCGGAGGAAATCGCTGGTCGATTCCAAGCTGCTCGGTCGAGAGCGGGGTCCAAGAGCTACCAAATGGGGCACCCGCTTACGATAGCGCGACCAGCATGAGGCCGCTCGCGACGGGCCGACTCACGAGCTATCCGGTGATCATGAAGGTAGATCCCTCACGTGCGACCCATAATGCACTTGAGGCAACACCGGAAGCTAGTTGCATCGTGCAGCTCTGGAGTAGGCATGGGCTTGCAGTGATACTGACTGAGTGAGCGAATTGCGAGGGATGTTCGGCCTGAGTAGCGATTTCATGGTCGCTGGGGCGCTGCAGCTGGAAGAGGATGGCTCCTATGTACTTGAGCTGGACGATTTCATTTTTCAGCCGGAGCAGTTGGATATGACGAAACCGAATGTAGTGACGCAGAGTGGTGATCCGGCCAAGATAGTCGCTGATTTCGTCCCGCGGGACATAATCGGCACGCTTGACGACAAACGGCCTGTAACCCTCTTCGGCGCTCTGATGCAGGGTTCAATGCTCCTGTTCTCTTCAATAAAGCAGAGCTTCCGGGGTTCGATGACTCTCATCGGGGCTCACCTGCGTGGTGAACGTGATCTTGTTGGTGGCATCAGGTGGACTTGGCTATTACCTGCGATGGTGAAGTTCGAAAGTGGGGAATCCCCGGATTCGGTTGTGGGTTCTATCCCAGGAGAACTCAAAGCATGGAGACACGAGCGAGGAATGGGTTTCCAGTTCACTGCAGCGAGAGCGACACCACTTCAAACGCTGCGCAACGAAGTACAGCACTCCAGCGGCCAACTCCTCGGGTTGTGGACCGCCCAGAAGGTTCCTGGAGTCGCTCACACCGAAGTGCTGATTGAGGAACGCTGGCACCTCTTGACCGTTCAAAGTGACGATTCCGCTCCCCTTGCTCGTGGCACCTTCATGCCCGTTCAAGATCTCTCTCAGTCCATGTTCGCTGCCTGGATACCTCTCGCTCACAAAGTGGAGCCGTTTCCCTACATACTCAACGGCCTTTCGAAAACCCTTCAACTCGACGCGCAAGTCTTAGCGACGGGGCTGGAAGGTCTTCACCGGCGCTTATATGAGCCGCGGGTTCGGTTCAACGAAGTCAGTTCACGGGCCGTTGAGCGTGCATCGCGTGAAGCTCGGCACGCAGGTGTGAAGGCGCTGCTTCAAGAAGGATTCACTGACGAGGAACGCGCGCACACCGTGTTTAGCGAGACATTGCGACACCTCAACCAAATCACGTACCAGGACCGAGTACTAGAACTGCTCGAGCGCGTTCACGAGATCGTTCCTAGCCTTTTCGGCCCCGATCTGCGGCAGTGGGTGGGGATGGTGAAGAAAATTCGGAACCATCAGAGCCATCAACTGGTCATTAGATTTGATGAGCCATCCTTTGCCATCTACTACGTGGCAGTCGAAAGCTGCCGTTGGGCCATGGTTCTGAGGATTCTCCTGGAACTAAGCCCTGAGTATGATTTCGAGGCGAAACTCGCGCGCTCCGATAGGTTTTCTTACGCACTGGCGAACATCGACCGTGAAGAGCTATGGGAAGGCTTCTCCGCGCTCTCTGATTTCCGCGCCCGTCAGAAGCAGTGAGACTAGCCGGCCGCTACCCGACCCGGCATTGTTTAGGCGGACGAACGGAATCACCAAGCGAAAGCGGCGTCAGACCCACCCGAGAAGGTGTCCGTTGAGGGATCGTCATAGTCGTGTTGTATGCACGGGTACGGGAACCCACCTAGCAGAACTGTCTCGAACTTTTGTCTTGTATCCCATGGGTTGCAAGACGTCAGGTGCATTCATGTAGTCCAGTTCAGAAGGCCGCCGGCGTCGGTTGAATGCATGCAGCGGAAATCTGTGAGTCGGTGATCCCGCGTGGGATCACTGCGAAGTTGAGCTAGGCACGATCGCTGAAAACTCCCAAATCACAGATGAGGGCGCCTCGTTCACCACTTCAGCAAGGGGCATTTCTGGAGCGGTATTTTGTACCTGACCGCTCGAATTGTGTCAGTTCTGTATGTCCGGTGCTGGGAGGTTGCGCAAGGCGAAGTCTCGGCTCTGTGACTTGGACAGATCACGAGTGCTCAGATCGTCAGTCGCGTAATCCGGTAGTGGTGCTCGTGGCGGAAGCTTCTCCATGAGTTCAGGGGTCAGCGTGGGGGCAGCGACTAAGTGCAACATCGTCGATGCTACTCAGCAGACGATTCACCCGAATACTGCGCTGCCCCATCGAGCAAACACCGTGAATAGGGGCGTAGTGAACAGAGCGAAGGCGAGCAGATTCACGACAACGCTGTTCCAGAAAGCAAAGCGAAAGCTCGCCTTGCGCGTCTTGTGGCGAAGCACCTGCTGAGCGACGATACCGCCCGGCCACCCACCGACGGCATCTAACAGGAGCAGCGCCTTCTCCGAAGTCCGCCACCCCCCGGAGACTGCGGCGGCCTTGTCCGCCGCATACAGGAGAAAGCAGAGGCCGCTTGCTAACAGGTACAGTGCTGGGACCCACAGCGGGATGGGCCACATGGCGTTGACAAGCAAGTAGGCGATGACGAAGCCGAGGATTGCGAGATAAGCCAGGGTGCCCGGTCTGCGCCGAGCTCCTGCTCCAGGCGTTCGCCGAATCGGGGACGTTAGCGCTGGTGCATGGACAACCGGCTGCACGCGCGTTGCGCGTTGTTTTCCGTCTCGGGAGAGCTCAACCTCAAATGTGAGGGCCTCGCCCAGCTGAGGTCGGCGTGCCCGAGGCGGGAACGCTGAGATATGCACGAACGTTTTTTGGGAAGTGTCCGTTCGGGAGATGAACCCAAAACCGCGGTCGTCGTTCCACGAAGTCAGCGTTCCAGATATCCGCTCGGTCCCGATCCCCATTTTCTACATGTTACCGATCGATGTTAGAGCGGCATGCGTGCCACCAGTACAGACACCGGTTTTGCCTTCAGGTTTTCTTGGCGCACCAGTGCGGATTGTGATCCGATTCGGCGTCCGTCAGGTGAGGGAAATGACGTCGTAGGTATGGCCTGCCGCGCGCAGCCTCTCAACCAGGACGTCGCCGAGGGCGGTCGCCGGGGTCAGTGATCCTGCAGCGGGCGGCAGGCGGTCGCCGTCGAGGGCGAGTGAGAGTGCTGTCTCCCCGGCCATTACGGCGGTGGCGGCGTATCCTGGGTCGCCGGGCCCGGCTGCGATGGCCCGGTACCGCAGGCCGCTTGCTGTGGAAGCAGTTACCTGGGACCGGAACCAGCCTGAGCGCCTCGCGGCCTCGCTCGGGCCCGCACCGGGAGGCGGAAGGACTCGGTCCAGTAGTTTCCTCGTGAGCGGTAGGGCCAGTGCGGCTCCGAACACCCGTAGTCCGAGCGCCGTCGCTCCGGCGATGACGGCGCCGGCGGCTCCCCGCCCCATACACATCACCTCGCCGTACCGCAGGGACCGACCGTACGCCCAACCCTGCAGGGCATTGCTGCGACGCACGATCCGCGTGTTCACCGACGCCATGATGAAGGGAGCGGTCCACGGGCCGCCCTCCGCGCGGCCGACCCATCCCAGGTCCGCCGGCTGCGGGGTCGAGGGCTCCGCCGTCCGGTCCGGACTGAGGGAGTAGGGATCGCCGGCGAGGAAACGCAGTACAGGGTCCGATCGCATTCCGTCGAGCTGCCCACGCATCGACTCGATGGTGCCGCCGCTGAAGCCACCCTTGGCCCTGGCGACGAGCTGCACCTCGGTCAGTCCGCCCGCGCCGTCGGCCTCCGCGGCGCGGTGCAGGAGGAGCACTGCAAGGTCCGACGGGACGGAGTCGTAGCCGCACGCATGGACGATCCGTGCGCCGGTAGTCCTTGCCAGGGTGTCACAACGGTCGATGGCTTCACGGACGAAGGACACCTCGCCCGTCAGGTCCCCGTAGTGGGTGCCGGCGCGGGCACAAGCCTCGACGACAGGCAGTCCGTACTTCGCGTAGGGACCCACCGTGGTGAAGAGAACCCTGGTGCCCGCGGCCAACGCAGCGAGCGAGTCAGGGTTTTTGGACAGTGTCTTATGACCGTGCTGTCCTATTCTGGTTAGGACGAGAGCAGTTGCAGTTCGTTGAAGGAGCGACCCGATTTCATCCGAACTTGAACTAGTTGTTGGAGATGCTGAGTACGACGATGTCATGGCTATCTGTCGGTTCGGCGAGGCGCACGTTCGGTCTCACTACGCGCCGCTGATCGGCGTGGATGCTGCGGATGACCAGGTTCGCAGGTGGTGGAACGATGCGCACATCGCCGCGGCTGCGGGCAAGGGCCTGATCGTCGTCGCCGAGGTGGACGGCCAGGTCGTCGGTGTTGGACAGCGCGGCCGGAGCGGAGACAACCATGTGATCTACAAGCTGTACGTGCATCCCCAGCATCGCGGTCGTGGGCTGGGGCCTCAGTTACTTGACGCACTCACTAAGCGGCTGCCCCCGGAGGCCGAAAAGCTGTATATCGAACACTTCGCAGCCAACGACCGCGCCGGCGCGTTCTATGAACGCGAGGGCTTCACCGTGGAACGGGTCGAACCAAGTCCGACAGATGATTCTGCACTCGAGATCGTGTGGCGTGTCCGTGATCTGGTTCATTGAAGTAAACATTCGATAGACGAGGGTCCATCTCGGGGTAGACGAGCCGCGCCCGCACCCGGCGGTGCGGAACGGCTGCCAGCGGAAAGAAGACCGACGTCGCAGTGCGAGATCAAGAAGCGCGTTAGGCTCCCGTTATGCCCCTCGTGAGTTCTTCCATTGACACTGCTGCTGGACGGGTATCGCACAGCTGGTCTATGGCCGTGCCCGCAGCACGCCTCTGGTGGGGCCTCACTGATCCTGAAGCATTGCCCCGATGGCTGGGGATATTGACCTCTGGCAGGCTCGTCACCGGCAATGTCGTGACGATTGAGCACGCTGAGAACTACTCCTGCACCAGCCGCATTCAGGAGTGCCGCCCGGGACAGCTCTTGAGCATGACCTGGAAGTTCCCGGACGAAGCGAACTCACATGTGCGGATTGCACTCTCTCCAGCTGGTGAGACAACCTCCTTGGAGCTCGAGCACGAAGAGTTGGGGCGCGAGGCGGTCAATTACTTGCCCGGTTGGCACACGCACCTTCTATACCTAGAAGCGCTGCTCCTCGAGCAACCGCGTCCGATGGACGAGTTCTGGTCCACATATGAGTCATTTGCCCAGTCGTAGAACCGCCGGGCTTAGGGGCCAGCGGTGAAGGGGTCTGCCAGCTCGACGGTCTGACCCATTGGGTCTTTGACCACGTAGCTCCAGTAACCGACCCAGAAGGGTTCAGGGCGAAGGGCGGCGATTCCCGCTTCCTGCACCCGAGCAACAGTGCTCAGGAACGACTGGGGTGATAGCGGGATGCTCCACGACGCGCGGGCACGCCTTGGGTTGGGGTCGATACCTAACCCAAACACCCAGCCAGGCTGGAAAGCCCACTCGTGGTCACCCGTCGCGTCGGGGTCATAACCGATGGAGAACTGGACAGTGTCTCCAACTAGGTAGGCGATGTCACCTTCCTCGTCCCAGATCTGGTCAAGCCGCAACAATTCTGAGTAGAACCGGCGGGACGCGGCGATGTTGTTACTGCGGGTGTAGAGGAAGAACGCGGGGCTCGACATCCGGACAGTTTACGTGTGCCGAGTATTCGAAAGCCCGAAAATTCTCCGCGACCCTACCTCCAGTCTATGGAGAACCTTGCGCCTACTCGCCTCGCCTGCGTCTCGAAAAACAACAGCTTTCCAAGACACACCGCCAAAGTTCGTGGCGGGCTTCACGCGCCCCGGAAATACAGGGCAGTCCGCGTCTCGAAAACCTATCTCACCGTATTTCGTCTCACCTGCGCCGTTGATGGAGGTTTCTGAGTCAGAATGACGGTATGAGGCATCTCGGATACACCCGCGTCAGCACATCAACCCAAGATGCGCAGCTGCAGCTCTACGCACTCATTGCGGCCGGCGCGCATAAGCGTGACATCTTCTCCGATGTCACCTCAGGCAGCAGAGCTGCGATCGAGCGGCCCGGGATGAAGAAGCTCCTTGAATACGCCGATGAAGGAGACACCATCATTGTGTGGCGCGTCGACAGACTCGGTCGATCACTCATCGATGTCCTGAACACGGTCAACTTGCTCCGTGAACGAGGAATCCTCATCCGGTCCCTCTCGGACGGGATAGACCCGGCAACCTCGACCGGTCGTCTGATGTTGAATATGCTTGCCACCCTCGCGGAGTATGAGCGGGAGCTCATCACCGAACGGGTCAACGCCGGCATCGCAGCTGCCAAGCAGAACGGCACCCGATTCGGGCGTCCGCTTTCAGATTCAAAGGTGGTCGCCGACAAGCTAGCCATCGCAGCTGACGCACGAGCCAAGGGGCGAACCGCAGAAGAAGCCGCACGACTCGTTGGCTGGAGCCGCGCCACCCTATACCGGCACCAGCAAGCCCTCGTGATCAGCGAAACCCCGACGAACCATGCGTGATCCAGCCGCCGCCTATGGGCCTGGGTTTAGAGTCGAGATGAACGTCGTACACGCGACCAGATGGGAAAGCGATGTCGGTTGATCAGTATTTGGATGCTCCTGCTGAAACTCCTTTCAAGCTCGGGCTACATCATGTCCAACTCGCCCTGCCGCCTGGCGGTGAGGACGATTGCCGAAAGTTTTACGTAGGCGTTCTTGGTCTGACTGAAGTGGAGAAGCCTCCGGTCCTTGCTGCACGGGGTGGCTTATGGGTGAGGGCGGACAGCCTTGAGATTCATTTGGGCGTAGAGGAAGACTTCAGGCCGCAGAGGAAAGCTCACCCGGGAATCCTTGTTCAGGACCTGGACGCTCTGGCAGGCCGAGTTGAGGAACATGATTTGGTACCTGAATGGGATGACAACTTTCCCGGCATGCGACGCTTCTATCTGCTGGACAATAACGGCAACAGGCTGGAATTTCTCTCCCCAAAGCCGTAAGCGCCGATTCGAGCGATCGATTGGCTCTACTTCCTTACGCGAAGCTGACGTCAAAAGATCGATGAGTCAGCTCGGGTAGGGTTCTGAAGATGTTGACGTCACAGTCCTCCGCTCCGTCGAGTCTGGATCCCCAAGGATCGTTAGTCCTGCGGGATCCGCTTCCAACGGACGAGGCGCAGGTCCTTGCTGCTCAGTCAGAGCTCGCAGAGGACGGCTTCAATTTCACACTCCGCCGTGCCGACCAGACGTGGGAACAGTATCTCGACAAGGTTGAGAGGGACAGGGCCGGCATTAACCTTTCGCCAGGCCGCGTGCCCGCGACGATGCTGTTCGCGGCAATTGGCAATCAGATCGTGGGGCGGGTCCACATCCGGCATGAGCTAACCCCGGCACTGCTCGTAGAGGGCGGTCATATCGGCTACTGCGTGCGGCCGGCACACCGCCGCCGTGGCTATGCAACCGAGATGCTGCGCCAAGGGCTGCGGGTGGTTAAAAGCCTCGGCATCGAGCGGGCGCTAGTCACTTGCGACGACGACAATCAAGGATCGATCAGTACGATCGAGCGGTGTGGTGGCATCCTTGAAGACACCGTAGCAGCTGAAGGGTCTGCACCTAAGCGTCGATATTGGATCGATCTCAGATGAAGACTACGACTATGAACGTGAGCACGATGACTGAATAAATGGGCACGGAAACGAGGCGCGTTCTGTGTGCGTGTCCTGTCCCAGTCCTCGGCGTCTCGGAATCCATCATTTCCGTTCATTGGGCCCCCGCTCCACATAGGACCCGCTACAGATGATCCCATTCGCGTTGAAGGATCGACATGATTATTTGATCGTGAAAGGCTCCGTCATAGAACACCGCTTCACGTCGGCGTCCCTCTTCGACGAAACCGGCTTTTGAGTAAGCCCGAATTGCCCGGGTATTGAATGCCCAGGCCTGCAGCTCTATACGGTTGAGACCCATTTGCAGGAACCCGTACCGGATTGCAGTTTTAACGGCATCAGTACCATAACCTTGGCCGGTCTTTACTGGATCGAGGATGACACCTAGAGTTGCTGCCCGCTCGGGAATGGTAGCTCCATAGAGGGCCACATGACCGATAAAATCTTTGGTCTCTTGAATTTCGATACTGAATCCGACGCTTGCGGAGGTGGCGTTCGCGCTCCATTCCCGATAAAGCTCGGCGGCGCTGCCCTCAGGGCGTGGCCGGATAGTGGACTGTTGCAAGACTGCCCATTCCGGTGCAGACCACCACTGATCAAGCTTTTCAAGATCGCTCTCGTGGAGCCGACGGAACCGAACCCGGTCTCCTTCAAGAATTCCGGCACCATAAGCTGTCGCTTCCTCAACACTGGCAAACTGACTCATGCAACCATCATTGCGCATTCGCTAACTCGGGATCGGCGGCTTTCACACACTAGACCCGTCCCATTGACCGAATCGTTTCCTAGCACCCGCTGCTGTGCTCAAGTGCTTTCTGTCCGGGCCAGGGTGCCGGCCACCGCAGTGGTTACGGCAGATTCAGTGCCCGGTGAAGGTTGGTTCCGGGAGAGTATGCCACTGTGCGGATGCCGAGCGCTTGAGCGGTATCGATATTCAGGGCATTGTCATCGATGAAGATGCTGTCTTCTGCACGCGCATGTAGCTCGTCAAGGACATGCTTGAAGACCCGCCTGTCCGGCTTCGTCATGCCAAGCTGCCCACTAAAAAACGTTCTAGAAAAGTGTCTGGTCCACGGCGCTTCGGCAAGAAAGCGCCGTGACATCCCAGCAGGCATGTTCGACAGCAGGGCGAGGTTGGAACCCTTCTGCACCAAAGCCTCTAGAACAGACATTGTCTTGAGGTTCAGGTGGGACCACTGGGATGCGTCGAGGGATTCGAGAACTTCTGTGAACTGATCAGTGATTTGACGGCCAACTACTCTCGACCAGTATTCCAAGGGCTCTAGATCCCCCGCGTCGAATCGTTCGCGATTGGTCCAGTAAGCACTGTTCGGCACCTGCAAGTCGATGCCGGTTGCCTCCTGCAGTAAGTCCCAATCATCCGGTTCGGGTGCAGTCGAGATCACCATCCCGTAATCGAACAGGTACCACGTTCGGCTGTCATCCGGCTTAATCACAGCTTCAGCCTAGTCACAGAGTTCCCCCACTAAGGCTTATGAGCGGTAATGACTAGGCTGCCGTTACCCTTCGCGACTGGCTCACCCTCAAAGCCTCCGAATACGTCATCTACTACTAATCCTGCGTCGCTGAGCATGGCGCGCAGTTGCTCTTCTGAACGGAAGCGGAGGGTGTCACATCCGATATTCTCAGTGCCGTCAACGCCGACTTCGTGCGCACAAAATTCAACCAGGCCGTTCGCCTCGTCAACATGGGTGGTCTGGTACCAGTGCTGGCTTTGGCCTTCGGGGAGTTGAACAAGTTTGTGGCTGCGCTCTTTTGTCCATGCTTCCAAACCTCGTGCCTCGGGGTCACGGCTGTTGAAAGCAAGTCGGCCGCCTGGGACAAGATGTTCTGCGATATCGGCGAAAGACCGGGCTAACTCCGCGTCGTCGAGAATTTCCTGAGGAACATTCGCGCTCATGATTGCAACGTCGAACTCGCGACCCGGTCCAATCACTGTCGAGTCACCCTCAATCCATTCCACACGCCCGGCCTTCGGCTTCGCCCGCGCCGCTTCGAGCCGTGACCCATTAGGGTCCACACCTGTGACGTCGCACCCTGCCCGCGCGACCGCAAGAGTCACGCGTCCGGTGCCGCAGCCCAGGTCGAGCACCCGCGCAGCAGGGACCAACGTAACGAATTTCAGATAGAACTCGTCATCAACGCCCCAGGTATTGACGGCATCGTACAGATCGGAGGAATGGGAGTCAGCCACCGTGCCAGAGTACCGGGGCTCCGCTCCGATTAGCGCTCTCCTGCACCGCCTGACGTTAGCCGAATAGATTTGTGAGGTGGCGGCGCGAGGCTGTCAGCGGTAGATGGTGAGGTTCGAAAGTGAAGCTTACGGGAACTGTGCGCAGCTGCAGCGAGACTGCGACAAACCGGATCACGGCCAGCGACGCGACCTACGACGAGGCTCGCGAGGCCCTGGAGGCGAAGATCTGCGACAACGAGCACATCTGGTCACCCGACGACCGATTCATCTTTCAGCTCGCCCAGCCTGCCTGAAACTCAACCAGGCCGCAGGGCCGTCCCCGGGTAGTTATCCATGCGCATCTCGAATGCGTCACGATTTCGCCCGTATCCCTCGAGCGATAAGTCAATCAAAGATGCGTGGTGGACACCTCCAAGTCGGATACTCCGCGCCAGTAAGGCAACTAGGGAGACGGACTAAAGATATCGACCGTTTTTGAGGGGTTGGCGTTGAAGGATTCCGCCGCCTCCTGACCACATGTGCACGGCACAAGCTCCCCACGCTCCGCTGCTTGTCCCGCACACACCTGGACAGCAGGGAACCTAGCTGACCGCCTGCACACACCCACCACGTCACCGACACAGCTAAGCTCGCCTCGAGCGAGCGGCGGCTGTGCACAGCCTCCTATCGCCGTGCTGGCGTATGCAAGAGCTGACCCTTCACAGGACTAAATAGAACTACTAATGCCACCTGAGAACGAAGGGAGAGCTGGAGTCGATTGTGACCGCGGTGTCGGGCATCCACCTGTGGGCGAGTGGAGCCCGAAGGGTGGAGCTCAAAGTCGTCCACCTGTGGGGTGAGCTGCTAACCCGTCAAGCCGTCCCGGAAGATCCTCAACGCACTGCCCGCCGGCAAACGTTGCACGATGTGTAGACCCTCGCCCGCGTCTGTTGCGAAAGCCGTGAACGGACCCTAGAACAACGTGATCCGGCTCCGTTCTGCACAGTTGCGTTTGGGTGTACCCCAACGCAACACACCGTCCCTCGGACCTCCATACTCAAACGACTGCTGAGACCGCGTAAAGCTCCCGAATGCGCGCACCCAAGCTGCGTTGTGTCTCGTCGGTCATCGCCAACGCTCGGTTCATTGCTTTCTGTGCTTCTGCCGCTTCACTGTTGTACATAGCGGATGGTGTCAGCAAAGCATCCCGTGTTGCCTCCAGTTGTGCTCGGAGATTGTCATCGAGTACCAGTTCCAGCTCCGTGGCGAGTTGCACTTTTGCCTTCAAGAACTCTTCCTCAAGTTCTGGCCCGGTTTGATCGCCTGTCTGCCGGGAAGCATAAGACCCAACCACTTCAGCCACCTGCAAATCGATGAGATGAAATCTCATCGCAGCCCTGGCGAGCCGGTTCAATGACGCATAAGCGTTTTTCAGTACCGCCAGCTCGAACTCATCACGTCTGCCCTTTAGGCGTTCCTGTCGATCGTGAACCCGTGCAGCAGCCTCGCGGCGTGACTGAAGGTAGCTACGCAAAATTTCACTGCGGATAGCTACGGCGAAGCCGAGGAGAGGGAGGGTGATGGCTACCCACAGAGGCGTCGTATTCATACCAGCCCGGTCAAATGACTGGCCTAAGATACTGAGTCTCGAAATCAGCAACACCGCCGTAGTTGAGCAGATCGCGCGCCGCGTCACGAACCTGCTGAAGTAGGAGCTGGCCGTCCGTGCCGACTGTGAACATTGCATCGACCGGCTCAAAGTTGGAGATTATGTTGTGTGGTCCTGCTGTGGTGAACTGTCCGTGTTCGAATGTTCGGAGTGTCATGCTCAGCGTCCTACCTCGAATCAAGAATTTAGCCTGATAATCGCCTGTCAGGCCCAACGTCTGGGATGTCGCCTGAATCGCGTGTGCCAGCGTTGCTGGTGCTAATTGCGCATGGCGTTCCGTGTATGCAGAGCCTGGTCTGAGCTCGCCGGACGCATGCAGGATGTACCCCAGCGCGACCGTGCCATCGTCATGAATCTCGAAGATGCCCTCAGGGTTGGCCTCTGGGGCCCTAATTGTCCACTTACGGTAACCAGCTCTAGCCCTGCCATAAATTCGGCCTAGCCCTGGCCCGCGCTCAACCGTGAAACCGTTGTTCTGAATCCATTTCTGTGCGACGTCGTCTAATTTGGACTCTGAGATGCGACCGAGGTGACTTGGGCGCGTGGCAACAGGACGGGCGACCATCGCTATTTTGGTCTGGTCCATGTCAAACCGATTCACAAGCTCCTGCAGCAGCTCGGTCATTCTGCCTTCTCGGTCGCTTCTCGCTTGGAAGCGACTGCGATACGCAATCTCGATTTCGCGCTCCAACATGTAGTCTGTTTTGCTGCCGTTGCGCCGCGGTGCGCGGAATGTTCGATCAGCACGCAGGACTAGATGCGGACTATCAAGGCTCGCAGGGACCTCTAGGAGCACGACCAAGCGGTCGCCAGGGCCGAACGCAGTGAAGTTGAGCGTATAGAGGGGTGGTTGAACTAGACTGCCAACCCACGACCGCAGCGTTCGTTCCACCGCATCACCAAAGGCGCCCGCGCCGCTGATAGCCACCGCTTGGGCATCATGCTCTTCGATCCCGTAGATGATGACTCCGCCACCACTATTAGCCATCGCAGCGACATCCTTGGCGAACTCATCCTTGGTCGCGGCTATAGGCAGCTGGTACTTCCAGTCGAGGTCCGCTGATTCGGGCACGCTTGCCTGTACCGCAGCCTCAAAGTCGGGGTACTGAAGCGGTCGGTCATGTAAACCCAGCGCTCGATGAAGAGCGGTATACGGCACGGCGTGCCCCTCTCAGAAATTGGCGAAGATGCTCCCAGCTTAGTTCTGCGCATAACTGACCTCGTTGCCCCAGCCGCCAGGGCAGCGGAAATGTCATACCGCCCGAATAGAGTCCGAGAGTGCGCAACGAAAACCCTTCTGGCGGCCGTGAAATCTATGCGGTTGTCGGCTCACCGGACTCTCGCGTGTCTGTTCGCGCCCCAGAAGCACGCGATGAAGCCCGCCGCTTGAAGGGATCGAACACTTTCTACTGTTCTTCCGCTCTTGGAGGCTGCGGTGGAGAGCTAACCTTCGCTATAGGCGACGTAAACGTGCCCCACTTTCGGCATCAATCCGGTAGTAAATGCGCACTGATGCCGTCCGACACTCTGGGCGACCGCTACACACACCTAGCGATTCAAGAGGCTCTCAGGACCTGGATCGAAAACATGCCAGGTTTCCGGTGCCAACTGGAAGTGTCAATAGAATCTGGGCGCACCGATGTACTAGCTTCCGGCCCCTCCTTCGAAGTAGCCCTCGAAGTCCAGCGTTCCCAGATTTCCGCTCGCCATGTTGAGGAACGGACTGCCCGATACAGCCAACGAGCCAGTACCGTTCATTGGCGGCTCATCCCAATCGGGGGTGTAGGAGTTGGGGTCTGAAGCCGCCGGTCTCGAGCAGGCTTCGGGCGATGTAGTTGGTCAGGTTGCGGAACCCGAGTGCGGAGCCGCGCAGGTGTTCGAGCCGTCCGTTGAGCGCCTCGGTCGGCCCGTTGCTGGTGCCGGGTCGTTCGAAGTAGGCGAGCACGTCAGCGGCTCGCTTCTTCAGGGTCCGGCCCAGGGTGGTGAGCTCGGTGAGCACCTTGGGGACGCCGGCGCTGAGGTCGGTGATCAGCTTCTCCATGAGCTCGCGGCCACGTTGCCGGTCCTCGTGCCGATAGGCGGCGATCATGCGCTGGTAGACACCCCAGCTCGCCTCGACCTCGACGTGAGCGTCATCAACGAACAGCGCGCGTAGCCTGTCGCTCTGCTTGTCGGTGAGCAGGTCCGCGCCGGTGTGCAGCGTGCGCCGCGACTTGTAGAGCGGGTCGTCCCTGAACCCACGGTGCCCGTGGATCGCGAGTTGGACCCGGCGCCGGCACCTGTCGAGGGCGTCACCGGCCAGGCGCACGACGTGGAAGGGATCCATCACCGTGACCGCGTCCGGGATCTCCTCTGCAGCGGCGGTCTTAAACCCGGTGAAGCCGTCCATCGCGACCACCTCGACCGCGTCACGGAAGGCGTCGTCGCGGTCGGCGAGCCAGGTCTTGAACGCCGCCTTCGACCGGCCCTCGACCATGTCCAGCAGCCTTGCTGGGCCGGCGCCATCGCGGACCGGGGTGAGGTCGATGATCACGGTGACGTACTTGTCGCCACGCCTGGTGTGGCGCCAGACGTGCTCATCGACGCCAATGACCTTCACGCCCTCGAACCGCGTGGGGTCGTTGATCAGCAGCCGCTTGCCTTCAGCCAGGACCGCGTTGTTGGCGGTGTCCCACGCGACCCCGAGTCCCTCGGCGACACGTGCGACGGTGAGGTGTGCGACCACGATCCCTTCCAGCGCCCACCGCAGCCCGGTGCGCGAGAGCTTCGCGCGTGGCTCCGCCGCGGCGCTGGTGTCTTGGCGCCACACGTGTCCGCAGTCGGCACAGCGGTAGCGGCGCACTACAACTTCCAGCACGGTCGGTCGCCAGCCCAGCGGCTCGTGGGCCAACCGCCGGATCACGGTGTCACGAGCAGCGCCTTCGCTGCCGCACCGTCGGCACCACTGATCTGGTTCCACCACGCGGCACGCGAGGACCGCACGATCCGGTTCAAGTCGTTGTCCGGTCACGCTCAGACCGAGGCCGTCGAGTCGAGCGAAGGCGGTCAGGTCAGGGCGGCCGAATCCGGCCGGCGGGGTAGCGTCGGACACGTCGAGGTCTTTCGGATGGATGGCGTAGGAACCTCCGTCGTCGGGAGACCTCGACGTCTATCTGCGGACCGACGCGCCCGGCCGACCTACACCGTCATCTGAGAAGACCCAAAGCGGCTCATCCCAATCGGGGGTGTAGGAGTTGGGGTCTGAAGCCGCCGGTCTCGAGCAGGCTTCGGGCGATGTAGTTGGTCAGGTTGCGGAACCCGAGTGCGGAGCCGCGCAGGTGTTCGAGCCGTCCGTTGAGCGCCTCGGTCGGCCCGTTGCTGGTGCCGGGTCGTTCGAAGTAGGCGAGCACGTCAGCGGCTCGCTTCTTCAGGGTCCGGCCCAGGGTGGTGAGCTCGGTGAGCACCTTGGGGACGCCGGCGCTGAGGTCGGTGATCAGCTTCTCCATGAGCTCGCGGCCACGTTGCCGGTCCTCGTGCCGATAGGCGGCGATCATGCGCTGGTAGACACCCCAGCTCGCCTCGACCTCGACGTGAGCGTCATCAACGAACAGCGCGCGTAGCCTGTCGCTCTGCTTGTCGGTGAGCAGGTCCGCGCCGGTGTGCAGCGTGCGCCGCGACTTGTAGAGCGGGTCGTCCCTGAACCCACGGTGCCCGTGGATCGCGAGTTGGACCCGGCGCCGGCACCTGTCGAGGGCGTCACCGGCCAGGCGCACGACGTGGAAGGGATCCATCACCGTGACCGCGTCCGGGATCTCCTCTGCAGCGGCGGTCTTAAACCCGGTGAAGCCGTCCATCGCGACCACCTCGACCGCGTCACGGAAGGCGTCGTCGCGGTCGGCGAGCCAGGTCTTGAACGCCGCCTTCGACCGGCCCTCGACCATGTCCAGCAGCCTTGCTGGGCCGGCGCCATCGCGGACCGGGGTGAGGTCGATGATCACGGTGACGTACTTGTCGCCACGCCTGGTGTGGCGCCAGACGTGCTCATCGACGCCAATGACCTTCACGCCCTCGAACCGCGTGGGGTCGTTGATCAGCAGCCGCTTGCCTTCAGCCAGGACCGCGTTGTTGGCGGTGTCCCACGCGACCCCGAGTCCCTCGGCGACACGTGCGACGGTGAGGTGTGCGACCACGATCCCTTCCAGCGCCCACCGCAGCCCGGTGCGCGAGAGCTTCGCGCGTGGCTCCGCCGCGGCGCTGGTGTCTTGGCGCCACACGTGTCCGCAGTCGGCACAGCGGTAGCGGCGCACTACAACTTCCAGCACGGTCGGTCGCCAGCCCAGCGGCTCGTGGGCCAACCGCCGGATCACGGTGTCACGAGCAGCGCCTTCGCTGCCGCACCGTCGGCACCACTGATCTGGTTCCACCACGCGGCACGCGAGGACCGCACGATCCGGTTCAAGTCGTTGTCCGGTCACGCTCAGACCGAGGCCGTCGAGTCGAGCGAAGGCGGTCAGGTCAGGGCGGCCGAATCCGGCCGGCGGGGTAGCGTCGGACACGTCGAGGTCTTTCGGATGGATGGCGTAGGAACCTCCGTCGTCGGGAGACCTCGACGTCTATCTGCGGACCGACGCGCCCGGCCGACCTACACCGTCATCTGAGAAGACCCCTGAAACGTCTTCGCCGACGACGGGGCCGGCGAGGAGGAGGGCGCGGTGAGCTAAAAGAATGGAGCTTGCTCGGCTTCGACGCCGCCGCAAGCTCCGGTGAAACGGTCGGTACTGGTCGGTCGTCGTCAGTCACCACCGGATGGCGGCGTCCTCCACGCTCGGCGTTTGCGCAGGTCAGCGGCTCGTTCGCCCAGTGGGCGCATCAAGCGATAGACGCAAAGCCGACGTGATTAGGTCGTCCGTTCGATTGCGACAGGCGGCTCCGGCGAACCGTTCTGGTGGTCGCGCGATGCGCTGGCCTCACGGCTCTGCCCGACACCGACGTCGCTCTCCTCTGCGACGGACCCCTCGCCGGCTGAGCGCTCGCGGCCGGCATCCTGTCCGTGTGCCGATAGGCCTCGCACCGCTCGGCAACGCAGCGTGGCGTTGCGTCGCGACCTGGCGACGGCTCGGCGGGGCGCGATCGTCTCGTGCGTTGGCGGACTACGGGAGCTTGGACGCGAGGACGTCGGCCGCCAGGATCTCGGGTGCTGCGCCGAGGAGGTGCTGGTTGGCCATCAGGGCTGCGACGATGGCGCCGTTGGCGTGGGCGTCGCGAGCGGCTTCGTCGGGGAATGCATCGAAGATCCAGAAGGTGTCGGCGTGGGTCCTGACCGCGAACCAGACAATCGTTCCTACTTCTTCGTTGGCGAGTGCGACAGCGCCGGCGAGCAGATCGGCGACCGCGTCGTGCTGTCCATCGGCCGCGACGATCTTGGCGACGAAGGCATACGGAAGTGATGCGGGTGTGGACATGAGGGACTCTCCTTGACGTCGGGGTTCTTCGTGGGACGAGTCCAGCGTATGACGAGCGAGGGCCGGTGGGGAGTGGCGTATGCGGCAGTATTGCTATTGTTTACGTCATGCGTATCGGACTGATCGCGATCGACGGCTGCTTCGGTTCGGCTATCGCGTCGATCATCGACATCGTGCGGGTGGCCGACGGAGCCCGCGGCGATGTCGACCCGCGGATCGACCCGATCGAACTCGCCATCCTCGGACCGAAACGGCGAGTGACCACGACGGCATCGATGACCCTGTCGGTGGACCACCCGCTGTCGGAGTCCGGAGAGTTCGACGTGGTCGTCGTCCCTGCGCTTGGAACCCTTACGGCCGCCGCTACCAACGACGTCCTCCAGAGCCGAGATGCTCGTTCGGTCATCGCCTCGCTCGGGCGCCTCGACGAGGCGACCACCCGGATCGCCGCGGCGTGCACCGGCGTGTTCGCTGTCGCCGAGACCGGACGGATGCATCATCGGAGGGCGACGACCAGCTGGTTCCTGGGGCCGGAGTTCCTGAAGCGCTATCCGACCGTCGCCCTCGATCTCGACACCATGGTCGTGGTCGACGGGAACCTCGTCACCGCCGGCGCCGCGTTCGCCCACATCGACCTCGCGCTCTCACTCGTGCGATCGATCAGCCCCGACCTGGCCCAACATGTCGCCAAGCTCCTCATCATCGACGAGCGTCCGTCGCAGGCGGCCTTCGTCGCCTACGAACATCTCCGGCACGAGGACCCGATCGTCGTCGAGTTCGAACGCTTCGTGCGCGCCCGCCTGGACGAACCGTTCAACGTCGCCTTCGTCGCGCAGTCGCTCGGCACCAGCCGGCGCACCCTCGAACGACGAGTCCGTGCGGCGCTCAACCTCACTCCGCTCGGCTTCGTCCAACGGCTTCGCATCGAACGAGCTCGGCACCTCTCAGCAACCACGGACTTCACCTCCGCCGAGATCGCGCTACGGGTCGGCTACGCGAACGCCGAGACTCTGCGCTCCCTCCTGCGCAGGGAGCGACGCCGTTCCTGACCTATCGCCATGCCTGTAGCCGGTGTCCTAGCGCTCGACTGGAACCACCTCTCAGCACGTCGCGTCGACGCTCCTGCGTCGCCCCTGGACGACCCACTCGACACGCCCGCAGCACAGGTCATGTGACGTGTCCCGGCTTCCCGGACGGTCGGGGTTGGGTGGCTGTGATGTCGCTGCTTTCTCGTCGAGGGGGTCAGCAGACTCGATCAGGGTCGACTGGGATGAGACGCGAAGGCGGTCAGGTCAGGGCGGCCGAAGCCGGCCGGCGGGGTAGCGTCGGTCACGTCGAGGTCTTTCGGACGGATGGCGTAGGAACCTCCGTCGTCGGGAGACCTCGACGTCTATCTGCGGACCGACGCTCCCGGCCGACCTACACCCTCATCTGGGAAGAGCCCAATTAGTCACCCGCACCGAGAAGCAACCGTTCTGGGGTCAGCTAGGACAAGGACCTGCCGAAAGCGGGACCACATCAGATGGAACTCGACATCGTCGAATGCCGATAAGGGCCCAATATGTCAATTACCCTCTTGGGGCTGGCTGGTCCCGGCACGGATCCGTTCTAGCGGCCGCCAGCGTCGAAGGATGGGGTTTGCTTGAGGCGTAGCGACCCTCGCGTCTCTAGCCCATGATCGGTGCCTCGTGCGTTAGCGCTTTCCGTACTTGCGATGGACGGCCTGCTTGCTCACGCCCAGGCACAGGGCAATCGCTTCCCACGACAGTCCTCCCTGCCTGGCCGCGCGGACCAGGGACGCTTCAGTGCGTGAGACTTCCTTCTGCAACTCCGCAACGGCGTGCAGTGCGTCGGCGGGACCTTTCCCATCCATTGATGCCACCAGAGTTTTCATTCGATCCCCCTCCATGTGTCAACATTAGTTGACACATGGAGGGCCCGTCAACAGTTGTTGACAGGCCCTCCATAAGCTGCGGCAGCTTAGGTCAGTTTGATCTGACGGTTCACGTCCTTGTAGAGCAGGTAGCGGAAGTTGGACGGACCGCCGGCGTAGCAGGCCTGCGGGCAGAACGCGCGGAGGGACATGTAATCGCCTTCCTGAACCTCCACCCAGTCCTGATTGAGCCGGTACACGGCCTTGCCCTCCAGCACATAGAGCCCGTGCTCCATGACGTGCGTCTCCGCGAAGGGAATGACGGCGCCGGGCTCGAACGTGACGACGTTGATGTGCATGTCATAGGCCATGTCATCGGTGGGCAGCATGCGGGTGGTGCGCCATTTGTTGTCGGTACCGGGCATCGCGCCGGGCTCGATGTCCTTCTCATTGCCAACGCGGGCCTTGGGTGTGTGCCCGGCAAGCGGCTGGTACGCCTTGCGGATCCACTGGAACTTTGCGAGCTCCGGCGAGGAGTTGGAGACTTCCCATTCGGCACCCGGCGGAATGAAAGCGAATCCGCCGGGCGTGAGGTCGTGCAGCTCGCCCTCGAGCTTGATGGTGAGAGCTCCCTCAAGGAGGAACACGAAGGACTCCACCCCCGCTTCCGGCTCGGGGTTGGTGGAGCCACCGCCCTGCGAGACTTCGAGCAGGTACTGGGCGAATGTCGTCGCGCCGCCTGCCACCGGCCGGTTCAGGATCCAGGTGCGGGTCCCGGTCCAGTCGGGGAGTTCGCTGACCACGATGTCGCGGAGGACCCCGCGGGGAATGACCGTGTAGGCCTCGGTGACGACGGCGCGGCCGGTCAGCAGGTCCGTCTGCGGCGGAAGGACGGTTTCAGGTGCGTAGTAGTTGCTCAACGTTCAGTCCTTAGATGTTTTCAGCTGTTTCAGGAAGTTTCCGTGGATGCGCGAGCGCTTCCAGGTCAGGAATGGCAATACCGGCCAGCTCGTTCACTTCGGTCTCTGTGACGGCGCCGCAGAGCACACCGCGGTGCACAAAGCGGGCAAGCGCCCGGGCTGTTGCGGGCTCGTCGAGGATTGCACTCTCGATCCGGTGCACGTAGTTGCGAAGCCGTTGTGCCGCTGCCGGCAGGCCCTCGCGGTAAAACGCATACGTGGCGATGAACCGGCTCGGCAGCTGGGCGGGATGGAGGTCCCATCCCTGGTAGTAGCCGCGCTCCAGCGAGCGCCGCACCAGCCGTGCATGTAGCGCCCATGCCGCAGACACCTCGGAATCGGTGCCGATGGGAAGGATGTTCGTCGACCCGTCCGACAGTCGGACGCCGGTGCCCGCGACAGCCACCTGCATGACCTGCTTGGCGTAATCCGCAGCGGGGTGCTCCATCGACTGGTATTCCGCGGCGATCTGCAACGAATCGCTGTAGTCGTACGTGCCGTAGTGCAGCGCAGAGACACGGCCCTCCGCCCGGTGCAGCAGCTGCGCAACGGGTACGGTGCCGTCGGCGGCCAGGATCAGCTGCGGCGTTTCCATCTGCACCTCGAACCGCAGCCTGCCCGGGGCAAGTCCGTGCACCGCTTCCAGCCGCTGGCAGGCGAAGACCATCGCCTCCACCTGCGCCGCCGTCGAAACCTTGGGCAGAGTGAGCACCAGTCCCTCCGGCAGCGGGCCTTCCGCGAGCAGTCCGCCCACAAAGAGATCCAGCGTCCGCAGCGCACGGCGGCGGGTCGGCTCCTCGAAGCACTTGAAGCGAATGCCGATGAACGGCGGGGCGATCCCGTCTCGGACAGCCCGGGCCACCGCAATGGCGGCGCGGGCGGCGTCGGCGTCCTCTTCGTCGTCGGGCCGGTTGCCGTACCCGTCCTCGAAGTCGAGGCGCAGGTCCTCGATCGGCTCAGCGGTGAGCTTCGCGCTCACCAGCGTGCCGACGTCGTCGTTCACTCCCAACGCGCTGCACAGCGCGTCCATGCCACCGGCGCGCTCGACGGCGGCAACCGCCTCCCGCCCCCAGTCACCGGGGAGGGAGGGCTGGTAGCGGTCCGCAGGCACATACACGGTGTGGACCGGCTGGCGCGAGCCGTTGTCGCCGGGATAGCTGAAGCGCAGGAGCTGATCGGTTTCCGCGAGCTTCGAGTCGATCGCGGCGTAATCGTCGAAACCGAGCGCGAACTCCACTCAGCTCACCAGCTCATAGGCGGGAAGCGTGAGGAAGTCCGTGTAGTCCTCGGAGACGCAGATGTCCGCGATGAGGCGGCTGGCCGGCTCGTAGAACTTTGCGAAGGCTTCGTCGCCGACTTCGCCGCGCAACCTTTCGGTTTCCTCCGCGAGGATCGAGTTCACCAACTCGGGCGTGACCGTGTTTCCCGTGTCAGCGAGCACCACCTTGTTCCGGATCTGCTGCCAGACCTGGGAACGGGAGATCTCCGCCGTCGCCGCGTCCTCCATGAGGTTGTGAATGGCAACGGCGCCGTTGCCGGAGAGCCACACAGCAACGTAGGCGACGGCGACATAAAGGTTGGCGCGCAGGCCCACCTCGGTGACGTCGCCGTCGGCGGATTCAACGTCGAGCAGTTGCTCGGCGGTCACCTCCACCTCGGGCCGCTGCCGGTCGATCTGGTTCGGCTTGTCCCCCAGAACGGAGTCGAATACCTCGCGGCAGATCGGCACGAGGTCCGGGTGCGCAACCCACGAGCCGTCGAAGCCGTCGCTGGCCTCTCGGGTCTTGTCGGCGCGGACCTTCTCCACTGCCTGGGCCGTAACATCGGGTTCCCGTCGATTGGGGATGAACGCAGCCATCCCACCCATGGCGAACGCACCGCGGCGGTGGCAGGTCTTGACCAGAAGCTCGGTGTACGCGCGCATGAAGGGTGCCGTCATGGCCACGGACGCGCGGTCGGGCAGGATGAAGGACTCGCCGCCGTCGCGGAAGTACTTGATGATGCTGAACAGGTAGTCCCAGCGGCCGGCGTTCAGGCCGGAGGCGTGGTCGCGCAGTTCGTAGAGGATCTCGTCCATCTCGAACGCGGCGGGAATGGTTTCGATGAGCACGGTCGCGCGGACGGAACCCTGCGGGACGCCGACGTAGTCCTGTGCGAACACGAAGACGTCGTTCCACAGCCTCGCCTCGAGGTGGCTCTCCAGCTTGGGCAGGTAGTAGTACGGTCCGCTGCCGTTCTCCAGCAGGTGCTTCGCGTTGTGGAAGAAGTGCAGTCCGAAGTCCACGAGCGCGCCGATGGCAGGCTCGCCGTCAATGATGATGTTCTTCTCCGGCAGGTGCCAGCCGCGCGGACGGGCAACGACGACAGCCAGCGGCGCGTCAGTGCGCAGCTCGTACTCCTTGCCCTCCGGTGACGTGAAGCTGAGGGAGCCGCGAGCCGCACCGTAGAGGTTGACCTGGGAGTCGATGACGTTGTGCCAGGTAGGGGCGCTTGCGTCCTCGAGGTCTGCGAGCCAGACTTTGGCGCCCGAGTTGAGCGCGTTGATGGCCATCTTCGCCGGCGACGCCGGTCCGGTCATCTCCACGCGGCGGTCCGTCAGCTGTGGTGGTGCTTCCGCGACGGTCCAGTCGCCTGCGCGGATTTCGGCCGTTTCGGGAAGGAAGTCGAGCCTGCCGGTCTGTGCCACTTCCTCCCGGCGCTTGCCGCGGGCGGTTAGCCGCTCGTCCCGCGTGGCACGGAACTCCTGGTGCAGTTTTTCAAGAAACTGGAGCGCCTCGGTGGTGAGGATGGTCTCCGCGCCAGCTACCGGCGTCGTCGTCGTAAGTTCTATCGACATGTCCTGCTCCTACTCTGCTGATTCTGTGGCTGCACCCTGATGAGCGGCCTGCGCCGCTGCGGCAACCGCAGCTGCCACATCACCTGCGACGTGCGGATCGAACACACTCGGGATGATGAAGCTGGCGTTAAGCTCATCATCGTCCACGCGGGCGGCGATTGCATCCGCCGCGGCAACCAGCATCTGCGGCGTGATGTCGGATGCCCCCGCGTCGAGCAAGCCGCGGAAGAATCCCGGGAAGGCGAGCACGTTGTTGATCTGGTTCGGGAAATCGCTGCGCCCGGTGGCAACGACGGCAGCGTGCCGGGCGGCGATGATCGGGTCGATTTCCGGGTCCGGGTTGGCCATGGCAAAAACGATCGCCTGGTCAGCCATGGAGGCGACCTGCTCCTCGCCGATGATGTTCGGGGCACTGACGCCGATGAAGACGTCCGCGCCGGCCAGTGCTTCGTGAAGCGTGCCGGCGAAGGCGTTCTGGTTGGTGTTCTCGGCTATCCAGCGACGGTGCTCGTCAGTGTGGTTCTGCCCGCTGTGGATCGCACCCTTGCGGTCGCACGCCACGATGTTCTTCGCGCCCTGGGCCTGCAGCAGCTGGATGATGGCGGAACCGGCGGCGCCGACGCCCGAGACGACAATCCGCACATTCTCGACCTTCTTGTCCACGACGCGGAGGGCGTTGGTGAGGGCGGCCAGCGTGACGATCGCCGTGCCGTGCTGGTCATCGTGGAAGACGGGAATGTCCAGCTCCGCGCGCAGCCGGTTTTCGATCTCGAAGCACCGAGGAGCCGCGATGTCCTCGAGGTTCACTCCGCCATAGACGGGCGCCAGGGCCTTGACGATGCTGATGATCTCTTCGGTGTCCTGCGTGTCAAGGCAGACCGGCCAGGCGTCCACGTTGGCGAACTGCTTGAAGAGGGCGGCTTTGCCCTCCATGACGGGCAGCGCGGCGGCGGGGCCGATATTGCCGAGACCCAGCACAGCCGAGCCGTCCGTCACCACAGCAACGGTGTTGCGTTTGATGGTCAGGCGGCGGGCGTCCTCGGGATTCTCCGCAATGGCCATACAAACGCGGGCGACGCCGGGAGTGTAAGCACGGGAGAGATCGTCACGGTTGCGCAGCGGAACCTTGGGGACGACCTCCAGCTTCCCGCCGAGGTGCATGAGGAAGGTGCGGTCGCTCAGCTTCTTCACGTGAACGCCGTCGAGGGCGTCGAGGGCGTCGCGGACGCGCTCACCGTGGGCTGCGTCGGTGGTGTTGCAGCTGACGTCAACCACGATGCTGTTGTGGTGCGATTCCGTGACGTCAAGCGCTGTAATGGACGCGCCGGCGGAGCCAACTGCGGCGGCCAGCTCGGCAGTGGCAGTAAAGCTCGACGGCGCCTGAACGCGCAGGGTGATTGAGTAACCGGGGCTGGGACTCGCCATTGAAGATCCTCCAGATAAGTTATTTCGTATTGTGGATATTATTATCTACCAAATGGAAATGCAAGCTGCGGTCGCGGAGGTACGGTCATAGAAACTGCCGGTAGGTGCAGGGCTGCCGCTTCGAACCGGCAGGGCTGCGCCTCCGGGCAGTTTCTCCGGCAACGGGCTGTAGTTCCTACGGCAACGGGCGGCAGTTCCTCCGGCGCAACCCAGTTTCCGCTCTGTGGAAGTAGGGTATCTTTGGAGAAGTTCTTCCGCTGTGCGGATAGTTTCTAGCTAGGAGTGCCAAATGGCCGAGAAGGCTGCGGGCGGCGGCGTCCAGTCGGTGGAGCGCGTATTCGAACTGCTGGAGTTGATTACCGACGCCGGTGGTGAGGTGACGCTCAGCGAGCTCTCCTCCTCCACAGACCTGCCTCTGCCCACGATCCACCGGCTCCTGCGCACGCTGGTGATGAAGGGCTACGCCCGGCAGTTGCCCAACCGGCGCTACGCCCTTGGTCCGCGCCTGATTCGTCTGGGCGAGGGCGCCAACAAGCAGCTCGGCGCCCTGGCGCGCCCTCAGCTGAGAATGCTCGTGGACCGGCTGGGTGAGACCTCGAACATGGCCGTACTCGACTCCGACATGGTGGTCTATATCGCGCAGGTTCCGTCGTCGCACTCCATGCGCATGTTCACCGAAGTGGGGCGCCGGGCGCATACCCATGACACCGGCGTCGGGAAGGCCATCCTGGCCCAGCTCGACAATGAAACGGTGCGCACCATCGTGACCCGCGCCGGCATGCCCACGCCCACGGAGAAGAGCATCGCCTCCGTGGACCAGCTCCTCACCGAGCTGGACAACATCCGCGAGCGCGGCTACTCCATTGATGAGCAGGAGCAGGAACTGGGGGTCCGCTGCTTCGCGATGGCGGTGCCCAACGCTCCCACCCCCACTGCCATCTCCGTCTCAGGACCGATCTCCCGCGTGGACGAGGGGTTCGCTGACAAGGCCATCCCGCTCCTGCGATCCGCTGCACAGGCAATCTCGGACGACCTCAACCTCGCAAGCTAGGCGCAGCAAGCGGGACCCACACCCGGTGGATCATGCGCCGGGAGCTGACTGAAACGTAGCCTCACTGGGCGGCCTATTGCCTCCGCTTGAACGCGGGTTTAGGATACTGAACATGCGTTCAGTATCGAAGGAGCCGGCCGACGTCGACCGCTCTGACCTCACGGCTCGCGCCAGGGTGCGCGACGCCGCCGTCCAGCTGTTCGGGCGGTCGGGCTTCAACGTCAGCGTGCGCACCATTGCAGACGCAGCGGGCGTGAGCCCTGGGTTGATCCTTCACCATTTCGGGTCCAAGCAGGGCCTCCGGGAAACCTGTGATGACTACGTCCTTCAAAAAGTCCGGGAGTACAAGGAGCAGGCCGTCCGCCCCGCGTCGGCCGACGAGCTTCTGCTTGCCATGGCGTCCGTGGAGGAGTCAGCACCGCTGGTGGGCTATGCGCTGCAGAGCCTACAGGCGGGCGGAGATCTTGCGCGGTCATTCATTGATCATTTCGCGGCCGACGCCGAAGAGTGGATCGCCGCAGGCGTGAAGGCCGGGACCATCCTTCCTTCACTGGATGAGAAGGCACGTGCCAGATACCTGACCGTTCAGGGCTTCGGCGCGCTCCTGCTGGACCTGACCCTGAATCCTCCCGAGGACCCGGATGATTTCGCCGGGGTGATGCGCGGGTATCTCTCCCGGATGGGGCTGCCCAGCACCGAGCTTTTCTCCCAGGGCCTCCTGGCCGACCGCTCCATGCTGGACGCATACCTTCTGTACGTCGGCGATCCACCGCAGCCCTGATCCCTCCTGCGCCTCCACAACACTGAATACCCACAACGTTCAACACTCTTCCCAGAAGGTGTTTCCCATGTCAGCAATCATCGACGTACGTCAGCTGGAGAAGTCCTTCGGCTCCGTGCGTGCACTCGACCAACTCGACCTCACACTCGAACCCGGCGAGGTACACGGATTCCTCGGACCGAACGGATCCGGCAAGTCCACCACCATTCGGATCCTCCTCGGCCTGCTCCGGGCCGATTCCGGCACCGCTAGGATCTTCGGCCGCGATCCCTGGGACGCCGTCGACCTTCACAGCAGGCTGGCGTACGTTCCAGGCGACGTGAGCCTCTGGCCGAAAATTACCGGCGGCGAGGCCATCGACCTTTTCGCCGGACTGCGGGGAGGCGTCGACCGCAGCCGCCGCAGCCAGCTGCTCGAACGGTTCGACCTCGATCCCACGAAGAAGACCCGCTCCTACTCCAAGGGAAACCGCCAGAAAGTGGCTCTGATCGCGGCACTGGCCAGCGACGTCGAGCTCCTGATCCTCGACGAGCCGACCTCCGGACTGGATCCCCTCATGGAACGTGAGTTCCAGGCCTGCATCCGGGAGGTCAAGGCCGCGGGCCGCACGGTCCTGCTCTCCAGCCATATCCTCGCCGAAGTGGAAGCCCTCTGCGACCGCGTCACCATCATCCGGCAGGGCCGAACGGTCCAGACCGGGACGCTGGCCGAGCTCCGGCACCTGCGGCGTACCGCCGTCGCCGTCGTCTCCGATGGCGACGCCACCACCGTGGCGTCCATAGCGGGCGTCCATGATGTCCACATGGACGCGGATAAAGTTCATTTCACCGCCGACGACGACGCCCTCCCGGCTGCGTTGGCGCACCTCCTCCCGCTGGGCGTCCGCAGCCTCATCAGCACGCCGCCCTCGCTCGAGGAGCTTTTCCTGCACCAGTATGGGGACGGATACACCACCGCAACTGTCCAAGGTGGGCGGTGAGCGCCATGAACGCGACACTCATCGCACATCAGCAGGACCACCGTTCCGCACAGGGCACCGCCGGAAGCCTCACCGGCACCCTCCGGCTGTTCCGGTTTGCACTCCGAAGGGACCGGGTCCGCATCCCGGCGTGGGGGCTGGGGATCGGCGGCATGGTCGCCTATTTCGGCAGCGTCATTCCGATTGCCTATCCAGACCAGGCTGCACTCCAGACGCGCGCCGCCATCATGCAGGACCCCTCCGGCGCCCTGCTGACCGGCCCCGGGTACGGCATTGACAACTACACCTTCGGGGCGATGGTGACCAACGAGCTGCTCGGCATGCTCGCGGTTGCCGCCGCCCTCATGTCGATCTTCCTGGTGGTCCGGCATACCCGCGCGGAAGAGGAGAGCGGCAGGGCGGAGCTCATCCGGGCGGGCGTGGTAGGAAATCGTGCACCCTTGGCCGCCGCTGTCCTCACTCTCCTGGTGGCGAACGCAGCCATTGGTGCTGCTCTTGGCGGCGGACTGCTTGCCAGCGGCCTGGTGTTCACGGACACCCTCGCCGTGTCGGCCGGAATGGCACTGGTGGGGCTGGTGTTCGGCGGCGTTGCTGCCGTGACCGCGCAGCTCAGCGAACATGCCCGCACCGCCTCCGGCATGGCTGGTGCAGCGTTGGCCCTGGCATTTCTGCTGCGCGGCATCGGTGACGCCCAGGCCCTGGGAGGCAGCGCTCTCTCCTGGTTTTCGCCCATTGCGTGGGCACAGCAGACGCGGGCCTTCACTGACCTGCGGTGGTGGCCGCTCCTGCTCTGCGTGGGACTTGTGGCAGTGCTGCTGACCATCGCGGTGCTGCTGACCGTACACCGCGACTTCGGCGCGGGCCTGGTCCCAGCACGGAGCGGCCGGGGAAGTGCCCGGAAGTCGCTGGTGCATCCGGTGGGACTGATTCTCCGGATGGAGCGCGGAAGCATCATCGGGTGGCTGACCGGACTCGTCATCTTCGCCGTCCTGACGGGCTCCATGGGTCAGGGGATCGTGGAGAGCTTCGAAGCGCAGCCGCAACTGGCCGCGGTCTTCGGCCAGGGAGCAGGCGGCGACGTACTCCGAGCAACGCTTGCATCCTTCACGGCGTACTTCGCCATGGCGGTAGCGGTGTATGCAGTGATCTCGGTCAACCGGCTAAGGGGCGAGGAAAGTGACGGCCGTACCGGTGCCATCCTGGCGACCTCGGTCAGCCGCGCCCGCTGGCTGGTCAGCTCACTGGCGGTGACGGCCCTCGGCTCAACGGTGATGCTCCTTGGTATCGGGCTGGGGCTCGGCGTTGGGGCAGGAACGTCGCTCTCCGACCCGAACCTGGCGCTGGACTTCGCCCTTGTGGGGCTCGTCTATCTTCCCCTCGTCATGGCCTTCGCCGGTCTGGCCGCGCTGTCCTATGGCGTGTTGAGGGCAGGCCGCTGGTGGGTCTGGCTTCTACTGCTGGGTTCAATCATCGTGGGCGTCTACGGTCCACTGCTGAACCTGCCCGGAGCGGTGAGCGACGCCGAACCGTTCGGCCTGATGCCCCGGGTGCCAGCTGAAGCTCTGAGTCCCGGCCCGGTATTGGGCTCCGCGCTGGTCGCCCTGCTGCTGGTCACTGCCGGAGTGCTTTCCTTCCGTCGCCGGGATCTGGAGGCGGGCTGAATCATGGTTATTGTCAGTAGATAGTTCCTGTCGGTGGCAGCCAGTAGAGTGCCACCCATGAATGACAAAGAGGTTCTGCTGCACTATCTGCGCCTGCGCCGCGCTGACCTGCTCGCGAAAGTGGACGGCCTCGGTGATTATGACGCACGCCGGCCACTGACGCCCACGGGCACCAACCTGCTTGGCCTCGTGAAGCATGTCGCCAGCGTGCAGTTGGGCTACTTCGGTGAGGTTTTCAACCGGCCCAGCGGCCGGGACTTGCCGTGGTTCGACGACGACGCCGCCCCCGAGGCCGATATGTGGCTCACCGCCGGTGAAACTCGGGAGGAGATCATCGAGCTCCACCACTTCTCCGCGGCTCACACCGACGCAACCATTGAGGCGCTTCCGCTTGATGCTGTGGGTGAAGTGCCGTGGTGGTCCCCGGAGCGCAGGCAGGTAACCCTGCAACAGATCCTTGTACACATGTGCGTGGAGACGGCCCAGCACCTCGGGCACGCTGACATCCTTCGTGAACAGCTCGACGGCGCCACCGGCCGCGGCCCGGATGATCCGAATATCGCCAAGCGTAGCGCCGAGGAGTGGTCGAAGCACTGGGAGCGGATCGAGACGGCGGCCCGGCATGCCGACCAGGGCGCCACCTGACCACTCACCGGCGCCGGTCCTGACCGCCTCCCAGGGTAAAGTGCGCCGGCCCTGACGGCCGCCCTTCACGCTGGGGTCGGTCCGTCCGCTCTTCCTTCTCCGCGCGCTAGACTGTAAGAAAACGTTTTCTACGCCGTGTCGCAGATAGCGAGCATGCACCGAACTGGAGAATATGACGAAGCGACCGCCTTCCACACGCCTCCCGTTCCTCAGCGTCGCTTCCTACGGTGCCGGTGATATCGCGAACAGCATGACCTTCACCACCGTGGGGATGTTCCTGCTTGTCTATTACACCGATGTCGCCGGGATCCCCGCCGCTGCCGCGGGCACCCTCCTGCTGCTGGCAGGACTCTTCAACGCTGTCGCGGACATCTTTGCGGGTAGGATCGCCGACCGGAACCACGACCGACGTCTCGGAAAGTTCCGTCCGTTCCTGCTTTTCGGCGCTGCACCACTGGGCCTGAGCGTAGTGATGTTCCATATCCACAACCTCGACTCCGCATGGACGCTGACCTTTGCCTACGTGTCCTACTTTGCGTACTGCCTTGCGTACAGCCTCGTCAACGTTCCCTATGGAGCACTGGCCGGAACACTGACACGGGATCCGGGCGACCGCGCACGGCTGGCGAGCGCCAGAACCATGGGTGGGTTGGCCACCACAGCCTTCCTGGGCATCCTCATCGCCCCGCAGTTCCAGAACGGCGCTGACATCCGGAACGTCCTGACACCACTGACTGTCGCCTTCGCCCTTGTCGGCACTCTCCTGTACCTGTTCACCGCACTGGCCACGCGGGAGCAGCTTCCTGCTTCGGCTCCCCGGCTTTCACTGCGGGATGCACGGAACACACTCGTTCAGAATGTACCCCTGCAGATCCTGTGCCTGAGTTCCCTTTTCTTCATGACGGCCAACGTGGTGACCAACACCGCGAAGCTCTTCTACCTTCGGGATGTCCTTGGACGTTTGGAGCTGTTTGCCCTGCTGTCCGGCGCGCAGGTGGTCATCACCCTTGTACTGGCACTCGTGACGCCGCGCCTGGTTCAGCGCTGGGGCAAGCGATGCATCTACATCTCAGGAGGACTGCTGGGCGCCGCGGGCGGTGTTGTCGTCTTTGTCGTCCCGGTGGAGCTCGTCTGGCTCGCAGTCGCAGGCATGTTCCTCTCCGTGTCGGGCGCGGCCGCCGTCAGCATCCTGATGTGGGCTCTGGTCGCTGACACAGTTGAGTACGGCGAGTGGAAGACGGGCCACCGCACCGACGGAACCAACTACTCGCTGCTGGCGTCCACGAGGAAGATCGGCATGGCACTCGGCGGCGGTCTGGCCGCCTTCGCCCTCGCCTGGGGCGGCTATGTGTCCGGGGCAACAGAACAAAGCGCGACGGCGGAACTAGGCATCCGCGTGGCCGCCGGCCTTGCTCCCGCGGTCATCCTGCTGCTCGCCGTCGGAGTCATGCGGTGGTATCCCCTGACGGACGACGCCCACGCCAAGCTGGTGCTGACCATCCAGGAGCGCAGTTAGGGAACCAGCCGCCCGGAGTCCGCTCACCATTGCGTGCAGGTCTGGAGGGCTGATCCGGCGCGTCTCCGACGACACGCCGCGGATTAGGGGCCACTGGCCAGCAGACCTGCACGAAACGGCTTCAGCGCCCGGCAATCGTGCACGAAACGGGCCCGGAAGCAGCGCTTCACCGCCCAGACAGGATAGCGTGGGATTCCGTGGCCAGACACGGAGGTAAGTCGATCTCCAGGGCAGCCATCCTTGTCACCGGTCTCACTGCGATGTCCACGCTTCTCGGGTTCCTCCGCGACGTCGTCATTGCCGCGGTTTTCGGCGCCGGCGCCGAGCTGGACGCCTATCTCGTGGCGCAGGGCCTGATGAACATTGTGCTGGGGCTCGTTGCCTACGCGATGGCCCGCTCGGCTACGCCGGTTGTCTCCCGGGAGGCGGCCGCCGAGGACAAAGGGTGCAGGGGACACACGGGGTTCGACGTCGCTTTCACGCTCACGATGGTGGTCCTTGGCGTCGGCGGCGTTGTCATGGCGATCTTCGCCGGCCCCGTGGCCTCGCTGCTCGCACCGGGATTCGACGCCGAAACCACAGCCACCGCGGCCATGCTCACCCGCATCGTGCTGGTCGCAACGGTGCTCGTGGCGGGTACCGACCTGCTGGCCGCCCTGGCCCAATCACACGGACGCTTCGCCTGGGCGTCCCTGCAGGGTGTCCCGTTCAACCTGATCATGATTGCGGCGGCCGGGCTCTTCGGCCCCCGCTACGGGATCGCCGCTCTCGCGGTGGGGTTCGTTGTGGGCTCCGGCGCACGACTCCTGCTGCAACTGCCCCCGCTGCGCAGCCTCGGCACGCGGGTACGTCCACGCCTCCAGCTGAAGGATCCCGGCTTCCGGGAGATTGCCGTGCTGGTCCCGGCAATGCTCGTCGGCAGCGCCGTCGGAAACGTGAACACGCTGGTGGACCGGGCGGTAGGCTCCACGCTTGAGGAGGGCGCCATCACAGCGCTCTCCTACGGCTGGAGGCTCGTGAACCTCCCCGAGCAGCTGCTGATCGCCTCCCTCCTGGTGCCGCTGTATCCGGCGATCAGCGCTTCGGTGAGCAACCTCCCGGAGCTCAGACGGCTCGTGAACCGCGGCCTTTCAGTCACTGTGACCATCCTTGTTCCACTCTGCGTTGTCCTGGCGGTCGCCGCGGAGCCGCTCGTGGAAGTGGCCTTCGGCCGCGGCGCCTTCTCCCCGGAGGACATCGAGGCCACGGCCACCGCTGTTCTCTGGTACGCGCCGGCACTCCTGGCGCTGGGCATCCGGCAGGTGGTGGTGAGCACCGCGTACGCGCTCGGTGACGCCAAGGCTCCCGTGGTGATTTCCGTGCTTGCCATGGTGGTCAACGTGGTGGGCGACATCCTGCTGGCACCGGTCATGGGAGTCGCCGGTATTGCGCTGGCCACCAGCGCTTCACTGGTCCTCGCCGCCGTCGCGAATGCGTGGCTTCTCAAGACCAGGCACGACGGCGTGAACTTGCGTGAGGCTCTCGCCCTCCTCTTCCGCGCGGCCCTGTTGGCGGCTGTGGCCGGCGCTGTGGGACTTCTCCTGGTGAACATTGTCGCCGGCCCGGCGTTGCTGACGGCCGCCGTTGTCGTGCTTGGCGTGTGCGGCACCTACGCGCTCGGGCTGGTTGTGCTGCGTGCTCCCGAGGGCCGGGTGCCCCTCGACATGCTGCGGGCAGCGCGGCGCCGCTGAGTCACTAGCGCTGATGCTGGCGTTCGCGCTCACCTCGACGCCGGCACTGACGTTGATGCTGGCGCAGGCACTGACCTTGGCGCGGGTGCCGATGCCTACGCGGCGGACGGGCGAAGTGTCACCGGCTTATCCCGGTTGAACCGGGCGAAAATCAGGTTCATGGTTGGCCCTGGGTCCTTCACGTCCCACACGCTGTGCTGTGCGCGGCTGGCCCAACGGATGGTGTCGGCAAGGTCGGCGACCAACCCGCCCCGCCGCTCGATGCGGGCACGGCGCAGGTCCCCTGCCGTCCACGCGTACCTGAAGCCTGCGGGTGCATCGGCAAGGTGCGGCACCGTCTCGCCGAGTGCCAGCCTGCCCCACGCGTCAGCCAGGCCGGGGCGGGCTGCGTTGGTGAGGGCAATGGATCCGAAGAACCGGCCGTTGAAATCAATAAGGTGGGAAACGCCGTCGTCGTCTGTCAGAAACTGCAGCTCCACGAGCCCCCACCAGCCGATATCGGTCAGCAGCGCTTCAACCTTCTCCGCAAGAGCGGCGTCGACGGCGACGGTCTGCGCACGCGCTGACGCCCCGTTCGGTGTGGGCCAGAGCCGAGGCGTCTCCTGCTGAACCCTTCCTTCAAGGTGTCCGTCGCGGAAGAACCCGATCAGGGCACCGAGCTGTCCTCGAATGGGCTCCTGGAGGAGTGGCTCCGCACCGAGCTCCTCCATGTGGTTGACGCGTTCCTTGGCGGCGGTCATGCTGTCGAACAGCCGCGCCTCGATGCGGTGCGGCCGGGTCTGACCCGGCGACCAGTGCGCACGCGACTTCACCACAACGGGACCGTCCCAGTCGGCGATTGCCTCCGGCGTGGCCGGCACGGTGCGCGGCGCCGCCAGTCCCACCCGACCGGCGCTCTCCGCGAGCAGGACCTTGTCCAAGGCCCGCTCGACCGCGTCCGGCGAGGGGTGCGCCACCGTCGTCGGAATCTGGTGCCGGTAGGTTGCGAGCGCAGCCATCCAGTCGTCACCGCCCCCGAAAACCACGTCATATCCGCCGGCTTTCACTGCAGCGCTGACGCCCTCGATGAAGGCTTTACCGTCACCGCGGGGACGGGGAACAGTGTGACAGGCGGCGACAGCCCGTGACGAGCACAGCATGCCCCTTCCCTCGGGCGTGCCCACCCCTACTGTCCAGCCGGCTGCGCGCAGCGAACGAGCGGCCGCGAGTGCGCCGCGATCCCGGGAGGTACTGACTATCAGGGCACGGCGGTGCGCCGGTGAAGCGTCATCAATTCTGGGCTGCGGGTCCACGCGGCCTTCCGATAGGCGGGAAACGTCTTGTCCCAGCCTAGGAAGCACAGATGAGAAACAGATGATAAAGCGATTAGACGGCGAGTCGCAAGGGGCTCAGCCGACCAGCCGCCTTGCTGCTGCCGAGTGCTCAGCGATCAGCGACTCGAGGTCCAGCCCGACGACGGCGCCGTCCTCCACCCGCCATCGGCCTCCGATCATCACCCGGTCGGCACGGTCAGCGCCGCAGAGCAGCAGCGCCGACAGCGGGTCGTGACTGCCGGAGAAGCGGAGGTCATCCATCCGGAACATCGCAAGGTCAGCCTGTTTCCCCACCGCCAGTTCCCCGATGTCGCTCCGTCCCAGCGCGGTGGCCGATCCTCGCGTGGCCCACCCCAGTGCACGGGACGGCGTGGCGCGCTCTGCGCCGTACCGCAACCGCTGGAGATAGAGAGCCTGACGCGCCTCGAGGATCAGATTGGAGGCATCGTTGGACGCGGATCCATCCACCCCAAGGCCCACCTCTACGCCGGCCTCCTCAAGTTCAATGGCCCTGCAGATACCGGAGGCGAGGCGCATGTTCGAGGTGGGGCAATGCGCTACACCGACTCCCGCGGATCCGAGCTGGGCGATCTCGCTGTCATCGAAGTGGATACCGTGCGCCAGCCAGGTCCTCGGCCCCAACCAGCCGACGCTGTCGAGGTACTCGACCGTCCTCATGCCAAACCGCTCCCGGCAGAAGTCTTCTTCGTCGAGCGTCTCTGCGAGGTGGGTATGCAGCCGGACGTCGTGGAAGTCGGCCAGCGCAGCACTGGCCTTCATGATTTCCGTCGTGACCGAGAAGGGTGAGCACGGCGCCAGCGCAATCTGCACCTGCGCGCCTGCACCGCGTTCGTGGTACTGCCGGATGAGCCTTTCGCTGTCGGCGAGTATCACCTCGGGGTCCTGCACTGTCTGCTGGGGCGGCAGGCCGCCGTCGTCCTCGCCAAGGGTCATGGAACCGCGCGTGAGGGTCGCTCGCATACCCAGCCTGCGCACCACGGACACCTGCACGTCGATCGATTCCTCCATGCCACCCGGGAACAGGTAGTGGTGATCAGCGGCCGTGGTGCACCCGGAGAGCAGCAGCTCAGCGAGCGCCGCCGTCGTCGCCAGTTCAAGATCGCGTGGCGTGAGCCGCGCCCATACGGGGTAGAGGTTCACCAGCCAGGGGAAGAGCGGCACATTGACCACCGGCGCCCACGCCCGGGTGAGGGTCTGGTAGAAGTGGTGGTGCGTATTGATGAGTCCGGGCAGCACCACGTGGCTGCGGGCGTCGAAGACGGAGTCGTACTGTCCGGACGGCGTCGCCCCCGTCCGGACCAGTTCCACGATGGTGGTGCCTTCAATGACCACCCCACCGCCGGCGTCGGATTCATTGGCGGTAAAGATGGCGAGGGGGTCGCGGATCCAGATTCGTTGCATCAGGGATTCTCCGTTCCTTTCGGGATGAAACGGCACAGGACCACCGGCGTGACGGCGGGGTGTGCCGTCAGCTCAGTGGTCCTGTCTGCTGATCCAGGTTATGGTCCCTGCCTGCCCTGATTCGCGAGGTAGGCAGGGATGGAATCTAGTGCTGGTGGCCGGGAGTCTCGTCGCAGATCTTACGGATGTCCTCGACACAGCTGATCTCGCCGTTATCAAGCTTCTCCTTGACCACGGTGTACTGCGCCGCGGTCACCACGGGAATCTCTGTACCGTCCGCCGCCACGAGCTTGCCGCCCTGAAAGCTGTCGCCATCCTGCAGCGCGACGAGTTCATCTTCGCGCACCATGCGCGGCGGGCTGGCTACGAAGACGGAGGCACGCTCAGGATTACCGGCCTTCAGGTGGTTGAAGAGCAGGTTCATCAGCACGGCCATGATGGCCGCCGAGCTGATTCCCGAATGGAAGATGATCCCAAACCAGGTGGGGAATGCATCGTAGAAGGTCGGGGCAACCACGGGAATCGTGCCGAAGGCGAGTGCCACTGCAACGATCACGAGGTTCATGTTGCCCTCGTAGTCGACCTTCGCCAGCGTGCGGATGCCGCTTGCTGCCACGGTGCCGAACAGGACGATCCCGGCGCCGCCGAGCACCGGCGTCGGAACCGCGGCAACCAGGCGTCCCAGAATGGGCAGGAGTCCGAGGATGACCATGATGAGTCCGCCCGCGGCCACGACGTAGCGGCTGCGGATGCCGGTGATGGCCACCAGCCCGACGTTCTGCGCGAAGGCGGTCTGCGGGAAGGAGTTGAAGACGGGGGCAAGCGCGCTGGAGAGCATGTCCGCACGCAGGCCGTCAGCGATGCGACGGGAGTCAACCTTGGTCCTGGCGATTTCACCGACGGCGAGGATGTCCGCCGTAGTCTCTGTCATGCAGACAAGAATCACGATGGTCATCGAGATGATGGCTGCGATATCAAAGACGGGCCAGCCGAACGCGAAGGGCTGGGGGAAGGCAAAGATGGCGCCGCTGCCGACGTTCGAGAAGTCAGCGAGACCCAGGAGCGTGGCGATGATCGTGCCACCCACAATGGCGAGCAGGATGGACAGGCGGGAGATTGCCGCGTTGCCCAGCTTGCTCAGGAGAAGCACCAGCGCAAGCGTTCCGGCGGCCAGCCCGATGTTGGTGAGGCTGCCGTAGTTGTCAGCGTTACGGTTTCCGCCCATCGCCCAGTTGGCCGCAACCGGCATGAGGGTCAAGCCGATGGTGGTGATGATGACGCCGGTAACAACCGGCGGGAAGAACCGGATGATCTTCGCGAAGAACGGCGCGAGGATCAGCCCGATCACGGAGGCCACGAGGACCGCGCCGAAGATGGTCGGGAGTCCTCCACCGCCGCTGATGATCGCAGTCATGGTGGCGACGCCGGCAAAGGAGACGCCCTGCACCAGTGGGAGCTGGGAGCCGAAGAACTTCACACCGTAGCTCTGCAGGATGGTTGCGGCGCCGCCGACGAAGAGGCAGGAGGCAATCAGGACGGCGATGTCGTCCTGGGATACGCCGGCGGCGGTTCCGACGATGAGCGGAACGGCGATAATTCCGCCGTACATGGTGAGGACGTGCTGGAACCCGTAGGCGAACGATCGTCCGAGGGGCAGCCGTTCATCCTCGGGGCGTTGGGGTTTAGCCTGATGTTTCATAGAGCTGACTGCTTTCATGAGTATGACTTCCTTGTCTCACATGAGTAGGGGGTAAACCGTTTTTCTCAGCAGAAGCCGGGGATGTTGGCCCAGATTGCTGCTTCGTTGGTGGAACCTTCGGCGCGCTCGCGCTCGACGGTCGCCTCGATCAGTCCGTACGGCCGGTCGGCCGCGAAGAAGACCTCGCCCGGGTTGTCGATGCCGAACGGCTCGAGGTCCACGAGGAAGTGGTGCTTGTTCGGCAGGGAGAGCTTGATCTCCTCAATCTCCGGGTGTGCCTCCAGTGCCTGCTTGCCCATCTGGAACATGGTCTGCTGCAGAGCCAGGGAGTGGGTCTGGGCAAAGGCGTCGAGGAAGATCTTGCGGACGCTGGCATATACCGCGTTGAAGTCGATATCCGTGGTATTTGCTGCGTAGCGCCAACGGGCGGTCACATCGGTCGCAAGGATGCGGTCGGTGGTCTCCTGCAGGGTGGTGTACTGATCCCGTGGGAACCCGTGAAACTCAGAGCCGGTTGACTTCAGTACGGTCAGATCCTCGATCCCGGCAACGATGTGCCGGGCGCCGTTCTCGATGAGCAGCACAGCCGTGCGGGTCTCCGACTTGTTGCGGGAGAACGCGTGGTCATGGTCGCTGATGCGGTCCCAGAAGTACTGCTCCGCCTCCCAGCGTCCGCCGGAGACCCAGTCGAAGCTCTCGGTGAAGTGCTTGCCCAGGCGCAGGAGGAACTGCTCCGGAGAGCCGATGCCGTCGCGGGCGAAGGCGTACACCGTGTTCTTCTGCGTGTCCGTGGCAACAACGTGTGAGTTGTCGCCCTCGGTGTGGGCGGTTTCGAAGTCGCCGTGCAGCTGCGAGGTGACGTTGAGGTCCTCGATCTGGTGGCGGGCCGTGTCTCGGGTGATCTTCACGAGCCTGCATTCGGCCTTGCCGTACTGGTTCCGGCCCAGAACGATACGGCCGCTGGTGCCTGCGGTGGTGTCGTTGGTGTTGGCGCTTGTTTCGATGGTCGGTGTCGTCATTGTCAGCTTCCTCGGTAGGTGGAATAGGCGAAGGGACTAATCAAAAGCGGCACGTGGTAGTGCTGTGCCGGGTCGGTAAGTTCAAAAATCAGTGAGACGGACGGAAAGAACGTCTCGGTTTCGGAGGCCGCGAAGTAGGTGCCGGTTTCGAAGTCGATCCGGAAGGTGCCCGCCTCCAGCGCCTCCGGGCCCAGGGAGGTGATGCGGCCGTCGTCGTCGGTGGTTCCGCCCGCTATTTCCTCCCACCCGTCCGGGCCCAGCCGGTGCAGTGCGGCAGCGACGCCGGCGGCGGGCCGTCCCGTACCGGTGTCGAGCACGTGGGTGGTGATGTGGCTGCGGCTCATGCTGCAAGGACCCCCTTGAGTCGAAGGATGGCAATTTCACGCAGTTGCCCGGCGCTGATTTCCAGCTCCTGCGCGGACGTATGGCCCAGTCGCTCATCGAGGGCGGCGAGGATATCCTCGGCGCTGCGCCCGGCCGCCCTGATGAGGAAAACTCTCCCGAACTTCTCCTCGTAGGCGCGGTTGCCTGCCTGGAGTGCGGTCTGCGTTTCGACGGCGGTGCTGACGCCGGCCTGCTCACCGCGGGACATGGTGGCTTCAGTAGTATTCCCCTGCGCCCGGTCACCGATGCGAGGGTGATGCGCCAGGGCGCCGTCGATCTCGGCTTCGGTCCACGGATAGGCTGCCTTCTCGGCGAAGGCGATCAGGTCGGCTTCCGAGGTGAACGGCCGGGCATCAATGATGGCCTCAACCCAGCGCGGGATGTCGACGCACGGCGTGAGTTGGGCAGCAGCCACTTCGGGGGTACAGGTATTGAGGGTTGCAAGACGCATGGGTGTCAGCTTTCTATAGAGCGCTATCGCCAGCGCTGAACACCCTTACCCTCGAACGAATTCGATTTGACTCGATGTTTCCGACGATAGTTCAGGAACCGTATGGTTCTCGTTTAGTTTCTATATGGTGGAATCTTTATTCCGAATTGATTGTAGCCCCGATCACACGGTAGCTGTCAAGCGTTACCTGGATCACATGATAGAGCCGCATCCACAGAACCCGCTACAGCGGCCTGGATAAGGGAAGATGGGCCTATGGATGCCACCGCCGCCCTGAATGAAATCGCCTTCTGGCTGGAACGCGAAATGGCTCCCAGCTTCAAGGTTCAGGCGTTCCGCAAGGCCGCCGCGGCCATCGCCGAGCTGGAGCCAGGCGAACTTGCACAACGGGCCCGCGACGGCCGGCTCAAACGCATGAAGGGCATCGGAGCGCGCTCCTACGAGGTCATCACCGAGGCGCTCGACGGCGAAGTCCCGGCCTATCTCGCGGACCTTCGCGAGCGCTCGAAGGAAGCCCTGGCCAGCGGCGGATCGGAGCTGCGTGCCCTCCTTCGCGGCGACCTGCACAGCCACAGCGACTGGTCCGACGGCGGGAGCCCGATCCCGCTCATGGTCGACGCCGCGCGTGCCCTCAACCACGAATACCTGGCGCTCACCGACCACTCCCCCAACCTGAAGATCGCAAACGGCCTGAGCGCGGAGCGCCTCACCGAGCAACTCCAGATCGTGGACCAGATCAACGACGACGACGGCGGCAACGGCTTCCGCCTCCTGAAGGGCATCGAGGTGGACATCCTCGAAGACGGAACACTGGATCAGTCGCTGCAGATGCTCGACCGGTTGGACATCGTCGTCGCCAGTGTCCACTCCAAGCTGCGCTCCGACCGCCGGACCATGACCGCGCGCATGCTGGGCGGCATCCGCGACCCGCACACCAACGTCTTGGGCCACTGCACCGGGCGCCTCGTCCAGGGCTCGCGCGGCCAGCGGCCGCAATCAGAGTTCGACGCCGAAAAGGTGTTCACCGCCTGCGCCGAACACAACGTAGCGGTGGAGATCAATTCACGCCCCGAGCGGCAGGACCCGCCGGATGACCTGATCCAGCTGGCGTTGGACACCGGGTGTCTCTTCAGCATCGACAGCGATGCCCACGCCCCCGGTCAGCTCGATTTCCTTCAGTACGGCGCGGAGCGCGCCGAAGCAAACGGCGTGCCCGCGGACCGCATCATTACGACGTGGCCGCTGGACAAACTGCTCGCCTGGGCGCGCTCCTGAAAGGAGCCTAAACTCCTGCCGCTTCCTTGGCTGCCCTGAAGCCGGCTTCAAGGTCCGCCAGGATGTCGTCGACGTGTTCAATTCCCACTGAGAGCCGCACGAGGCCAGGGGTGACACCGGCGATGACCTGCTGTTCCGGGGAGAGCTGGCTGTGGGTGGTCGACGCCGGGTGGATCACCAGCGAACGGACGTCACCGAGGTTGGCCACATGTGAGTGCAGTTCAAGGGCATCCACGAAGCGCTTGCCGGCCTCCGCGCCCCCGGCCAGGTTGAAGGAAACGATGGCACCGATCCCCTTGCGGCCGTACTTTCGGCCGCGCTCGTACCAGGCGCTCGAGGGCAGTCCGGCATAGGCGACCGACTCGACGTCCTCACGTGCTTCCAGCCACCGGGCTACCTCCGTGGCGTTGGAGACGTGCCGCTCCATGCGTAGGCTCAGGGTTTCCAGGCCCTGGGCAATCAGGAAGGCGTTGAACGGGGACACCGCGGAGCCGAGATCCCGCAGCAACTGAACCCTGGCCTTGAGGATGTAGGACAGGTTGGCCCCAAGGGCACCGTCGGCACCCAGGTCCCGCGCGTACACCAGACCGTTGTATGTCGGGTCCGGCGTGTTGAAGCCGGGGAACCGGCTGGGATCCTTGGCGAAGTCGAACCTACCGGAATCGACGATTACGCCGGCGATCGCGGTGCCGTGGCCGCCCAGGTACTTGGTGGCCGAATGGACAACGATGTCCGCACCCCACTCCAGGGGTCGGATCAGGTAAGGCGTGGCAAGGGTGTTGTCCACGATCAGGGGCACACCGGCGTCGTGCGCGGTTCGGGACACTCCTTCAATGTCGAGCACGTCCTGCCGCGGGTTGGAAACCACCTCCGCGAAGAAGAGCTTGGTGTTGGGCTGCACAGCGTCCCGCCACTGCTCCAGATTGTCCGGATCCTCCACAAACGTGACGGAAATGCCGAACTTCTTCAGCGTATGGGCGAGCAGGTTGTAGGTGCCGCCGTACAGGCTGGGGCTGGCAACCACGTGGTCACCCGCCTCGGCGACGTTCAGGATGGCGAAGGTCTCCGCCGCCTGGCCGGAGCTGAGCAGCAGCGCGCCCAGTCCGCCTTCCAGGCTGGCGATCCGCTGCTCCACCGCATCCTGCGTGGGGTTTCCGATTCGCGTGTAGATGGGAGCCAGCTCGGCAAGGGCAAACCGGTTGGCGGCGCTTTCGGCGCTGGGGAAGACGAACGACGTGGTCTGGTAGATCGGCAGGGCACGGGCACCCGTGGTGCTGTCCGGTTCCTGTCCGGCGTGAATCTGGCGGGTTTCGAAAGACCATTGGTTGGACATTCAAGGCTCCTTTGGCATGGGCCCGGCATGGTGGGAGCACCGCGGGCCGCGCTTGCCGTCCGGCTGGTGCCGGGCGGCCAGGTCTTCACCCGGAGCACCCCACCGCAGCTGGAGGGTTGCTGGCCAGCAAGCCGGGGCTTCGCGCTGGCACTCATGACCGTGGCCAGTGTAGGCGCAGGAGTATTCCCCCGGCACGAACATGACGTTCCATGTAATCCACGGGTTGAGTTGCTGAAGTTTTTGTCGCCTAGTTGCAGTTAAAAGTGGTTCTAGGTCGCAACTAGGCGACAAAAACGTCAGGGGAGGGTGAGGAGCGCGTACTTCTCCATTGCCTGGCGTGGGGCGTCGGCGTCGACCTCTCCCCGCTTCGCGAGGAGCTGAAGAGTGCGTACGACGACGGAGTGGGAGTCGATCTTGAAGTACCGCCTGGCTGCGGCGCGCGTGTCGGAGAAGCCGAACCCGTCCGCTCCGAGCGTGGCGAAATCCTGCGGCAGGAACTGGCGGATCTGGTCCGGAACGGCCTTCATATAGTCGGTAACGGCCACGATTGGTCCCGGCGCTTCACCCAGCTGCTGGGTGACGAAGGGAACGCGGGCCTCAGCGCCGGGATTGAGGAATGCTTCCTCCTCGGCGGCGAGTGCGTCGCGTCGCAGCTCGGTCCACGAGGTCACCGACCACACGTCAGCCGAGACCCCCCAGTGATCCGTCAGGAGCTCCTGCGCCTCGAGCGCCCAGGGCACTGCTACGCCTGAGGCGAGGATCTGCGCCTTCGGCCGGCCGCCGTCGTCGTCGTCGTTGCCTGGTTTCAGCCGGTAGAGGCCGCGCACCACCGCGTCGGCATCCAACTCCTCGGGCAGCGGCGGCTGGATGATGGGCTCGTTGTAGACGGTCAGGTAGTACATGACATTCGGATCTGTGGAATCCGGGCCATACATGCGTTCCAGCCCCGCGCGCATAATGATGCCCAGCTCATACCCGTAGGCAGGGTCGTAGGTGACAACGGCTGGATTGGTGGAAGCGAGAATGGGTGAGTGTCCGTCGGCGTGCTGGAGGCCTTCGCCGGTGAGCGTGGTGCGGCCGGCGGTGGCACCGATGATGAAACCGCGGGTCATCTGGTCACCGGCAGCCCAGAAGGAGTCGCCGGTGCGCTGAAATCCGAACATCGAGTAGAACACGTAGATCGGGATCAACGGTTCACCGTGAGTGGCGTACGCCGTTCCGGCGGCCGTGAAGGCGGCCACGGCACCGGCCTCATTGATCCCCGGGTGCAGGATCTGGCCCTGGATCGATTCCTTGTAGGCGAGGACCAGTTCGCGGTCTACCGAAAGGTAGTTCTGGCCCTCCGGATTGTAGATCTTCGCTGTCGGGAAGAACGCGTCCATGCCAAAGGTCCGCGATTCATCCGGCACGATGGGCACGATCCGCGACCCTAGCCCCTTGTCCCGCATGAGGTCTTTCAGGAGCCTGACGAAGGCCATCGTGGTGGCGGCCTGCTGCTTGCCGGAGCCGCGGTTCGCGACCTCGTAGGCCTTGTCCCCCGGCAGTTCCAGGGCCGCCGCCTCGGTACGGCGCTGGGGGACAAACCCACCCAGGGCACGACGCCGGTCCAGCAAGTATTGAATCTCCCTCGCCTCAGTGCCGGGGTGGTAATAGGGAGGCGCATACGGGTCGGCCTCCAACGCCTCGTCGGTGATTGGGATGCGGAGGTGGTCCCGGAACGCCTTGAGGTCAGCGTTGGTGAGTTTCTTCATCTGGTGGGTCGCGTTACGGCCCTCGAAGTGGGTGCCCAGCCCGTAACCCTTCACCGTTTTGGCGAGGATGACGGTGGGTTTGCCCTTGAACTCGGTGGCAGCCTTGTACGCCGCGTACACCTTCCGGTAATCATGCCCGCCACGCTTGAGCCCCCACACCTGGTCATCGGTCATATCCGCCACCAGATCCTTCGTGGCCGGGGTCTTCCCGAAGAAATGATCCCGCACGAACCCACCGGACTCCGCCTTGTAGGTCTGGTAATCCCCGTCGAGGGTCTCATTCATGATCGTCACCAGATCCCCGCCGGTGTCCTTGGCGAGCAGGTCATCCCACTCCCGGCCCCAGACCACCTTGATCACGTTCCACCCCGCACCGCGGAAGAACGCCTCGAGTTCCTGCATAATCTTGCCGTTACCGCGCACCGGCCCGTCCAGGCGCTGCAGGTTGCAGTTGATCACAAAGTTCAGGTTGTCCAGATTCTCATTCGCCGCCAACTGCAACAGGCCACGCGATTCCGGCTCATCCATCTCCCCGTCCCCGAGGAACGCCCACACCTGCTGCCCGGACGTGTCCTTCAACCCACGGTTCTGCAGATACCGGTTGGACTGCGCCTGATAGATCGCGTTCATCGGCCCGATCCCCATCGACACCGTCGGGAACTCCCAGAACTCCGGCATCAACCGCGGATGCGGATACGAAGACAACGCGTGACCGGCCTTGGACTTCTCCTGCCGGAACCCGTCCAGATCCTCCTCAGTCAGCCGGCCCTCCAGGTACGCCCTGGCGTACATGCCCGGTGACGCGTGGCCCTGGAAGAACACCTGATCCCCACCCGAGGGGTGGTCCTTGCCCTTGAAGAAATGATTGAAGCCCACCTCATACAGGGTCGCCGCCCCCGCGTACGTGGAAATATGGCCGCCCACACCGATCTCCGGACGCTGCGCCCGATGCACCATCACCGCGGCGTTCCACCGCATCCACGCCCGGAACTTCCGCTCGATCTCCTCATCCCCCGGGAACTCAGGCTCCTCATCCACCGGAATGGTATTCACATAATCAGTCGTCACCACAGGAGGAAGACCCACCGACCGGCCACCAGCACGGGCCAGCAAACGACCCAAAACATCACGGGCCCGATCGGAACCGCGCTGATCAATCAGTTGATCAAACGACTCAATCCACTCAGCCGTCTCCTCCGGATCCGAATCCCCACCAACACCCGAACCCACAATCCCCTGATCAGCAACCATGCTCAACCTTATTTCGCTAGACGGAACTATATTTCCATTACTATAGAGCGGGTTCCTGCGAAGATGGGAATGCCGACCAGAAAGGGCCACCCGAAACGTCATGAACGAGCAGCCGCGACATTCCACCCGCATTGCCGTTATCACCGGCGCAGGCTCCGGCATCGGACGGGCCGTGGCGCACGCCTTCCTGGACGCAGGCTGGGCGGTGACCCTCGCCGGGCGCCGGCGCGAACCACTCGAAGAGACTGCCCGGGGCTGGGAACTGGCTGATGTCTTGCCCACCGACATCAGCCGGCCCGACGACGTCGCGCACCTCTTCGCGCACGTGCACCAACGCTGGGGCCGGATCGATCTCCTGTTCAACAACGCGGGAACGATGGGTCCCGCGGGTGCCGTTGACGAGATCAGTCCAGAGGAATGGACGTCAACGGTGGCGGTCAACCTCACGGGTTCGTTCCTGTGCGCAGCGGAAGCGTTCCGCAGCATGCGAAACCAGGATCCGCAGGGCGGCCGCATCATCAACAACGGCTCCATCGCAGCCCACTCCCCACGGCCACGGTCAGTGGCCTACACCGCAACAAAGCACGCAATTACAGGGCTGACCAGGTCGATCGAGCTTGACGGACGCGCTTACGGCATCACCTGCGGCCAGATCGACATCGGCAACACCTCGACCGGGCTCATGACCACCCTCGGCGTGAACGAGGGCGCGCTGCAGGCGGACGGGTCCCGGCGGGTGGAACCTACGTTCCCGGTGGAGGAGGCCGCCCGTACGGTTCTGCACATGGCGCAACTGCCGGCATCAGCCAGCATCGGCACAGTGGTGATGACGGCCAGCGGCATGCCCTTTATCGGGCGGGGCTAGGGGATGCGTACAGCAAAAAGCCCCCCGTGGAGGCGGAGGGCTTTCGGCGGTCTGGATTGACGGGGTTCAGCTGTACCAGAACCACTGTGGAGGGCTCCACATGGGTGGAACCTGGTGTCCGTTGAAGCATCCGCAGACAGAGCAGGAATAGCTGACGCTGGCAGGAAGCAGGTCCCGCCCACCAGAGGAGACACGTGCAGGCACAAAGTCCTCGTAGATCAGGAACTCATCGGTTCCACAGCTTCCACACCAGGGCAAAGCGCTATCGCGCTCGGCCAGCTGTCCCGTCGAGGGCAACATGGTGCTTCGATGGTCCGGGTTGATAATCGTCATTGTTTGCCACCGTCCAACTGCATTTTGTTCAAATAAGCAACAAACTAAGCTCGCTTAGTTAAGGTTCAATAACGATACCTTTTGCACGCAAATTAAGGAAGTCCTTAGTGTTTCGAAGCAACTGGATTGGCAGAATAGCGCTATGATCCGACACCGCTCCCGCACCGCCCCGGCTCTTCCTAATACGCAGCGCCTGTCGCTGGCCCGAACCCTGGCGGACAGTAGCGATGTCACGGTGTTCGTGGACGGCACCGCCGTCAGGCTCCCACAGGAGGCGAGGGACGCCGTCGTCGATCTCCTGCAGAGGCTGGCGGCGGGAGACTCCGTGACAGTGACCTCCGTCGCCGAATCACTGACCACCTCGCAGGCCGCGGAAGCGGCCGGAATCTCGCACACCTACCTGCGGAACCTGACCGACGCCGGCGTCATCCCGGTGGAATACCGCGGAACCCACCGACGCATCAGGCGGGACGCAATCGACGCGTGGCTCGCCGCCCAGAAGAACTCAGATGCGGGGACGCCGTGACCATCGCCGCGCCTTGAGCGCCAGGTGCAGCTCAAGGCGGACCGGCCCGCTAAGCGGATCAGCGCCGATCACCGAGCGCACGCGGGCCAGCCGGTTGTACACGCTGCTGCGATGGAGATGGAGTTGGCCCGCCACGTCCTGTACCGAACCGTTCTTGTCGAACAACAGCTCCAGAACGGGCAGCAGCTCGTTGTTGCGGTCGTAGTCCTCAAGTTCCTCGAAGTAGACCGACCGCGGCGAGGAAGCCTGCCAACCGCCGCCGGCGAGGAACTGGTACACGCCGATCGAGCGGTAGCCCACGGCATCGCCGAGCAAGGGGTCAACCGCGGCCGCCTGCGCCGCCGATCTCGCCTGAACGTACCCGCCCGCCAGGCCGACAGGCGAAGTGAACGGCTCGCTGGCCCCGCTCGTCAGCGGGCTGCCGGCCGCTCCCGCCACAGCGGCCAGCCGCTGACCATACCGGTGCCGGATCGCGGCCAGCTCCGCCTGGCCTGCGTCATGGCGGACGAGGAGCACCGAATGGGACGCCTCGCCGGCACTGAAGACGACGACGTCGGCCCCCACCGTGGCCTGCAAAGCTGCGGTACGCCGGGCCAGCGTCCCATCATCCGAGCCCGCCTTCGGGGGCAACAACGGACGATCGAGGAGTACCTCAACGTGCCACGGCGAGGTGCCGTCGAGTTCCGGCCAACCCGCACACTCCTCCAGCGCCTGGCCATCTCCCGTGGCGGCAGCAAGGAAGACCCGCTCCCGGCGCGTGCGGTGCTCGGAGCCGGCTGTGTTGTCCTCCAGCAGCAGGGCCGCAAGGCGGTCAATGTCCTCGCGCACTCCCGGCAACTGCTTGAGGATGTGAGCGGCGCCGTCCTCGCCGGCGTCCTGCTGCACCCACACGTAACCGACGCGGAAACCGCGCACCAGCAGCGGTACGCATACCCGCCCAAGCATTCCGAGTTCAGGGTTTGCCGGGACCGCGACCGGACGCACCGCCGTCGTTATTCCGTGCTGCAGCTGCCAGGCGCTGACGTCCGCCGGAACCTTCTTGCTGAGCAGGAAGTTGACCCGCACGCGGTCTGCGGAGGATTGGTGGCTGCTGTAGGCAAGGAGAACGCCGTCGAGGTCCTCCAGGGAAAGGCCCCGCCCAAGGCGTGCGGCTATCCGTTCCACCTCGAGCTCCACCTGGGTTGTCTGCACTCCCTCATCCTAGGACCGCGGCGGCGACACTTGGCGCTCCACAACTCGACAAATGTCGACTGGAAGGAACAATCGGTTCATGCTAGTGATCCCGGTCACAGCTGCCCGTCGTCCGCTTTCCTACGCGGAAGGCAACGCACACGACGACGGCGGCTCCCGTCGTCGTCGTTCCGCCCTTCTGTAGCGGGCGGTGGGCGCCCTGTCCGCCGGCAGGAAGCGCTCGTATCCTTGAGGAAACAGGCCACAAGCCTGCCGATCACCTTCCGTGGTCACCTTCAGGCAATTCGAGAGCAGGCGGAGAATCCCGTGATCATCGGCGTCCCCAAAGAAGTGAAGAACAACGAGTTTCGCGTAGCCATCACGGCCTCAGGCGTCCACGAGTTCCGCACCCACGGCCATACGGTCCTCGTGGAGCGGTCGGCCGGCGTCGGCTCCAACATCACGGATGACGAATACATCGCAGCGGGCGCGGAGATCGTCGACGAACCCGATGACGTGTGGGCCCGGGCCGACATGATCATGAAGGTCAAGGAGCCGATCGCGGAGGAGTACCACCGCTTCCGGGAAGGCCTGATCCTCTTCACCTACCTGCACCTCGCGGCTGAGCCGAAGCTGACCCATGCGCTGATGGAATCCGGCGTCACGGCGATCGCCTATGAGACCGTCCAGGACGGCCGCGCGCTTCCACTGCTGGCCCCCATGTCCGAGGTAGCCGGACGGCTGTCGGTCCAGGTCGGGGCGCAGGTCATGACGGCGCCGTCGGGAGGTCCCGGGCTGCTGTTGGGCGGCGTACCGGGCGTGCGTCCCGCGAAGGTCGTTGTCCTTGGCGCGGGCGTTGCCGGAACCAACGCCACCGCCATGGCCGTGGGCACCGGAGCGGACGTCACCGTTCTGGACATCAACATAGCCCGCCTCCGCGAGCTCGACGCCCAGTATGCGGGCCGGATCCGGACCATCGCGTCGAATGCCTTCGAGATCGAGCGGGCAGTGCTGGACGCTGATCTGGTGATCGGCTCAGTACTTATCCCGGGCGCAAAGGCGCCGAAGCTCGTCACCAACGACATGGTGTCGCGGATGAAGCCGGGCAGCGTGCTCGTTGACATTGCCGTGGATCAGGGCGGCTGCTTTGAGGACTCGCACGTGACCACGCATGAGGAACCCACGTTCACCGTCCACCAGTCGCTCTTCTACTGCGTGGGAAACATGCCGGGCGCTGTCCCCAATACGTCCACCTACGCACTGACCAACGTCACCCTGCGGTATGCCGTGGCGCTGGCCAACAAAGGAGTCCGCGGTGCCTTCGAGGCGGTTCCTGCGCTGGCACACGGACTCAACGTCGCCGGCGGCGCGGTGGCGCATCATTCGGTGTCCGAGGCACACGGCCTCGAACTCACCGAGGACTGGCGCCGGCTCGTCTAGACGGTGTGCGCCGCCTCGATGATCCGGTGGGCACGCAGGCTGTCCGCCGGGTCAACCGGGACGGGCCCGCCGTCCTGCAGCGCGGCTGCGAGGATGTCGTAGAACGCGGGGTAGTTACCGTCCTCCGTCGGATGCCGCGTTGCCTCGTGGTCGAATCCGAGCAGACCCCAGGCGAGCCTGTCCTCCACACCGTAGCCGGGGTCGGAGGGCAGCATGCCTGCATCAACGGCGGCTTCCTGAACGTCCACTCCCCATTTGGTGTACGCCGATTCGGAGCCCGTAACCCGGAACCGCGGCGCGGCCTGCGGCGCGAGCGCGTTCATCCAGAGGTGGCTGATGACGCCTGAGGAATGCTTCAGGGCCACAAAGACATCGTCGTCCGGCCCTTCGGCTTCGCGGTGGGCCGCACGTTCCGCATGGATGAGTTCAGCGTCCCCGAAGAGCTGCAGCGCCTGGTCGATCAGGTGGGGGCCGAGGTCGTACAGAATCCCCCCACCCTCCTCGGCTCCGCTGTTGGCCTTCCACGGCTTGGTGACCAGCGGCTTGTACGTTTCCATCCGGGATTCGAACCGCCGGACAGCGCCCAGCTTGCCCGCCTCGAGCAGCTTCTTCACGGTCAGGAAATCGCCGTCCCAGCGCCTGTTCTGAAAGACGGTCAGCAACTGCCCCTCCTCCCGGGCCAGTGCAATGAGCCGCTCACCGTCCGCTGAATCAACGACGAACGGCTTGTCGACGACGACGGCCGCGGCTCCCCTCAGTGCCCGCTCGGCCGGCTCGGCGTGGGTGGCCGGAGGCGTACTCACCACGACGAGATCCAGCTGATCCAGCTGCTCCTCCAGCTCATCGACGGTGTGGAGGATCTGCGCGTCCGGGTAGAGCGTTTCCACCTGCGCAATGCGGTCCTTGTTGGATGTCACGACGATATCGAGTGAATACCGACTGCTGGCGCTGATGAACGGCGCGTGGAAAACCCGCCCGCCCAGGCCGAATCCGATGAGGGCCGTCCTGATTTTCTCCATGGCCCAACCCTAGGGCCACAGCGGGACTTCGGCATCAGGAGCTGGCTGCAGCGTCCGAATTTGCGGACGGGCGGAGCCATACTATGATCATCTATCGGTCAAGCAGTGGCTATTGAATCTCTTACCCTTAAGGGAGCCTATGTCCACCGCTCCGGACCCCAGCGTTGACAACTCGACTGATCTCGGCACCGACCTGCCCGTTTCCTTCAGCACTGCTGAAATCAACGACGACGGTGCGCCGCTGCACACGCATTCCACCCGCCTCATGCTCACCACGGCAGCACACTTTGTGCAGGAGCACCTGCATTCCGAATTGGCTCAACTCGGACTGACTCCAATAGACCTGTCCGTCCTGAGCGGCCTGGCGGAACTGTCTGGAGCGGCCACCCCGGAGGTTGCAGCCCAGTGCCTCCTGTCTGCGGACATCACCGAACATTCGCTCGCGGAACTCAGCCGACGGGGGTTCGTGACGGTGGAGAACGGCGTGTATTCCATGACTGCCGCCGGCAGCCGCGCCCTCATCGAGGCGCGCGACCTTGAGGATGCCCTGTTCGCCGAAAAGAGCACAACACTGCGGATGGAGCTTGGCTCCCTGATCAGCCGTCTTCGCGACGGCGGGGTCCTCAACCCGGAGTAGATCGGGCGTTCATACAGAAGGCCTGGACTCGTCAGGGTCCGGGCCTTCTGTTCGACTGGAGTGGTCCAGGTTAGTGCCAGAGACTGTCGGCCCACGCAGCATCGCGCAGATAGTCGCGCGCAGCTCCAACGTCAAAGAGCTCTCCCTGGGAGGCAAGCACTCCCATCCCCCGAAGGTCTTCGACCGTGTCAGGAGAACACCCCAGGGCCTCGCTCAGGTCGTGTGCGTCTGCGGCGAGGATGACATTTTCGTTGTGGGCCATGCTTGCACTTGTTCCTTTCTCGTCTGGGGTGGTGACGATCGAGCAGGACGGGCATCAGTTCCGGTTGAACAGGGCTCGTTCACGTTCAGCGCTCCACGTGCGGGCGTACAAACCGAGTACGGCTTCCTCACGGGGACTGAAGCCAAGGCGATTCAGCGTCATGTGCGCCTGATGGACCGTCAGGTGTTGGGCACTGCGGCTGACGCGGGCTCTGTCGGCGCGGTACAGATAGCTGTCTACCGCGCGGAACCACCGGCGCCTCCAGTTGTGAACCGCTGACTCGGCGGCTGTCGCGGCCATCAGGCTCTGGAACGCGGGCACCTTGGCGTTCACCTGGTTAGCCATGGCCTCACGGACCGCGGGGCCGCGGGCACCGAGATCAGGGGTGCAGGTCTTGAGATGGCTGTCCCAGTAATACTCCCAGGAGATCCGGCGTCGATCGGCCCAGCTGGCGGACCGCGAGCCTTTCATCATGCTGCGCGCGGAGTCGAAGAGAACCAAAGCGGCGAAAGCGGACCGGCTGTGCATCTTGGAGAACCGCTGCGTGCCCCACGCGGCGAGCTCGGAGGAGAGTTCGAAGACTTCCTCTGCCAATTGCAGGCCTTCAACGCCTCCGTACTTGAACAGCTCAGCCTCGAGCTGGGGGTCCGCATCCTCGACGCCGCGCAGGTAGTAGCCATGTGTCGCGGGCGTTGAGGTGGCTTGCCGGGAGGGCATAGCGGCCAGCGCGCCGCTGCGCTTCAGCAGCACCTGATGGACCGTCTGCAAACGCTCAATGGTGGCGGGCTGCGCCAGAATGTGAAGCCGTACCTGAACAGATGAAGATGGGTCCACACTCCGCGTGTAGAACCATTTCTCGGCCCGCAGTACGTGGGCCTGCGCCGCCAGCGGGGTAACCAGGTCTCCAATGATGCCGTCCGCTACATCGAAGCCGCCTGCATGAGTGGAAAGATGCCACCATTGAGCGCTGAGTGCAGTTCGTGAGGCGGTTCGAACTGCTGTCAGCTGACTCATGGCATCCTCCTTCAGGGCTAATGGTTACCCCCGCTGGGGCGAGTCTTTGGGCGTTTCAACCTTCGCAACGAAGGTTGAGACGCTATGTGGTTGGTCTTATTTCGGCCAGTCCCAACTTGCGGTTACTGTCTTCGGCCAATCCCAGCTGGCTGCTCCGACTGCCGGGGTTGCCGGTGCAAGAACTGCTGCTGCGACAAGGAGGCCTGCGGCTGCGCTGATGATCTTCTTCACTGGACGTTCCCTTCCGTCGGGTTGCATGTGACGCCATCCGGCTCGCCGTCGAGCCGGTGAGTCAAGCATGTGTGTGGCGGTTGCGGCTTGTCCAGCTGAGAAGGTGCCCTATTCAGGACATGACCTGATGCGGACAACTGCATCCTCAGGCGTGCCTGGCGTACTGCCTCACGGATGCCCGGCCACCCGGCGTTCCCGCCGTTTCCAGTGGGTTTCAACCCCGTGATCACAGGCCGCTGCAGCAATGTCATTAAGCTGACATGTCACGTTTTTACATCGCTGTTCCGACCGTTATCAGGGACGATCGCTGAGGCGGGCACGGCGGATCCAACCCGGGTCTGTAGGCTACCCCTAGAGAACGCGGACGGTCGGAAAGGGAACCCGGGATGCTCGACGGCATATCCATTGAGCTCTACCGGTATGCCGTTGGCCACCCTGGATGGGCAAAATCCGAGGCCTCGGAGGCGCTTGGGTACACCCTACGGGAGATTGACTCAGCGATGGAAGTGCTCGTGGAGCGCCGGCTGCTGAGTGAACAGGGCGCCTCCGCGCACGCCTATATTGCCGTTTCTCCGGACGTTGCGCTGGCCGATCTGGTCGACGCTGATGAGCGCTCTGTGCAGGATCTTCGAGCCAGGATTGCTGCCCGCCGGCGGGAACTTTCCACCCTGGTGCCGACCTACCTTGAGGCACGCAAGAATGTCATCACCAGCTCATCGGTGGAGACTCTGGAAGATCCGCATCTGATTCATCGCGTTCTGATCGACTACGGCAGGGATGTCACCGAAAAGGTGTTGATCGCCCAGCCCGGCCAGGGATCCACGGCGGATGTCCAGGAGGAGAACGTCCGCAAGGATCTGGAACTGCTGAGACTGGGCGTGGAGCGCAAAACGCTGTATGACGTCAGCACACGTGACCACGTTCCAACGCGCAAGGCGGTTGCTGCCATCACCGCCGGAGGCGGGCGTTTCGGCGCCCTCCCACGTGTGCCGCTACGAATGCTGATCTTCGACCGGAAACTCGCCCTCATAGCCCGTCAGCTGGGACATGACGACAAGGCAGCACTGGTGGTTCGGGATCCACACCTGATCCACATCTTCACCCAACTGTTTGAGTTTGCCTGGGAACTCAGCGAGCCCTTCCTGATCGATGTACCTACGGCCTCGCCCCTTAACAGCACGCAGCAGGCCATCCTCAAAGGCCTCGCTTCGGGCTATTCGGACGAGGTCATCGCCCGGCGTCTGGACATCAACGTCAGGACCTGCCGCCGCCATATCGCGTGGATGCTTGAGACCCTCCACGCGGACAGCCGGTTTCAGGCAGGCATCAAGGCTCATCAAGCCGGGTGGATTTAGAAAACTTCCGTTGCCTATCAGTGAACGCGTCCTCTAGACTCGTCGCGTGACCTCCCAGGATGAACTGAACTCAACGCTGCTGCCCGCCGAAACCGAAGTGGCCCTTGAACGGGCGGTCGAATCGGCCCACAGGCACGAGAAGTTATTCTCCGAACGAGCAGCGAACATCAAGCAATCAGCCGTCCGCGACGTTTTCGACATCTCCATCCGGCCCGGGCTCGTCTCGCTCGCCGGCGGCAGCCCCTATCTGAAGTCGCTTCCCATGCAGGATCTGGGCAGGACTGCCGAGCGGATCATCGCCGAACATGGACTGGAGGCCCTGCAGTACGGCGGCGGTCAGGGCATGGAGAAGCTTCGCCGGCAGATCTGCGACGTCATGGCCGCCGAAGGCATTGCTGATGCGGATCCGGCTGACATCGTCGTAACCACAGGATCACAGTCAGCGCAGGATGTAGCAGCCAAGGTCTTCTGCGACCCAGGGGACGTCATCCTGTGCGAGGATCCGACTTATGTCGGTGCGCTCAACACCTTCGAGGCCTATCAGGTGGACGTGCAGGCCATCGAGATGGACGAGCAGGGTCTCGTTCCGGAGCTGCTCGAGCAGCGCATCGCGGATTTGCTCGCCGAGGGTCGCCGCATCAAGTTGCTCTATACGATTCCCAGCTTCAACAACCCCAGCGGCATCACGCTTGCGGCGGACCGTCGCCAGCGGATTGTCGACATCTGCCGGGCACACAACATCCTGATCCTCGAGGACAACCCATACGGCCTGCTCCGCTTCGACGGTCACCCGCTCCCGCCGATGCGGGCGGAGAACCCGGATGATGTCATCTACCTTGGCTCGTTCTCGAAGATCTTCGCGCCCGGCGTCCGCCTGGGCTGGGCGCTTGTTCCCCGGCATCTGCACCGCCGGTTCTACCTTGCGTGCGAGGCAGTAGTGCTGTGCCCGTCGCCGCTGACCCAGATGCTTGTTTCAGCGTATCTGAGCGACTACGACTGGCAGGGCCACCTCTCCAACACCCGTTCCCTATACAGCGAACGGTGTTCCACCATGCTGAAAGGGCTTGCCGAGCACCTCCCCGAGGGAGTCACCTGGACAACGCCGGACGGCGGCTTCTTTGTATGGGTCACGCTTCCGGAGGGCGTGGACACCTACCCGCTGCTCTACCAGGCCATTGACGCCGGGGTGGTCTTCATCCCGGGTGCTGCCTTCACGCCGTCCGATGAGCCTTCGAACAAGCTGCGCCTTGCGTTCAGCGCCGTCTCACCGGAGGACATCGAAGAGGGCATCCGCCGCCTGGCGCCGATCCTGAAGACCGCGATCGAGGAAAACGCCTCCCGCGCATAGAACGACGACGGCGCGCTGCAGACGCTACGTGTCAGTCGAGAAGTAGCGCTGGTTCTTCCAGGATCGACGCGACGTCGGCCATGAAGCGGGCGCTCAGGTCGCCGTCCACCACGCGATGATCGAACGATCCACCCAGCGTGGTGATCCAGCGCGGAATAACCTCGCCATCGAGCACCCACGGCTTCTGCTTGATGGTTCCGAACGCAACGATGGCGACTTCACCCGGGTTGATGATGGGCGTTCCGGTGTCAATACCGAGGGCCCCGATGTTGGTGACCGTCAGGGTTCCGCCCTGCATCTCCGCCGGCTGGGTCTTGCCTGCCCGCGCGCGGGACGCCAGATCATTCAACGCCAGAGCCAGCTCCTTCAGGGAAAGATCCTGGGCATCCTTGATGTTCGGCACCATGAGCCCGCGGGGCGTCGCCGCAGCAATACCGAGGTTCATGAAGTGCTTGACCAGGATTTCCTGATCGGTCCAGGTCGCATTGACCGACGGGTTGCGCGCCGCCGCCCAGATGACGGCCTTCGCGAGAATCAGCAGCGGTGAAACCTTGACACCCTCGAAGTCCCGCGAGACTTTGAGCCGCTTCACGAACTCCATGGTCCGGGAGGCATCGACGTCAACGAAGATGCTCACGTGCGGAGCTGAGAAGGCGCTTTCGACCATCGCCCGCGCGGTGGCTTTGCGGACACCCTTGACGGGGATGCGCTCGACCCGCTGGTCCTGGGGACGGGTGGCCGCACCCCAGAACGACGGCGCGTGGTCCTGCTCCGCGTCCCGCTGGGCCTGGTAGCTCAGCAGGTCCTGCTTGGTGACCTCACCCGAGCCACCGGTCGCGGGGACGTCGGCTAGGTCGATGCCGAGATCGCGGGCGGCCTTACGTACGGGCGGTTTCGCGAGGGCGCGGCGCACTACGCCGGATATTGCCGCGGCAGTGCGGGAGGGCGCCGTCGCGGGGGGTTGCACGTCGGTGACGTGCGCCGCCGGGGGTCCGGGCGCCGTCGTCGTCGGTTGGGTTGTCTGCGTGCCGGCGGCACGGTTGGTGCGCGGTCTGCGGCGGGAGGAATCGGCCTTGGGGCCGGTTCCGACGAGGGGTGCGTTGGTGTCCCCGGACGGCGTTGCTGCGGCGGGTGGAGTGACCAATTCCCCGGGAACGTGCGCCGCGGCCGGCGGTTCAGTTGCGCCGGGCGCATCGAGCGGGGTGTCGGAAACGGAAATGATGGGTGTTCCCACCTCGACCGTCTCGCCCTCCCGAACGAGGAGTTCAGCAACCACGCCCGCGTAGGGAGACGGCAGCTCAACGAGCGATTTGGCTGTCTCGATCTCCACGATGACGTCGTTGACGGCGACCGTTGCGCCGGGCTGCACCTGCCAACGGACGATTTCGGCCTCCGTGAGACCCTCGCCCACGTCAGGGAGATTGAAGGTGTTCAGCGTCATGGAAGTCCTTCTAGTAGGCGAGCACCGTGTCAAGCGAGTGCAGGATGCGGTCGAGGTCCGGCAGGTAGTGTTCCTCGGTGCGTGCGGTGGGATACGGCAGGTGGAAGCCGCCTACCCGTGTGACCGGGGCCTCGAGGGACAGGAACGCGCGCTCGGTAATGCGAGCGGCGATCTCTCCACCAATGCCGCCGAAGGTCGGCGCTTCATGTGCGACCAGCAGGCGGCCGGTCTTGAGCACCGAGTCCGTGACGGTGTCGAAGTCGATCGGCGAGATGGACCGCAGGTCGATGACCTCGACGCTCGTGCCGTCTTCCGCAGCCGCGTTCGCCGCGGCGAGAGCCACCGGAACCAGCGGACCGTACGCCACGATGGTTGCGTCGGTGCCAACGCGGAGCACCTCTGCCTGGAACGGACTGGTGGGCACCGCCGATACGTCCACTTCCCCCTTCAGCCAGTAGCGGCGCTTCGGCTCGAAGACGATCACCGGATCCGCGCACGTCACTGCCTGCTGAATCATCCAGTACGCGTCATGCGGATTGGACGGCGTGATGATCCGAAGGCCGGCGGTGTGGGCGAACAGCGCTTCGGGTGACTCGGAATGATGCTCCACACTTCCGATCCCACCGCCGTAGGGAATCCGGATGACGACCGGCGCGCTCAGGAGACCGTCGCTGCGGGCGTGCATTTTTGCCAGCTGCGTGGTGATCTGGTTGAACCCCGGGAACACGAACCCGTCGAACTGAATCTCGCAGATGGGGAGGTATCCCCGCAGGGCAAGGCCAATGGCCGTCCCGATGATCCCGGACTCAGCGAGCGGGGTATCCACAACGCGTTCCGGCCCGAACTGCGCCTTGAGGCCTTCCGTGACCCGGTAAACACCGCCGAGGTCCCCGATGTCCTCGCCCATGAGCAGGGCGCGGGGGTGCGTGCCCAGCGCGGCCCGGAGGCCCTCGTTGATGGCCTTGGCTATGGTCATCACGGCCATCAGCGGTCACCTCCCTCAATGTCGAAGCCGGCTTCATAGTCTTTCCAGGCCTTCAGTTCCTCCTGGATCAGCGGATGTGCTTCCGCATACGTGGCAGCGAAGCGGTGCTCCAGCCCCGGCGCACTCATGGACAGGACCGCGGCGCGCAGGTTCCCGGCGAGCTCGACCGCTTCCTCCTCAAGCTGCTGGAAGAAATGCTCCCCGGTGCCCGTAGCGCGCAGGCGATGTTCCACACGGGTCAGTGGATCGCGGGCAACCCACTGTTCCTCCTCAGCGGCGAGGCGGTACTTCGTGGGGTCATCGGCTGTGGTGTGCGCACTCATCCGGTAGGTGAAGGCTTCGATAAGCACGGGTCCCCCGCCGTTCCGGGCGCGGTCCAGCGCCCAGCGGGTGACGGCCTGCACAGCGAGGACATCGTTGCCATCAACACGGATTCCTGGGAAACCGTACCCGTGAGCGCGGTACGCGAGGGGAACGCGGGACTGGACTTCTGTGGGTACCGAGATGGCCCAGTGGTTGTTCTGGCAGAAGAAGATCGCCGGCGCATTGAAGGAGGCGGCGAAAACCATAGCTTCGTGGACGTCCCCTTCGGAACTGGCACCGTCTCCGAAATAGGCCACCGTTGCAGCCTTCGGCAACGACGGCTCCGCGAGCTGATCCCGCTGCATGCCCATGGCGTACCCGACGGCATGCAGGCACTGGGCCGCGAGAACCAGTGTGTAGAGGTGGAAGTTGGAGTCCTTCGGGTTCCACCCACCGTTGGTCACACCCCGGAACAGCTTGAGCAGGTCCGCGTGGGCGACTCCCCGTGACACCGCCACGCCGTGTTCGCGGTAGGTGGGGAATGCGTAGTCCTGGTCCTGCATGGCACGGGCGGAGCCGATCTGCGCTGCTTCCTGGCCGCGCATCGGCACCCAGAGTGCAAGCTCTCCCTGGCGCTGCAGCGCAGTTGCTTCCTGGTCGAAGCGCCTGATGAGGTACATGTCCCGGTACAGCGCGGCCAGCTCATCCTCCGCCGGGACATAGCCCCTGAAGCCGGAGCTGTTCAGCTCGCCGTCCGGTGAAAGCATCTGCACCATGCCGGACGGGTCCCGTGGGAACTCCGGCAGATGCTGGGCGTCGAGCTGCTCCTCTGCATCGAACTCGGCCGCAGGCAGGCGGGATGTTGCCATACTCTGGATCCTCGCAGGTAATATTCCGTGGGCGGTATATCTATTGATTGTTCATGCACTAGAGTGCATGCGCAGTCCTACAAGAGTAACGACGACGGCGCCCACCTCCTATTTGTGAAGTGCTAGGAAACTCCCGGACCTCTTGTGTACGTTCCACAAAGCTCAAGGAACCGTGAATTCGCCTCGGGTTCGCCGATGCTCACCCTGATGCCTTCCACGCCGAATGGCCGGACGGAGAGGGCCTGTTGTTCGGCCAACGCTGCGAATTCGGAGGTGTTTTCTCCGAGTGCCAGCCAGATGAAGTTCCCCTCGGCCTCCGGTACCTGCCACCCGAGGCGATTAAGCCCATTGACCACGCGGATGCGCTCGTCAACGATGGACTGCACCCGTTCCCGGACCTCATCGATGTGCTGCAGGGAGGTGACTGCCGCATGCTCGGCAATCTGGGACACCGCGAAAGGGGTCGCGCTGACGCGAAGGTGCTCGGTGAGTGCCGACTGGGAGATGGAGTACCCGACCCGTAGCCCGGCAAGACCGTGCGCTTTGGAGAAGGTGCGAAGGACAATGACGTTGGGGTAGTCGCGGTAAAGCTGAAGACCTTCGACGGCGTCTTCTTTCCGGACAAACTCCACGTAGGCCTCGTCCAGCACCACGATGATGTTTCGCGGCACCCGGGCGAGGAAGCCGCGCACTTCCTGCTCGGTCAACGCCGGGCCCGTCGGGTTGTTCGGTGTGCACAGGAGGATGACCCGCGTGCGGTCGGTGATTGCGGATGCCATCGCATCGAGATCATGGGACGAATCCGGAAGCAGCGGGACCTGCACGCTCATGGCTCCGGCCAGTCCAACGCAGATCGGGTACGCCTCGAAGGACCGCCAGGGGTAGATGACTTCGTCGGGTGCATCGTAATCGTTCTGGCCTGCGAATGCGGCGAGGATCTGGTTCAGTGCGCCGAGGCTTCCGGCGCCGGTGACGATGTCCTCGGGCGGCACTCCGAGAAAGGCCCCGAGCCCGGTGCGCAGTGTTGTGGTCATCGGGTCCGGATAGCGGTTGACTGCCGTCTGGCTGCCAATCGCCTGGAGCACCGCCGGGAGCGGTGGAAGCGGGTTCTCGTTTGAAGAGAGCTTGAAGCTTTCAAGACCTTCGATCACTACCGGGGGTTTCCCGGCGGCGTAACGGGGTAAACGGCCAAGTACGCTGCGCGGGTGGATGCGGGTGACCTCGTCCGCAGCAGCGTCGGTGTGGTGTTCGGGTGCACTCATGTGCACAAGCGTACTGGTCCGGGCATGCACGACGGGCGCCGGTGGAACACCGGAATTCCTGCTGGATCGGCGAATCACAACCGTGGATGTGACAGCATTGGTGCATGCTTCGGTTCATCGTGAGGGTACTCATCAATGCACTTGCCTTATGGGTGGCCGCCTGGCTGCTGCCCGGCATAGAGGTGGGCTCGGAAGCCGCCGCTGAAGTGTCCACCAATGAAACCGTCGCTAGCGTGCTCTCCTACCTCTTCGTTGGTCTGGTGTTCGGGATCGTCAACGCGCTCGTCAGGCCCGTCGTGTCCCTGCTCTCGCTGCCCCTGACTATCCTTACGCTCGGACTCTTCACGATCATCATCAATGCGGGCATGCTCATGCTCACCTCCTGGCTCACCTCCTTCACCCCTATCGGCTTCCTGGTGGACGACTTCTTCTGGACAGCGATCCTGGGAGCGATCATCATCAGCCTTGTCTCACTTGTCGCGGGATCGATCACCGGAACCAGACGATAGCCCTGGAGTCAGCTTCGGCTCGTTGCGCGGCGCAGGCTGCGGGCCCAGCAGCGGCGGGCGGGTGACCTGGAAAACGTGACGCTTGGCTGTGGACCCCGCGACAGCCGCGCCGAGCGCTGCAGTGATCGGTGCAATCGAAGGATGAGAACTCAGGTCCACGGCCCGCGCTCCTTCGCGGTAGCTGTCGATCTTGTGGGCAGGGCCGAAACCGAAATCTTCTCCTTCTCGCAACTTAGCCTGGTGGTCAAGGACCACGGAGACTTGATTGGGCTGATCTTCGCGTGGAACCAGGTCGACATGGGGCACGATGTCCCAGGTATGGGCGAGATGGAGGAATGTGGTTCCCTCAGGGGCCTCTTCCAGTTCCACCGGCGATCCTGCCGTCACCACATGAGCAATTGAATACTTCTCAGCGACGGGGCCGCTGTTGGCAAGGTTCATCGCGTGCATGCCGCCCTGGCTGTAGCCAACGAGAACAACGTCGGCGCCTTTTGCGGCGTCTACTTCCTCCAACGCGCGACCCACTGCATCGCCGACATACGCGCTGTCTACAGCTCGCGCCTCTGTCACCCCGTGGAAACTGAAAGGTTCCTCCCAGCTGCTCCCTTCCGATCCTGGAATCACCACAACGTAGGTAGGTCCTGACTCGCCGGCTACCTCGAGGACTTCGAAGGCACTTCCCGGCTCCTTGGTGGCGTGCGAAACCTGTGCCAATAAGTCATCGACGGTTCCATCCAACCGTGTGGTCTCGGATCGGGTGTGCTCCAGGCTTAACGGCGCAGCTAACAGGAGTGCCGACCCGGAAGGAACTCCGACAGTCCGGATGTCACCGATGAGCCCACGAACCACGACATCGGCCGCCTCATACGCGAATCGACTCAACCGGATCTTGTCTGCGGCGTTCCTGAGCTCAGAGCTGCTGTCGAGAATCTTTTGGTGCGCCAGCACAATCGCTTCTGCGGCCGCCGCGCCGCTTGAAAACGAAGCAGCGGTCGCATCGACGTTGCCTGCTGTCATCAGCTGGAGGGCCGACAACCGGACGTCCATAGAGGCAACAGCCTCAGCCACACTACTTAGTTCTTCTGCAGCGTCTCCGACAATCTGCGCACCCCTGTCCAATTCCTCCCATTGGAAGCGGATGTCCCCAACACCACCGATGACTCTGGCAACGCCATCGACATCGGGAGGAGTGTGCACAGGGGTGAGGTCATGCTCGGTGCTCATCCTTGCGAGCCGCTCGTTGTCTCCCCCATCTGCAGCGCAATTCCGTATCCCTCCATTGATACAGCGGCCTCACGCAAAAGGGCTGATGCGGTCCGAAGCCCGGACTCCCGCTCGATCAGATATGAGCGGAAGTTACGTCCCGCCGGAGACTCCCAGTGGATACTCTGAGCAACACCAATCCGCTGTCGCACGGCGTCGACAACATCGGCCTGTAGGCCCAGGCGTCTCGCGAAGTCGCGTGCCGCCTCGCTGGGCTCCTGCTCACAGGTTGAGCCCGCCGCCATACTGCGATACATGCTCCGCACCCTCCTCACCTTGCTGTTGTAGCTACCAACGACGCTAGGCGCGGACGGAGGCCGGGCGCTTCGCAGGTGGGGCGTATGTTGATATCCCGCAGGAATCCTGTGCCTGTGGAGGAGTCGTCACGCTTGGAGCGCATACCGCCGGTCATGGAATGATTGGACCCATGCCGCACACTCCTTCCTCCCGGGTCAACCTTGCGTCCGTAACGATTCACCAGGTTGACGGCCAAGTGCCTATTGCCCTTGGGCCCCTCGACGGGAGATACCGCCCAGCAGTCGCTCCTTTGGTTGACTACCTGTCCGAAGCTGCACTCAACCGGGATCGCGTTCACGTCGAAGTGGAGTGGCTCATCCACCTCACCCGCAAGAGTGTCCTGCCCGGAACGGCTCCACTCACAGACGTTCAGGAAGCAGCGCTCCGGGAGATTGTCAGTACCTTCGACGGCAGCGCCGTCAGCGAGCTTGCCGAAATCGAGCGGGTCACTGTGCATGACGTCAAGGCCGTCGAGTACTTCATCGGAAGCCGGCTTGAAGGCATCGGCATCAGCCGCCTGAAGCCCCTCGTCCACTTCGGCTGCACCTCAGAAGACATCAACAACCTGTCCTATGCTCTCGGCGTGAAGGGCGCGGTGGAAGACATCTGGCTTCCCGCGGCGGAGTCGCTCGTGAATCAGGTCAAGGCGATGGCCGAAGAATCCCGGGCAGTCCCCATGCTTTCCCGGACCCATGGACAGCCGGCCACACCCACCACCCTCGGCAAGGAGCTCGCCGTCGTGGCGCACCGCCTGGCCCGGCAGCTCGAGCGCATACGCCGGACGGAGTACCTGGGGAAGATCAACGGAGCAACCGGCACCTTTGCCGCTCACGTCGCCTCCGTGCCGCGCGCCGAATGGCAGGCCGTCGCCAGAGAATTCGTGGAGGGCCTCGGCCTGACCTGGAACCCGCTGACCACCCAGATCGAATCCCACGACTGGCAGGCGGAACTGTACGCCGACGTTGCCCGCTTCAACCGCATCCTGCACAACTTCTGCACGGACGTATGGAGCTACATTTCCATCGGCTACTTCGCGCAGGTGCCGGTAGCGGGAGCAACCGGTTCCTCCACCATGCCGCACAAGGTCAATCCCATCCGCTTCGAGAACGCGGAGGCGAACCTCGAGATCTCGTGCTCCCTGCTGGATGTCCTGGCCTCCACCCTGGTGACCTCACGATGGCAGCGCGACCTGACTGATTCCTCCTCCCAGCGCAACATCGGCGTGGCCTTCGGGCATTCAATGCTGGCCATCTCGAACGTCTCAAAGGGGCTTGAGCGCCTGGACGTCGCGGAGTCGGTACTGGCCGCTGATTTGGACACCAACTGGGAGGTCCTCGGTGAAGCCGTGCAGATGGTCATGCGTGCCGAGGCAATCGCGGGAACCCCGGGCATGGAAGACCCGTACGAGCGGCTGAAGGACCTCACCCGCGGACAACGCGTGGACGCAGCGCGAATGCGTGAGTTCGTCCTTGAACTGGGGCTCTCCGCGGAGGCCGAGGAACGGCTGCTCGCGCTGACACCGGCAACCTACACCGGCATCGCGGAACACCTGGTGGACCACCTCCGCTAAGCGGTTGCGCTGCCGAGCGCCGTCGTCGTTTTTTCATGGCTGTCCCAGCGCCGCAGGGAGCGGAGAAGGAGCCGGCCGCGATCACCGGGCAGGAGATCGACCGCCTGGGCAACCTGCCCCGAGTTCATGCCGCGCGCGAGCGTGATGTGCGGTACCCAGCGGTTCGGGACGCAGTTGCCCGCGACATCCGGCACGTCGCCCAGAGCCGCGTGCACGGCTCGATGAAGGCCACAAAGAGCTTCGCTGACGACGCCGAGGCGCGCCAGTACCTGCCCCCGCCCGGTTCGGAAAAGAACCAGACCAGCTGTGTGGATGGGAAGCGGCAGCACCCCGGCGAGCGCCGCAAGGGCCACGTCATACTGAGCCGGAATCCGTGGCGCAGCGAGCAGGGTGATGTGAGCGCGGTTCGAGGCCGCGGTGTGCCTGGCCTGGGAAGGTAAGCCGGCCTGCTTGAGGATGTCCCAGTCTGAACGCAGGAGCTCCTCCCCCGTTACATCGAGGAGGAGCTCCACGCTGTCCACGGTCAGCGCGGATTCTGCCGGTAGTCGCCGATTCCGAAGGAGCCATCCTCCTCCACCGTGCCCGATCTCGGATCGTATTGCGGCCGCTGGTAAGCCATCTCCCCGCCGCTGCGGCCGCCGAACGGGCGCCCGTGATCCGCGTATTCCTCGCGGAAGTACGCCAGGCACCAGTCACCGAGCTGGACACGTGCGCCGGTTCTCAGGATGGACGGGCCTTCCGACTGGACGCTGCCACGGACAGGCCCGTGCGGCATGAGCACGTATTCGTCGTCGGCGTTGTGCTCAACCGTCGCATGCACGGGAAGCAGTCCGTCGAGCACCAGGTCGGCGTCCGGCGAGCTTCCGATCACCAGCTTCTCCCCGACCAGATTCACTTCACGCGGGACCTGCCCGTTCCAGGTGTCGGAATCCTGCACGAAGATGAGGCGCGGACGCCCGCTGCCCCGCGTGTGGTGGGTGGTGGTCACCTGGCGCCGGATGCGCCGGTTCACCGTGGGAACGAGGGGGAACGGGGTTGACGGCGGCAGTAGCGGCACGCTCGATTTCCGGCTGACGCCCCGGATCAGGGGCGCGAGCGCCGTGATCGACCCGGCTCGGATGTGCGATGACCGCGTCATCAGCCGCTGGGCCATTGACGTTTCCACCTTGCCGATACTCACGAGGGTCCCGGCGGGACCGGCGATGGTCACAGTGAGCCCCTTGGTGGCCAGGTTCGCTGCGAGCTCGCGGACACTCTCCAGAGAGGGCATACCACCGAAGCCGGCAACCGACGGATCCTCGCAGTAAATGGTCACCTCGGACCCGGCCGCACTGACGGTGCCATTCGTCGCGCCGGTGGTTGCGCCGTCGTCGTGCTCCGAGAACGAGAAGGCGAGGTCAATGTCCAGGTGTACCCGCTGCGACACGGGTCAGCTCCGGTGGGTGTCGGAGCCCGCGGCGTCGTTGTCGCTGGTGGTGACCCTCACGGTGCCGTTCAGCTTCCAGGTTGCGCGGGGTGCATCCGGTCCGATGTCGCGCGGCACCTCGACGGTCATGTCGATGAAGCTGTAATTGACTGCAGCGCCCTTGCCGGTGAGATAGGACCACATCTCCTCGGCGAGGTCGGCCCAGTCCCGGATGCTGCGGTTGCTATCAACAGAGGTGTTTTCAGACATGGCGAATTTCCTTGCGTACTTTCGGTTCTGTCCGGCGCCCTCTACCCGCCTGACCTGACAAGTCCGAGCCTAACCTGCGCCGGGCCACAAGTGAACCCTCCCGCCGGGAGCCGGTGCGGTAGCCTGCAGATCAGGCAAGCCACCGCTCAGCCTCGGCAGCGAGCTCCTTCCGGCGCCCAGCATCCATTCGGTCGAGCAGCCGCACGCTCATGCTCGAGCGGGGATTCCTGGCCAGCAGCTCCCGGTGATCCGCGACGAACTGCCAGTACAGTGCGTCCCAGACGTGCTGCCAGTCGCCCTGTGGCAGGTCGCTCATCTTCCGCAGGTAGTTGCTGCCGCTGATGTACGGCTTCGTCGTGATCGCGTTGCCTGCTGCGAACTGGCTCATCGCGTACACGTTCGGGACCATCACCCAGTCGTAGGCGTCGATGAACATCGCCATGAACCATTCGTACACGTCATTCGGATCGACACGGAGGAGAATGGCCGCATTGCCGAGCACCATCAGCCGCTCGATGTGGTGGGCGTAGCCGGTGTCGAGGACGCGGCGGATGACCGTGTCGACCGGCGCTATTCCTGTGGTGGCGTCATACCAGGACTGATCCAGGTGCCGGGACATCCGGAGGTGGTTGCTCGTGCGCATGCGCCGCCCGTGCAGCGCATAAGACGCTCGCATGTACTCCCGCCACCCGATGATCTGGCGGACGAAACCCTCCACGCTGGCGATCGGCGTGCCATGCCGGCCGGCGTAGTCCAGAGCAATACCGACGACGTCGGCCGGCTTCAGCAGCCCGGTATTCATGCTCGAGCTGAGAGCTGAATGGAACAGGAACGAGTGGGTTTCAGCGATGGCATCCTCGTACGGGCCGAACAACTCGAACCGTTCGGCGAGGAAAACCTTGAGGGCGTCCGCGGCCGCTTGGTGCGTGACGGGCCAGTTGAAACCGTTGGCGTCGCCCGGGTTATCCGGAAATTCTTCCGCCACCCAGCTTCGGGCGGTGGCGACGTCGTCGTCGGTTTCGCGGCTGTTGGCCGGCAGGGCAGGGACCATGAGCTTCTTCGGAAGCTTCTTCCGGTTCTCGGTATCGAAACTCCACCGCCCGCCCGAGGGCCCGCCGTCGTCCTCGAGTAGGATCCCCAGCCGCTTGCGCTGCCACTCGTAGAAATTCTGCATCCGCCAGCCGTTGGAAGAGAAATACTGGTCCAGGTCAGCGTTGGTGCAGATGAATGATGGGGTGTCCTCCATCATCGGCTCGATCGAGAGCTGCCGGAGCGTTCCGGTGAGGCGTTGTGCCAGCCAATCGTCGACGACGTCGTAATAGGTGCAGGACGTCGCGCCAATCCGCGTGAGCACCTCGGCGAGCGCCGCCTGACTGGAGGTTGCCGAGTCTGTCTCCACGTACTCGACTTCCCGTCCGGATTCACGCAGCCGGCGCTCGAAAGCGCGCATGCTTGCCCTGTGCAGAAGTAGCTTTTGCACGTGAAACCGGTACTGACGGAAGAATAGGTCGTCCTCCACAAGGATGTAACACCGGGAATCCGGTGCATCCAGGTGCTCTTCGAAGAGCTGGTGCGGGAAGATCAGCTGCGCGTGCATGTCCACACATTAGTACTGACTGTCAGGGCGGACTGCCAGACTGGGGCCATGGCATTCGACCGGTACCCCATCCGCCGCCTGGAGGAGAGCCGGGACAACGCCTTGCCGCGCACTGCATGGCCCGCCACGCTGGCGCCGGTTGCGCAGGTGCTTCGGGATGGACTGGACCTTGGCCGGGCCACCGTCCTTGTCGGCGAGAACGGCTCTGGGAAATCGACGCTGATCGAGGCGATCGCTGAGGCGTACGGTCTCTCGGTCGAGGGCGGATCCACCGGGGCGCGGCACAGCACGCGGGCCTCGGAGTCCGGGTTGAGTGAACACCTGCAGCTGGTCCGCAATGCCGGAACCACGCGGCGCGGGTACTTCCTGCGAGCGGAGACCATGCACGGGTTCTTCACCTACCTGGAGAAGAACCCGAGTACCCGCGGAGACGCAGCGTTCCACGACATGTCCCACGGCGAATCCTTCCTGGAACTGGTGGCCGACCGCTTTCGCGGAGCAGGGCTGTGGGTGCTGGATGAACCGGAATCGGCGTTGTCCTTCTCCGGCTGCCTCGCGCTGGTGGGGGTGCTCAAGCAGCTGCTCGCCGACGGCAAGTCGCAGGTTCTCCTGTCCACGCACTCCCCGGTTCTTGCTGCCCTTCCCGGCGCGCAGATTCTAGAGGTGGGCGAGTGGGGGCTGCGCGAACGGGAGTGGGAGGACCTTGCGCTCGTGGACAACTGGCGCGGGTTTTTGAAGGCGCCGACACGGTACCTGCGCCACATCTAGCGCTGGGCACCCGTCCACACGTAGAACTTCTCCGGCCTGCCCGCGGCACCATACTTCGGCACAATGCGCGCACTGCCCTTCGTCACGAGGTACTCGAGGTATCTCCGCGCGCTCACCCTCGCGAGGCCAAGCTGGGCTGCGACCTCGGACGCAGAGAAGCCGACGCCGGAGGCCCGGAGCGCACCGACCACGGAGTCAAGGGTGGGCTGGGACAGGCCTTTCGGCAGCGAGCCTCCGGGCACCGGAAGCTGCACCTGCGGCGCCTCGGTGGGCGTGGCGGCAAGCAGTCTGTCGATACGCTCCTGATCCAGCGGCCCCGCTGAGAACGAGCTGTGCTCCACGATCCTCGCCCGGTGTTGCACGTAGTCGTCCAGCCGCCCCATCAGGACCTTCGAGTTGAATGGCTTGACGAGGTAGTGCAGCACCCCGCCGGCCATCGCAGCGCGCACCGTTTCGAGTTCCCGGGCGGCTGTGATGGCAATGATGTCCACCGGGTCACCGGGGATATTGCGGGCAGCGCGCAGCACATCGATTCCCGACATGTCCGGCAGGTGAATATCGAGCAGCATCAGTTCCGGCTTCAGTTCGCGCACCTTCTCGAGCGCTTCTCCGCCGGAATTCGCCACGCCGACGACGTCGAAGCCTCCGTGCGCGAGCAGGAACCCCGAGTGCACACCGGCAATCTCCTGATCGTCGTCGACGACCAGCGTTCGAATGAGGCTCACGGGGCGGGCACCCCGGCGTCGTGCGGTTCCATTGGGCGCGGGGCATCCTGCTCCGGCAGAACAGGCGCCGGGCCCAGTGTCACCGCAATGTGCGCGCCGCCCAGCACCGACTCTGTGAGCCTCACGCCGCCCGCGCGGCGCTCGGCGACACGTTGGACGAGCGCCAGCCCGAAACCGCGGGAACCTGCGCCTGCGGTGTCCTTGGTTGAGAACCCTGTTGCGAACACCTGCGAACGCAGATTTTCGGGGATGCCCGGGCCGTCGTCAGACACCGCGATGGAGCAGCCTGCGGCGTCCGAGGTCAGCCTGACGTGGATTGTTCCGTTGGAACCGACAGCGTCGACGGCGTTATCGATGAGGTTCCCCAACACGGTCACCGGATCAGTGGTGCCGTCCGCCTCGAAGGCCGATGCCTCGTCGACGATCAGGCTGATGCCCTTCTCGGCACAGATGGTGGTTTTGGCCATGAGGAGGCCGGCGGCGTCCGGATCACTGACACCGGGCGAGAGGTCTCCGGACACCACCGATCCGCCATGGCCCGACCGGGAGATGAAGTCCACCGCTTTGTCCGTGCGGCCCAACTCGAGCAGACCCGAGATGACGTGCATCTTGTTTGCGAACTCATGTGCCTGGCTGCGGAGGGCTTGCGTGACATCACGCGCACCGTCGAGGTCCAGCAGCAGCTGGTGCAGTTCCGTGCGATCGCGCAGCACCAGGACCCTGCCCACGCGCCGGCCGTCGACAATGGCATCACTTGAGCGGGCGAGAAGCACCCGCTCACCCACCAGAACGGTTTCATCGGCGTCTCCTGCCGAATCGAACATGCCGACAAGGGCTGGTTCCAGGACTGCGCTTGCCGGACGGCCCATCACCTCATCACCCAGGTCGAGCAGCCGGTTGGCCTCATCATTGAGCACGGCCAGCCGTCCGCGTTCATCCAGCGCGACCACCCCTTCGCCGATGCCGTGGAGCATGGCGTCACGGGTCTCGAGCAGTGCTGCGATTTCTTCGGGCTCGAGCCGGTAGATGCGGCGCCAGATCAGCCGTGAGATCCAGATCGATCCAGCGGTTCCGGCAAGGGCAGCCACAACGAGCCAGGCAAGGAGCACCGGCAGGTCTTCCTGGAGATCCGCCGCGAGAGTCGACTCCAGGGTACCCACCGAGGCGGTCCCGATCACGGTGCCGTCCTCACCCCGGATGGGCACCTTCACGCGCCATGACTCACCCAGTGTTCCAGTCTGTGTGCCCACGAAAGTCTCGCCGGACAGCGGGACGGCTGGATCAGTCGACACCATCTGACCGATCATGTCCGGGTTCGGGTGTGAATACCGGATTCCGACGTCGTCAGTCACCACCACGTAGGTGACACCAGTGGCCTGCGTGGTGAGTTCGGCGATGGGTTGGATGACGGCGCTGGGATCAGCGTCGTCGAACGCATCCACGACGGACGGCAGCTGGGCGATCGATTGCGCCACTCCGACCATGCGGCCCTCATAGGCATCCCGAATCTGCTGTTCCTGCATCCGGACGGCGACGGTGCCCGCCACCAGCACAATGATCAGCACAATCAGCAGCTGCAGGAAGAACAGCTGTGATCTAAGCGACATTGTCCGGATCATCCTTCCATTCTCGCACGATCGGGTGTATGGAACCGGCGGTAGGCCGGCGCTGAAACCGGAATTTCTCCATGACCACAATGACCACTACGCACGTTGTGACCGTATGGTTTCCGCCCGGTTGATCCCTCCCTACGCTGGACCGGAACGTGTGGTGAGGCGCATCACATGTCAGAAGTGAACGTAGGAAGGTTCCACCCCATGAAGCACGAGAGCACAATGAAGCGCTTGTCGGCTGCAGGCGTCATCGGCGTCGCATCTGTCCTTGCACTGTCCGCCTGCGGCAGCACGTCCGGCGGCACGGAAGCCGAGGCCGGAATCGACCGCCTCAACATCATCGTCCCCGCCGATCCGGGCGGCGGCTGGGACCAGACGGGCCGTGCCATGCAGAAGGATCTGCAGGACAACGACCTGGTGGGCAATGCGTCAGTCGTGAACGTCGGCGGCGCCGGCGGCACCAACGGCCTCGCCCAGCTGGCCACCGAGCAGGACCCCGACACGCTCATGGTGATGGGCTACGTCATGGTCGGCGCCGTCGAGACCAACGCAGCCGAAACGCGTATTGAAGACACCACCCCCATTGCACGACTGACGGAAGAGCCGCTGATCGTCGTCGTACCGGCCGATTCACCGTTCCAGAGCATCGACGATCTGCTTTCCGCAGTCGAGGAGGACGGTCAGGGCGTGTCCATCACCGGTGGCTCAGCGGGCGGCGCGGACCACATCCTCGCAGGCCAGATGCTGAAAGAGGCCGGAATCGCGCCCGACAGCCTCAACTACATTCCCTACTCCGGTGGCGGTGAGTCGCTCGCTGCACTGCTTGGCAACAAGGTGTCTGCGGGCATCTCAGGCGTCGGCGAGTACGCAGAACAGGTCAAGGCCGGCAAGTTGCGTGCGCTCGCAGTGTCGGGTGCAGAGCCCGCGGCGCTACTGCCGGACGTGCCGACGCTGACGGACGAGGGCGTCGACCTGGTGCTGACCAACTGGCGCGGTGTTGTGGCGCCGGGCACCATCGACGAGGCGAAGGCAGCGGAGCTGACCGAACTGGTGACCGCAATGTCCGAGACCGAAGCCTGGCAGACCACCCTTGAGACCAACGCGTGGTCCGACGCGTTCCTGGCCGGCGAAGAGTTCGACGCCTTCCTGACCGAAGACATCGCCGCTGTGAAGACCACCCTGACCGAGATCGGTCTGCTGTAACGGCGATGAGCTCTTCAATCAACGGGGCGCCGGGCGGAAGCGGCACCAAAACCGCGCCCGCCCGGCCCCTCGGCGAACTGATCTTCGCGGGAATGATCGTCTGCGTCGGCGTCGTCGGTTTCATTGCCGGCTCGCAGATTCCCATCCCGCCGTCCGCCGGCGTTGTTGGCCCCCGCGCCTTCCCGTTCATCGTCTCCGGCATCATGGTGGCCATCGGCATTGGGCTGGTCATCCAGCTCCTTCGCGGGCACACCGGTGCCGCCGAGGAAGGCGAGGACATTGACCCCGACGTGAAGACCGACTGGCTCACCGTCGGCAAGCTCGTCGGGTTCCTCGCTATTCACATCGCGCTCATCGTTCCCCTCGGCTGGCCGGTAGCGGCCGCCGTCCTATTCTTCGGTGCTGCGTGGTCCCTCGGCGCGAAGCCGTGGTGGCGCAACGCAATCATCGCCGTCGTTCTCGCGCTGATCCTCCAGTTCGTGTTCGCGGGCCTCCTCGGAGTCTCGCTGCCGGCCGGTTTCCTCCTGGAAGGAGTTGAAATCTTCAATGGATAATTTCATGGCACTGCTTGAGGGTTTCAGCGTCGCGATGCAGCCCATGTACCTGCTGTACGCGCTCGGCGGCGTGCTGGTGGGTACCGCGGTGGGTGTCCTGCCGGGCATCGGCCCGGCCATGACCGTGGCACTGCTCATGCCGATCACCTACAGCCTTGACCCGACGGCGGCCATCATCGTCTTCGCGGGCATCTACTACGGCGGCATGTATGGCGGCTCCACGACCTCGATCCTCCTCAACACACCCGGCGAATCAGCCTCCATTGTCACCGCCCTCGAGGGCAACAAGATGGCCAAGGCCGGCAGGGGCGCCGCTGCACTGGCGACGGCGGCGATCGGCTCGTTCATTGCCGGAACCGTCGCCACCGTGCTGCTGAGCTTCGTGGCGCCCTATGTCGCCGAATTCGCCGTGCAGATCGGGCCCACCGAGTACGTGGCGCTGATGATCGTTGCGTTCCTGACCGTCGGGGCACTGCTCGGTGCCTCCGTGCTGCGTGGGCTCGCGTCGCTGGCGCTGGGCCTGTTCATCGCCCTGATCGGCGTCGACGCACTGACCGCCCAGCAGCGGTACACCTTCGGCAACCCGTTCCTGGCGGACGGTATCGACGTCGTTCTTGTGGCCGTTGCGCTCTTCGCGGTCGGTGAGGCGCTCTACGTCGCTTCCCGCCTCCGCCACGGTCCCGTGAAGGTGATTCCCGTGGCTGGGCGCTGGACCAACTGGATGCGCAAGGATGACTGGAAGCGGTCCTGGAAGCCCTGGCTTCGCGGAACGTTCATCGGCTTCCCCGTGGGAACCATTCCCGCCGGCGGTGCGGACGTCGCGACCTTCCTGTCCTACGCCTCCGAACGGAAGCTGGCCAAGGGTGAGCGGAAGAAACAGTTCGGCAAGGGCGCTATCGAAGGCGTCGCCGGCCCGGAGTCAGCCAACAACGCGGCTGCTGCCGGTGTCCTCGTTCCGCTGCTGACCCTCGGTATTCCGACGACGGCCACCGCCGCCATGATGCTGGTCGCATTCCAGCGCTACAACATCCAGCCCGGACCTCTCCTGTTCGAGGTTGAGGGTGCACTGGTGTGGGCGCTGATTGCGAGCCTGTACGTGGGTAACCTGATGCTGCTGGTCCTGAACCTGCCGCTGGTGGGCATCTGGGTGAAGATCCTGCAGATCCCGCGGCCCTACCTCTACTCCGGCATCCTCGTCTTCGCGGCCATGGGCGCGTTCTCGGTGAACTTCACCCCGGTGGACGTGTTTGTCCTGCTGGTAATCGGCGTACTGGGGTTCTTCATGCGCCGTTACGGTTATCCGATCGCGCCGATGGTGGTGGGTCTCATCCTCGGTCCGATCTTCGAGGATCAGTTGCGGCGTTCGCTCGCCATCTCGCAGGGTGACCCGACCGCGCTGGTGAGCACCCCGATCTCCGCGACCATCTACGTGGTGCTCATCGTAATCTTCGTTCTCTCCTTCTGGTTGAAGAAGCGCCAGCGGGCCATGGAGTCCGAGGTCGTGGAAGAGACACCGGCAGCAGCCGTTGACCTGAAAGAAGGCGGAAGATGAGTGCCGTTGTGCTGGGCTACGTGCCGAACGCGCTGGGGGACGCCGCTGCGAAAGCCGCGGTTGCCGAAGCTCGCCAACGCGGCGCGACACTCGTGGTGGTCAACACCACCAGGGCAGACCGCCTGGTGGATCCGGCCTACGCCGACGACGAGGACATGTCCCGCTTGCAGGACACGCTGCGGACCTCCGGAGTGGACTTCACCGTCCATCACGGAACGTCGAAGGACACCGCTGCGGAGGACGTGCTGGAGGCGGCTGTTCGCCATGCTGCCGAGCTCATCGTCATCGGGCTGCGCCACCGCACGCCCGTGGGCAAGCTCATCATGGGTTCCACCGCGCAGTCGATCCTGCTGGGCGCCGCGTGCAACGTGCTTGCGGTGAAGCCCTGACGCCCGTTCCTGGTGCAAGTCGGTCCCATTCCGTGCAGGTTTGAGTACACACAGAAAGAGGCCCGCGGCGTGTCGTTCCAGACACGCCGCGGGCTTCTCCCGTACCTGCGAGGAACCGGCGGTCAGACGCTGGCCCGCTCTGCCAGGATCCCGTCGATCTGGCCCATGGCCTCCTTGAGCCCCTCTTCCATGCCCATCTCCAGCATCTGCTGAAGCTGCTCGGCGTTCTCAAAACTGGATGCCACCGTCATGCGGGTGCGGCCGGCTTCAACCTCCTCAAGGGTGACGACGGCGTGCGTCTCACCCATATCGCCCACCGGCGCACCGGACTCGTCGGCAAAGCCGTCGTTGAACTCCAGCCGCCGGGGCGAGTCGATGGCGGTAAACTTCCACCAGCCGCGGCTCTTCTCCCCTTCCGGCCCGGTCATGAAGTAGCTTGACGAACCGCCCTCGCGGAACTCGTGCTTGTCGAACGTGGCCGGCCACGTCGGAGGGCCCCACCAACGCTCGAGCTGGCGCGGATCCTCCCATATCTGCCAGACGCGATCGACGGCGGCGTCAAACTCCGCGACGATGGTGAAGCTGAGCGCCTCGATGTCCTTTTCACTGCTGATGACAGCCATGATGATTACCCTTTCCTGATTTTCGACTACTCATCCTCGGCGAGGATTTCGGCGATCCGGTCGACGCGTTGCCGCCAGATCTTCTCGTACTCGTCAAGCAGATGCCGCGCCCTCCGAACTGCTTCCCGGTTAGCACGCACCATCTGCTCCCTTCCGCGTTTCTCCTTGGTGACCAAAGACGCCTGTTCCAGCACCGCTACGTGCTTCTGCACCGCCGCGAAACTCATGGCGTAGTGCGCAGCCAGGGCTGAAACCGAGTGCTCCTCGCTGATGGCGCGGACAACGATGCTGCGCCGGGTGCTATCCGCGAGAGCGTGGAACAACCGGTCCACTTCAGATTCTGAGAGCTGATCTACAACCATTTGGTTGTAGATTATTCCTCTGCCGTGGCCGGGTCAAGGGTTTCCGGGCATTTTCCTAAAGGACCGTGTAACGGGTCTGCACGGCTCCGCCCGTGAGTGCCCTCACGTCATCCAGTTGCAGCCGCACATCGGCCGGGAGCGCGCCGAACAGCGGTTTCCCTTCGCCAATGAGCACAGGCACCCGCGTAAGGGTGATGGTTCGGATCAAACCAGCGGCAAGGAAGGTGCGTACAGTCCTGCCGCCGTCGACATAGACGTTGCGGGCGCCGTCGTCGTCCAGCAGTTCAGTGGCCTCATCCAGTGAGCGAACGATTCGGATGCGGGCATCATCTGTCTGGAGCGTCGTACTCAACACGATCACCGGCGTATCGCCGTAGAACCACTCCCCCATCCCCTGCACTACCTCGTAGGTGCTTCTTCCCATCACCAGGTGATCGACCGACGCCATGAATTCAGTGAAGCCTGAAGCATCGGGGTCGTTGGCTTCCCCGGAGGCCGCGTCGCCCGTCAGCCAATCGAGACTGTCGTCGGCTCTGGCGATCATCCCGTCGACGCTCATGCCAATGAACACATGCCCGGACCACTGTCGCTGAGTCATGGAAGCATCGTAGACCCGGCTCGCAATTCTAGGGAGCGGCGGTGGCCTCGAACGGCAGCGCAGTTCCCTCGGGGAAGGGCAGAACGCCCTGAAAGGGGTTGAGAGTCATCCAGGCGCCCGAATCTTCCCTGCCGAAGAAGATGATGCGCCCGTCAACCTCAAGCTGATCCTCGTCCGCATACTCGACGCCGGGAGAACAGCCATCCGCCATGGCTGCGATCCGGACGGTATCGCCGGCCGCGATGTCGCCGTCGGGGCTCGACTTCAGCACGTCCTGGACGTCGAAGCTATAGGCGCGGGCAGTCGCGGTGGGGCCGCCCGGGGGCACCTGGACCTCGCCGTCGCGCTCAAGGACCGCCCCAACCAGGACCAGCTCCGCTTCGTTGTACATGTCCTGTGGAGTTTCGTAGCCGGCCCAGGAGGCGCAGGCCTGGCCCGTGACGAACGGGGCACCCAACGCGCATCCGCCAAGCGCGGCAGCTGACACCACTGCCATCGCAAGCATCTGGCCGCGGCGCCGTCTCATGGACCAAGGCTAGTCCGCCCGAAGCACTGCGGCTATGCCCCTCGCTGGACCTGTGCACCATCCCGGACTATGAGGTCGACTATGGCCAGGACCTCCTGAAGCTCCTCGCCACTTTGCTGCTCGGAGCCGGCTCCGGCGAAGAACGCGGCGTCGTAATACAGTCCGTCGCCAAGCAGCTTCACCGCGCGGGCGACGGCGCGGCTCCCGAGCTCGGCCTCGAGGGCACCCAGCCACTGCTCCTGGATGAGTGCGAAGGTTGCCTGTGCTTTCGCGTGGCCCTGCTGCGCAAGGCGCGCCATCGCCACGAGCGCCCGGTCCAGTGGGCTGTTTTCATACATGGAGGTGCGGACGTAGTAGCGCGCGGGGCCTTCCGGATCCGCCGTCATCGCCTCCCGGTCGCGGGAAACGAGACCCTCAAGGCGCTCGGCCAGGCCATCAACGAGAGCTTCCTTGGACGGGAAATGATAGAGCAACCCCCCCTTGGACACGTCAGCCGCCGCTGCGACCGATTCCATGGTGGCACTGCGCTCCCCATCGCTGATGAGGATGCTTTCGTAGCTGTCGAGAATCCGTTCGCGGGCACTGGCCATGACGTTCATCATACGGAAGCCTCTCCGCTTTACTGTACCGGCTGGACGGTATAGCTTTAAGAGCATGACCCAGTACTACACCTCCGTCCCGGCTGCTACCCGATCACTTGGCGTCCCTCCGCTTGCCGGCCGACGTGAGTGGTGGGCGCTGGCGGCCCTGATGCTGCCGGTGCTTCTGGTCGCCGTGGACAACACGGTCCTCAGTTTCGCCATGCCGGAAATCTCGCTGGCGTTCAACACCAGCGGTACAACACTGCTGTGGATCATCGACAGCTATCCGCTGGTCCTCGCCGGCTTGCTGGTGGCGATGGGCAGCTTCGGCGACCGCTTCGGGCGGCGCCGGCTCCTCATGATCGGCGCCACCGGATTTGCGGTCTTCTCGGTCGCCGCCGCCTTCGCACCCACTGCCGAGCTCCTCGTAGCTGCCCGTGTTGGACTTGGCGTGTTCGGCGCCATGCTCATGCCGTCCACGCTTTCCCTCATCCGGAATATCTTCCTTGACCGCAACCAGCGGCGCCTCGCCGTGGCGGTCTGGGCAGCCGGCTTTTCGGCGGGCGCTGCCCTCGGTCCGCTGGTGGGCGGGGCGCTCCTGGAACACTTCTGGTGGGGCTCGGTGTTCCTGCTGGCTGTTCCCGTGCTCCTGGTCCTGCTCGCCGTTACCCCTCTGCTGGTTCCGGAGTCAGCAGATCCCAACCCGGGCCGGGTCGACTACCTGAGCATCGTGCTCTCCGTCAGCACCATGCTGCCCATTGTCTTTGCCATCAAGACCTTCGCAAAAGGCGGGTCGGCAGCGGTGGTTGCTGCCGCCGTCGTCGTTGGTCTTGCCGCCGGCACCGCGTTTGTCCGCCGCCAGCTGGGGCGGCAGAATCCCATGCTCGACGTGCGGCTTTTCACGGTGCGGCCTTTCACCGGTGCGGTGCTGGTGAACCTGCTCGCGATCTTCTCGCTGGTCGGGTTCCTCTACTTCGTGTCCCAGCATCTGCAGCTGGTGCTGGGGCTCAGTCCGCTGGAGGCAGGCGCGGTGCTCGTGCCCGGTCTGATCATGACCATCGTTGCGGGCCTCGCCGTCGTGCCGCTGGTCCGCAGGGTTGCACCACACGTTGTGGTGCCGGCCGCCCTGCTGCTTTCCGCCGGAGCGTACGCGTTTGTCGCGCTGCTGAGCCAGGGCGGATCAATCGGAGCGTTGCTTGCGGCCTTCGTACTGCTCGGCGCAGGCGTGGGAGCATCCGAGACGGTGTCGAACGACCTCATCCTGTCCAGCGTGCCGGCCGCGAAGGCGGGCGCAGCGTCAGCGATCTCGGAAACGGCCTATGAGGTCGGCTCAGTCTTCGGCACCGCGCTCCTCGGCAGCATCCTGCTCGCCTCCTACCAGAAGCACCTGAGGCTTCCTGCCGGACTGAGTCCTGAACAGGGCACGACGGCGACGGAAACCCTGGGCGGCGCAATCAACGTCGCGTCGGAGCTGCCAGCGGACAGCGGTTCGCTTTTGTTGGATTCGGCGTTCCACGCGTTCGACAGCGGCGTTGTTCTTACGTCAGGCATCGGCGCGGTGCTCATGCTGGCCGCTTCCGGACTGGCGTTCTGGAGCCTCCGTAAGCCATCCGCCTAAACGTTCATTAAGCAGGACACGCCCCTAATCCCGAGGGATAAGGGGCGTGTCCTGCTCATTCAACGTAGGGGATCAGGCGGAGGGATCGAGCGCTCCGCTGCAGGCCGCACCCGGCTCGCGGGTCTGTTCGCCCTGCACGTACTTAGTGAGGAAGGCAGCGAGCCGCTCGTCTTCAGCCGAGTCGACGCCCAGCTGAAGGCCCCAGGCGCTGGCCATGACCGGCGACTCCTGGCCTTCGTATGGGCTCAGGAGGACGTAGCTCCGCTCCCCCACGAGATCGGTAAGGGCGTCGATCTCGGACTGCTCCAGATCCGGCTGGTAGGTGATCCAGACGGCGCCATGCTCCATCGAGTGAACGGTGTTCTCATTCGGGATCGGCTCAGTGTAGATGCCGCAGTTGGTCCAGATGGCGTTGTGGTCACCACCGACAGGAGGAGCCTGGTCATATTCGACCGGACCGGGAACGTGCTCGAACGATGTCACCTCGATGGTCTCGAGGCCATCAATGGGCTGTTCGGCGAGCGCATCCAGCCGATCGTTTTCCCGCACCTGCTGCACAATCACAATGGTGACGGCGACGATGATGGCGACAATCACCAGGGCGATGCCGCCGAAGATCAAGCTGTTCCGCTTCCGTTCGCTGGCCCGCTGCTGTGACTGGAGCGCCTTCAACCGTGCCTGACGGTCCACATTCTCCTGAGCTCGCTTCTTATTCAACGCGCTGATTTCCTTCTGTTTTTGTAAGGGTTCGGGTCTAAATGTACCGGGCGGGTGGGTTAGAGCTGCGCCAGGAGCTTTTCCATCTCCACGATCTCAATCTGCTGTCCAGCCGCCATCTTCCGGGCGAGCTCGCGGAGTTCGGGGTCATCCGCCAAATCCACTCCCGCCTCGGCCATGTCCACCCCGGCCACATGGTGATCGATCATGAGCTCGAGGTAGAGCCGCTCAGCGTCCTCACCGGTCGCCTCGGCGAGCGCGTCCATCTCTTCGGGAGTTGCCATGCCGGGCATCAGGCCGTCCGCAGCGACCGCGGAGGCATCGCCGTCGGCGTCGGCGTCGGCATGTGCAGTGTGTCCGCTGCCTGCCATCCACGCCATGCGGTCCGCGTCAGTGCTCTGCGGCAGCCCCCATTCCTCCAGCCAGGCGTACATCTGGCCGACCTGGTGCTGCTGGGTCATGGCGATGTCATAAGCAATGGTGCGGATGACGACGTCGTCAGTCTGGTCGCGCACGATGCGCGACATCTCGACGGCCTGGGAATGGTGGACCTGCATGTCACGCGCGAATCCCGCGTCCGCACTGTTGGTGCCCGGCGTCTCAGGTGTTGCCGCCACCCTGCCGGCGGTGAAAGCAAGGGCAAACAGGGCGGCCACCGCTATCAGGCCGAGAAGGAGGAGGACGCGCTTCTGCCACGCCTCAAGGTTGAGGGTCATGAGGGTTGCCTTTCGTGTCTTGTTATCTAACGTAGAGCACCGGGACATTCGTTCCCGATCGATACCCCCTAGGGGTACTTGACCTATACCCCCTATGGGTATAAATTGGAAGTCGACCGGGAGGCATCATGACGCAGACAACAACGGAACACGGCTACACCGCTGACAAGGAGGCCTACCTCCTCAGGCTCAAGCGCATTGAGGGGCAGGTGCGGGGAATCGCGCGGATGGTTGAGGAGGACAAGTACTGTATCGACGTCCTCACTCAGGTTTCCGCCGTGAACAAGGCGCTGCACGCCGTCAGCATCGGGCTCCTTGAGGAGCACATTGCCCACTGCGTCGTCGGTGCCGCCAATGAATCCCAGGCGTCCGGAGACCCCCGGGCGGTCAACGAAAAAGTTCAGGAGGCATCAGCGGCTATCAGCCGGCTGTTGCGGTAGGTCCTGCACATCACCGAAGGAGAACAATTATGAGCACCACTACAGTCAGCATCTCGGGCATGACCTGCGGCCACTGCGTTGACTCGGTCAGCGAGGAGATCTCGGCCATCGAGGGCGTCCAGAACGTCTCAGTTGAGCTGAACAAGGGTGGAATCTCCACCGCAACCGTCACGTCAGAGAGTGACATCGACTCCGAGCAGATCGGCGAAGCCGTAGCGGAAGCCGGCTACGTAGTCGTTTCCAACGACGCGTAGTAGAACGCCGGCGGAAAGCCGGCCTGGAAGGACCATCATGACCACCACACCGGACACTGCAGAGACCGCGAGCGCTACCCGGACAGTTGAGCTGGATATCCAGGGCATGACCTGCGCTTCATGCGTCGGTCGCGTCGAGCGCAAACTCGGCAAGCTCGACGGCGTTGAGGCGAGTGTCAATCTGCCGCTCGAATCAGCCATGGTGACGGTGCCTGCGCACATCTCAGATGAAGACATCGTCAACACCGTGAATGCCACCGGATATACCGCGCAACTGAAGAAGTCGCCGCACGGTCCCGGGCCATCGTCGGAAGGTGAACCGGCAGCGGACGGGATGGACCACGATCACATGTCGCACGGGGGCACTGCATCCCAGCTGCGTCCCCGTCTGATCACTGCTGCGATCCTGACCGTCCCGGTATTCCTTATCTCGATGATTCCGGCGCTCCAGTTTCCGCACTGGGGCTGGGTGGTGCTTGCACTCAGCACGCCGGTAGTCACGTGGTCTGCCTGGTCCTTCCACAAGGCCGCGGCGATCAATGCGCGGCACTTCTCTTCCACGATGGACACCCTCGTGTCGATCGGCGTCACTGCGGCCTATCTCTTCTCTCTGGGCCAGCTGCTCGCTGATCCGATGGTTACCGCGCATGTCGGTATGGATATGGGCGGGCACGCGCTCTACTTCGAGGTCGCCGCCGTCGTCGTGACCTTCCTGCTGCTCGGCAGGTATCTGGAAGCCAATGCCAAGCAGCGGGCCGGTGACGCACTGAAGTCCCTCCTCAATCTGGGCGCCAAGGATGCCACCGTGCTGCGCCAACAGGGCGGCGAGCGCGTCGAAGTGAAAGTACCGGCGTCGTCGTTGGTACATGGTGACGAGTTCGTTGTCCGGCCGGGTGAGAAGATCGCGACCGACGGCTTCGTTGTCGACGGGCGCAGCGCCGTGGACACGTCCCTCATCACCGGAGAGTCAGTCCCCGTTGAGGTGGGTCCGGACAGCACCGTCACCGGCGCAACCATCAACACGTCCGGCCGGCTGATCATCCGTGCAACCCGCGTCGGAAGCGAGACCACCCTGGCGCAGATGGGCCGGCTGGTCAGCCAGGCGCAGAGCGGCAAGGCGCCGATCGCACGGCTGGCTGACCGCATCAGCGCCGTCTTTGTGCCCGTGGTCCTCGTGATCGCAGTGCTCACCTTCGTGGCGTGGCTCGTCCTCAGCGGTGACGTTGAGGCAGCGTTCACGGCCGCCGTCGCAGTGCTCGTCATCGCCTGCCCGTGTGCGCTGGGACTGGCAACACCGACTGCGCTGCTCACGGGCACGGGCCGGGGCGCACAGCTGGGCATACTCATCCGCGGTCCCCAGGTTCTGGAGGACACCCGCACGGTTGACACCATCGTTCTGGACAAGACCGGCACCGTGACCAGCGGCCGGTTGTCGGTGACGGACGTCGTCGTACTCGGTTCTCACAGCCGAGAGGACGTGCTGTCGCTGGCGGCGGCAGTGGAGTCTGCCAGCGAACACCCCATCGCGCACGCCATTGCGGCGGCAGCTCCCGGGCACCCGAGGGTGAGCGACTTCATCAGCTCCGCAGGCGGCGGCGTGCGTGGGACCGTTAACGGTTCCGCGGTACTGGCCGGGCGTGCCGGTTGGCTGAAGGAGAACGACGTCGATATCACCGATGCGCACCGTTCGGCTCTTGCTGCGGAGCAGGAGGCCGGTTCAACCGCGATCTGGGTTGCCGTCGATGGTGAAGTGGCCGGGCTGGTCAGTCTGCAGGACACCGTCAAGGAGTCCTCAGCGGCCGCCATCGAGCGGCTCAAGCAGCTCGGGCTGCGGCCGATGCTCCTCACCGGGGACAACGCCGCCGTGGCTCGGAAGATCGCCGCGGAAGTAGGCATTGCTCCCGGAGACGTCATGGCGGATGTGCTTCCCGAAGGCAAAGTCGACGCCGTGAAGCGGCTTCAGGCCGAGGGGGCCACTGTGGCGATGGCCGGTGACGGCGTGAACGACGCCGCTGCGCTGGCGCAGGCGGATCTGGGCATCGCGATGGGGTCCGGTACCGACGTCGCAATCGAAGCCGCTGACCTCACGGTGATGGGCAACAGCCTGGAGCAGGTGGCTCAAGCTATCGAGCTGTCCAGGAAGACGCTCGGCACGATCAAGTCCAACCTGTTCTGGGCGTTCTTCTACAACACGATCGGCATCCCGATTGCGGCTCTGGGCCTGCTGAACCCGATGGTCGCGGGTGCCGCCATGGCGGCTAGCTCGGTGCTGGTAGTCGCGAATTCGCTGCGGTTGCGCCGGTTCGGCAAGTAACCCGTTCGGCACGGAGTCAGGCGGGTTCGCGAGCAGCTTCCACGGCGGCAGCGATGCCGAGCATGAGAGCCGCACCGGCGGTTGTGCCGAAGGCGACGAGCAGTGCCCCCACCAGCCACAGCCCAGTGTCATCGGTAGCTGCCGCGGTACTGATCCACGCGAAGGTGAAGGACGCAGGAACCACCATCAGGGCGACGATGAAATGCAGGAGCCGGTAGGCCAGCGCGACCACCACGAAGCTGCACAGGAATGCGCCGATGCCCTGCCATAGCTCATACGGCCCCGCCATCTCGCCTGCGGCAGGGTCGTAGTGATACTCGGTATCCCAGGCGAACCAGCCGAACCAGAGCCCTGAGGACAGGGCCGCCATGAGTACGAGGGCCGCCCCTTGCTGTGAGGGCGGTCGATGGCTGTTTCGGGTCAGGCGCATACGTCACACTAAGCCGCCCAGAAGCCCGACCTCGACACGGAACCGTGCCTTCGGATTCTGTGGTCTCCCCTTAGCTGCCCGGAGTCGTCGGAACAGGTTCGACGACGTTGGCCTGGTCGAGCGGGTCGCGGGAGCCTGCCGCCTGCCGCAGTTCGTCGATACGGACCAGGATCACTCCGCCGACAATCAGCGCCCCGCCGAGCAGCTGGATGACTGAGGGCAGCTCGCCGAGAATAAGCCACGACGCGAGGACGGCGAACATCACTTCGGTGAGTCCGACGAAGGATGCCACCTTCGATCCGAGACCCCGCGCGGCGAAGATCCCGGTGACATAGGCGAGCACCGTAGCGATCAGGACCAGCATCAGCACCGGGACCAGCCAGGAAGTCTGCCAGCCCGCGAGGGTCACGTCGCGGAACTCGAACGCAAAGGGCATCACACCGATGAGCCCGAGCACGAGGATGGTGAAAGCGCCGACCAGCATGCCGCCGCCGGCCATGATCAGTGGCGGGAGGTCGTCGTCGGCCTTTGCTGACATCACAAAGAACACGGCGAGGCAGACCGCGGCTCCGAGCCCATACAGAACTCCGATGGGATCGAGCCGCTGGTCACCGGTGAGATCGAGAACCAGGAGCAAGCCGAGCATGGCGATGATGGATCCGCAGATGGTGAGCCGGCTCGGAGCCCTGCGTGAGCGGAGCCATAGCCAGCCGACAATGAGCACGGGCGCAAGGTACTCGAGCAGCAGTGAAACGCCGACCGACATGCGCTGAACAGCACTGAAGTAGAAGAACTGGCAGAGCGCGATGGCCGTTGCACCGTAGATGATCAGCGTCAGTGCATTACGGCGCAGTGTGCCCCAGCGGCCGCGGAGCGCGATCAGCACGGGTACAAGCAGCACCAGGGCGGCGCCACCGATACGGATTCCGACGGCGGCACCTGGACTCCAGCCGATCTCCAGCAGCGATTTCGCGAAGGGTCCGGAGACGCCGAACGAAGCAGCTGACAGAAGCGCGAACCACAGTCCGGTAGCTGTACCGCTTCTCATGGGTGCCTCATAACGTCATAACCAAAGTGTATTTACGGTAATGACGTTACGCCGAGGATTAGTTATGAGTCAACACCAGTTACGGTCATGACGGATCAGCTACGCTTTCTGCTTCGCGGCTGCCTTTGCTGCCCGTTTGGTCTCACGAACCTTCGCCAGTGACTCAGCGTCAGTGATGTTCGCGACGGACCGGAAGCAGCCGTTCTCACCGTAGTGGCCTGCTGCCTCCCTCCACCCGGAGCCCGTGAAGTCATAGCGTTCGCCAAGCAAGGCAAGGAAGATCTGCGCTTTCTGCACCCCGAAGCCCGGCAGGCCCTTCAGCCTCTTCAGCACCTCGGGGCCGTCCGGCTCACCGCGCGTCCAGATGGCCGCGGCCTCACCGTCCCATTCGTCAACCACTGTCCGGCAAAGCGTCTGGATCCGGGCCGCCATGTTGCCGGGATAGCGGTGCACAGCGGGAGGGGTGCGGCACAGCTCAACGAAAGCATCGGCGTCGTAGTCTGCGATGGTGGCGGCATCAAGGGTGCCTAGCCGGGACTTGATCTTGGCCGGCCCCGCAAAAGCCGTTTCCATCGCTACCTGCTGGTCGAGGAGCATGCCCAGCAGTAGAGCGAGCGGATTGTTGGACAGCAGCTGATCAGCCTCGCTGTCGCCGGTGATGTAGATATGTGGCGCCATAGGTCCAATGCTAGCGACCAGGCGGGCGGTTGGAGCCCGTCGGTTCTCAGGCGCCGCTGATTCCAAAGAGTCCGATGATGAGCGCCATCACGATGAAGGTTACAAGCTCGTGGGCGCTGTTGAGGATGGTGAGTCCAACTGGGCGACCCTCGAAGGCATCATGAGTGGCGAACCGTGTGGCGGTGAACCCGGCCCACAGGATGACTGCCGTGATGAGGGTGTTCAGCAGGAAGTTGCCGCCATAAAACTCCTGTGCAATTGCGGCGCTCCCGGCCAGGACCCAGGCGCTGATGAAGCTGACCACAACGGTGATGAGGATCGGCTTGACGGCATCCTTGCCGTCTCCGCTTGGGTTCACCTTCGCGGTCCGCATCCAGTAGTTGCCAAAGACCTTGGGCGTGTACCAGATGGTGCCGACCACCATGGTGGACAGGGTGGCGATGATAACGGCGAGAACGTTGATCTCGGGAACAGCCATGGTGCGCTCCTTGGGTTAGCGGGCGTCGTCGTCGGTGCGTTTTGGGTTGGTGCCCCGAGGGTTGCCGTGTTCATCAAGATTGGCTGACCCGCCCGGAATCTTCGAGGACGAGCGGTTGATCCCCGTGCCCTTCCCGAGGTGGTCTTCATTGGGCTTTTCCGTCATCAGCAACAGCGCGCTGATCACCAGGGAGGCAATGAAGGCGATGCCGGCGGCGGTCAGGCCCAGGTCCACCCGCAGCTCGCGTGTGCCCCCACCTGTGGCGAAAACCATGGTTGCGATGCCCGCTATTACGGCAAGAACAGCCGAAAAAATGAGAGGACCCCTGACGCCCTTGACCTGCTTGGACACGGTTCCTTCTCCTCAATATCTTCTACGAATAGTAGAAATCTAGTTTACGGGTTTGGTATGTGCTGTAGGACCGGCAACTTCGCGAGCATCGTGCCGGTAGCTGAGGGCCGCAAGCGCAAGCACGACGGCGGTAATCACCGCACCGCCGCCTGCCACGCCGAGCAGCGCGTGCGCTCCGAGAGCCTGGAACAGCGGCAGCAGAACTCCGGTGAGCGTTGTCACGATCCCAATCAGGAGGAAATCGCGGGCAGCACTATGCGCACCGCGATTCTTGAACCAGACGATCACGTACACCAGGCCCATCAGAATCAGCGCAAGCGCGCCGGTCTGAGCGAACATGCTGTCTGCGTGAACCCACAAATTGAGCAGTCCGGCAATCGCGAGGAACACCGGCACCGTTCGAGTGAGCCATGCGGGGATGGCGCCCTGAAACTTCAGGCTCTGTTCGGTGAAGTACACGGCGGCGGCCAGCCCCAGGAGATAGAGCCCTCCCGCGACGGACATCACATGGACGGAGGGCTGCCCCCAGAAGATGGTCAGCAGCCCGAAGGCGCCGGCCACTGCGGCGTGAAGCAGAAAAGCACGCCAGAGTGGAGTCGGTGCGGTCTTGCCTGCCGTTTCCGCGCTCATGTCCTGCCTTTCCGTGCGCCTGATGGACGTTGCAAGTTTAGTCTCAGGCGGCACCGGTAACCATCCAGCGATCATTCCTGACGCGCCAGCCGAGGGTCAGTGCGCGCGCCAGCATATAACCGACGCCGAATCCGGCCCACAGCCAGGCGATTCCCTCCAGCCCGGTCAGGCCGGCGGCGAAGACCAGAACCAGCAGCGGAACGTACAAAATTAGATTCACGACGCCGGCGAGCGCCAGATACTTCGCGTCACCGGCCCCGATCAGAACTCCATCCAGCACAAAGACGTAGCCGCAGACGGGCTGCGCCGCAGCGAGTACCCAGAGGCCCACGGTGAAGGCAGCCTGGACGCCCTCGTCAGAAGTGAAAATCCAGTCAATGAACGGTGCAACGGCTGCCAGCATCAGCCCGGTCAGGACGCCGAAGGCAACCCCCCAACGAATCATGGTGCGGGTGAGGGCATGCGCAAGAGGCCGGTTGCCGGCACCAAGTTCCTTCCCGATGAGCGCCTGTGCCGCAATGGCGAGAGCATCCAGCGCGAAGGCGAGGAGAGTGAAGATGGTCATGATCAGCTGATGGGCTGCGAGGGACACAGGCCCCTGCGATGTTGCAACCACCACCGTTGCGAGGATCGCGACCCGCAGACTGGCTGTCCGCAGCATCAGCCATGAACCAACCCGTGCGGTTGCCCTGAGTCCCCGCCAGGTGGGACGGAGCGAAACCGAGTGCCTGCCTGAGAAGCGATAGATGATGACGAGGTAGACCGCTGCCATGCCCCATTGCGCGATGCTGGTCCCCAGCGCGGAACCTGCGACGGAGAGCCCCGCACCGTAGACCAGCAGGTAGTTGAGGACGATGTTGACTCCGAAGCCGGCTCCCGCCACCACGAGCGGAGTGCGAGTGTCCTGCAGCCCTCTCAACACCCCTGTTGCCGCGAGGACAACGAGCATGGCCGTCAGCCCGGGCATGGAGAATCGAAGGTAGTCCACCGCGAACTGGTGCACCTCGCCTTCGGCGCCCATTGCGGCCGCGAGCCCTGGCGCGAGGATCCAGCCGAGACCCGACAGGACCACACCCAGCAACAGTGCCAGCCCGACGCCGTCGCGCCCTGCTGCAAGCGCATCCTGCATGCGGCCGGCGCCCAGGAAACGCGCAACTGCAGGCGTTGTTGAGTAGGCGAGGAAAACCATAAGCCCGACGGCGGTCTGAAGCACCGTTGAGGCGAGGCCCACGCCGGCCAGTTCATTCACTCCCAGGTGACCGACGATCGCGGAGTCCGCCAACAGGAACAGCGGCTCGGCAATGAGAGCACCCAGCGCAGGTACAGCAAGGCGGAGGATGGAGCGGCCAAGCTGGCGGCGATCCGGAACAGTGGTGGACACGAATTCCAGCCTAGGCCCTGGGTGAGACAAAACGGATGGGCCATCCGGGCCCCGAATAGCTACGCTGGGTACTGGTTGGATGGCTGTTCAGCCAGATGAGGAGATGTCCGTGAAAGCTGGGGTCAAGCACTTCATCGTTGGCGCTGCGCTCCTTCTATTCAGCACCTTCTTCATACCGCAGGGCATGTCAGGCTTTGCGCGGTCCGCGGCTCGCAGCGAGCCCGTTGATTCCGGTTCCATAGTGCTGCTGATCATCGGCGTTGTCATCGTGGTGGCGGCGATCGCGCTGATTGCGCGGGGCCATGTGCTTCGCTACCGGGCCCGCGCCCGCGCTGCCGGGCAACGGCCCAACGACCTTTAAAAGGTCATAGTCCCTTCTCGACCATCTCGAGCAGTCGCCGCGCCGCGAAGGTCCGCTGCTCCACGTCAAGACCCTGCAGCGGTCCATCGATGACCAGCATGGCGAGTCCATGCACCGATGACCACGCCAGAAACTCAGCCCCTAAACGTCGTTCCGCCGGCAAGACTCCCGCATCAACCAGGCCGTCCAACGCCGCAGACAACAGCTGAAAAGGTGTCAGACCGGTGTCACCCGCCGAATCAGGAGTAGCGGCATCCCGAAGGTCTGCATGCTCCGCGAATGCCGTGCGGAAAAGGCCCGGCTGGGTCTGCGCAAAAAGAAGGTAACCGGCTCCGACGGCGCGGAGACGTGCCTTGGCAACATCGCCGACGTCGCCGGTTGACTCAATCCGGGACAGCTCTTCCTCGATGGAGCGCGCCAGTTCCGCCTGGGCCGCCATAGACACCGCATGGAGGAGTGCCCGCTTGTCGGCGAAGTGCCGGTAGGCAGCGTTGGGTGTCACACCGGTGCGGCGCGTAGCCTCACGGAGCACGACGGCGGCTGGCCCGCCCTCGCGTGCAAGTTCAATGCCAGCGGCCACCAGCGCGCGGTACAGGTCACCGTGACGGTATGTACTGCGCGACCGATGAGTCACACCTTCTCCTCACGCTTCCCGGAACCACACTGGAATGTGAACACTGTCAACAATTGTGCCACGATGCCGGTGCTCCAACCGGCATGTTCAGCGCAGCGCGGCCGCCTCGGCCGACAGGTTCTGCTGAGCCTTCGCGGCCCACAGACACCGTCCCTCGGCGGTGCGGTAAAGCGGATCGAGGCTCGACAAGCGGTCGACGACGGCTGCCCTCCCCCGCGCGAATTCCGGGTCCGGAACATGGGCGTACTCCTCCCGGACGGCGGCGAGGTACCGCCGGTACCCTCCCGGGGCGCGGCCCAGAACCGCAAGGTCCGCATCACACAGCAGCTCAGCCGGACGGTCACCCTCCTGCGGCGCGTGCGTAGTGGTGAGCAGCACCAGCCGCATTACCTCCGCGCGACCCTCCACGATGCCTTCGAGTAAGGATCCGGCGAGCACGGCCGACGCTTCCTCGTCCTCCCCTGCCCGGCCGTTGTACACAGCGTCGTGGAACCAGGCGGCGAGCCGCGCATGCAGGCGGGTGTCGGCGTCGTCGTTGTCGGTGAAAAGCAGATCCAGCGCCTCCAGAACATCGAGCAGGTGTTCGGGCGTATGGTAGCGGCGGTGCGGCTCCGACCACCGGCCCAGCACCTCCGCGCCGAGATGGGGTGTGCCGGGCAGGGTCTGCTCCCATCGCGTGAGGAGGGACCGGCGGATGCGGTCCGGCCGGCGTCGTGCAGGTACCCGTAGCCCACTGGCGATCAGGACCCGCACCAACGTTCCGCCGTCAACCTCGTGGGCACCGAGCTCGGCGAGCCGGCGGTAGCGCCGGGCCGGGACGTCGTAGTGGTCTATGTCGAACGCGCGCTCGGGAATGCCGGCGCTGGCTGCGAATGCGTGTAGCTCAGCGAGCGAGGTATCCGAGATGAGGTGCGAGAAAAGCGTGCCGTGCGCGGGCCAGAGCGGAGGATCGATATACACGGCCATGGGATAGAAGCATACCCAGCAAAACCCCTGTACAGCCGCTGGGTGCTGTGCCATTGTTTACGGTGTCTACATGCGGTGCCGTCGTGCGTTTGGTGTGTCCACGGCGACCGCGTTTTCACCTTCGCGAATCGAGTACCCATGGAAACCACCCTCCTTGCCATCGGAACCAAAAAGGGCCTATGGCTTGCAACCAGCACCGACCGGCAGAACTGGACGCTCTCACAGCCCCACCACCTCATGTCCGAGATCCCGAGCATCGGAATTGATACCCGCGAGGGGAGGACGCGCATCCTGGTGGGAATGATGGACTGGCACTGGGGGCCCACCGTGGTCTATTCGGATGACCTCGGCGCGACCTGGTCCGAACCCGAGCAGGGCGCCATCAAGTTTGCCGAATCAGATGACACCGCGCTTGGCCGAATCTGGCAGCTGCAGCCGGATTCAACGGACCGGCCGGGGGTTGTCTGGGCCGGCTGTGAACCGATCTCCGTGTGGAAATCGACTGACGGCGGGCAGCACTTCGAGCTCAACCGCGGGCTGTGGGACCATCCGCACCGCTCGGAGTGGGGCGCCGGTTTCGGCGGCGCCGCGGCGCACACGGTCACACCCAGCCCGGTCGACGACACCGTTCACGTGGCCATGAGTACCGGCGGCGTCTATCGCTCCACAGACGGCGGCCAGTCCTGGGAACCGCGGAACAAGGGCATCTCGGCGTACTTCATGCCGGACCCCAACCCGGAATTCGGTCAGTGTGTTCACAAGATCGCTCGGGATCCTGAGAATCCCCAACGGCTCTACGCCCAGAACCACCACGGTGTCTACCGGACCGACGACGGCGCGGAAACGTGGGAATCGATCGCTGACGGACTGCCGGCTGACTTCGGATTCGTGATGCTGTCCCATCCCCGCCGCGGCGGTACCGCCTGGGTGATTCCCCTGAAAGCCGACGGCGAGCGCATCCCGCCGGATGCCCGGCTTGCCGTTCACCGCACGGACGACGCCGGTGCCACCTGGACCCGGCTGGACAACGGCCTGCCCGCCAGCGAATACAACGCCGTACTGCGCGATGCCGCAGGCGTGGACACTGCGGAGCCCGTCGGCGTCTACTTCGGCACGCGGGGCGGTTCTGTCTACGCCAGCGCGGACGAAGGCGGAACTTTCACTGAAGTGGCAGCTCACCTGCCGGATGTGCTGTGCGTGCGTGCCGCCGTCGTCGTTGGCGCGGCCGCTGGCGTCGGGTCACCATGAGCCCTGTCACCGTCCTGATTCCGACGCTGCTGCGGCCGCTGGTTGATGACCGGTCCGCCGTCGAGATTCCGTTGGAAGCTCCCGCTCCGGTGTCTGCGCTACTGGACACACTGGCCGACGGGAGACCTGTCCTTGCCCGTCGGATCCGTGATGAGACCGGGGCGCTGCGCCGCTACGTCAATATCTACGTGGACGGTGAAGACGTGCGCCGGGCGGACGGTCTATCGACACCGGTTACGCCTGGGTCAGAGGTGATGATCATCCAGTCGGTGGCCGGCGGGTAGGCGGCTGCGCTCAGCCTCGGGACGCGTTAGCTTGTATGAATGAGCGTCTACCGGTACGAGGTCGAGATCCTGCATCTGCTTGTGTCTGGCCAGCACGCCTACTTCGGCCGGGCGCGTGATGGCGCAGCGGACGTGCCAACGGTGGACGCCGGGCATGTCGACGTGGTGGCCGGTAAGGGCATCGTCGGGGACCGCTTCTTCGGCAAGGCCGCGCACATGGATGCTGCCGTGACGGTGTTCGCTGTCGAAGCGCTGGAGGCGATCGCGGCAGAGCTGGGTGAGGATGCTTTCGATCCGCTGCTGACGCGTCGCAACGTGGTCCTGAGGGGTGCGCAGTTGGCGCCCCTGATTGGACAGGAGTTCACACTTGAGTCCGGCGGAGACCAGGTGACGCTGCGCGGCGGCAGGCCCGCGCATCCGTGTGCGTGGATGGACCGGATGCTCGCTCCTGGCGCGCATGCGGCCATGCGTGGCCGCGGGGGCGTGCGCTGCCAGCCTGTTGCCAGTGGGGCGCTGCACCGAGGCCCGGCCGTGCTGGTGAGCCCGGTGGAACTCGACCCGGCGCAGGCCGGAGTGCCTCACCGGTTGAAGCCCAGCCGTCTCCCGTGATCGGCCTCTACCCTAGAACCCGCCGGTGTCTGCCGCCATGTTGTTGAATCGCGAGTAGTGGCCCTGGAATCCGACAACCAACGTCTTCGTAGGACCGTTACGGTGCTTGGCAACGATGACGTCGGCTTCCCCGGCTCGCGGTGATTCCTTGTCATACACGTCGTCGCGGTGAAGCAGGATGACCATATCCGCATCCTGTTCGATCGAGTTATGAACGGCGATGCCGTTGGCAACGAAGTTGTGGTTTCCAAGGACAGTCGCGTCGAATACCTCTTCCTCACCATCCGGTTCAATACTTACAACGCTGTCCCAGAGGAGATCGTTGACTGCCATGACGTCGAGCTCCGCTGAGCCCAACACGGCCGCCACCCTTGCCAAACGCTGCCGCGACGGAGCGGCCTTGAAGAGGGTCGATCCACAATATTGGGTCCCAATGGCCGCTTGGAACTCACGGTGGGTCATATCCTTTTCGGCGAGGATGGACTTCACATCATCCCAAACCTGCAGAGGAACGGTGTCAACATTGGTGTTGGCCGTTTTGTCCCGAATGATGTCGAGCAGACGCTCACATGAGGCCGCACGGGCACCATGGACGCCGATCTCCTGTAGGAATCGGCGCTGATCGTCACCGCCTGAGACGTCAAGCGTATAGCCGGGACGGTAGTTGCCCTTTGCCGTCGCCGTCTTTACCCTGGCGCTGATACCGAAGCGAAGAAGGAGCCGCGTTACGTCGTCGATGAGCCGCCGTGAGGTCGACGCATAGTAGATGCGGCCGCCCGTGGCCGCTCGGTTCACAGTCACAGAACCGTCGGTCGCCCAAAGGTGCTTCAGGAATAGGGAAATCTGGGCCTTGGGTAAAGCGAAGACCTCTTCCGGAACGAACTTCTCGTGGCTGCGCGCCCCAAAGAGACCAAACGAATCGAGCCACGCCGCGATCGGGTTCCGCATGCCGTGTGTGAGCCGGTAGGGCGCCGGGAGCCGCACCGTTACGCACCGGGCTGCCGCGTAGTCATCGCGAACCGCAGTGATACCGAAGTACTTGGCCGCCTCGGATACTGCGGTTACGTTCGCTTCGTCCTGCGTTGCATAGCGGATGGGCTGGCGCTTCACGAAGGATCCATCACCCAAGAGGTGACCGAGCAGGATGACCTGAGAATCGTCCCACTGGGTCCGCTCTGACGGCCCGTTGACATGGCGAGGAACACCCAGTCGGTCCCCGACCTTGAGATGACCGAGGGCACGCCAGCCGTCGTAGGTGAAAAACGGATGGTTGGAGGTGGCTCGAATAGTCTTCCCAGAGGCCAACGTTAGACGGAAAACCTCCTTCGTGCCGGTCGAGAAAACGTGCGTTAGGTGGCGCTCCACGTACCGGAGGCTGTCGTCCAGAGACCAAACAGGCACATCCCGGGCACCGGTCCGGAACAGCTCGCCCATAGTGGTCTCCGCGCCGGTATCCGATCGCAGCACCCTCGTGTCAGCGGTGAGGCAACCTGACTCGCGAAGGTCCGAGACCATCGGCCGCTTGTCGGTTCGCTGTTCAGAGCCACGGTTGAGCTGCGAAAGAGCGACCACGGGAACGTTCAATTCCTTGGCCAGGAGCTTCAGGGCTCGCGAGAACTCCGAGACTTCCTGCTGGCGGGATTCCACACGCTTTCCGGATGACATCAGCTGTAGATAGTCGAGGACAACGAGCTTCAGATCATGCCGCTGCTTGAGGCGGCGGCATTTCGCGCGGATCTCCATCAGGGACATGTTGGGGCTGTCGTCAATGAAGAGCGGGGCGTCATTCATGCGTCCCATCGTGGTGGCAATCTTGCCCCACTGCTCATCCTTTACAGTGCCCTTGCGCAGATCCTGCAGCCCGATGGTGGCTTCTGCGGACAACAGTCGCATGGCGATCTCGTTGCGGCCCATCTCGAGGGAGAAGAAGACGGTAGTCATGTTGTGCTTGATGGCAGCAGAACGCGCCCAGTCCAGGGCGAACGTGGAGTTGTGCGTCGGTATGAAGGAACGACCTGCCAAAAACAGATGCTCATCATTCGCTACCTGTAGGCATCGAACAGGTACCGACTCAATCCGTTCCACTGAGGTAATGAACCGCTGAGTCCGCTTCGGCGTGGACCGGCTGTCCCGCTCTTTGTGGAGAATCTGCTTGCGAGTTAGCCCGAATACAGTGTCATCAGTGGAGAAAGTGATCACGAAGCACGTCGATGACGAAGCACTACGACCCTTGACAGGCTTCTCCCACCAACCGGTCCGGTAGCCGAGGCTGAGGGCAAGCTCACGGAAGTTCTGGGCCAGGCGTTTGTGCGTGACGGCGAACTGCACGCAGCCATTCGCGGTAACGGTGCCGTCCGTATCCAGCAGACCGGCCAAGAGAGCGCGCCGCTGTGCCTCGCTGGCTCGAAGATACTGGATAGGGATGTGCTTGTTTCCAAGCACTCCGAGCGTGCGCAGCTCTTCCTCAGGAATCGAGGCGCCTTCGGTGGTGGAGTAGCCCTCGCCGCCAACACGGAGGAGCACCTCCTCGTCAGCCGTGGTTATTCGAGCGGTCGCCGACGCGCCATCACCCAGCCACGCCCCCAAAGTGTAAGGGCCGATCGGCAGCTCAGCCTGAGGTAAGGCCAACGGACGGGTGTTGCGCACTGAATGGTTGAGTCGCTGATCGCTGGTGTTACATCGGAGCGTGTCCGCGATTTCCCGTGTAGTACGAACAGAGGGAAACACCCGTTGATTGCGTACACGGTGGTGGCCCGCGGACGCTTCCTGCGCGGACTTCCGGGAAGCTCGGGTATCGGTAAGCCATTGGTGTTCTTCGTCGGCGACGATTGTGGAACCGTCGTCGAAGGTGACTTTGAAGCACGGGCGCCCCTGCATCACCTCCGTGGCAGCCACAACGGCGGTAGGGCTACCATCCGCTGCAATCACCTGATCGCCCACCGATACCTCACCCATGGTTGTCCAGCCGGTGGGCGTGGGCAGCGGGGTGTCGAGTGCCAGGGCCTTACCCATAGCCGGCCTGGCCGCAATCACAATCATCTGCCCGCCATGCAGGCCTTGGGTGAGTTCATCGAATTCGTAGAAGCCCGTTGGGACCCCGGTCATGCCCTCACCGCGGTGCCCAGCCGACTCAATCTCGTCAACCGTGCCCTCGATTATGTCTTTCAGGGGCACATAGTCTTCAGCGGTGCGGCGTTCAGCTACCGCATAGACCTCGGCCTGAGCGGCGTTGACAAGGTCATCCACCTCGCCGTCATTGGAGTAGCCGAGCTGGACAATCTTGGTGCCGGCATCAACCAGGCGGCGCAGGACAGCACGCTCCCGAACGATTTCAGCGTAAAAGCCCGCATTGGCGGCGGTGGGGACCGACTGGATCAGTGTGTGAAGATAGGCCGGCCCGCCGATACGGGAGATCTCCCCACGCTTGGTGAGCTCGTCCGACACGGTAACGGCATCAGCGGGCTCTCCACGACCGTAGAGATCGATAATGGCTTCATAAATGCTTTCGTGTGCCGGGCGGTAGAAATCCACGCCCCGCAGCACCTCGACGCAGTCCGCAATCGCGTCCTTGGACAGCATCATCCCGCCGAGGACGGACTGCTCAGCAACCAGATCCTGCGGGGGCGTTCGGGAAAACTGCGGTGAGCGAGTGTCTTCTGATGAATCCGCATGAGTCAACGACACGTGTGCGGCCTTCCTTCCCGAAACTTCCCCAAATCCCTGCCCCGGGCGTCTGCCGATGAGCGGTGGATCCGAGCTGAATAACCATAGATATCAGCCGCCACCGACAGTCCTTGCGGTATGGGATACCCCGCAACGCTAGTGCCCAGCATCCCCTCTGCCAAGCGAGTTATCCACAGGGGGTGTGTATAAGCTGGCAATTGTGCGGCGTGTTGTGTGTAGAGGCTGGGGATATCTATGTGGATTAGCAAGAATCTTTGCCCACAATCTCGCTCTGACTAGGCCAAACACCCGAGACAGCCTGTGGACGAAAACTTTCTCATCCGAACATTCATCCCGTACTTGGGTGTTGACAGCAGGCGATATTAGCCCTACAGCGGTGCTTTTATGCACCACCTATCCACAACCTCGCGCTCGACCGGCTACAGGCCAGCTTCCAGTGGATCAAGACCCGTGACGGCCGTCTATGCCTCTGCTCTGATGGATCGCGACCAGACGTACGGAATGAGGAATACTCCAGTTGCTGGATGTATTCACCGGCAAGTTCCGTGAACTGCTCCAGCCTGCGATACTTCCTCACATGGCTAATAACAAGACGGCGCCCACCACCGCGTCCCCGCAGGAATTCATAGCCTCAGTAGAAAACGAGCGACGCCGGCAGGATGCTCAGAGGCTCCTGGCTCTCATGGGCCGGGTCACCGGGCAGGAAGCAGTCATGTGGGGCCCTTCGATGGTGGGATTCGGAAGCTACCACTACAAGTACGCCACGGGCCGCGAGGGAGATGCCCTGGCCGTCGGCTTCTCACCACGCAGTGCCAACCTCGCGCTCTACGGGCTTACGTACGCGCCGGGGGCGGCCGGGTTGCTGCAGAAGCTGGGCAAGCACAAGACAGGTGCGGCGTGCCTGTACATCAACAAGCTCGACGACGTCGACCAGGACGTTCTCGCCCAGCTCATCGACGTGGGTCATCAGTTCATGGTGAGTGAGAACTTCACCAACACCTGATCAGTGCAAGCGAAAGGCCCCCGTTCCCGAAGGAGCGAGGGCCTTTACGGCAGTGCAGAAATAATCTAGCTGGCGACGACGTCGAGATCGATCACAGCGGCAACATCCTCGTGGAGACGAACGTTTGCCTGGTAGCTGCCGGTCGACTTGATGTGTGCCGGCAGTTCCACCTTGCGCTTGTCGATGGAGCCGAGGCCAGCGGACTCAACAGCCTTGGCGACATCCTCGGCCTTGACGGTTCCGAAGAGACGACCGGACTCGCCGGCCTTGACGGTCAGCTTGACCGGCTTGGCCTGCAGGGCAGCAGCCTGACGCTGAGCGTCCTCGAGCGAAGCGTGCTCGCGGGCAGAACGTGCAGCCTTGATGGACTCCACCTGCTTTTCGCCGCCCTTGGTCCACGTGAGAGCGAAGCCGCGAGGCAGAAGGAAGTTACGTGCGTAACCGTTCTTGACCTCGACAACATCACCTGCGGTTCCCAGACCGGTGACTTCCTGGGTAAGAATAAGCTTTGCCATGGTGTGTTCCTTTCCTTAGCCGCGGCCTGCGCCGGAGTAAGGCAGGAGTGCAACTTCGCGGGCATTCTTGATTGCCTGGGCGATCTTGCGCTGTTCCTGCACGGTCACGCCGGTAACGCGGCGCGCACGGATCTTTCCGCGGTCGGAAATGAACTTACGCAGCAGTGCTACGTCCTTGTAGTCGATGACGGTGACGTCAGCGGCCTTCAAGGGGTTGGACTTTGGTTTGGGCTTACGAAGTTCAGCCTTAGCCATCGTGGTGCTCCTTATGTCTGGTGGAGCCCGCAGAACGGTTCTGCGGGATGGGAATTTCAGAAGTGGAACGCCGCCGGTCCGGCACCGTTCCTGGAAGATCTAGAAAGGCGGCTCGGATGATTCCGGGCCGTTGCCCCAACCGGACGAATTACCGCCGGCCGGTGCACCCCAGGGATCCTGGGACGGCTGCTGTGCCTGCTGGCCGCCGCCGCCATTCCAACCCTGGTTGGAACCGCCACCGCCGCTTCCGCCACTGTCTCCACCGAAGCCGCCGCCACCACCGCCGGAGCGCTGGGTACGGCTTACCTTGGCAGATGCGTAGCGCAGGGATGGACCGATTTCGTCCACCTCCAACTCCATGACGGTGCGCTTCTCGCCTTCCTTGGTGTCATAAGTGCGTGACTTGAGGCGGCCCTGAGCAACAACACGGGTTCCCTTGGTGAGGGTCTCCGCAACGTTCTCAGCCGCTTCACGCCAGACCGACGCCCGGAGGAACAGCGTTTCGCCGTCCTTCCACTCGCTGGACTGACGGTCGAAGGTCCGCGGCGTCGACGCAATGGTGAAATTAGCCACTGCAGAGCCTGACGGGGTGAAACGAAGTTCCGGGTCGCTGGTGAGATTACCGACGACCGTGATAATGGTCTCGCCTGCCATGGTGCCTCCTACGGTCACGGGCCCACCGAAGTAGGCCTGGTTTGATAGCCGAAATTACTCGGCAGAAACCTTCTGCTCCTCGGGGCGGATGATCTTGGTGCGCATGATGGTCTCATTCAGACCAAGCTGGCGATCAAGTTCAGCTGCTACAGCCGGGGTGGCGGTGAAGTTGACGACGGCATAAATGCCTTCGGTCTTCTTCTTGATTTCATAGGCAAGGCGGCGACGTCCCCAGATGTCTACCTTGTCCACAGTTCCTTCGCCGTTACGTACGACATTCAGGAACTTCTCGAGTGTTGGCTCAACGGTACGTTCCTCGACATCGGGGTCGATGATTACCATCAGTTCATATGCACGCATTTGTGAACCCACCTCCTCTGGGCTAAACGGTCGCGGTCTTTCCGCAACAGGAGGTTCTTTAGCGTTGATCCGCGCGCAGGAACCGCTCATTTTCAGCGGTTCCACGGTGACACGGACTCATCAATACTACCGGACACCCGGCAGCTCTTCGAACCGCCTGTGGACAACGGGCTGCTCCAGGAAACGGCGCTACGAAACCGTGAAGAACCGCTGCATCACCCGGGTGAGTTGGTAGGGATCCTCGACGCCGCAGAGCTCACGGGCAGAGTGCATGGACAGCAGCGGAACGCCGACGTCCACCGTCCGGATGCCGAGCCGGGTTGCGGTCAGCGGCCCAATGGTGGATCCGCACGGCATCACGTTGTTCGAAACGAACTCCTGGTACGGAGCGCCGGCGTCCCTGCACAGCCGCGCCCAGTAGGCGGCGCCGGGAGCGTCTGTGGTGTACCGCTGGTTCGCGTTGATCTTCAGCAGCGGTCCGCCATTCAGGACCGGATGGTTCGCTGGATCGTGGCGCTCGGCGTAGTTGGGATGGACGGCGTGGCCGGCATCCGAAGACACACAGAACGACGACGCGAGAGCCCGCCGCCGCTGCTCCTCACCGGCGCCCAATCCCGAGGAGATCCGGTGCAGGATGTCCTCGAGGAACGGCCCGCTCGCGCCGGAGCGTGATCCGCTGCCGACTTCCTCGTGATCAAAAGCGGCCAGCACAGCAATGGGCGCGCCGCCGGTGTCGTTCTTTGGTGCCTGGATGAGGGCGGTGAGCCCGGCGTGGACAGAGGAGAGGTTGTCCAGCCTGCCGGAGGCGAAGAATTCGCCATCCGCACCGAAGACCCGGGGCTGCTGGGTATCCGCAACCACCACGTCAAAGCCGCCGATATCCGCCGCTTCGAGATCAGCGTCCACGGCAAGGAGCTGCAGGAGGTCCGCACGTCCCGGATCGCCAAGGCCCCAGACCGGGTTCATGTGCTGCTGCTTGTCGAGCTTCAGCCCGTCATTGACGGCGCGGTCGAGATGGATTGCCAGCTGGGGGAAACGCAGCAGCGGGCCTGTGTGGACAAGGTGCTCCGCGCCGTCGTGCGTTACCAGCCGGCCGGCGAGCGCCAGCTCACGGTCCAGCCAGGAATTCAGCAGCGGGCCGCCGTAGATTTCGACGCCGGCCTGCAGCCAGCCGTGGCGTCCGATGGTTGGCTTGGGCTTCAGCTTGAAGGACGGGGAGTCGGTATGGGCGCCGAGAATGTGAAAGCCTGTGGTCTCCGTTGCGGTGGGCGGGGTGATCCAGGCGATCAGCGCGCCGTCGCGGATGACGTAGAACCGGCCGGGTCCGCCGTCCCAGGCATCGTCTTCATGCAACTGGGTGAAGCCGGCCGCCTGGAGCCGGATGCCGCCCTCGTGGGCGGCGTGGAAGCTGGAGGGTGAGGCAGCAACGTAGGCGCCGAGGTCTGCGATGTGAGCGTGAGCGGCAGTCATGTCTGCAAGCCTACTGGCCGCCGGGTGCCGCCCGGGAGGCGGGCAACCTCAGAAATCAAGCCCCTGGCTCGGGGTGACCAGGCCGGTCTCATAGGCGTACACCACGGCCTGGACGCGGTCGCGCAGGTGGAGTTTGGTGAGGATCCGACGCACATGGGTCTTCACTGTGGCTTCGGAGAGGAAGAACCGGTGCGCCAGTTCCGCGTTGGACAGCCCCTCAGCGATGGCACCAAGGACTTCCAGCTCGCGCGGGGTCAAGTCCTGCAGAAGCGGGTCGCGGGGAGGCTTCGGGGCGGCGGGGCGGGAGCGTACATACTCCTCGAGCAGCCGCTGGGTGACCCGCGGCGCGACCACGGCGTCACCGCTTGCGACCACGCGGACGGCATGCACCAGCTCGTTCGGCGCGACGTCCTTGAGGAGGAATGCCGACGCCCCTGCCCGCAGCCCGGCGAACGCGTACTCATCGAGGTCGAAGGTGGTGAGGATGATGATCCGGGCGCATGCCCCTGACCCGGTGATGCGCCGGGTCGCCTCGATCCCGTCCATCACCGGCATGCGGACGTCCATCAGTACGACGTCCGGCTCCAGCCGCGCTGCCAGACGTGCAGCCTCGGCGCCGTCGGAGGCCTCGCCGACGATCTGCATATCTTCCTCGCCCTCGAGAATCAGACGGAAGCCCATCCGCAGCAGCGGCTGGTCATCCACCAATAGCACCCTTGTCGGTTCGCTCACGCGGACTTCTCCTGACGGTTTTCGACGGGAATTCGTAGTTCTGCGGTCACAACCCACCCGCCGGACGGTGTTGGCCCGCAGTTCACTGTGCCGCCGTAGATGGCGGCCCGCTCACGCATGCCGGTGATTCCCTGCCCGGTTCCCACTGACGGCACCTGTTCCATGGCGCCCCGGCCGTCGTCGGACACGCGCACCCTGACGGAGCTGCCCAGCCTGGCGATCAGGACGTCCACCGTGGTCACCGCCTTCGCGTACCGCAGCACGTTGGTCAGGGACTCCTGCACAATGCGGTGAACGGTCATCTGGAAGGCGGCGTCCTCCGGCAGGCCCGGCCCGCTCAACTGCACACGAATTGGCAGTCCGGCAGCGCGGAACCCTTCAAGGAGACCGGCCAGTGAATCACCCGCCGGCAACGGGGCGAGCGGGGCGGCGTCCGGCCCAACTCGCAGGACACCGAGCACGCGGCGCATGTCCGCCAGCGCAGTACGCCCGGTTGCGGAGAGCTCCGCCAGCACCTGCCGTGCACGGTCCTGATCACGTTTCATGACGACGCCGGCACCATCGGAGAGCGCGATCATCACCGACAGGGAATGCGCGACCACATCATGCATCTCGCGGGCGATCCTGTTCCGCTCATTGGCGGAGGCAAGTTCGGCGTTGCGTTCAGCCCACTCGCGCAGCTCGTTCTCATGAAGCCTCTCCCGGCGGATGGTGACTCCCACACCGACGGCGACCGCATACCAGGTGATGACGAACCCTGTGATCACCCAGATCAAGAATGGAGCTTCGTCGGGAAGGAGATCTCCCATGGTGAACCACAGGGGAACGATCGAGACTACTGCCGCTCCCACCAGAGTCCAGACGGCGACCCGCACCGAATGCTTCACGGCAACCGTATACAGCGCGAAGAAGATGGCAATGCCAACACTTCCCCGACCCTCGGAAATGAGCAGGATGACCGGTTCCAGCACGGTTATCAGAGCAACTACCACCAGGGGATTGCTCCGGCGGAAGAACAGTGCAAAAGCCGCCACCGCCACAGGTGTCAGGCCCCACCAGCCGCTGGGTAATTCGGCAGCGAGGACGACGTTGGGCAGCGTGGCCAGAAGGAACGCCAGGACGACGGCGACATCCATCACCTGCGGATGTGACCGGAAGTACCGGCGGATGGGACCGAGACGCCGGGCGTTGATCTCGGTGAAGGAGACGGCGGCCGTTCGTTCCGCAGTCTCCTTCACCAAGGATTTTTCACTCATGGAGTGAGCTTATTGGGTGCGTTGCAGCAGCCGGCTAGACGTCGCGCTTCTTGGTGACGATGAGCGAGATCACCAGGAGGACCAATGCCCAGGCGCCGAGTACCAGCGCGCCCTGCCACTGGTTCAGGGCGTCTTCTGCGATGGTGATGGCCACCATCTGCTCGCCTGCGCTGCTCGGCAGGAACCGCGCGGCGTCAGGGATCCAGTCAGCGATACCTGCCAGCAAGGTGGCCACGAGGATCGGAAGGACAAACAGGAGACCGATGGTGGTTACAACTCCGCCGGCGGTGTTGCGCAGAAGGGTTCCGATAGACATGGCGATGATGGCGACCAGGGCCAGAACCGAACCCGTGTTGATGATGTGCAGCAGCACGCCGTCGGTATCCAGGCCGAACGCCAGGTCAGAGGGAGCGAGAATCGGCTGTGCGACTAGGTAACCGACGAAGGCCGATCCTGCACCGATGATGAAGGCGATGGCAGCGATAACGAGCTGTTTGGCCAGCAGCGCCGGGATTCGTTTGGGAACGGCAACCATGGTGGACCGGATCATCCCGGTGCCCCACTCGGAAGCAATCAGGACCACTGCCAAAGAGCCGATGAGAAGTTGGCCGAAGATCAGCCCGGACCCCGGGATGGTGGAAACGATCGAGGTTGCATCCGGTGCTCCCTGCACCTGGGCAGCCACCTCAGGATCAGACTGAAGATCGAGCAGAACGGTGGTCTGCCAAGCGAACAGCGCCGCAAGACCAACCATGACCACCACGGTGATGCTCAGCATGATCACCGTCGACGGGACAGTTGTTACCTTGATCCACTCGGATTTGAGTACCCGCGCGAAGTTCACGCCGGATCCCCCGGAGGGGCCGCGGCGGGCACCCACTGTTTCTGGTGCAGGTGCAGTGGCTGTATGTGACATGGCTACTTGCCTTCCTCGGAGCCGGCCCCGGCAGGAGCCTGCGTAAGAGCATGTGAGTGGTACTCGACCTCGTCGGAGGTGAGCTGCATGTATGCGTCCTCCAGCGAGGCCTGCAGCGGTGTCAGTTCGTAGAGAAGGATTTGGCGCTGAAGGGCGACCTCCGCGATCCGACGCGAGTCCGCACCGGTGATTTCGAGGAGCTCCGGTTCGAGCTGCTGGCTGGAGACGCCGTCCGCGGCCAGTGCCCGCACCAGGTCGGTGGGACGGTCAGTGCGGACCCGGGCGCGGGTCTGGCCCTGTCCGTCAAGGATTTCGCTGATCGGGGCGTCGGCGATGATACGGCCGCGCCCGATGACGATGAGATGGTCTGCCGTGAGTGCCATCTCCGACATCAGGTGGGAAGAAAGGAAGACGGTGCGGCCTTCGGAAGCAAGCCCCTTGGCGAGGTGCCGCACCCACTGCACGCCCTCGGGGTCGAGGCCGTTGACCGGCTCGTCGAGGATGACGGTGTGCGGATCGCCAAGCAGTGCACACGCAATGCCGAGTCGCTGACCCATTCCTAGCGAGAATCCGCCGACGCGCTTCTTGGCGACGGGTCCAAGGCCGGTCATCTCAATGACTTCCTTGACGCGGCTGTTGGGAATGCCGTGGGTGGCAGCCATCGCGCGGAGGTGGTTGTAAGCCGAGCGCTTGGTATGGACTGCTTTCGCATCGAGCAAGGCGCCTACCTCGCGCAGGGGTGCGGAGTGCTGTGCGTAGTGTTTGCCGTTGACGCGGACGTCGCCGCCGGAGGGGTTGTCGAGTCCGACGATCATCCGCATTGTGGTGGACTTGCCGGCGCCGTTGGGACCGAGAAAACCGGTGACACGGCCGGGTTTGACGCTGAATGAGATACCGTCTACGGCAGTCTTTGCGCCATAGCGCTTGGACAGTTCTGCTGCCTCAATCATGGTGGGCATCCTTGGGGAAGGGAAAGTTTTGGAATACACCCAACCCTACGGAGCTTCAGCCCGAACGGCACCGCCCAACGGGATGATCTTGCACCCGGCGTTGGTACGTCGAAAGGATGACGCTTCTAGGGCATTACGGCCAGTGACTGCGGCCTCCCGGGCACCGCCAGCTCCCGCTGCTCGAACGTTTCAAGATCGACGACGGTGATGCCGGGCCAGGAACCATCCCGCGTGTAGCCGCCGGAGAGCAGCGCATAAGCCTTCCCTGTACCAGGATCAACCCAGGGCACCACCGTTTCATGCAGCCGGTCCAGCGGCAGGATCCGTTCGTCACCGCTCGCCGTGTCCCGGACCGTGAGGTTCGGGGATCCGGTGGCATTGCCGAATGCCCCCGTCCCGACCACAAGGAGGGTGTCGTCAACAAGCGCAGTTCCGTGCTGATGCGAGTTGGCGGTCATCTCCTCCACGGAGACAGCGCCCGAGGCCGGGTCGACGACGGCGAGCGCCAGGCCCTGATAGGGCAGAAGGAGGTTCCCGGCGTCGTCAATCGCGCCATAGTGCGGCTTCTCCCAGGAGGCCAGGCCGCCCTGCGTGCCGAACGGGGCTACCTCGATCCGGCGCGCGGCAAGCGTTTCGGTGTTGATGACGTGGATCGAGAAGGAATCGTGGTCGATCGTGTAGATCTCCGAACCGTCGGCGGAAAGCAGGATGTCGAACGGCCGCAGTCCCACCTCAACGGTACCGACGGTCCGCCCGTCCTGAACGTCCATCTTCTCCAGCACCGAGGTGCCGTCCGCCCGGAGTACCGCCACGAAGACGGTGCTTCCGTCAGCGCTGACCGCGATACCCGTGCCGCCGGGCCGATACTCCCCATGCGAGATGGAGCCAGCCGGATTCGCGTATGGGATCAGTGAAGTACGACGCCGTTCCTCCAGGTCGACCACCGCCATTCCTTCGGCTGTGGAGACGAAGGCCCGGGTGCCGCTGACCGCGACATCCCAGGGTGCCTGCCCGACGGGAATCCGCTGCTCGAGAGGGCTGCCCGGATCTGCGGGATTGATGACCAGAAGGTCCGCTCCTGCCGCGTCGGTAGCGAGGACCAGGGATTCCCGTGGTGATGGTGGCGTGGTCGGCTTCGCTGAGAGAGCTTTACCAGGGGTGGGCACAGCCACGCCGGAAGCGGTGGCCGCCGGTTGAGGTGCCGAACTCGTGGCACCCGGGATAGGCGCCGCCGTGCAGGCTGTCAGAAACAGCAGGCAGAGAACGACGACGGCGCTACGAAGCATGCACCCATTGTCCCGCGAAAGTCGCAACGGCGGCAGCACGGGGGGTGCCGCCGTCGTCGGCCTCCTGTTACCGGGAACTGATGGACTTGAACTTCTTCACCGAAAGCGGCACGAAGATGGCAAGCATCACGATGACTCCGAAAATCACGGTGATGATCGGGTTCTGCAGGGTCCACGCGGTGGGCTCCGGGAATTCCGGATTGGTGTTCCCGAACAGTATCCGTGCGGACTCCACGAGGGCCGATACCGGGTTCCACTCCGCAATGTTCTTCAGTACCTCCGGCATGGTGTGGATGGGAACGAAGGCGTTCGAGATGAACGTCAGCGGGAACAGGATCATGAAGGATGCGTTGTTAATGACCTCCGGGCTGCGAACGCTCATACCGAGAAGAGCCATGACCCAGCTGAAGGCGTAGGAGAACAACAGCAGGACCGCCACACCGCCCAGGAAACCCCACACCGACGTGGTGACCCGCCAACCGACCAACCAGCCGGTTCCCATCATGATCATCATGGAAATGCTGTTGATCACTAGGTCGCCGTTGGTACGGCCGATGAGCACTGCTGCCGGGCTCATGGGCAAGGTACGGAAGCGGTCGATGATGCCGTCCTTCAGGTCCTGCGCCATCGCGGCACCTGAGAAGGTGGAGCCGAAGATGACCGTCTGCGCGAAGATCCCGGCCATGAGGAAGTTCGTGTAGTCGGGCACGTTCATGGCGCCGGCGTAGACCTGGCTGAACAGGAGCACAAACATGATGGGCTGGAGGATGGTGAAGACGAGGATCTCCGGCACGCGCTTGATCTTGATCAGATTGCGGCGTGTGGCGATCCAGCCGTCGGAGAACAGTTGGGCGAGAGGCGACCCTACGCTGTCGTAGGTGGGCTGGCTGAGCGCGGTCACTGGGCTTTCTCCATCTCAGCGTCATTCTTGCTGGTCTCGTCTTCGGCCCGGTGGCCGGTGAGCTTGAGGAAGACGTCATCGAGCGTGGGCCGGCGCATACCGGCGTCGTGCAGCTGGATGTTCGCCTTGCCCAAATCGGAGAGCACATACTGCAGGGCGCGTGGTCCGTCGACGACGGACACCTCCACGGTGCGATCGCTGACGGCGGGGGTGCCGTCACCGTGACGCGCGAGGATTTCGCGGGCCGCGCCGGCGTCTGCCTCGTCCACCAGAGTCACGACCACCCGGTGGCCGCCGATCTGCGCCTTCAGTTCATCCGAAGTGCCCTCGGCGATGACCTTACCGCCGTCGATCACGGCGATGTCATCCGAAAGGTGGTCCGCCTCCTCAAGGTACTGGGTGGTCAGGAGCAGCGTGGTCCCGTCATTCACCAGTTGGGAGATGATCTCCCACAGCGCGAGCCTGCTCCGTGGATCCAGCCCGGTAGTCGGCTCGTCGAGGAACAGGATTTTCGGGTTGATGACCAGCGCTCCGGCGAGGTCAATACGACGACGCATGCCACCGGAGAATCCCTTCACCGGCCGGTTCCCGGCTTCCGTGAGCTCGAACTGGTCGATCAGCTCCTGTGCCCGCTTGCGTGCGGTCTTCGCACCCAGGTGGTAGAGCCTGCCCACCATCTCCAGGTTTTCGAACCCGGTGAGGTTCTCGTCGACCGCCGCATACTGGCCGGACGCTCCGATGATCCGCCGGGCAGCTTTCGGATTGTTCACGACGTCAATGCCGTCGATATGTGCCGTGCCTTGGTCAGGCTTGATCAGGGTGGTGAGTACCTTGACCGCCGTTGTCTTGCCCGCTCCGTTGGGACCGAGCAGAGCCTTCACGGTCCCCTGCGGGACCGAAAGGTTGAGGCCCGCGAGTGCATGCACCGGGCCGCTCTTCGATTTGTAGGTTTTTGTCAGGCCTTCAGCCTGGATGATCGTCATGGGTCAACCCTAGGTTTTCGGAATTACGGGAAGAAGAGGACTGCGGACAGTTTCGGTCCGCAACCCGGTGGCGCCTAACGGGACGCAGCGTGCCCAGTGCAACCGTCGTCGCTGTAGCCACCGCTCGGCGGGCACCGATACTGAGCGTAGCCACCTGAGGCGACTGACGACGTCGTCCTGAGGGAGTATCTCTCACTGACGAGTAACCCGCGTGAAGGATCCCGGGCCTTGACGACCTTCATCCGCAGGTCGAGAGTTACTACATGACGTCCCTCTTGGGCGCCGCTCAAATTGGCTCGACCCCTCGCGGCGGCCATTCATAAGGAAGGCGAAGGCAATGGACGCAATGATGTGGGTCTGGATCATCATCGGGATCCTCGTAGTGCTGCTCATCATCGGATTGATCGTATTCCTTGGACGGAAGCGCAAGCACGCACACGATCAGGAGAAGCGCCGGGAGGATCACGATCGCGCAGACCGGATTCGGGAAGAGGCGCACGCCAAGGACCTGGAAGCACGTGAGCGGGAGGCCCGCGCCGCCCGCGCTGACGCTGATGCCCAGCAAGCCGAGGTGGATGCCGAACGGCTGCGCAAGGAAGCGGAACAGCGGCAAAACGATGCCCAGGGACTGCGCCGGGAAACAGAGGAACACACCCGGCATGCGGATGAGATCGACCCTGACGTACGCAATGATCAGGGAAAGGGCAGCGACCGGAAGAACGACGCCGATCCCGGCCGGTCCGGACGTCACTGACGGCTGGGCCGCCTCCCGCGCGACGCCGCCGTCAGGACGGGATGCCGGCGCCCTTCGGTTCGCCCGCGGGACGCTCCGCCGCGGCAGGCGCCACGAGGAAGGATGCCAGTACGGCCACTCCGACGGCGAGCAGTGCGTTGCGGATTCCCACCTGGTCACCGAGGAAACCGAGTAGCGGAGGGCCTGCGAGGAACGCTGTGTAGCCGATCGTGGAAACCACCGACACGCGTGCAGCGGCCCGGCGGGGCTCGTCTGCGGCGGCGGACATTCCCATGGGAAATCCGAGCGCGGCGCCGGTTCCCCACAGCACGGCTCCGACTCCGGCGAGGAGCACATTGGGTGCAAAGACGAAAAGCACCAGGCCCGCCAACGACGACGCGAGGCTCACCTGCAGCACCCGCACCCGCCCGAACCGGTCGATGAAGCCGCCGCCAACGAAGCGGAAGAGCGTCATGGAGGCAACGAACACCCCGAACATCAGCGCACCGACGGCTTCGGTGGCACCAAGGCCGTCCACGGTCGCTTTCGCTACCCAGTCATTCGCCGCGCCTTCGGTGAGCGCTGCACCGAGCACTACCAGCCCGATGAGGAGCGTGCGCGGCTCCTTCCATGCGGTGAATCCGCTGGACCGGGAGGCGGTTGCGTCGTCGTGCTTTCCGGCGTGAGGGTCCTCAGGCAGGAAGTAGCGCGGAATCCACAGCGAAATGACCAGCACCAGCACAGCAACCGCCGCGAGGTGGGTTGACAGCTCCACGCCCGCAGCCGCCAGGCCGGCTCCGGTGAGCGCACCGATGAAGGCACCGCCGCTGAAGGCTGCATGGAACTTCGGCATGATCGTGCGCATGAGCCGGCGTTCGACGTCGGCGCCTTCAAGGTTCTGCGCAACATCCCAGAGGCCGATGCCGAGGCCGAAGATGAAGAGACCGGTGGCAGACAGCACCACGGATTGCGCCACGAGCCCGCCGGCAATGGTGGAGGCTGCGATGGTGGCGGCCACTCCCCCCAGCCTCACGGTGTTCGCCGTGCCGATCCGCGCCGCGATCCCGCCGGACAACGGCAACGAGATCATGGACCCGATCGCCGCAACGAGCAGCAGCGCGCCCGTCTGGCCGTCGCTGAGCCCAAGCGTGTCCGACGCGGACGGAATCCGGGCCGCCCAGCTGGCGAACACGAGCCCGTTGAGCCCGAAAATCGCGAAGGTTGCCCACATGGCTGGATTGACGTTGCTCTGCACCTCTAAACCGTATGCGCACCGGCTCAGCAGGGTCTACCAGTGGCGCCCAGTGTGATGCAGATGACAGCAGCTGGGCTTCAGCGCGCGCGCTGCACCCGGCCCTCGTCCCAGACCGGAGCCTCGGACTCATACACCTTGCCGTCCTCGCCGAAGACGAGGAACCGGTCGAAGCTGCGGGCAAACCAGCGGTCATGGGTCACGGCCAGCACAGTTCCCTCGAACGCGTCGATGGCCCGTTCCAGGGCTTCGGCTGAGTGGAGGTCGAGGTTGTCCGTGGGTTCGTCGAGGAGCAGCAACGTGGCGCCGGACAGCTCAAGCAGCAGGATCTGCAGCCGCGCCTGCTGTCCGCCGGAGAGCGAGTCGTACAGTTGCTCCGACTGCCCTGCCAACCCGTAGCGGTCCAGCACTCCCGACGCCGCCTCCCGGCCGAGCCCTGATCGGTGATCATCGCCGCGGTGCAGGATGTCGAGCAGTGTCCGGCCCAACAGGTCCGGGCGCACATGCGTCTGGGCGAAGAAACCCGGGCGAATACGCGCACCCAACTTCACGACGCCGGTGTGGGGCACCGGTGCAATGCTCACCTCGGACACCGGCTCATGTTCCTTCTCAGGATCAGTGCCGCCGGCGGCGAGGAGGCGAAGGAAGTGGGACTTGCCCGATCCGTTGGAGCCCAGCACCCCGACGCGGTCGCCGAACCAGATCTCGGTGCTGAACGGCTTCATCAGCCCGGTGAGTTCGAGCTTTTGCGCGACGACGGCCCGCTTGGCTGTGCGCCCGCCCTTGAGCCGCATCTTCACGTTCTGTTCGATCGGGATAGCCTCCGGCGGCCCAGCCTCAAGGAACTTCGCCAGGCGGGTCTGGGCAGCGTGGTAGCGATTGGCCATATCCGAGCGGAACGCCGCCTTGTTCTTGTACATGTTCACGAGCTCTTTGAGCTTGATGTGCTCCTCGTCCCAGCGCCGCCGCAATTCCTCGAACCGCGCGTTTCGATCGGTTCGAGCCTGCAGGTAGGTGCTGAAACCGCCGCCGTGCACCCAGCTCGACGCGCCGAGCGCGCCGGGCTCCAGCGTGACAATCCGCGTGGCGGCATTGTCGAGCAGTTCGCGGTCGTGACTGACGAAGAGGACCGACTTGCTGGACTCGTTGAGCTTCGCTTCGAGCCACCGTTTGCCGGGCACATCGAGGTAGTTGTCCGGTTCATCGAGGAGCAGCAGCTCGTCCGGTCCCGAGAACAGGGCCTCAAGCACCAGCCGCTTCTGCTCGCCTCCGGATAACGACGACGCCGCGCGGTACTGTGCCCGATCGTACGGAACGCCAAGCGCCGCCATGGTGACTTCGTCCCAAGTGGTCTCGAGTTCATAGCCGCCGGCGTCTCCCCAGTCGGCGATCGCCTGGGCGTAGCGCATCTGGGTGGGTTCGTCGTCGTGCTCCATCATTGCGAGCTCAGCGACATCGATCCTCTTCGCAGCGGAGGCAAGGGCCGGCGGGGCAGCGGAGACGAGGAGGTCGCGGACGGTGGTGTCATCGCGCACCTGACCGACGAACTGGCGCATGATGCCCATGCTGCCGGACCGGGTGATGGCACCCTCATCGGCCGTGATGTCGCCGGCAACAATGCGCAGGAGCGTGGTCTTGCCGGTACCGTTCGGGCCAATCAGGGCAGTCTTATGGCCCTCGCCGACCTTGAAGCTCACGCTGTTGAGCAGCTGACGGCCGTCGGAAAGGAAGTAATCGATGTTGGAAATGTCGAGGTGCGCCACTGCCCCAGTCTTCCACCCCCATCGGGTGAGCCGAAATGAGGGCTCCTCCGTGAGCCGACCACGGAGTGCAAGGATGGGAGCGTGATTCCAACAACCCCTCAGCGAGTGGTGTTCTTCGGTGTGACCGGGTCCGGAAAAACGACAGCGGCCGAGCGCTATGCGGCTGCGACCGGGTTGCCGCTCACGTCCGTGGACACGGACATCGGCTGGCTTCCTGGCTGGGTGGAGCGGGATCCTGCCGATCAGCTCCGCATGGTCGAGGAGATCGCCGCCCGGAATGCCTGGGTGCTGGACAGCTTCTACGGCAAATGGTCCGACAGCTTGATCCCCCGCGCAGACGCCATCATCGCCTTGGATTATCCCCGCTGGCTCTCGCTGTTCCGGCTGGTCCGCAGGACCCTGCGGCGCATGCTTACGCAGGAGGAGGTGTGCAACGGAAACACGGAGAGCTTTCGCCGGGTCATCGCGCGGGACTCGATCATCCGCTGGCACTTCACATCCTTCGCCGGTAAGCGCCGGAGAATCCGCGCATATCAGGACGCCGGGCTGCCAGTGGTTCGCTTCACCAGCCCGAAGGAGCTCGAGCAGTGGCTCCGGTCCAACGAGAAGTGATCTACTAGTTCATCGAACGATGGGCCCGCTCACGCAGGTTCGAACGCTGGAAATCGGTCAGCGCAAGCCACTGCGCGGAAGTCAGCTTCAGATAAGGGAGCAGACGCTGATCAGCAGCTGACAGCACTGGCGGCACAACGATGTGCCGACGTTGCCGCCCCACCGCGAGAAGGGTAGCAACGACCACGAGGGCACCGCCCGCCATCATGGCCAGGGCACCAATAATCTCTACACTCATGACTCCTCCTGCGGACGGTGTCTTCCCAGCCGCCACCGGGAAGTATGCTCTCCAGCCGCCACTGGAGAACATGCCTCATCGTTGCCTTCATGCCTTGGGGAAACGTTGGTCGATGGCGCGAAGCTGGGCCCAGGACTTCGCCCTGCTGAACCGAGAAGGAGTGATGGATCGGGTGCTGATTGCGTCACCCGGTGGGCCGGCACCCCCGTTCAGGAGCAGGAGCGCTTCAACTGCCACCACAACTACACAGCCCAGGAAACCCGCTACGGCAAGCAGGTGTGGCTGAGCCGCAGCTCAGTTTCGGGGCAGACCCCGGAAATCGTTGAAACTGTAGATGTGCAGCCCCGCGAACGCGCCGGTCGTCTCGATGGAGCGCACCAATCGGGAGGGATCGTACGACGACGGCGCCAGTACTGAACGCAGCAGCGAACCGCTCCGCTTGGCGAACTTCAGCGACGGACCGACTCCGATTCGCCCGGCAAGGGAAATGAGACGGGTGCGCCGGACACGTCCCGGAACACCTGCCCATATGGGCACGGTCACGCCGCTCGATCTCAAGCGGGCGATGTAGTCGCTGAGGACATCCCCGGAAAAGCACATCTGGGTGACGGCCCAACTGCCAAGCTCCTGTTTCTTGAGCAGCAGCTCGGTCAGTTCGGGCTCGGGAACTGTGGGATGACCTTCGGGATAGGCGGCGAACCCGGTTTCGAATCCACCGGTCGCCGCGATCTCCTCGATGAGCGGCAGGCTCCACGCATATGGTCCGACCGGCTCACGGGCATCCCCGGCTACGGCAAAGATGTCCCGCACCCCCGCGTCCGCAAGACGCACCATGAACTCCGCGAGCTGCTGCTTCGACGCAACGGAACGGGCTGCCAGATGCGGCACGGCGCGGTAGCCAAGACCGGCAAGCTCCACGGCCAGATCCACCGTCTTTGCCGGGCCGTGGTGCGGAAGGCAGGTGACGGCGACCGTCGCCGGCGCTGCGAGGTGGCTTTGCAACCGGGAGGCAACGTCACCTCCCGGAATGACCTCAACTGTGAACGGCAGACCCATTCAGCATTCCACGACGTTCAATGCCAGCCCACCGCGGGCCGTTTCCTTGTACTTGTCCATCATGTCGGCACCGGTTTCCCGCATCGTCTTGATGGCTGCGTCGAGTGAGACGAAGTGCTGCCCGTCGCCGCGGACGGCCATCCGGGCAGCGGTGATAGCCTTCATCGCTCCCACGGCGTTGCGCTCGATGCACGGTATCTGCACCAGGCCGCCGACGGGATCGCAGGTCAGGCCCAGGTTGTGTTCGATACCGATTTCCGCCGCGTTCTCGACCTGCTCGGGGGTGCCTCCCAGCACCTCGGCCAGCCCCGCAGCGGCCATCGCGCACGCTGAACCGACCTCACCCTGGCAGCCGACCTCGGCACCGGAAATCGATGCGTTCTTTTTGAAGAGGGCGCCGACGGCGGTGGCGGCGAGCAGGAAGCGGATGACGCCGTCGTCGTCCGCTCCTGGAACGAAGTCCGTGTAGTACTTCAGGACTGCCGGGATGATGCCGGCCGCGCCGTTGGTGGGAGCGGTGACCACGCGGCCCCCGGCTGCGTTCTCCTCATTGACCGCAAGCGCGAACAGCGTGACCCACTCCATGGTGCTGAGGTGATCGTTGGGATCAGCTTCCTTCTGGAGCAGCTCAAGCTGCCGGGCAGCCCGACGCCGGACATGCAGACCGCCGGGAAGGATGCCGCTGTTGGTCGACCCCCGCCGGATGGTGTCCTGCATGACATCCCAGATTTCGAGCAGGCCGTTGCGGATCTCATCCTCGGACCGGGCGGCCAGTTCGTTGGCCAGCACTATCCCGGAAAAGGACTTTCCCGTCGCCGCGGCAAGGCCGAGCAACTGTTCGCCGGATTCGAACGGGTACGGAATGGCGACGGTCTGTTCCGCGGACAGATCCGCACCAATCTGATCCTGATCCAACACAAACCCGCCGCCCACCGAGTAGTACTCGCGGGCAGATAGAAGCATGCCTTCGGAGTTATATGCCGAGAAGCGCATGCCATTGGTGTGATAGTCCAGCCGCTGCTTACGGTGCAGAACGAGATCTTTCTCCGGGTCGAAAGCCACGTCGTGCGAGCCGGCCAGGCGAAGGATCTTCGTTGCGGAGATCTCCTCCACGCGAGGCTCAGCGCGTTCCGGATCGATGAGATGCGGCTGCTCCCCCTCAAGTCCCAGGATCACGGCCTTGACGGTACCGTGTCCGTGACCGGTGACGCCCAGCGAACCGAACAGTTCAGCGTCAACGTGGTGGACCTGTTCAAGCAGTCCCTGCTCCACCACCATCCGGGTGAAGAGATAGGCCGCCGTCATGGGCCCGCCCGTATGGGAGCTCGAGGGACCTATGCCGATCTTGAAGAGGTCAAAAGCGCTGATGGTCATGAGCGGCCCGGACGCTTATAGAACGGCAGTTCAACGACAGTAAACTCTTCCGGACGTCCACGCAGGTCGACCTGCAGTTCCGTGCCCGGTTCGCTCAGCCCTGTTTCGACGTAAGCGAGCGCCACGGGGTAACCGAGGGTCGGGCTCGGAAGGCCGGAGGTAACGGTTCCAACGGTCTGTCCGTTCGATACGACGTCGTACCCTGCACGGGCAGACCGGCGTCCGGTACCGCGCAGGCCAACCAGCTTTCGTTCCGGCGTTTCGGCCTTCAGCGGCTCCAGCACGGAGCGGCCCACAAAGTCATCGGTCTTCTTCAGACTGACGACGCCGCCCAGTCCTGCTTCGAACGGATTCGTCTCCAGGCCCAACTCGTGGCCGTACAACGGCATGCCTGCCTCGAGGCGGAGCGAGTCCCGCGAAGCCAGGCCGCATGGCGCCAGTCCATGATCCGTCCCTGCCTCGGTGACGGCTTTCCACAGTTGCGCGGCCTGGTCGTTCTCGATGAAGAGTTCAAAGCCATCCTCGCCCGTGTAGCCGGTGCGGGCGAGAAGGACAGGCTGCCCTGCGAGCTCCACGCGAACGGCGGCGTAGTACTTGAGCGAGGTGATGGCGTCCTGGTCTCCTGCCGGCGCCATACCGAGCAGGATCGCCTCCGCGTTAGGCCCCTGGACTGCGATGAGCGCGGTCTCCTCCGACTGATCCTCCACAGTGACATCGAAGTCGGCAGCACGCTGCTGGAGCTCGGCGGCCACCGTATCGGAGTTCGAGGCGTTGGGAACCACGAGGAACTGTTCCTCGGCGAGGCGGTACGTGATGAGGTCATCGATCACGCCGCCGCCCTCGGTGCAGATGAGGGAGTACTTGGCCTTCCCCACCGCCATGATCTCCATGTTGCCCACGAGGGCGTAGTTGAGGAAGCTGGCTGCCTGCGGCCCGCTCACCATCACCTCGCCCATGTGCGAAAGGTCGAAGATCCCGGCAGCCCGGCGGACGGTGTGGTGCTCCTCCAGCTCGCTGCGATATTTCAGGGGCATCTGCCAGCCGCCGAAGTCGGTGAACGCCGCCCCGAGTTCCTGGTGCCGGGCATAAAGCGCTGTCTGCTTTGTCATGGCGGTTCCTTAGTCTTCGAAGTCTTCGATCGGAGGGCACGAGCACACAAGGTTCCTGTCACCGTGGGCACCGTCGATGCGGCGGACCGGCGGGAAGTACTTGTCGTGGCGCAGCGTGCGCAGCGGGAAGGCCGCTAGTTCCCGTGAGTAGGCCTGCGACCATTCGTCGCTGATGAGAGCCTGTGCGGTATGCGGTGCCTGGCGGAGTGGACTCTCCTCCAGTTGCCATTCGCCTGTTCCGACCCGGTCGATCTCGTGCCGGATGGCGATCATCGCCTCGACGAAGCGGTCCAGTTCGCGGAGGTCCTCGGACTCGGTGGGCTCCACCATCAGCGTGCCGGCTACCGGGAAGCTCAGGGTCGGGGCATGGAAGCCGTAGTCGATGAGGCGCTTGGCCACGTCTTCGGCGGTGACGCCGGTCTTCGCCGTCAGCTCGCGAAGGTCCAGGATGCACTCGTGCGCCACCAGTCCGTTCTCGCCCGAGTAGAGCACGGGGAAGTGCTCGTTGAGGCGGGCGGCGACGTAGTTGGCTGCAAGGAGGGCGGACTTCGTTGCGGCCGTCAAACCCTCACTTCCCATCAGTGCGACGTAGGCCCAGGAAATGGGAAGTACGCCTGCTGAACCGAAGCGGGAGGCGGAGATGGGGACTCCTGATGTGTCTCCGTTTTCTGCACCAGCTGCGCTGTTCGCGTCTCCGGGCAGGAACGGCGCAAGATGCTCCGCCACCGCTACCGGTCCGACACCGGGACCGCCGCCGCCGTGCGGAATGCAGAAAGTCTTGTGCAGGTTCAAGTGGGAAACGTCGCCACCGAACTCACCCGGCTTGGCGAGCCCGACCAGCGCGTTGAGGTTCGCGCCGTCGATGTAGACCTGACCGCCCGCGCCATGCACCTGGTCGCAAACCCAGCGAACGTCTTCCTCGAAGACGCCGTGGGTGGAGGGGTAGGTGATCATGATCGCGGACAGGGAATCCTTGTTCGCCTCGATCTTGGCCTGGAGGTCATCGTGGTCGATATTGCCGTTTCCGGCGGTCTTGACCACTACCACCTTCATGCCGGCGAGCACGGCCGAGGCAGCGTTGGTGCCGTGCGCCGACGACGGGATGAGGCACACCGTGCGTGCCTCATCCCCGCGCGACAGGTGGTACTTGCGAATGGCCAGGAGGCCGGCGAGCTCGCCCTGGGAGCCGGCGTTCGGCTGGATCGACACCCTGGCGTAGCCGGTGATCTCAGCGAGGCGATCCTCCAGGTCATCAACCAGTTGACGCCAGCCCTCAGTCTGGTGCTCGGGAGCGAATGGGTGGATGGTTGCGAACTCGGGCCAGGAGATCGGTTCCATCTCAACCGTGGCATTGAGCTTCATGGTGCAGGAGCCCAGCGGAATCATGGTGCGGTCCAGTGCCAGGTCACGGTCCGAGAGTCCGCGCAGGTAGCGCAGCATCTGGGTCTCGGAGCGGTGGAGGGAGAACACGGGGTGGGTCATGAAGGAGGACGTCCGCTGAAGCTCCGCAGGAATCGCACTCTCCGTATCCCCTGACAGATCAACCTCGAAAACCTCGGCGATGGTCTCGAGGTGGGCGTCCGTGGTGGTCTCATCGCAGGCGATGCCGACGTGATCCGCGTCGACTAGTCGCAGGTTGATGCCCCGCTCCTCGGCCTTGCTGACAATGCCCTCTGCCTGGCCCTCCACCTGCACCAGCAGGGTGTCGAAGAAGGAGTCGTGAACCGTTCCCGGAAGGGCGGCGGCAAGCCTGGCTGCCTTTCCATGCACACGTTCCGCGATCGCCTTCAGTCCGTCGGGGCCGTGATAGACGCCGTACATGCTGGCAACGATCGCGAGCAGCGCCTGGGCGGTGCAGATGTTCGATGTGGCCTTCTCGCGGCGGATGTGCTGCTCACGGGTCTGCAGTGCAAGACGGTAGGCAGGTGCGCCGTCGGAATCCTTCGACACTCCAACAAGGCGGCCGGGAAGCATGCGCTCCAGGCCCTTGCGGACGGCCATGTAGGCAGCGTGCGGTCCGCCGAAGAACAGCGGCACACCGAAGCGCTGGGCGGAACCGACGGCGATGTCGGCACCCTGCTCCCCCGGAGGGGTGATCAGGGTCAGCGCCAGAAGGTCAGCCGCGACCGTCACCAGAGCGCCGCCGTCGTGGGCTTTCGCGATGATGTCGGCGGAATTGCGCAGGGCACCTGAGGTTCCGGGCAGTTGGAGGACGATGCCGTTGATGTCGCCGTCCGGCAGTCCATTCGAGAGGTCGGCGATCTCGATGTCGAACCCAAGCGCCTCAGCACGGCCCATGACGACGGCGATGGTCTGGGGCAGGCAGTCGGCGTCCAGGATGGTGCGTCCCTTGTTCTTGCCGGAGCGGCGCATCAGGAGAACGGCCTCGGCTACGGCTGATGCTTCATCGAGCAGGGAAGCGTTGGCGATGGGCAGCGCGGTGAGGTCCTGGACCATCGTCTGGAAGTTCAGAAGCGCTTCAAGGCGGCCCTGGGAGATTTCCGGCTGGTAGGGGGTGTAGGCCGTGTACCAGGCCGGAGCCTCAAGCACATTGCGGCGGATCACGGGAGGCGTGACGGTGTCGTAGTAGCCCTGGCCGATCATCTGCACGGCGGTCTTGTTCTTCGCGGCGATGCTGCGCAGTTCCGCAAGGACCTCTGACTCGCTCAGCGCAGACGGAAGATCAAGGCCCTCGTTGATGCGAATGCTCGCCGGCACCGCAACGTCGACGAGTTTATCCAGGCTGGGGTACCCGAGGACCTTGAGCATCTGCTCGGCGTCATCCGAGCGGGGACCGATGTGGCGGTCGGAGAAAGTTGATTCCGTCTGGTGCGTCATGAGGAACTCCGTAGATCAGTGTCCGGCGCAGGACGCGCGGACAGATGGTCGGGTTCCTCCCCGCTCTGTATTGGACCTGAGAGATTCCGTGAACACTGCGTTCACATTGCACCGTCGGTGAGCACTACCAAACTTCGGCAGTGCTGCTTTCCAGAGTTGCCTTTCCGCTGCGGTGCTGGGCCTGAGAGATTCCTGGGGAGGATTTGCTCCTACGGCGCCTGCCGGCTGTCAGTCAACGGCAGAACTCTCCCGCTGCGGGTCAACGGCGTTGAAAATGTGGCTTTTTAGTTGTGCGATCGTGACCAAGCTTACTCTTCGACTTCCCACGCGGGAAATGGTTGACGTCTCAGCCCGCGAGCGCTTCCTGCTGTTCCATGCTGCCGAGCCGGCGGACTGCCTGGTTGGCTGCCGCACGTCCAGCCCTGGTGGCGCCGAGCGTTGATGCCGACGCGCCGTAGCCGACGAGCAGCACCCTTTCATCCTTCAGGACAGTCACTCCGTCCATGCGGATACCGCCGCCGGGTTCCCGGAGTTTCAACGGCTGCAGGTGATCCAGGGCAGCACGGAAGCCGGTCGCCCAGAGGATGACGTCGGCTGGGACCATCACGCCGCCGTCGAGCTCTATGCCTGTCTCGGTGATCCTCCTGAGCGGGCCCCGTGACCGCAGAACACCGGACTCGATGCCGGCGCGGTACTGCGCCGTGAGCGGCAGTCCGGTGACAGAGACCACGCTCGACGGCGGAAGCCCGGCCTTTGTGCGCGAGTGCACTCTGCGCTCGACGTCGCGGCCCCACTCGGAGTCGAACGTCCGGTCCGTGAAGGACGGCGGGCGGCGGGTCACCCACGTAGTTCTGGCGCCGGCGTCGGCCAGCTTGAGAAGGAACTGGACGGCTGAGGTTCCGGCGCCGACCACCACAACACGCTTGCTGCGGAACTCGTCGGCGCTGACGAAGTCGTGGGTATGCAGCTGGCGGCCCCGGAACAGTTCCCGGCCGGGGTAGTAGGGCCAGTACGGGCGGTCCCAGGTGCCGGTGGCGTTGATGAGGAGCCGGGTTTCCCACGTTCCTTTGTCCGTGTGGACCGTGAGGCCGCCGTCGAACCCCTCAACCTTCTGCACTCGTACCGGCCGGCGGACTTCGAGCCCGAACTCCTGTTCATAATCGCCGTAGTAGCGGGCAACAACTGACGACGCCGGCTCGGTTGGGTCCGGTGTGCCCAGTTCCATGGCGGGTAGGTCGTGGATGTTGTGCGCCGTGCCGAAGGTCAGCGAGTCCCAGCGGTGCCGCCACGCGCCGCCCGGTCCCTCATTCGCGTCGAGGACGAGGAAGTCGCGGGCCGGCCGGAGACCCTGGCGCTGCAGGTGGTACGCCGCGGACAGACCTGCCTGACCGGCGCCGATGACCACGACTTGCAGCACTCTGAACCTCCTCGATCCCGTTCCTCGTGGTGCAACGCGATTCCGGATGCGAATGTTCCTTCGACGGCACCTTCAGCGGACCAGGCGCTACGTGGCCGGTGACAGATCCGGCATCGGGAGCCCGAACACGTCCTCCAGCGCCAGCCTCGCCGCGTGATAACCGCCCATGCCGTGAACGCCCGGGCCGGGCGGCGTCGACGCCGAGCACAGATACAGCCCCTTCGCCGGCATCCGCCAGGGATTAGGGCCAAAGGAGGGACGCGCCAGCAGCTGAGGGATCGTCACCGCGCCACCGCTGAAGTCACCGCCCACGTAATTGGCGTTGTACTGCTGAAGGTCGGCCGCCGTCATCACATGTGAACGCACGACGACGTCGCGGAAGCCGGGCGCGAAACGCTCGATCTGCCGCACGATGGCCTCGGTCATGTCCTGTGTGGATCCGTTGGGCACGTGGCAGTACGTCCACAGAACGTGCCGCCCGTGGGGTGCGCGGGAAGAATCGAACAGCGATGGCTGCGAGACCAGCACGTACGGTTTCTCCGGATGGCGTCCCGCAGCCACGTCGGCTTCTGACGCCGCCACTTCAGCCCGGGTTCCGCCCGCATGAACTGTGCCGGCCGTTCGTACTTCCTCGTTGGCCCACGGCACCGGACCGGAGAGAATGAAGTCCACCTTGCAGGCGCCGTCCCCATAGCGGAACCGGTCCAGAGTTGAGACGTAGCTCTGCGGGAGCCGATCGCCCGCCAGGCTGCCGGCAGCACTGGGAGAGACATCGAGCAGGACAGCACGTGCGCCGTCGAACTCGCCAACCGATTCAATCCGTCGGGCAGTGTGGATGACTCCGCCGTGCGCCTGGATGTCTTCCGCCATCGCGTTCACCAGAGCCTGCGATCCCCCGACCGGAATGGGCCACCCCACGGAATGGGCCAAAGCGCCGAGGGTGAGCCCGGCCCCGGCAGCAGCGAGCGTAGGCAAAGGGGCTACCGCGTGCGCAGCAACACCGGTGAACAACGCAGCAGCCTCTTCCGTCGAGAAACGCAGGTTCCACAGGCCGGACCCCTGCTCGAGCGTCCTCAGCCCGAGCACCGCGGCCGCCACCGGGTGCCGCGGGATGCGCAGGAACTGGTTGAGGCCGGTGTCAACCACCCCGTCGATGTGCTGCACGAGCGGGCGCATCAGGCGGCGCCACGCCTGTCCGTCCCTGCCCAGGCCCACAGCAGTGCGCCCCAGGTCGCGGTAGGCGAGACCGGCACGCCCATCGTCAAGGGGATTGGCGTAGGACAGCTGGGGAACCACGAAGGGGATCCGGTCAGCCAGGCCGAATTCGCGGAAGAAAGGCGACGCCAACGCCATTGGATGCACAGCTGAGCACACGTCATGCACGTGGTCGGGCTCAAGCAGTTCCATGGTGCGTGAGCCACCGCCGATAGCCCGCTCGGCCTCAAAAACCTCTACGCTCAAGCCCGCCCGTGCCATCACGACTCCGGCCGCCAGCCCGTTGGGCCCGGCACCGACAATCGCGACGTCGGCCATGGCTAGCTCTTTCCTCCGGACCGGTGGGCGCGAAGCCTGGACAACGACGACGCCGCTCCCATGAGCAACGCGCGACCTTTGGCCGGCGCCGTTCTGCGGAACGTGAGGAGCCCGGCCACCACCCGGTACCTGCCCGGGTTCAGCGGGATGTCAAAGGTTGTCGGAATGTCCACGACGTTCTTGGAAAAGTTTCTCTTGAATGTGGTGACGTTGACCAGCTGCGGGTAGTTCTCACTCACGATGCCGGTAAGCCCGCAGGCCGTATTGCCGGCCGCCTTCAGCTGTTTGAAGGCTTCCCACAGCAGCAGGTACGGCGCGAACGTCTTTCGCGCGTCGTGCGTGCTGCCCGCGAAGTAGTAGACCGAGTACCCGCGGTATTCGGTGGTGATCAACCAGCTCACGGCCCTGTTGTCCACGTAGGCGACGATGAGCCGAAGATGATCCCCCAGCGTTGAGAGCAGCAACTCGTAATAGTCGGGGCCGAAGCTGGAGAAGCCGTCGCGCTCGGCTGTCTCCTGCAGGATCGGGTACAGGTCCCTCCGGAACACCTCAACCCAACTGGCCCGCTCAATGGTCCGGACTTCCACACCTGACCGTTCTGCACGACGGATGCTGTTCCGGGCGTTCGGCCGGAACGATTTGAAGATGGCATCCTCGTCCGGCGTCAGGTCGACGACGATCTCGCGTTCATACCAGCCATGCTCGATCGGACCATCCGCAGGCGGCAGAGGGTGTTTCACCTGCATGCGGACATAGAGGGGGTCCGTACCCGGATCTTCGGTGAACTGGTGCTGGACCGTACGCATGAGGCGAAGCTCAGCTTCCGCGGAACGGTCCGCGAACCACACGGGCCCGTTGATCGCGACCAGCGATTCGCGGAACCTGCGCCGCACCCGCAGGAAACTCACCATCGCAACCGGCTCGCCGTCGTCGTAATAGGCCCACAGCCCGTAGGGTTCCCTGCCCAGACCGAGCTCGAAGTCCGCCCACTGTGGCGTCTGTTCGAGCGGAATGACGACACCGGGGTGTGCCGACGCCAACAGCTCGAATGCCTCAGGCGTGAGGCGCTCGCTGCGGAAGTCGGGTTCTGTCACTGGGGATCTTTCGGTGCGGTGATTTTCGGGTCCGGAAGGGACTCGCTCAAGACTACCGGAGCGGACGCCTCCCGGTCGGGAGCCGTATCGAAAGGGCCGCCCGCAGGGTCGTCGATACCGATACGCCGCACGGGATCATATGCCGGTTCAAGTACGTGTTGTGCGACCCGGTACAGCAGGTAACCGGTGACCAACAGACGCGCCAGTATTGCGGCTACGTAATAGGGAGAGTCGATATTGTTCTCGACCGCACCCGAGGAGGCCTCACGGGCGATGTACATCCAGTAGGCCCACCAGTGAAGCACTTCGGTGAGTTGCCAGACGCAAAGTATTCGCCAATCAACATATGAAAGCGCGAGGAAAGGCAGCAGCCACAAACTGAGTTCGGGCGGGTAGTCGGGCAGCACCAGAACGAGGGCTCCGAGCAGGAGGAATACCACTTGTGGGAGCCGCGGACGTCGCGGTGCCCGCAGCACCAGCAGGGAGATCAAGGCGGCCAGCACGGCGAAGGCGGTGAAGGCGAGGGTCGCAATCGCTTCGGGAGAAAGCAGCGGAAGACCGAGCCTTTCCGCAAGCAGGTTATAGCCCGACCAGAGTGAAGAAGAGATGCCCAGGTGAGCCGGATCGTACTCCCAAGGGAGCGCCAGGGCCCGCCCTGGACCGAATGGAAGAACGGTGAGAAACCAGACCGCTATCAGGGAGCCGCCGCTCAACAGGGCCGCCCTGGACCTGCCGGTACGCACGGCCAGCAGTATGACGGCGGCGAAGACCAGGAGCACGTGGATGCTGAATCCGGCGCCGAACCCCAGCAGGATTCCGGAGACCACATAGCGGTGCTGCGCAAACGTCCACACGGCGAGGACGCTCAGCAGAACAGAAAGCAGCACCCAGCTTGAGGTTGCCGTCAGGATCGCAATCGGCGCCACCGCCACCACCGCCGCGTCCCACGGCCGGCGGCTGGCCAGGCGCATTGCCGTGAGAACCGTTCCGATCCAGGCCGCGGCGATCAGCACGGCGTTGACATCGAAGTACTGCATCAGGGATTGCGTCTGGACTATCCCGTCCGCTGACGTCGGGACCAGCAAGGCGACCAGTCCAGCGAATACGCCAACGAGCAATGGGCCGTCGAAAGTGGAACCCTCCGCGAAGGGGGACAATCCACTTCCGAAGCCCTGAAACTGAAACGCTTCCGTCCAGTCCGAGTAGCAGGCCCGATAGAACTGCGTAGGACGCGTCCATCCGTCAGTGCGGCAGGAAGCCTTCATCAGCACCGCAAGAACAGCTGCCGCAGTGGTCAGGAGAACGAGAACCCGCTCCACGGTGAAGACCGCCGGCCGCACCCGCCCCGGTGCGGCGTGCCTGCCCAGTACGCCGCCGGCGATCTCCGTCATCTGCCTGAGCAGGGGGTCCCTGCGTGTGGGCACGGAGATGCTCGCGGGGTGGCGGGGACCCTGCGCTTGCTCCATGTCTCGAAAGCCTAGCGAACGGGCAGGACAACGGCTCCCCTCTTGGCAGATATCCACCGGAATTCGGCCGCTCCGAAGGGTTTGGGGGAATGAGCAGGCAACAACGGGCGTTCGCAATAGCAAGTAGACTGTATTAGCTGTGGATTCCGCCGGAGGCAAAGGCAATCAAAGACCTCGGTCCAGGCGGTTATAAGTGCGCGTAAAGAGGAGAACAGTGGGAACTAACCCCATTCGGGTAGCAATCGTCGGTGTTGGCAACTGTGCAGCATCCCTGGTGCAGGGAGTGCAGTACTACAAGGATGCAGACGCTACTGCGACCATCCCCGGCCTGATGCATGTGGAGTTCGGCAAGTACCACGTCAATGACGTGCACTTTGTCAGCGCGTTCGACGTCGATGGCAAGAAGGTCGGCCTGGACCTCGCGGATGCCATCGGCGCCAGCGAGAACAACACCATCAAGATCGCGGACGTGCCGCCCACCGGAGTCAAGGTCCAGCGCGGTCACACCATGGATGGCTTGGGCAAGTACTACCGCGAGACCATCGTCGAGTCCGATGCCGAGCCGGTCAACGTTGTAGCCGAACTCAAGGCCTCAAAGGTGGACGTTCTGGTCTGCTACCTGCCGGTCGGTTCCGATGCAGCAGCGAAGTTCTACGCCCAGTGCGCCATTGATGCCGGCGTCGCTTTCGTCAATGCCCTTCCCGTTTTCATCGCGGGCACCAAGGAGTGGGCTGACAAGTTCACTGCAGCAGGCGTCCCGATTGTGGGCGATGACATCAAGAGCCAGATCGGCGCTACCATCACGCACCGCGTCATGGCCAAGCTGTTCGAAGACCGCGGTGTCACCCTGGACCGCACGTACCAGCTGAACGTCGGCGGCAACATGGACTTCAAAAACATGCTCGAGCGCGACCGCCTTGAGTCCAAGAAGATTTCCAAGACGCAGGCCGTCACCTCAAACGTTGAGGCAAAACTGCACGCCGACGACGTTCACATCGGACCGTCGGATTACGTCGCCTGGCTGGATGACCGCAAATGGGCGTTTGTGCGCCTCGAGGGCCGCAACTTCGGCGATGCACCCGTATCCCTCGAGTACAAGCTGGAAGTGTGGGATTCCCCGAACTCTGCCGGCGTAATCATCGACGCCATTCGCGCCGCGAAGATTGCCGCAGACCGCGGCATCGGCGGACCGATCCTCTCTGCTTCGAGCTACTTCATGAAGTCGCCTCCGGAGCAGTACAACGACGACATCGCCCGCGACAAGGTTGAAGCCTTCATCCGCGGCGAGGTTGAGCGCTAGAAGCGTCTCCTACGAAAAAGCGCCCCCGGTTTTTGCCGGGGGCGCTTTGTCGTGAAGAGGTAGCCTGTCTGCCACCGCCGACCGGCACGGCATGAGAGATTGTTGACATGAGCAATAGTTTGCCCGGCCTGGCGGTGTGTCTCGCCGGCGCGGCGCTTTCCTGGCTGCTGAGCGGTCTTCTCTCGGGAACCAGTCCGCTCCTGATCGCCATCCTCCTCGGGGCAGCCTGGGGAAACCTGCTGCCGGTACCCTCCCTCCTCTTTACGGGGATCGGCGTTTCATCCAGGACCCTGCTGCGGGCCGGGATCGTACTGCTCGGACTCCAGCTCTCACTGTCAGCCGTCCTTGGGCTAGGCCCCGGCGTGCTCCTTCTTGTTCTTCTATCAGTGGGCGTGACCTTTGCTGCCACACTCTGGATCGGGAAGCTCCTGGGGATCAGCTTTGCCCAGCGACTTCTCATCGCGTCAGGGTTCTCTATCTGCGGTGCGGCCGCAGTTGCAGCCACGGAGACCGCGGCTGGTGCCAAGAAGACGGAAGTTGCAACCGCCGTCGGGCTGGTGGTGCTCTTCGGGACCCTGATGATACCCACGGTCCCCTTCCTGGGCGGGTTGCTGGGACTGCCCGAGAGGACCCTCGGCGTGTGGATCGGCGCGTCGACCCACGAAGTGGCACAGGTTGTTGCGGCGGGCGAGTCGGTGGGCAGTTCGGCACTTGCTGTTGCCGTCACGGTGAAGCTCGCCCGTGTCCTCACCCTGGCGCCAATCACTGCCGGCATAGCCCTGCGCATGCGCCGTACCAAACCGACGACGGGCGGCAAGATGCCTCCGGTGGTCCCGTTCTTTATTGTGGGGTTCGTGGGAGCGATGCTGCTGCGCACCTCGGACGTCCTCCCGCAGGGTGCCCTGGACCTGGCACAGGTACTGCAGACGCTGCTGCTGTCGGCAGCGATGTTCGCCCTGGGTCTGGGGGTCCACCTGAAAAGCCTGCTGCGCGTGGGCAAGCGCCCGGTGCTGCTCGGACTGCTTTCAACCCTGGTCATTCTCGGGGTATCCCTCGCCTGCTCAATAGCGGTATCTTGATCGAAGGACGGCCTCGGTTACCGTTCCTTCAGTTCACTTCACTACCGTCTGACCGCACGGCGAGCTACCACAAGGGAAACCCGTCATGAACAGACACGGAGGCGTCGCCACCGCAGAGCAGGTGGAGCAGGAAGCCCTGAGTGGCTTCCTCCTGCTAACTGCTCAGGGCGACCGGGAGGCGTTCACCACCTTTTACGAGCTGACATCGCAGCGGGTTTACGGTTTCGTCCGGCGGATCATCGTCAATGCTGAAATTGCCCAGGAAACCGCGCAGGACATCTACGTAGTGGTGTGGCTGGACGCTCATAAGTTTGATCCGACCATCGGCAGTGCAATGGCGTGGTTGATGACCATTGCCCACCGCCGGGCCGTTGACCGGGTACGGAGCGAACAGGCCAGCGCCAACCGGGCCTTCCGATGGGGCACTACCAACCAGGACGTTGATCATGACGTCGTGGCGGAATCAGTTGCTGGTCGCCTGGAAGCGCAACATCTGATTCGATGCCTCCGCGAACTCTCTCCTCTTCAGCAAGAAGCAATCACCCTCGCCTATTTCAACTGCATGACCTACCGAGAAGTAGCGGTATACCTCTCTGCACCGCCTGCAACCGTCAAGTCAAGGATCAGGGACGGACTGAAGCAGTTGCGGATCCGGATGGAAGAGGCCTGACAACTGCCCTCGAAGGAGTCAGCGCTGTGGCTCTCGCAGCCGGGAACTACGCCACGGCGTCCCGCGCTGCTACGAACGCTGCCACGCACGCCTCGACGTCTTCGGTGCTGTGGGCTGCGGAGAGTTGTACGCGGATACGTGCCGCGCCCTTGGGGACAACGGGGTAGCTGAACGCGATCACGTAGACCCCGTGTTCCAGCATGCTGTCCGCTACCCGCGCCGCCAGCGCGGCATCGCCGAACATGACCGGGATGATGGCATGCTCACCTTCGAGCAGGTCGAATCCTTCCTCGGTCATCCGAGACCGGAACAGGGCCGCGTTCTCACCCAACCGGGCACGCAGGTCAGCACTGTTCTGGACCAGGTCCAGTGCCGTCAGGGTTGCCGCGACAATCGACGGCGCCAGCGAGTTGGAGAACAAGTACGGCCGCGCCCGCTGCCGCAACAGCTCGACGATCTCCGCCCGACCCGCCACATAACCGCCCGATGCACCACCGAGCGCCTTGCCGAACGTTCCGGTGTAGAGATCAACGCGATCCGATACACCGGCATGCTCCGGCGTTCCCGCCCCAGTGGCCCCCATGAATCCCACGGCATGCGAGTCATCCACCATCACCATGGCGTCATACCGCTCCGCGAGGTCGCAGATCTCCTTCAATGGCGCAAGGTAGCCATCCATCGAGAAAACCCCGTCGGTCACGACCAGACGACGACGCGCGCCGGCGGCCTCCTGCAGCTTCGCCTCGAGATCCGCCATGTCCCGGTTCGCGTACCGGTACCGCTGTGCCTTGCTCAGCCGGATCCCGTCAATGATCGAGGCGTGGTTCAGTGCGTCGGAAATGACGGCATCCTCAGCGTTCAGCAGTGACTCGAAAACCCCGCCGTTGGCATCGAAGCACGACGAGAAGAGAATGGTGTCCTCAGTGCCCAGGAACGCCGACACACGCCGCTCGAGTTCAAGATGCAGGTCCTGCGTCCCGCAGATAAACCGGACCGACGCCATCCCGAACCCGCGATCATCCAGCGCACCCTTCGCGGCCTGGATGATCGCGGGGTGGTCCGCCAGGCCGAGGTAGTTGTTGGCGCAGAAGTTCAACACCTGCGCGCCCTCCGCGTTCCCGAACGCAGCGCGGATCGAGTTGGACTGCGGTGAAGAAATGGTCCGTTCATGCTTATACAAGCCGGCATCCCGGATCTCCTGCAGCTCGGACTGAAGCTGATCCCGCACTGAAACAAACATCCGCAACTCCTCTAGATCGCCGACCAGTCAAGCACTACTTTGCCGCTGCGCCCGTTACGGGCAATGCTGAAACCTTCCTGCCACTCCGACGCCGGCAGCACGTCAGTGACCACACTCGCCACAGCATCACGCAGCCGGTCATTGGACTGCAGCATCGCGGACATGGCGTACCACGTCTCAAACATCTCCCGCCCGTACACGCCCTTCAGCGTAAGCATGTGCGTGACCACCTTCCCCCAGCCGATCGTGATGTCCTGGGACGGCAGACCCAGCATCGCGATCCGGCCGCCATGGTTCATATTGTCGATCATCTCAGGCAGCGCCGTGGGGTGCCCGGACATCTCCAGGCCGATGTCGAAACCCTCCACCATATGCAGCTCCCGCTGCGCCTCGGTGATCCGCATCCGGCTCACATCAACCGCCAGGTCCACCCCGATCGACCGCGCAAGGTCCAACCGCGGCTCGGACACGTCCGTAATCGCGATATTGCGCGCACCGGCATGACGGGCAACAGCGATAGCCATCAGGCCGATCGGACCTGCCCCGGTGATCAGCACGTCCTCACCCACCAACGGGAAGCTCAACGCCGTATGCACCGCGTTGCCGAACGGATCGAACACCGCGCCAAGCTCCGGTGTCACACCCTCATGGTGAACCCACACGTTGGTCTCCGGGATCACCACGAATTCTGCAAACGCACCATCCCGCTGCACGCCGACGCTGACAGTCCGGATACACATCTGACGGCGCCCGGCACGGCAGTTACGGCAGATCCCGCACACAATGTGCCCCTCACCGGAAACCCGGTCACCCACCCGGACCTCACACACGCCCTCGCCAAGCTCCACCACCTCACCGTAGAACTCATGCCCGGGAATCAGCGGCGCCTCGATGATCCCGGCCGCCCACGAATCCCACGACTCGATATGCAGATCCGTTCCGCAAATGCCCGTGGTCATCACCCGGATCTTCACCTCGCCGATGCCGGGCACCGGCTCCGGCCGGTCCACGAAGTCAAAGCCAGCCCGTGCACCGGATTTATAGAGCGCCTTCACCCACAGTCCTTTCGTTTGTGTCGCTGGACGGTACTCAGAACAGTCCTACCGCTCCGCCGTCGTCATCCACGTCCATGCGCAGGGCACCGGGTTCCTTAGGCAGACCGGGCATGGTCATCACAGCCCCGGTCAGGGCGACGATGAAACCCGCGCCGGTCTTTGGAATCAGGTCTCGCACGTGAAGGGTGAAGCCCTCGGGAGCACCGAGCCGGGTGGCGTCGTCGGAAAACGAATACTGCGTCTTCGCCATGCACACCGGCAGTTGATTCCAGCCATTGGCTTCGATCTCAGCCAGGCGACGTGAAGCTGCTGTGGAGAAATCGACATCACAGGCTCCATAAATCTCCTGCGCGATTGTGCGGATTTTCTCCTCTACAGAGAGCTCCAACGGGTAGAGGTGGCGGAAGGAGCGGGGCGCCTCAAGCGCGGCCAGGACTTTCCCGGCGAGGTCGTCACCGCCCGGCCCGCCGCCGCCCTCACCCCAGATATCCGCTACTGCGGCGCTGATGCCCTCGGCAGCACACCATGACAGCAGCGCCTCGAGTTCCTCATCCGTGTCAGTGGCGAATTTGTTGACCGCCACCACGGGTGTGATGCCGAATTTACGCACGTTCGCTACGTGGCGCCGGAGGTTCACGACTCCGCGCTTGACCGCGTTGACATCCGGCTCCCGCAGATCTGCCTTCGCGACGCCACCGTGCATTTTCAGCGCACGAATGGTTGCAACCAGTACGACGGCGTCAGGCGCCACATCTGCAGCCCGCGCCTTGATATCCATAAATTTCTCGGCGCCCAGGTCTGCACCGAACCCGGCCTCGGTCACCACGATGTCGGAAAGGCGTTGCGCTGTCTGGGTGGCGATGACCGAGTTGCAGCCGTGCGCGATGTTGGCAAATGGCCCACCATGCACCAGCGCCGGAGTGCCGGCAATCGTCTGCACGAGATTGGGTTTGACGGCGTCCTTCAGCAGCAGTGTCAGTGCTCCTTCAACGCCGAGGTCCGCAACGGTGACCGGCTTCCTGTCATAGGTGTACCCGATGGTCATGCGCGCGAGCCGCTGCCGCAGATCTGCGAGATCGGTGGCCAGGCAGAAGGCGGCCATGACCTCCGATGCCACCGTGATGTCGAACCCGTCCTGGCGAGGAACTCCCTGGGTGGGCCCGCCCAGGCCGATCACTACCTCCCGCAAGCTGCGGTCATTGACGTCGAGCACGCGCTTGAAGGTGATCCTGCGGGGATCGATGTTGAGCGGGTTGCCCTGGTAGATGGAATTGTCGACCAGGGCCATCAGCGTGTTGTTGGCACTCGTAATCGCGTGGAAATCGCCCGTGAAGTGGAGGTTGATGTCCTCCATCGGCAGCACCTGTGAATAGCCGCCGCCCGTGGCTCCGCCCTTCATGCCCATGACCGGGCCCAGCGAGGGCTCACGCAGGGCAACCATCACACGCTGTCCCGCGCGTGCCAGGGAGTCCGCGAGCCCTACCGTGCAGGTGGATTTACCCTCGCCAGCGGGGGTGGGACTCATCGCGCTGACCAGGACCACTTTGCCCGGCGCCTTCCCACCGACGCGGGGCAACCGTGCGATGTCGATCTTTGCCTTGTACCGCCCGTACAGTTCGAGCGCCTCAGCGGGAATCCCCGCCGCTGCTGCAATTTCCTCGATGGGACGGATACGGGCAGCTCGTGCGATGTCGAGGTCGGACACAGGGGCGTGGATGGACGTCATCGTCTCAGATCCCTCCGGGGTGCTGGCAGGACTGTGGGCGGCTCGGGTGTGAGCTCACATCCAATCTACCAGCGCGGACCGGCGCGGCCCTGCCCCCGAGCAGGGACTTCAGGCCAGTCCTGCGCGCTCAAGAATATAGCTGGTCATCGGCTCATAGAGACCGGGGCACAGGTTGTCATCCAGCGGCACCGCTACTTCCAGTTGCCCCTCGGCCTCGGAGACAAACAGGCCCGGGTCATTGCAGTCAGCAAAGCCGAGCGTCGGAATGCCGACTGATGCCGCATGCCCCGCCCAGCCATGATCAGCCACCACCAGCTCGGGCGCGGGCGCGCCCTGGGATGCGAGAAGCTCGAGGCTGAGCCGCATCGGCTCGGGGTAGTGGGTGTGGACGAGGCCACCGTACTGGTGCCAGGCCAGGACACCGAAAAGCTGCCGGATGTCGCCGTCCCGGAAAGGCTGGCCCTCCGGTACCTTGACGACGGTTGCGCCGCCGCGCTCAGCTGCAGCGGCGAGCGCAGCGTGGACGGGCAGCAGGCCTGCGGGATGACCGGTGGCGAACAGGATCCGGCTGCCGGTTCGGACGGCCTCGCCGAACCGGTCCGCGAACCGATCGAGTGCGGCGACACACTTGTGCGCGTCAATGGTGTCCTGACCCTCGAGGTGGTCCCGGTCGGTGCTGGTGCCGACGCGCTCGTGCATCAGGTCGAAAACTTCGTCGAGGGTCCAGGTGCGGGTAAGCCGCACACCGAACTCAAGGTGCTCATTTCCCTCGAGGAACAGCCGCATGTGCCGGAGGTTGTCCTGCCGCGGGGTGGCAACCTCCCCGGTGATACCCACTGAGTCGAGATAGCTGGCAAGTTCCGCGGCTGCATTCACCCGTCCATCCTAGGCACACTGCTCGCGGCGCCTGGATAGACTGCTGCGGCTCAGAGCGCCGGGGCGCCCTCGTACTGTTCGACGGCGGTCCGGTAACTCTGCGCCGTGAACAGTGCGGTCCGCTGCCAGCCGAAGGCCAGCGCGTGCACCGCGGCATTGGCGCCAAGCGTGCGGCGCATTCCGCCGTCGTCGTGCAGGACCTCCAGCGCCGCTGACCAAAGAGCGGCACCATGCCCGTCGACCAGGATGCCTGTTCGCCCGGCACTGATCGCCTGCGGCAGACCCCCGACGTTCGCTGCCAGCACCGGAGTACCACAGGCCTGCGCCTCAAGCGCCACCAGGCCGAACGATTCACTGTAGGAAGGCATGGCCACGACGTCGGCCGCCCGGAACCAGTGCGCAAGCTGCCCGGGCAGGACGGGCGGGTAGAGCCGCACCACGTCCTGCAGTCCGAGCCGATTGATCAGGGGCCGCAGTTCCAGGGCTTCGGATCCGCTGCCGGAGCCGATGATGCTGACCTGGAGCGGGATGTCGGGGCGCCGCGCCAACAGGTCAGCGGCGGCCTGGACGAGCAGGTGAGGGCCCTTCAGCTTCTGGATCCGGCCGGCGAACACCACGTGGAAGGTCTCGGCAGCGAACGAAAGCCCTTGCCGGGACCCGGGCCGGTCAAGCGCATTGAAGATGTCCAGATCCACACCGGGAGCGACGATGTCGACCTTCTCGGCGGCCGCTCCGTACAGGGACTCCAGTTCAGCGGCCTCCGTACTCGTGTTGGCAATGAGGCGGTCGGCGTCGTTGACGATGGTCTGCTCGCCTGCAATGCGGGATTCAGGTTCCATCACGCCTCCGGCGTGGAGTCGAAGGTTCTTCACCCGGGCCATGGTGTGCATCGAGTGAACCAGCGGCAGGTTGAGGGATCGCGCAACGGTCAGGCCCACGATGCCGGAGACCCAGTAGTGGGAGTGGATGACGTCGAAGTGCCCGTCAGCAAGCAGATCGGTTGCGTCGGCAATAGCGTCTGCGAGGTCATCGGAGAGCTGGGGAAGAACTTCTTTCGGCACCCTGCGGGTGGGTCCGGCAATGAGATGGCGGACCAGGACACCCGGGCCCAATTCCTCGACGTGCGGTTGCCCGTCCGCTGCTGCGCGGGTGAAGATTTCGACGTCGATGCCAACCTTGGCGAGCTCGAGTGCCACCGAGCGGACGTAGACGTTCATACCGCCGGCATCCCCGCCGCCGGGCTGATCGAAGGGCGATGTGTGAAGCGACAGCATCGCCACGCGCTTCACGGGGGTCACGAGCCCTCCCTTCGCCGTCCATGTTGTGGGCTGATGCCAGCGCCTGACTGCCGGCCCTAGTGACCATATAACGCGGACAACAGTCACTACATTCCGGGCAGGTATCTCCCGGACGGGACGGAGGGGCCCGTTAAAGGCGGAAGCCCGCGCTGGGAAGCGCGGGCTTCTCTGGTGGTGGTACCGATGACTTGCATCAGTTCCTCCTTCGCGGATCGACGGGAAGCGGCGAACGTGCCGCATGGACGCACCTGTTACTTGATGAACAGGTGATGCTGCGGCAGGGCATAGGACTGGGCATTTTCCCAGGCGTTGTCGACCGACGATTCCTGTATTCGCTTCCAGAAGGAAACACTCTCCCGGAGTTTCCTGATCATGAGGTACACCTCCTCTCGCTGCGTGAAGTCAGGCATCACCGCTGAAGGATCGATCGGCTCCATGTCGGGTTGACCAACGGAGTTGTCGAGGCGGGTGAGGTTGCCGGACATGATGAATTCCCCCTGCGAACGCCGCTGTGCATCGACCTGGGCCGTGGTGCGTTCGATGGAAGTAGGGGCTGAAACAGGCATGAGTATCTCCTGGGACTGTGGTGCGGAAAGATAAAAAGCGCCGGGATAAACCCGGGATTCGTGCCGGAAGACACAAAGAAGCGAGGCGTATTCCGCCTGACACAAAGTGAAAAAGAGAGACTTCTCCGTAGAAGGAAAATTAAGAGAGAAGTGCCGTCTTCAGCAGGAACTTAGTGCGCTGCGATGGCGGAGGCAGGGCGGGTTCGCGCGGCCATTATGCCGCCGAGAAGATTAATCACCGAAATCCCACCTCCGTTTCTTACGAGCGCTTACCTGGACAGTGCAAAAACAAAGGAAGATTGAGTTCTCCCAATGGCACTTCTCAAAGGTACCCCAAACAAAGCGGCTTCGCCTAGTTCTTTTCCCGAGAGATTCTGAAAGATTTTCCAGGGTTGGAATAGCCGGCAATCCGCCGATCAGGAGTCAGTGGGATTCTGCGCAACCAGGCTGCGCCCGGTCCAGCGGATGTCGAGCGCCGCCAGTGTCGCCCACAAGGCGATGAGCGCACCCGCGACTTCCAGGCCCTCTTCGATCATCGCTGTGAACTGGTACAGCAGCCGGGTTCCAGGAAGAACGAGGTTATCGGAGAGGCTGACGATGATTCCTCCCAGCATTTCGAATCCGACAGCTCCGACGAGAAAGACTGCGCCGGCCACGATCAGCCTCCGCCTCAGCAGCGCATCGACCCTCCGCGCTATCGCCAGAAGAACAAAGCCCGCCACGATGGCGAAGGGAATGCCAATGACCAGCCAGGTGAAGGTGAACGGCAGGGACAACCCCATCAAGCGTGCGGCGATGGCGAATTTCTCGTGAAAGAGCGTGGCTTCATCTATGGACATGAAGCCCGCCGCGACCGCAAAACAGACATACGGGGCAAAGCCTTGACCGGTTGAGCGCCGGATGAGTGCCAGAAGCGCAAAAGCGGCACTGACGGCGGCGAGCAGCAGCACCGAGTACCAGGTCCACACACTGTCTTCACGGGACGCATACGTCATATCCCGCACGAGAAAGAACGCAGCTGAGATTCGCCCGCCGCCTTCGAAGATGGGCGAGAATGCGTCAATGACCGCTCCGGTAACGAGCAGGACGGCCCCGGTCCACCCGAGGGTGGTGATGAGCTTCCCAATGATCGTCGACCGGAATGCAGGTGCCGGGAGCGGCGTGGGTCTGGGTTGTCTCGTGATGAAGTGAGCCTAATCAGACATCATGAGAAAAAGATGAGAAACACGACGCCGGATGCGGGAAGGTAGGCGGATGGTATCTGCACGGCTCCGGGAGGTCGATGCACTGCGCAGTTTTGCGCTCGGGGGCATCCTCATGGTCAATATCTGGTACTTCGCCGACCCGTACACCCTTGCCGGCGCCGTCAGTCCGGGCCATCAATCGGCAGCCGACCTCGCAGTGCGGTTCACTGTTGCAGCTCTCTTCGAAGCGAAGTTCTACCTGCTCTTCTCCTTCCTGTTCGGCTACAGCTTTGTTCTCCAGTGGCGAGCCGCCATCACTGCAACCGCGTCCCCGGTGCAACGCATGCAGCGCCGCCTTGCTGCATTGTTTGTCCTCGGATTGCTGCACGGACTCTTCCTGTTCTTCGGCGACATCCTCCTGACGTACTCGCTCATGGGCCTGATCCTGCTCGCTACGCAATCACTGCGCACGTCCAGCGCCGTTGTCACGGGCAGTGCACTGATTGGAGTACTGGGTTCGCTCATTCTGGCTGTGGGCCTTTTCATCGCCAGTGCCGGGGCGGGTGCTCCCTCCGCCGCTGTTCCAGTTGATCCCGGCGCGATCACCGAGAGCGCCGGCTCGGCCTTCTCCTCCAACGCGGATAACTTCCTGGACAACGTCGCCGGGGTGGTCTTCCTTCAGGGTCCGCTCTCGCTGGGCATGTTCTACCTCGGCCTTGCGGCCGGCCGGGCCCGCCTCCTGGAACGGCGGCTCTCCACCCGCACACTGACGACGACGGCGGCAACCTGCCTTCCCGTCGGCCTCGCCGCCGGGGCTTTCCAGGCCTACCTGACCATCTACGGGAACGGCGACCGGTTCAGTGTGCTGGCCTTCGGCATCTCCACCCTCACCGCACCTCTACAGACAGCCGGCTATGTGAGTCTCCTCCTGCTGCTTTTCCGGACGACGGCGGGTGCACAAATCTGCGGACTGCTTGCGCCGGCGGGACGCATGGCACTGACCAACTACCTCATGCAGTCGGTGATCATGGCCCTCGTGTTCACTGCCTACGGGCTGCGGCTTTCCAACGGGCTGCCGGCCATCGCGGTGGCGGGAATCGCCGTCGTCATCTTTGTTGCCCAGCTGATCCTCAGCTGCCTTCTCCTCGTACGCATAAGGACTGGCCCGGCAGAGTGGCTGCTGCGCCGCGTCACGTACGGCGCACCAGGTGATCGGGTGCCGGGGAGCTAGATGTTCCAGCGCAGGATGGCGGGTGTGCGCTTGTCCCAGCCGAGCGCACACACCGCTGCCGTACCAAGGACGAAGCGCCGCCCCTCCGCTGGATCGAACTCCAGCCAGCGTGCCGCGAGCACCCGGAGGAAGTGGCCGTGGGCCACCAGAAGAGCGTTCTGCACAGGTTTCGCCTGCGGATCCTGGTCCGCTGGTGTGCCGCAGCCGGCCTGGACCCGGGAAATGATCCGGTCAGCGCGGGTTGCCACCTGAGCGATGGTTTCACCGTTCGGTACGCCGTCCTTCCAGATGAGGTAGTCCGGATTCTCCTGGCGGACAAGCGCACTGTTACGGCCCTCGTTGTCACCGTAATCCCACTCATGTGCATATGGGAGCACCTCGGCGCCGGCGAACCCGGCCAGCTCAGCGGTTCGTCGCGCACGCTGAAGCGGAGACGTGAAGACCAAGTCAAACTCGACGCCGGCCAACCGGCTCGCAGCGTCCCGCGCCTGCTGTTCACCGGCCGGGGTCAGTGCGAGGTCAGTGAGGCCGGTGTAGTTGCCGTCCCGGGACCACTCCGTCTCACCGTGGCGCAGGAGCCAGAGGTTGGGCAGCGGTGTGCCCGCCGAGGTCAGGTCAGCGGCCGCGGCTCCGGACTGGCTCATGATTCATCTCCTGCGGCTTCGGGCTGGCCTGCCCACCAGGCGTGCAGCTTGGACTCGGCCGCCTCACGGGTATGCGGGCCATGTTCCATGCGTTCCTCCAAAAGAAAACGGTAGGCCCGCCCCACCACCGGCCCCGGCCGAATGCCCAGCAGCTTCATGATGTCTTCTCCGTCCAGATCCGGCCGTATCGACGCAAGCTCTTCCTGCTCGGCGAGCGCAGCGATGCGGTTCTCCAGGTCATCGTAGGCAAAAGCGAGGCGCTCGGCCTTGCGGCGGTTGCGCGTCGTCACGTCCGACCGCGTCAGCCGGTGCAGCCGTTCAAGCTGCGGTCCGGCGTCGCTCACGTAGCGACGAACGGCAGAATCCGTCCAGCCCGCCTCGCCGTAACCGTAGAAGCGCATGTGGAGCTCCACGAGGCGCGCCACCGCCTTGATGGTGTCGTTGTCGAAGCGGAGCGTCTTCATCCGCTTGGCCGTCAGTTTTGCTCCGACGACGTCGTGGTGGCGAAAACTCACACCGCCGGTCGGTTCGAAGCGCCGGGTGGCCGGCTTCCCGACGTCGTGCATCAGGGCAGCGAACCGCAGGGCAAAATCGGGAGCCGGCACCGCGCCGTCGTCGTCGGTTTCCAGCGCGCACGCCTGCTCCAGCACGGTCAGCGAGTGCTGGTAGACGTCCTTGTGCCGGTGGTGCTCGTCCAGCTCCAGGCGCAGCGCGGGCACCTCAGGCAGCACATGGTCGGCCAATCCGGTGGAGACCATCAGGTCAACGCCCCGCCGGGGGTGGGCCCCGTTGATGAGTTTGGTGAGCTCGTCCCGGACGCGCTCCGCGGAGATGATGGTGATGCGCTCGGCCATTGCGGTCATTGCCTCCCGGACTTCCGGCGCAACCTCCACTCCCAGCTGGGATGCGAACCGCGCGGCCCGCATCATGCGGAGCGGATCATCGGAGAACGACGACGACGGCGCCCCCGGAGTGCGCAGCAGGCCCGCGTGCAGGTCCTTCACACCACCGTACGGGTCCACGAGTTCCAGTGAGGGAAGCCGCAAGGCCATGGCGTTGATCGTGAAGTCCCGGCGGAGGAGGTCGTCCTCCAGGTTTGTACCGAACGCAACCACAGGCTTGCGGGAGGACGGATCGTAGACCTCAGCGCGGTAGGTCGTGACCTCGATGGTGAAGGACGCCTTGCGCAGACCGATGGTTCCGAACTCCCGGCCGATTTCCCAGAAGGCATCGGACCAGCGCCTGATGACCGCGATCGTCTGGTCCGGGTCAGCGTCCGTGGTGAAATCGAGGTCCGGAGACGACCTACCAAGGAAAAGGTCCCGGACCGGCCCGCCCACCAGGGAAAGTTCATGACCGGCGTCAGCGAACAGCCGTCCAAGCTCAGTGACCACCGCCGGAAGGGGGGCGGTCAACGGGGAATCTTCCAACAGGTGCACCATAGTTCTTTAAGCGTGCCAGAGATCAGCCCAAACACCATTACGAGGCTCGGAACGGGCAAGCGGGTCGCCGATCGGACCATCAGCGCGGCAACACGCCGCCCGTTCTGCATGCTGGCGCGGAGCCGTGCGTGCGGTCATCATCCCCCAGCAAAGGTAGTTAGAGTGGGATCATGGACCGTCCCGTTCCGAGCGCCCCAAAGCGCACCCCATTGACAGCGTCAATGGGACGAACAGGCGCGCCGCTGGTCCATCAGTCCCTGCCCACGGTAGAGGAAGTGTCGGCAGGCGGAATCGTCGTCGACACCTCCACCGACCTGCTCAACGTGGCAATCATCGCCCGGCTGAACCGTGGCGGACGGCTCGAATGGTGTTTGCCCAAGGGCCACCCGGAGAACCAGGAAAACAACGAGCAGGCAGCGGTGCGGGAAATTGAAGAGGAAACCGGCATCTGCGGCCGCGTCCTCGCCGCGCTCGGCAGTATCGACTACTGGTTCACCGTCAGCGGGCACCGCGTCCACAAAACGGTCCACCACTTTCTCCTCATCTCGACCGGCGGGCATCTCACCATCGAGAATGATCCCGATCATGAGGCCGTCGACGTCGCCTGGGTTCCGCTCGCTGACCTCGGCCGGAAGCTTTCCTTCCCGAACGAGCGCCGCATCGCGGACCTCGCCCGCGAAGTCCTGCCGCAGTACCTCTGATTCGGTGCCTGCCATAGTGCAATGACTGCGGGTTACCGGTATCGGCCGCCAATGGTGAGACGATATGGAACGATGTCTGATACCAACACCGCCTCAATACCGGTCCAGGATGCGGGCGTGGTGCCCAGTCGCCGTCCCACTCCCGCGGGCAATGTTCCGCCCACCGATACAACTGCACGCTCCAGCGCGATCATGGCTGCGGGCACGCTCGTTTCGCGCATCCTCGGCCTCGTCCGTGTGGCTCTCCTCGCCACGGCAATCGGCACTGCCGGCGCGGTATCCGACCTGTTCCCCGCGGCGAACAACTTGCCGACCTATATCTTCCTGATGATTGCGGGCGGCGTGTTCAACGCAGTGCTGGTGCCGCAGATCATCCGGGCGAGCCGGCAGGAGGACCGCGGTGCGGACTTCGTGAGCCGCCTGATGACGCTCTCCGTCATCGTCCTGTTCATCCTGACTGTGCTGATCACACTGGCCGCGCCGTTCCTGGCGGACCTGCTCACCAATGTGTCCGGTGACGCGCTGGCCCTCACCACGGTCTTCGCCTACTGGTGCCTGCCGCAGATCTTCTTCTACGGGCTCTACTCGATCATCGGGCAGGTCCTCAACGCCAACGGTTCCTTCGGTCCGTACATGTGGGCTCCCGTGGTCAACAACATCGTCTCCATCGGTTTCCTCATTGCCTTCATCACAATGCTGGGCGCCGAACGAACCACCGCGCATACCCCCGACACGTGGACTCCCACCCATACGCTGCTGCTGGCCGGCGGAACCACCCTCGGAATCGTTATCCAGGCGGTGGTTCTCATCGTGCCGCTGCGCCGTTTGCACCTCGGCCTCAGGCCCAGGTTCGGTTGGCGCGGCGTCGGGCTCGGAAAAACCGGGCGGCTCGCTTCCATCACGATCGTGACCATGCTGATCGGCAACGGTCTCTACATGGTCAACCAGTGGGTGGCCACGATCGCCACCGAGGCCCGAACCGACCTGCCCGACGACGCCTACATCGCCGGTCTCACCAACCTGGATATCGGGTCGCTGGTCTACGTTCTGCCTCACTCCGTGATCGCGCTGTCGCTGGCCACCGTCATGTTCAACCGTCTCGCTGCCGCGCATTCCCAGGGTGATGTGGATACCACCAAGGAGACGCTGTCACTGGGCATGCGGACCATCGGAGTGGCTACCGTTTTCGGTGCAGCGGCGCTGCTGGCGCTCGCGGCGCCGCTGGGCATGGTCTTTTCGGGCGGTATCCGCGAAGGCGGCGCCCTCAACGCGCTCATCATCACGCTGCTGGCGGTCGGTGCGCCCTTCCTCAGCGCCAACTTCTTCCTCAACCGGGTTTTCTACGCGGCAGAAGACGCCATCACCCCGCTGAAGATCCAGCTCATCCTTTCGGTCACGGGCGTTGCGCTGGCACTCACGGCCAGCCTGTTCGAGCCGGCGCTCATCGTTCCCATGCTGGCTCTCAGCTTCACCCTCGGCAACATTGTGGCCGTCGTCGTCAGTCATGTGTTTCTTGTCCGGAAGATCGGCGGATACGGAGCCGGGCACATCTATGATGTCCACGTCCGACTGACCATTGCGGGCCTGGTGGCCGCCGCCTTCGGCGCCGGACTGCTGTGGTTCTTCGGTGCGTACCAGCCTGACGGGTTCGTGTGGCAGTCGGTGGGGAGCGCCGTCGTCGTTCTTGTCCTTGCCGGACCGCTGATGGCAGCGGTCTACATCGGAATGCTGAAGGTTCTGCGCATCACCGAACTGACTGACTTCCTTGCTCCGCTCCTGACCCGCTTCGGACGCCGGTAAGCCGTAGCCCCGCGCGTACGCGCCCTCTGCCCGGAAGTGGCCGGTAGCATTGGTACAAAGTATCCACATCCGGGAGGAACACGTGCCAGAAGCAGTAGACGTCGGCTCAGTACTGGGCGGCCGGTACAAGGTCACCGCTTACGTCCTCGCCTCTGCTGAGAAGGACCTGGTGCTTGACGGCGTGGACCAGGTGCTGAACCGGCCGGTCAGCATCCTGGTGGCGTCGCCTTCCAACGCCGGTCAGGTAGCCACGAGCGCCCGTGAGGTTGCTACGGGTGAGCGGGCCGGCAATATCCAGGTTCTTGACCTTGGAATCACCGACGCCGGCACCTACCTTGTCACCAACCGCGCACCGGCCGCCGACCTCCTGGATCTCGTAATTCAGCAGGATGCCCCCTATATTGAACCGTTCTTCACGGACACGCTCGGTTCCGAGATTTTCGGCGTTGCCCGTTCCACGGAGCCTGAAACCTACGAAGACGACGACGACTATCACCATGAGCCGGAGCGTCGGCAGGCACGCCTCCCGAAGGCGCGGATGCCCCGTTTCGGCCGCGGCGCTGCGGCGGGTGCTGCCGGTGGAGCTGCTGCCGGTGCGGCCGCCGCATCCGGCCAGGCAGATCCGGGCACTGCCCCGCAGGACATCTCGGCATCCGGCCCAGCCGAACGCCATCCCAGTGTCCCGCCGCCGCCAAGTGCTCCTCCCCGCGCCATTCCAGCTGACGAACGTAGCGGGAGCGCGAAGGTTACCGCTTGGTCCGAGGACGATTACGACCGCCCAGAGGACAGCGCCTCGTCCCAGCGGCCGGCGTCACGTTTCCCTGCCGCCGCCGCTGCGGGCGGAGCTACCGCTGCCGGTACCCAATACGACGACGACGGCCCTTACGAGGATTACGACGAGGATGAGGATCGCGAGAACAATCCTCGTTTCACCCGCCTGCTTGTCGGCATCGTCCTCGCTCTCGTGATCGTGGGCGCCGTTATACTCGCCGTCACGCAGTTGCGGCCCATTTTCGATCCACCCGTCGCCAACGAAAGCGCAACGACAGAGAGCACCGTCGAAGCCACGGACAGCCAAAGCCCCCCGCCGTCTGCCTCAGAGTCTGCAACGCCCACACCGGAGCTGGTGGCACCGGTTGCCACGGGCGTCACCCGCCTGGTGCCGGATAATCCCGAGCTGAACGCCCAGACCGACGCCGACCTCCCTGCGATCATCGATGACAATCCGGCAAGCTTCTGGGGCAGTCTGGTCTACGCGAATGAGACGTTCGGTGGCCTCGCCCAGAACCTTGCGCTGGTGGTTGAGCTCGAAGGGCCCTCCAATGTCTCGGAAATACAGATCGAACAGCTGAACAGCTCCGGCGGCAGCTTCACTGTATTGCTGAATGATGAGCCGACGCTTGAGGGTGCAACCCAGATAGCGCAGTCGGGCTTCACCGGACCATCGGTGACGTTCAACGTGCCGCAGGTCGATGGTGCTCCTCCCACAGCGCAGTATGTGATCGTCAATTTCACCCAACTCCCGAGGCTCTCCAACGTCCAGGCCCAGTACCCCTGGGGTATGCGCATCGCGGAGATCAACATCTCCTAGCGGCTGCCCCGCTCCCCGACAGCATGGAATAAGAGCAGTTGGCCTGTCGTTGTTGCAATTGATCGCGACCGGACTGAAGGTTCGATCGCTCTCACCGATAGAAAGGTTCATCAAACCCGTGAGCACTGAGACAAAGAACGGCAGCAACATACCTGGCGATATCCGCGACGTCATCATCGTCGGATCCGGTCCCGCTGGATACACCGCGGCGGTTTACGCGGCCCGGGCCAACCTCTCACCACTGCTGATCGCCAGCTCTGTGACCGCCGGCGGCGAGTTGATGAATACGACTGACGTGGAAAATTACCCCGGATTCCCGGAAGGTGTCATGGGGCCGGACCTCATGGAGAACTTCGAAAAGCAGGCAGCGCGCTTTGGAACCGAGATCCTCTTCGAGGACGTGACCTCGGTGGAACTCCTCGGCGACGTCAAAGCTGTCACCATCGGCACCGGCGAGACGTTCCGTGCGCGCGCCGTCATTATTTCCACCGGATCTGCCTATCGTGAACTCGGTCTCGACGATGAGAAGCGACTCTCAGGTCACGGAGTCAGCTGGTGTGCCACGTGCGATGGCTTCTTCTTCAAGGACCAGGACATCGCCGTTATCGGCGGAGGCGACTCCGCTATGGAGGAAGCGCTCTTCCTCACCAAATTCGCCCGCTCCGTCACGGTGGTGCACAGGCGAGATTCCCTTCGTGCGTCACGGATTATGCAGGACCGTGCACTGGCTCACGAGAAGATCCGGTTTGAGTGGAATGCGGAAGTAACTGCCATTCACGGATCTGACAAGGTCAACGGCCTGACGCTGGCGAGCACGATCGACGGCTCGCCACGCGAACTTGCTGTCACCGGGGTTTTCGTGGCAATCGGTAATGATCCGCGAACCGACCTGATCAAGGATCAGCTGAAACTGACCGAAGAAGGCACGATTGCTGTCCTCGGAAGGACCTCCAAGACGTCCCTTCCGGGTGTTTTCGCTGCAGGGGACGTCATCGACCCAACGTACCGCCAGGCCATCACAGCGTCCGGATCAGGGTGCGTCGCGGCGATCGATGTTGAACATTACCTCGCCGATTTGGGCGACGCTGCACAGACAGCCGCGGAAGTACCGACACCCGTGGCAGAAGAAGTTTCTGAAACCGCTTCCGTATAACCCTCGAGAAGGAGCAAAGATATGAGCGACGCGAAGGAAGTAACCGATAACTCGTTCGAAGCGGATGTACTCAACGCTTCGAAACCGGTAATGGTTGATTTTTGGGCTGAATGGTGTGGTCCATGCCGCAAACTGTCACCGATTCTTGATGACATCGCTTCTGAGCACTCAGAGAAGATCGATGTTGTGAAGCTGAACGTTGACGACAATCCTGCTACTGCAGCAAAGTACGGAATCACCTCGATTCCTGCCGTATACGTCTTCAAAGACGGAGAAGTAGCCGCAACCTCGATCGGCGCGAAGCCGAAGCAAGTGCTGGAACAGGAATTCGCTCAGTTCCTCTAGAGCCTAGACCTAAGAAAGCGGGGCCACCCGTTGGGTGGCCCGGCTTTCTTATCCCAGCACCACAACCGACGTTTCACGTGAAACGTCCGTCCGGAAGTGGGTTATGGCAGCACCGGAAGCTGGAATTTCGCGTGCTCGCCCGATTTACGATCGGGCCATAGCGCCGTAGGATTGCGCCAGACAGCTGGTTTCAGCAGGCAAGGAAGCGCGTTCACATCGTGCAAGCTTGGCTTAGTAGCGCTAGTAAGGAGCATTGGCACATTCCGATCGGGCCGGGCCGGGATACCAGCACCAACGTCCAGGACATCCATGTCAATAGCTTCTCGTCCAAAGCGCGTCACCGTCGGCAAGTGTTTCACGTGAAACCCGCAAGCTCCGACCGGCTTCCCCACACGAGGGTGCGGCGTTTGAACCGAAGCCGAGTGGCCGGCATCAACCGATAGCAGGGAGTCATTCGATGCCGCCAAGCCAAGGAATCGAGCGGCACTGATATCTGAGCATGCGCGGGAACCTGGCGCAGCTTTTAAGGGGGATGGAAGCACTTTCAACTACGAGTTTCACTGAGATGGCAAGCAGTTCAACCGTCTACGCACCTTCCAGCCCTCCAGTTCCGGTCCCCTCCTCTGCAACTGGCGACCACCCCACGCCATACGAGAACATCAGGCCTACAAGGACTCCTCATCGACCAATACGCCACCATCTGGGACGGGCGTGAGCAGACCCAGTGGAGAGCAAGGTTTCGACTGAACGTATCCAAGCATCGTTTCACGTGAAACGGATCAGCACCAGCCAGCCCGACTTCGGTTCGGGCCCGCGAACTCACCCACAGAAACGCAACAAGCGGCAAGTATGCTGCACACTGCACACTGCACACTGCACACTGCACACTGCGATAATCCAGCACATTCTAGGCAGTGCACGACAATCTCACCGAGGTCGGCGTTTTGGCGGCGATGCGGCGCGCCAGCGTCCGAGGGTATGCCGCGTTCGGAACTCCAACGCGACAGGAGGATCCGACGTGGAATATCGCTCGATAGCCAGCCAGCTTCGGCCGGCACCGAGCCGAGCGCTCTGACTGTGCAAGGCTCACTGTCAACTCTCTGGGCAACTCTCTGGGCAACTCTCACTACGCAGTGCTGATCGGCTCACCGACAGCGGTGGACCTCCGCGCGCGGCCTATTTCGAAGTGTCCAGACGCCATCCTTCGGGCTTGGGGATGTTTCACGTGAAACCCGGCCCGTCGTCCGCGCCCATCTCACCTCCAGTTCGACGTGGCCAGCCCAACGCCTCTCCGAGACACAACGGGTTGTCACCACGAGCGACCCAACTTCAGTGGCCGGCGAGCACCCATGCCGAGCGTGCAGCAGAAAGGATGAGCGGACAACGCTTCGCCGACCTAGACGGGATGAGTTCACCGGAAATGTATGTCCCATACCCACGCAGAAGGACTGGATGTCGCACCGGGAGGCACGCAAGTCTTTCCGCTAGGAAGGCGGGGGGGTTCGCCCTCGAAGCAGTGCTGTTCGCGTGCCAAGTGCTAAGTCCCAAGTGGAGGTGTACCGCCTGTGCCACCGGCCTGGGCCGTTTCACGTGAAACGGCTTTGCGACGTCAAACCGTCCTGCCAGTTGATCACCCAACCAAGCGCCCTTCAGCCAAGCACTCAGACAAGGTTCAGACCTGACCAAATTTCAAGTTGTCCGTTCAGCCTGGATCGACTGCGCAACTGTGTCGATGAAGCTGCGCGGCGAGGGGAGAAAGCTCTGCAGATTCCAGCGAGATAGATGGGGGCCGATGCGGCTCCTGATCGATACACCGCGTACCTGCTTGAAGGCCAGCACGCAGCGGTAATCCGTACTAACCGCCGACAGTCGAGACTCTCTGCGAATATAGGGGCATCGGAACCGCATCCGCACTGATAAGTCCGCGCCTTGCTCAGCGGAGCACCGATACTCCGTGCGCCAGAGTCGACGGAGAATCAGCCGGCTCCCGCTCTCTCGCACCAAGAATGCCCTCCCCACGTAGGAAGGGCGTCGTTTCACGTGAAACGACGCCCTTTCACGGCTACTCTTGCGCCGTGATCCCTCAGTGCTATGGCGTAGGCGCCAGAACCCCCATAATCCGGTTCAGGTCATCCACGCTTGCAAACTCAATACTCACCCGCCCCTTCTTGGCGCCGAGCGTTATCTTCACACTGGTGTCCAGACGGTCTGACAAGGATGTAGCAAGATAGTCGAGTCGCTCATGTCGCGCGCCGGCACGCGGCGTGCTCGGCTTTGCGGGGCGCCGCAAGCCGTCACTCATCGCGACAATTTCTTCAGTGGAGCGAACCGAAAGACCTTCCGCAACTATCCGCTGGGCTAGCTTCTCCATCTCGGCCGGATCGGACAGCCCGAGCAGTGCCCGAGCGTGCCCAGCGCTGAGCACACCCGCTGCCAAACGGCGCTGCACAAGCGGCGGCAGCTTCATGAGTCGCAAAGTATTGGAGATCTGAGGCCGGGAGCGTCCAATGCGACCGGCGAGCTCTTCCTGGGAGCATCCAAAATCCTCAAGAAGTTGCTGGTAAGCGGCCGCTTCTTCTAACGGATTCAGTTGACTCCGATGCAGGTTCTCGAGTAGCGCATCACGCAGTAGGTCATCGTCGGTGGTATCCCGGATGATGGCCGGAACGGTATCAAGACCGGCCTCTTTCGACGCCCGCCAGCGACGCTCACCCATAACCAGTTCGTAGCCCTGGTCACCACCTTCGGGGGAGACACGCACGACAACAGGCTGAAGTATTCCGATTTCCCGCACGGAGTGGACCAACTCGGCCATCTCGTCCTCGTCAAAGACGTTACGGGGCTGCTTCCTGTTTGGGTGAATGGAGTCGATCGGGAGCTCGGCGAAACGCGCGCCAGGAACCTCGCGTAGCGTTTCACGTGAAACGTCACCCGCTTCTTCACCGATCGCACCAGCGACATCGCTGGGTTCCGCATCGAATCCTCCCTCGACCACTTCGCCTCCACTACCGAGTGGAGAGGAGGGGCCATTCTCGGCTGGGAGACCCAGCTGAGATGCCTCGGGTACGGCCGCGGCCGTCGTACCGTTATCCGCTGTTCGCTCTGCTCCTGTTTCGGGAGCCCGCTCGACCGACTTCTTCGCCTGATCTTCCTTCAACTCGTCAACCGGCGAATCTGGTGGGCTTTTCACACCCTTCCCGGAGCCAGCTTCCGTCTTTGCCTTCGCGCTCCTGGCAGTAGGTTGCTTCTTCGACCCTGTCTGGCTGCGTGAGCTCGGCCTTTTCGAAGGCGCAGTGAGTGCCTCCTTATTGATTGACGACCGCCCGGAGACTCGCGGTGGCGCGTCCTGCTTCTGTCCATCGGTTGAGTGATCGGGCGCGCCGTTGGGTGTGGCCGATGGGAAGAAGAGGTCTACAGGACGCCCACGCTCCGCAACCCTCGTACTTGATCCGCTCTCACTTCTATCCTGTTGCTCTGCGCTGCTCGGTATGAGCGCGCCAAGTCCTCGGCCTAGACCCCTACGCTTCTCAGGCATGAAACGGTTCCTCTCAAAGGAGAGCAGACAAACTGCAGCGATTGATAATGCGTTCAGTCTACTGGGAGGGATGCGTCATAGAGCGCAGGCGCTCTATGAGCGTTCCGCTATTTCAGCAGCTGCCTCAAGATAAGACAGTGCGCCACTCGACGAGGGGTCATAGGTGAGCACCGTCTGCTGATAGCTCGGAGCCTCCGAGATCCTTACGGATCTCGGCACTACCGCCTTCAGCACCTGGTGAGGGAAGTGCTCGCGAACCTCAGCTGCAACCTGTGCCGCCAGATTGGTGCGGCCGTCATACATGGTGAGAAGTATCGTGGAGACAACCAGATCCGCGTTGAGATGTTTCTGAATCATCTCGATGTTCTTGAGGAGTTGGCTCAAACCCTCGAGCGCATAGTACTCACACTGAATTGGAATGAGCACCTCACGAGCCGCCACGAAGGCGTTGACAGTCAGTAGTCCAAGGCTCGGAGGGCAGTCGATGAAGATGAAGTCCAGGCGCTCCTCCTCGTTCTCAGCGCGCTCCTTCGCGTAGAGGTCGATCGCACGCCGCAGCCGCTGTTCACGGGCCACCAGGGATACCAGCTCGATCTCCGCACCAGCCAGATGAATGGTCGCAGGAGCGCAGATGAGATTCGGAACATCCGGGCAGGGTGCCACCACACTCGACAGGGGAAGATCATCGATCAGCACGTCATAAATGCTGTCCACCTCGGCGTGATGCTCAATCCCCAGCGCGGTAGAGGCGTTTCCCTGCGGATCGATATCTATGACAAGCACGTTCAAACCGGCGGAAGCAAGACCGGCCGCCAGATTCACCGTGGTGGTTGTCTTACCGACTCCGCCCTTCTGATTGCTGACTGTAAGTACCCGCGTCTCGGAGGGTCGCGGTAGCTTGCGGCCCAGCAGTTTCTCACGTCGCCGTGTTTCAGACGCTAGTTCACGCGCCAAGGGGGTGCTGTCATCGAGAACATCCATGACGTTCTTGGTGCTTCCGTTAGATTTCACGCTGGTGGCCTGACTTGGATTGCTTGCCCCGCCCGCGCCGACCGTTTCACGTGAAACGATGCCCGTGTTTGTCGGGTTTGAAAATACTTCCGGTTGAATATCGGCGATAGTGATTGCCAGAGACGAACCCATCATCGACGTAGGAGGCTCGCGTCGCGTGGCAGAATCTTTCGTCACAAGCGTTTCGCTCACTTTCAGGTACCGGATCGGTCCACTCTAGGTTATCGGGTGTAGACCCCGCACCCCGACAGACAATCCGTAGTGTGCGCAACTTCCTTGCGAAGATGCGGTCAGCGTGCGACGACGATACGGACTACGGTCGTAGGTTCATCAAGCAGCGCGCCGCCCACCGTTTCGACACTCGTGGATTTTCCACCCAGACGACGGATGATCTTCGCCGCCTTTTCCACTTCTTCGCCCGCGCTTCGCCCCTTGATGGCAAGGACGTCTCCCGACCCTTTGAGGAGGGGCATGGTGAGTGTGGCAAGACCGGACAGCGCGGATACGGCACGAGCTGTCACAATATCCACATCAAACTTTCCGACGGCCTGTTCAGCGCGCCCGCGAAAAATTTCGACATTCTTCAGACCCAGATCATCAGTTACCTCGCGAAGCCAGTTTACTCTTCGCTCGAGGGGCTCGATCAGATAGAACGCTGCATCCGGCCTTGCTATGGCAAGAGCCAGCCCGGGCAGACCGGCACCACTGCCGACGTCAGCAACACGAGACGCACTTGGGATCAGTTGCCCCACAACCGCACAGTTGAGGACGTGCCTGTCCCATAAGCGCGGCAGTTCCCGTGGTCCGAGAAGGCCTCGCTCGATTCCTGATGTAGCAAGGTGATTGACAAATCGCTCAGCGAGCGGAAGACGGTCACCAAAGATCGTGCGCGCAGCAACAAGTTCCTTTGTACCGATTTCAATCGTCAAGGCAATCCCTCCTTCGGGAAAGAGAGACGGACTGTCAGGACCCGGCTGACACTACGATGTGGCGCCGCGAACCCTCACCCTCGGACTCACTGACCATGCCCAGATCAGCAACGATGTCATGGACGATCTTGCGCTCATAAGCAGACATCGGAGCCAGAGCAACCTCTCCACCGCTTTCCTTGACCGTGCTGACCGCCTGTTCAGCGATCTCGCGGAGCTCCTTGTTACGGGCTTCACGAAATCCGTCCACATCCAGAACCAGACGTGAGCGATGTTCGGTCGACGTGAGCACAGACAGCCGCGCCAGTTCCTGCAGCGCTTCCAAAACCTCGCCGTCCCGACCAACAAGAGCCTGCAGGCCCTGTGCGTCCTTCTCTTCCGAGACTATCGAGATGTAGGTGCGACCGTTCCGTACCTCAATATCGATGTCACCGTCTATATCCGCGATATCCAGGAGTTCCTCAAGGTAGTCAGCGGCGACGTCACCTTCGTCCTCGGCTGACGTCACTCCATCCTGTTCGCCGGCGCCCTGGTCGACGACGTCCCCGGTCGCTGTCTCAAGAGACTCTTCCTGCATGTTGTCGGTGCTCATTTGCGTTTCCTGTTCTTGCGCTGAGGCTGTACTCGTTGAGCTTTGGGTGGTGCGACTGCTTCGACTGCCGGCTCACCCTTCTTTTCCCCAAGCAGCGGGACCATCGGAAGCCCCTTCTTTGCACGGCGCTCAGCCAGTGCCTTCGCCGCGGGCGATCCGGGAGTAGGCATCCGCCTGATCACGTAGAACTGCTGCACCATGGTCCAGAGGTTGGTGGTGGTCCAGTAGATCAGCACACCGATCGGGAAGTTGATTCCACCTATGCCGAATACCAGGGGCAGGATGTACAGCATGATCTTCTGCTGGCGCATGAAGGGACTCTGCATGGCCTCTTCGGACATGTTCTTGGCCATGATTTGCTTCTGCGTGATGAACTGCGAGGCAGTCATGGCCAGGATCATGATGATCGAGAGGACTACTACTGAGGTGTGACCCTCCGTACCGAATCCGTGGAGCAGGGACGAGGAGAGCGGCGCACCGAAGATCTCGGCTGCATCAAACTGTTGGACGTCATCGACGGTGAGCGCGCCGATTCCTTCGCCATTGTCGCTTGCCGTTGATACACCATTCAGGACGGTGAACAAGGCGAAGAAGAACGGCATCTGGATCAGGATCGGCAGACAGGCAGCGAACGGGTTTGTCCCGTGTTTCTTGTACAGGGCCATCTGCTCCTGCGTCATTGCCTGACGCGAGAGTTGATCCGTCTTGCCCTTGTACTTCTGCTGCAGCTTTCTCAAGTCCGGCTGAAGTGCCTGCATCCCGCGCTGGGCCTTGATCTGCTTCACGAAGACAGGTATCAGCGCCGCACGGATGACCACGACGAGACCAACAATGGACAACGTCCAGGTCCAACCCGACGCCGCGTCCATACCGAGGAAGGTGAATCCCTCGTGGAAAGCCTGCATGACCCAGGACACCAGCCATCGGAAGGGCAGGAGAATCGTTTCGAAGAAATCCATAATCTGTTGCTCCTCAGGCCGCTGTGCGGCTTTCCTCATCTGCAGGAATCACCGGGTGATTCAGCACTACAATCTGTGGTTCTTCACCGGGTGCAAAATGCCGTCCACCTGAAGGCACATGGTCCACTCCGCCATCGTTCCAAGGATGACACCGACACAGTCGCCTCGCAGCAAACCATGAACCCTTGACTGCGCCATGCACGGTCACTGCCTCAAGCGCATAAGCCGAGCAGGAGGGAAAGAATCGGCACACCGGGCCATATAGAGGTGAGATCAGTCGGCGATAGCTCACAAGAATGCCAATGAGAACGGCACGGGGCAGCCATGAAACGCGGGAAAATTTCGACGGCGAATGATCCGCTGTCATGTGCCGTCTCCCATTCTGCCGCCGTCCTTGCTGAACCGCTTCACACTCGATGCCAGGCACCGACAAAAATCGGAACTGAGCTCAGGCCAACCCGCCGAAGCCGCCGGGGGCAGTGCACGCACAACAACATCGACTCCGACCGGTCGCTGCAGCAACGCTGACGCTGCTGCTTCTCTCAGTCTCCTCTTAACGAGATTCCGCGTTACCGCGTTCCCAACACTTTTCGACACGATGAAGCCAAAGCGCGAGGGCATGCCAGCACCGGTTCCGACCGCATATAACACCAAGTTCCGGCACCCCGAACGGGTACCGGAACGAACGGTATGCGAAAAATCAGTGGCCGACCGGACTCTGTGGGCGGTAGAAAGCACCTGGAGCTCCGGGCGGTCGGGGCGTTGTCAGTCAGACGACGCCGGCGGATGGGTTAGATGATGCTAGGCCGAAAGCTCGATGCGGCCCTTGCCGCGGCGCGCAGACAGAATGGCGCGGCCGGCGCGGGTGCGCATGCGAAGACGGAAGCCGTGCTTCTTGGCACGACGGCGGTTATTCGGCTGAAAGGTCCGCTTGCTCACTGTGATACTCCAGAACGTTCTTGGCATGCGCTGCCGTTGCAACAAGGGGGAAGAACGGACTGGCGCAATGAAGTTGTAGTACGTCTGCCTTTGCTTGCACCGCGATACCGTTCAGCGGTTGGCTGACGGTATGGAGGCATGCAAAATGCAGACATAAAGGACTACATAACGTTAGGGCACCGGGCACAAGACGGTCAAACCGGACGAGACCTGCCCAGCACGCCCCCGTTATAAACACCATGTGGACAACCGGCCGATTCCAGCCACAAAGCAACGTGCCGGAGACGCCCGAGACTACCTTATCCACAGGACCGGTCCCAGCTATCCTCTGTACTTTTGATCGTCTACTGTTGCCGGGTGGTGCAATTATCCACGTGCTGTGCATAACTCTGTGGATTACTGATGCATCCGCGGATCGAGCCGGCTCAAATAAACTTTCAACTGAGGACGCGAGTGAGTACCGACGAGATTAATGATGTAGGAAGCTCCTGGCGCAAGGTAATCCGCACCCTCGAACAGGACGAGCGGATTTCTCCCCGCCAGCGTGGGTTTGTGGTGCTGGCGCAGGCACAGGGACTCATCGGGACAACCCTGCTTGTAGCTGTTCCGAACGAACTGACCCGTGAAGTTCTTCAGAGTCAACTCAAGAGCCCGCTCAACGATGCCCTCAGGGACGTCTTCCGGGAAGAGATCCAGTGTGCGTTCGTCATTGACTCGGATCTCACTCCAATCGCTGAGGAAGAACCTGAGGAGGTTCCGGAGGAAAGCACGCAGCGGGAGCAGGCACCATCACCCACTCCGCCGAGCAACTCCCACGAATTCGGGCGCCTGAACCCGAAGTACATCTTCGATACATTCGTCATAGGTTCGTCGAACCGGTTCGCTCATGCGGCTGCAGTAGCGGTAGCAGAGGCGCCGGCCAAGGCCTATAACCCACTCTTCATCTACGGCGACTCCGGGTTGGGCAAAACTCACCTGCTGCACGCCATAGGTCACTACGCCCGCCACCTCTATACCGGAATCCGGGTGCGCTACGTCAATTCTGAAGAATTCACGAACGACTTCATCAACTCAATCCGCGATGATGAGGGCACAAGCTTCAAACAGACATATCGGAACGTCGACATCCTCCTCATCGACGACATTCAATTCCTCTCCGGCAAGGACCGGACGCAGGAAGAGTTCTTCCACACCTTCAACGCACTTCACAACCACAACAAACAGGTGGTCATCACCTCCGATCTCCCTCCCAAGCAGCTGTCGGGCTTCGAAGAGCGGATGCGTTCACGCTTCGAGTGGGGCCTCCTTACCGATATCCAACCGCCGGAGTTGGAGACCCGTATCGCCATTCTTCGCAAGAAGGCCATCAGCGAAGGAATGAGTGCACCGGATGAGGTGCTCGAGTACATCGCATCGAAGATCTCCACGAACATTCGCGAACTGGAGGGTGCACTGATCCGGGTAACGGCTTTTGCCAGCCTGAACCGCCAGGCCGTCGACAAGAACCTGGCCGAGATAGTGCTCAAAGACCTCATCAGCGACGACGGCGCCCAGGAAATTACATCGTCGCTGATCATGGCGCAGACGGCTGAGTACTTCACCATCACTCTTGATGATCTGTGCAGCAAGTCGCGGACGCGCACACTGGTCACAGCCCGGCAGATTGCGATGTACCTCTGCCGCGAACTGACCGATATGTCACTACCGAAAATTGGTCAGGAGCTCGGAGGCCGCGACCACACCACTGTTATCCATGCCGACCGGAAGATCCGTGAACTCATGGCGGAACGCCGGGCCATCTATAACCAGGTGACCGAACTAACCAACCGCATCAAACACCATCGCAAAGATTCGTAGGACGCAGCGCAAGCTGCCCGCCAACGGGTGAATTAACAGCTGTGGAAACAATTGTGGATAACTACGGGTTTTCCGTGGACGTTAATGAGGACAAGACCGGGTAGGGCTGTGGACCGCTGAATTACAGCTATTTCATGCACACAGCGCCATGTACTTCACACGGCGCTGTGCACATCCTGTGCACAGGGAGAATCCGCGGGAACGCGGGAACCACCCGGGTTATCCACAGTATCCACAGGAGTTATTAACACTACTGATCCTTAATCCATCGATCTGTTCCAAATAACATTTCCCCTCCAGACCGACCGGCAAGACTGCCCACTGTGTCGCGCTAAGCTGGAACTCAGTAGAGTTGACGTTTGCTCACGCGTCCTCCTTTGCCGGAAAGATCTACCGGAAAGGTTGAGGACGAGTGGCTTCCCCCCGAGGTACCTCGCGAAAGGCGGCACCCTTCAGTGAAATTCCGAGTCGAGCGCGATGTCCTGGCTGAGGCCGTAACGTGGACAGCGCGTTCCCTGTCACCGCGTCCTCCTGTACCGGTGCTATCGGGTCTATTGATCAAGGCAGGTGCGGGTACCCTCAGTCTGGCCAGTTTTGACTACGAGATCTCAGCACGTCTGGAGATCGCCGCTGATGTAGCCGAAGAGGGAACCATTCTCGTGTCCGGACGGTTGCTTGCGGACATCTGCCGCAGCCTTCCCTCCGCACCGGTCGAGGTCGAGACCGACGGATCCAAGGTCACATTGACGTGTCGTAACAGCCGGTTCAATCTCGCCACCATGCCGGAAGCGGAGTATCCGGAACTTCCAGCGCTACCGGACGTCAGCGGCGTCGTCGACGGGGATGCTTTCGCTGAGGCCGTTTCACAGGTCATCATCGCTGCCAGTAGGGATGACACCCTTCCCATCCTCACCGGCGTGCGGATGGAAATCGAGGAAGACCTGATCACTTTCCTCGCAACCGACCGTTACCGTTTGGCGCTTCGTGAGCTTTCCTGGAAACCGACGAATCCCGGAATCTCCACCAGCGCCCTGGTCAAAGCCAAGACTTTGAGCGAAGTAGCAAAAACGCTCGGAGGGTCCGGCGATCTCAATATTGCGCTGTCTGACAACAGCGAGCTCATAGGTTTTGAAAGCGGTGGCCGGCGAACCACCTCACTGTTGGTCGACGGCGATTACCCCAAGATCCGGTCCCTCTTCCCTGATAACACCCCCATCCATGCAACGGTGGAGACCAGCCTGCTGGTGGAAGCTGTCCGTCGTGTGGCATTGGTCGCCGAGCGGAACACGCCCGTACGGCTCGCATTCAGTGCGGGCCAGGTGGTGCTCGACGCCGGGACCGGTGAAGATGCCCAGGCATCCGAAGCTATCGAAGCCACCCTGGACGGCGATGACATCACCGTGGCCTTCAACCCCCACTACCTGAGTGAAGGGCTGGGCGCATTCAGCAGCCGCTTCGTACGGTTCTCCTTCACCACGCCGCCGAAGCCCGCCGTCATCTCGGCGCAGGAAGAGGCCACCGGTGCAGACCGGGAAGACTACAGGTACCTGTTGATGCCCGTGAGGCTGCCAAACCAGTAGCAACCAGACCGTCCATCCCACCGAAACCCATGGAGGATACTATGCACATCGGCCTAATCGGACTCGGAAAAATGGGACACAACATGCGGGAACGGTTGCGTTCCCGGGGCATAGAGGTCACGGGTTATGACCGGAATCCAGACGTGTCCGATGCCGAAAGCGTCGATGAGCTCATCGCCGCACTCCCCGCTCCACGGGTGGTCTGGGTGATGGTGCCGGCTGGGAAGATCACCGACCAGGTCATTACCGAACTCGGAGAGAAGCTGTCCGAGGGCGACCTCGTGATCGATGGCGGCAACACCAAATTCAGCACCGATCAGGAACACAGCGAACAGCTGGCTCACCAGGGTATTGCCTTTGTCGATTGTGGGGTATCCGGTGGCGTATGGGGCCTTGAGAACGGATACGGGCTCATGGTTGGTGGAGCTGCCGCGGACGTTGAACGGGTGATGCCGGTCTTCGATGCGCTGCGTCCGGACGGCGACCGGGAAGAAAGTTTCGTCCATGTGGGCGACACCGGTGCCGGACACTACGCGAAGATGGTGCACAACGGGATTGAGTACGGTCTGATGCAGGCCTACGCCGAAGGCTATGAACTGCTCGAGGCGAAAGACATCATCAAGGACGTACACGGCACCTTCCGCGCATGGCAGAAGGGCACGGTTGTGCGATCCTGGCTGCTCGACCTCTTGGTAAAGGCGCTTGAGGAAGACCCGAAACTCACCCAGGTCGGTGCTTATGTGGAGGATTCGGGTGAGGGCAGATGGACGGTTGAGCAGGCCATCGCCAACGAAGTGGCCGCGCCCGCTATCACCGCTGCTCTGTTTGCCCGCTTCAGCTCCAGGCAGGAGGATGCGCCGTCCCTGAAGATGGTTGCGGCTCTGCGTAACCAGTTCGGCGGCCATGCCGTGCGCCCGCCCCGCAAGTGAACAATGATTGAGCAGCGGTGTACGTCCAGCATCTCTCACTGACCGATTTCCGTAGCTATTCGCAACTTGAAGTCGCCCTCGAACCCGGAGTGACTGTATTCGTTGGACCGAACGGCGTCGGAAAAACCAACATCGTCGAGGCAATCGGTTACCTTGGGTCACTCTCGTCCCATCGGGTGAGCTCCGATAGGCCGCTGATCGCCTTCGATGCCGAGCGTGCCCTGGTTCGTGGGCGTTTGGTCCGCGGAACTCAAGCCACCAGCGTCGAAATGGAAATTAACGGCGAACGGGCCAACCGCGCCCGCATCAACCGAGCCAACCCGGTCCGGGCGCGGGACGCCGCCGGAATACTTCGGACAGTTCTCTTTGCGCCGGAAGACCTCGCTCTCGTCAAGGGCGATCCGTCCAACCGGCGGCGGTTCCTGGATGATCTGATGGTGCAGCTGGTACCCCACCATGCCGGTACACGCGCAGACTACGAACGGGTTCTGAAGCAGCGCAATGCACTGCTCAAATCGTTGCGGGGGCGCAGGCTTACCGACGCGCACGAGGCCACGTTGGAAGTGTGGGACCAGCATCTCGCGGCCGTCGGTTCGCAACTTCTTCACGCCCGCCTTGCCGTTCTGACCAGACTGTTGCCACACGTACAAAAGGCCTATCGTGAGTTGACGGACGGCTCGAAGATTGCAACAGCCGCCTACCGGTCGTCACTGGTCGGGCCGGTTTCCGACGACGATGACGGCACGTCGATCTCCACACCTGAAGACCTCGGCACCCTCTCCATTGAACACATCACTGAACGGTTCCTGGCAGCCATCACCAAGCAGCGGCGCCGCGAAACCGAGCGTGGTATTTCGCTGGTTGGCCCGCATCGCGATGAGGTCGAGCTCATGCTCGGCCGCGCCCTGGTCAAGGGGTACGCCTCGCACGGTGAAACGTGGTCCATGGCGCTTGCGCTTCGACTTGGCTCGTATTATCTCCTCGCGGATGACGATCAGACACCGGGATCCACACCCGTCCTGATCCTCGATGACGTATTTGCTGAACTGGATACGAACCGCCGTGAGCGATTGGCGTCCGTGGTCATCGGTGCGGAACAGGTCCTTGTTACCGCCGCGGTCGGAGAGGATGTGCCGGCCGCGTTGAAGGGCCGCCAGTTCGAGGTAGTGCCTGGAGGCTTCAGTGAAGTCCCGGCCTGAGGATGATCTCGGAGCGCCGGGCGCAGGGAAGACAACCCCCAACGACGACGCCGGCACGCCCCTTTCGGGCGATGCCGGGGGCACTCCTGGCCAGGATGCGCCGCGGCTGCTCCTGAACCGACTCCGTGACGCTTCCGTAGCGCGCGGTGATGTTCGCGCGCCGGCCGCGCGCCGTCGTCGTACTGGGCCCGGTGCCCCGCGGACCAGAGGCCAGGAGTCCTACACCGGCAGGGATCCACAGGGAGTCGGTGCGGTGTTCGGGCGGCTGCTCAGCGAGCGGGGCTGGAATTCGCCGGTAGCTGTCGGGTCGGTGATGGCGCGGTGGGAGGAACTGGTCGGACAGGAGATCGCCAGCCACTGCACGCCTGAGAGTTTCCACGAGACAACGGTTTTCGTGCGGTGCGATTCCACAGCCTGGGCAACGCAGCTCAGGTTGATCAGCCCGGACCTGCTCCGGCGCTTCGAACACGAATTGGGCACCGGTGTTGTGACGGCCATGAAGATCGTCGGGCCGTCTGCTCCGTCATGGAGAAAAGGCGGCCGATCGGTTCCGGGTCGTGGGCCCAGGGATACTTACGGCTAACCCTTGACCAGTTGCCGGCGGATCGCCTGATGAGCGGGGTGCAGCGCCGAGTGGACCCCAGCGGACGTATACGCCCCCACAAGACCCCCCGCTGAGAGCTTAAATAGCGGTTTATTCGGCGTTAGGAGGCAATTGAGGCGCCGTTGTCGGTCGCTGCACGGTAGAATAATAGGTGCAGGCATTCCTTTTGGGGATGCCTTCATTCTGAGACCGGGCAACATTAGGACAACGAGGAGTCGACAGCGTCCGTGGCTAACGACAACGAACTGGAATCTGCCGGAATGCCGGAGACCGGCGCCGGCGCACCCAAAGGTTACGGCGCAAGTGACATCACGGTCCTTGAGGGACTCGAAGCGGTTCGCAAGCGGCCCGGTATGTACATCGGATCCACTGGTCCGCGCGGTCTGCACCACCTCGTCTACGAGGTTGTGGATAACTCTGTGGATGAGGCGCTCGCTGGGTACTGCGATCACATCAAGGTCACACTGCTTGCTGACGGCGGTGTACGGGTCATCGACAATGGCCGTGGTATTCCGGTTGATATGCATCCCACCGAGGGCAAACCCACCGTTGAAGTAGTCATGACCATCCTGCACGCAGGCGGAAAATTCGGCGGTGGAGGGTATGCCGTTTCCGGTGGTCTCCATGGAGTTGGCATCTCAGTGGTGAACGCGCTTTCCTCCCGCGTCAACACGGAAATCAAGCGTCAGGGTCACATCTGGAGGCAGTCCTTCGAGGACGGCGGAAAGCCGGTCGGACAGCTCGACAAGGGTGCGGAAACCACTGAGACCGGAACCACCCAGACGTTCTATCCGGATGCATCCATCTTCGAATCGGTTGAGTTCGATTTTGAGACGTTGCGGGCGCGTTTCCAGCAGATGGCCTTCCTGAACAAGGGCCTGAGGATCAGCCTTGTGGATGAGCGCGTGCCTGAGGTGGAGACCGAGGAGATTACGGACGCCGCCCACGCCGAGGCTGAAAAGGCCGAAGAGAACAAACACCGCCATGTGGAGTACCTCTACGAGAATGGTTTGCTGGACTACGTCAAGCACCTGAACTCATCGAAGCGCGTAGACATCATTCACGAAGACGTGATCGCGTTCGAGACTGAGGATTCGGACCGGTCCATCGCCGTGGAAGTGGCAATGCAGTGGACAACGGCGTATTCCGAAAGCGTTCACACCTACGCGAACACCATCAACACACACGAGGGTGGAACCCACGAGGAGGGTTTCCGCGCAGCAATGACGTCGCTGATCAACCGTTATGCGCGCGAGAAGAACATCATCAAGGAAAAGGATGACAACCTCACGGGTGACGACATCCGCGAGGGACTCACCGCCGTCATCTCCGTAAAACTCTCTGAACCACAGTTCGAAGGACAGACCAAGACCAAGCTCGGCAACTCCGAAGCCAAGGGATTTGTGCAGCGCGTGGTCACTGACCAACTGGGTGACTGGCTCGAGCGCAATCCCGGCCCCGCCCGCGACGTCATCCGCAAGTCCATCCAGGCAGCCCAGGCGCGGCTGGCTGCGCGCAAGGCCCGCGAATCCACCCGGCGCAAGGGCCTGCTCGAGTCCGGCGGTATGCCGGGCAAACTCAAGGACTGCCAGTCGAAGGACCCGTCGAAGTCCGAAATCTACATAGTTGAGGGTGACTCCGCCGGCGGTTCGGCCGTCCGCGGCCGCAATCCGGAAACACAGGCCATCCTTCCGCTGCGCGGAAAGATCCTGAACGTGGAGCGGGCCCGGCTTGACCGCGCGTTGAGCAACACCGAAGTCCAGGCGATGATCACCGCTTTCGGAGCCGGTATCGGTGAGGATTTCAACGTCGAGAAGGCCCGCTACCACAAGATAGTCCTGATGGCAGATGCCGACGTTGACGGTCAGCACATCACCACGCTGCTGCTCACGCTGCTCTTCCGCTACATGCGACCGCTTATTGAGAACGGCTATGTATATCTGGCACAGCCGCCGCTTTACCGCATCAAGTGGTCCAACGCGGCTCATTCCTATGTGTATAGCGACCGCGAGCGGGATGAAACCATCAAAATGGGCCTGGCCAACAACCAGCGGCTCCCCAAGGAGAACGGGATCCAGCGCTACAAGGGCCTCGGTGAGATGGACTACACGGAGCTGTGGGAAACCACCATGGATCCCGACCACCGCACCCTCCTGCAGGTCACCATGGATGATGCCGCCGCAGCCGACCAGATCTTCTCCGTCCTGATGGGTGAGGATGTCGAGTCACGCCGCAACTTCATCCAGCAGAACGCCAAAGACGTACGGTTCCTCGACATCTGACCGAATTCGAGCAGACCCGGCCGGGGCACGCAGTTATCTTGTGATCCGGTTCCTGACACGCATCCACGAATGGAACGAACTAGATGAGTGACGAAGTAACGCCTGAGGTTCCGAGCGACGGGACGCCTCTTGAAGGCGCAGTGCTGACGGACCGCATCGAGCAGGTGGACCTGCAGACAGAGATGCAGCGGTCCTACCTGGACTACGCGATGGCGGTCATTGTCGGCCGCGCACTGCCCGACGTGCGTGACGGTCTGAAGCCCGTCCACCGCCGCGTCCTGTATGCGATGTTCGACGGCGGCTACCGCCCTGACCGCTCCTTCAACAAGTGCGCGCGTGTTGTCGGTGAAGTCATGGGCCAGTACCACCCGCACGGTGACAGCGCTATCTATGATGCGTTGGTCCGGCTCATTCAGGACTGGACCATGAGGTATCCACTGGCCCTTGGCCAGGGAAACTTCGGATCGCCGGGAAACGACGGTGCGGCCGCGCCCCGGTATACCGAGACGAAGATGGCGCCCCTGGCGATGGAGATGGTCCGCGATATCGACGAAGAGACCGTCGACTTCCAGGACAACTATGACGGAAAAAACCAGGAACCGACCATCCTGCCGTCACGCTTCCCCAACCTTCTGGTTAACGGTTCCTCCGGTATTGCCGTCGGCATGGCCACCAACATCCCGCCGCACAACCTGCGCGAGGTTGCGGACGGTGTGCAGTGGTACCTCCAGAATCCGACCGCAAGCAAGGAAGAGCTGCTTGAGTCGCTCATCCAGCGCATCAAAGGGCCAGACTTCCCCACGGGTGCACAGATCCTCGGCCACAAGGGCATTGAAGATGCGTACCGGACAGGCCGTGGTTCAATCACCATGCGTGCCGTGGTCAACGTCGAGGAGATTCAGGGCCGGACCTGCCTGGTTGTCACCGAGTTGCCCTACCAGGCCAATCCGGACAATCTGGCCATCAAGATCGCTGATCTCGTCAAGGACGGGAAGGTTTCGGGGATAGCCGACCTCCGGGATGAGACCTCGGGGCGCACGGGCCAGCGCCTGGTCATTGTCCTCAAGCGTGATGCCGTAGCCAAGGTCGTGCTGAACAACCTCTACAAGCACACTCAGCTGCAGGATAATTTCAGCGCCAATATGCTCGCCATCGTCGATGAGGTGCCGCGCACCCTGAGCCTTGATGCGTTCATCCGCCACTGGGTCACGCACCAGCTCGAAGTCATTGTCCGCAGGACCCGGTACCGTCTCCGCAAGGCTGAAGAGGCCGCACATATCCTGCGTGGACTGCTCAAGGCACTCGACGCCCTCGATGACGTGATCGCCCTCATCCGGAGATCCTCGACGGTAGAGGATGCACGCAATGGGCTGATGGGCCTGCTGGAGATCGATGAGGTTCAGGCCCAGGCAATTCTGGACATGCAGCTGCGGCGGCTCGCCGCTTTGGAGAGGCAGAAGATCCAGGATCAGCATGCCAAGCTCGAATCCGAAATCACCGAGTACAAGAAGATTCTTGCCTCCGAGGTACAGCAGCGTGAGATTGTCTCGACTGAGCTGCAGGAAATTGTAGACAAGCATGGTGATGACCGCCGCACCGAGATCCTCATGGGGTACGACGGTGACATGAGCATGGAAGACCTCATTCCCGAAGAGGAAATGGTGGTCACCATCACCCGCGGAGGTTACGTCAAGCGGACCCGAAGCGATAACTACCGTCAGCAGGCCCGCGGCGGCAAGGGTATCCGCGGGGCGCAGCTGCGCGGCGACGACGTCGTCGAGCACTTCTTCGTTACCACCACGCACCACTGGCTGCTGTTCTTCACCAACCTTGGCCGCGTCTACCGGGCGAAGGCATATGAGCTTGTGGAAGCGGCACGCGACGCCAAGGGCCAGCACGTGGCGAACCTGCTTGCCTTCCAGCCCGACGAGACCATCGCCCAGGTGCTCGACCTGCGGGATTACCAGCAATCTCCCTACCTGGTGCTCGCAACCAAACGCGGCCTGGTCAAGAAGACGCGCCTCGAGGACTATGACACCAACCGTTCAGCGGGCGTCATCGCCATCAACCTGCGTGACGGTGATGAGCTGGTGTCGGCCCAGTTGGTCTCTGAGACCGATGACATGATGCTCGTCTCCCGGAAGGGGCAATCGCTTCGCTTCAGTGCTACTGATGAGGCTTTGCGGCCCATGGGCAGGGCTACCTCCGGAGTGACGGGCATGAAGTTCCGGGAGGATGACGAGCTGCTGGCGGCCAACGTCGTCAGCGACGACTCCTACGTGTTCATCGTGACCGAGGGCGGCTTCGCGAAACGGACCAAAGTGGATGAGTACCGTGTGCAGGGCCGCGGCGGCCTGGGTATCAAGGTGGCGAAGCTCGCCGACGTGCGCGGTGATTTGGTTGGCGCTCTCATTGTGCAGGAAGAGGATGAGGTCCTGGTGGTCATGGGCGGCGGTAAGGTGGTGCGGTCGGCGGTGGTCGGCGTGCCGGCGAAGGGCCGCGACACCATGGGCGTCATCTTCGCGAAGCCGGATAAGGCGGACCGGATCATCGCCGTCGCCCGCAACACCGAACGAGGGCTCACGGTGGATGAGGAAGTTCCTGTGATGGGTGTGGACGAAGCCGAGTCTGCGCTGGATGCGCCGGATGAAGTACCGTTGTCGTCAGAAGAAACGGCTGGGCCGGAGGCTGAGTCAAGCGATATTGGAGGTTCCGAGTGAGTTCTGCCAACTCAAATCCGCGCGCGACTGCGGGCAGCGCCGTGCGGTCGTCGGGCGGAGGACCTCGGGTGAACCCGCCTGCGCGCCCACCCCAGCGCCCTGCTTCGTCTGCCGCAAGGCCCGCGGGTAACCGTCCCGGGCTTGTGAAGCCCGCACCGAAGGCCAAGGCGCGTAAAGCGCGGCTGCTGGTCAGCAAGATCGACCCCTGGTCGGTCCTGAAGATGTCATTCCTCCTTTCCGTAGCGCTGGGGATTGTCACCGTGGTGGCTGCAATCGTGATCTGGACGGTGCTCGACCTGACGGGAATCTTCGACCGGGTGAATCAACTTCTCGGAGAGATCGCTGGATCAGAAGGCGCTGGCTTCGACCTGCGCCAGTTCGCGTCGCTGGGTCAGGTTGTGTCTTTCGCCACCATCATCGCCGTGGTGAATGTGGTTCTCCTGACCGCTCTGGCCATGCTCTCGGCGGTTCTCTACAACATCTCATCCACCCTCGTAGGTGGAATCGGAGTGACGCTCACAGACGACTGATCGGTCGGTGATCGGGGCCAGGTTCTCAATTTGTGGATCGCTGAGGGCCTACTGTAAAGTCGTATCTCGGCCCGATGAGGTGCGGGGGCGTATAGCTCAGGCGGTTAGAGCGCTTCGCTGATAACGAAGAGGTCCCAGGTTCAAGTCCTGGTACGCCCACGGATTCTGAAACCGGCAGGTAACTGCAAGGAGGAGCACTGTGAAGAAGTTGCTGGTAGCGGCAGCTGCTGTTGCAGGGGTTCTCGCCTACAAACGGTGGCAGGAGTCCGAGAAAGACAAGGAAGTGTGGAGTAGCGCGACGGATCCGGTCGAGTAAAACTTCACCAGTTGGTCGGGGTATACTGATCAGGTTCCGTTTTACGGGGGCATGGCGCAATTGGTAGCGCACCTGCTTTGCAAGCAGGGGGTTCGGGGTTCGAGTCCCCGTGCCTCCACCGAAAGGGAAAGGCTCCAGCCGAGAGGCTGGAGCCTTTCCCTGTTAAGTGGTGCCTAGCGGTTGGTCGCTGTAGTGCGGGCAGCCCGCGCGGTGTGCACCGCACGCAACACCTTCGCGGGGTAGTAGATCGACATGAAGATCAGCATCGGAATCTTGAGAACCTTCTTGTCAATCTGGTGAGCCCGGTAAGTGCGGTCGAACCTCGTGACGTAGTAACGGTAGTCCTTGGGCGAATTCTCGAGACGCCGGGCTGACATCCCGCTGACCATGGCGGGGATGTAGCGGATGATGAGCTCCTGTTCCGCAAGATGCAGAGAGAGGTCTATGTCCTCATGCATCTCATCCAACTCATCAAGACAGGTGTAGTTCCGGATCTGTTCCCAGGCCGTGCTGCGAAGCGCCATGTTGGAGCCGAATAAGAAGTGGTACTGGTTGCGCGCGAGCTTGAGTACGAGTTGGCGCATCTTGTCATCCGCTTTCAGCCCCCACCGCCGCATCGGCATGTCGTAGTAAACAACAGGTCCGGTCGCAGCGGCGACGGTCGGATCGCTGAAGCCCGCCTGCACCGTTTCGACCCAGTCCGGCTCGAGCACTGAATCCGCATCGATTCGGCCCAGTACATCACCTGTCGCGTGGTTCAGACCGAAGTTTCTCGTTGGTATGAGACCCTGCCGGTCGTTCTGCTCCAGCAGGTGAATTGGGCTCTCAGGGTACTCCAGCTGCATCTGGCGGACGATGTCTGCGGTGTGGTCGGTGGAGCGGTTATCGACCACCAGAATCTCATAAGCCGGCATGGACTGGTAGATAGCCGCAATGAGGCACTGGCGGATGACGCTTTCTTCGTTGTACGCCGGGATGACTATCGACACGGACGGCTTCGCGGGGTGCACGGCCGTAAATCTATCACCAGCCGGGGAGGCTCTGGCCCCGGACATGAAAAAAGCGGGAAAGATCCTCCAATGGGTGGATCTTTCCCGCTGTCAGCGGATTGAGAGGCAACTAGACGGCGGGCCCCTTCGGTGCGCCGGCGTCAGGGTTGGTCTTTTCAGCTGCTCGGTCAGCAGCTTCCTTGATGTCGTTCACAGCCTGCTTGGCATCGTCATTGTGTGCGATGTCCGCAACCGGCGTCGGTTCGACCGGAGCCGGGGTCTTCCAGGGATCTTCCACAGGCTGTGATGCGCGCCAGACCGCGATTCCGGCTGTTACGGCTGCGGCGATGATGCCGGCAATGAGCCAGCCCTTGCCGCTTTTGCGCTGCTTGCTTCGCTTGAGGTCTTTCGCGGCGCGCTGCGCGGCGACAACGGCTGCCTTCTGGTACTTCTTCACGGCCTTCTTGTCACCGGTCACCTTGGTGACAACACCGGCAACGCCGGCCGGGATGGTCGCAGCTGCCAGCGTGCGCGACGCTGAATCAGCGGCGTCGCCAAGCCGGTGCGACACTGCCGGGATGTACTCGCCCACCACGCGGTCACGAGCCTGGTTGAGAGCCGGAGTTGCGCGGTCCAGGGTGCCCTGGATGCGCGGGGCCGTGCCGTCGACAAACTGGTTGATCCGCGGGCCTACGCGGTCCAGGCTCTCCTGGATTCGGGGGGTGACGACGGCGACGCCGTCAGACAGACCCTGTGCTGCGCGGTTGATGCTCTGCTGGATCTTGGGCGAGGCCGTTTCGATTCCCCGTTCGATACGCGGCGCCACCCATCCTCTCGCGGCATCCACTCGCGGAGCGGCCCAATCCCGCGCCGTGCCGACGCCCATCAGAACGTTGTTCTCAAGGCTGCGGACAACGCTTTCGGATTTCTTCACAACTACCTCCCGTGGATAGTGACTGTTGTCAGTCAGCCTACGTGCTATCCCGAGGTCCATGCTATCCGGAGGTTTGTTTCACAGTATTTTCACTGTGCGCGGAACGAGGTTGTTCCAGGAGATACCGCCGACGTGCGTGAAAGAATGAATGGCATGACAGCTATTGCTACTGCACACGCAACCATCCATACCAGCCTCGGGGACATCAAGGTGGAGCTTTACGGCAACCACGCCCCCAAGACGGTCAAGAACTTCACGGGTCTTGCTACCGGTGAGATCAAGTGGACCCACCCGAGCACGGGTGAGGAAACCAACGCACCGCTCTACGACGGCACCATCTTCCACCGCGTCATCAAGGACTTCATGATCCAGGGTGGCGATCCCCTGGGACAGGGTATTGGCGGTCCGGGCTACAAGTTCGACGATGAAATCAATCCCGATCTGGACTTCACCGCGCCCTACAAGCTGGCAATGGCGAACGCCGGTCTGCAGAATGGCCGCGGAACCAACGGCTCGCAGTTCTTCATCACGTCGGTTCCGACCACCTGGCTGCAGGGTAAGCACACCATTTTTGGAGAGGTCAAGGACGAGTCGTCACGCGCCATCGTGGACCAGCTCAACTCGATCGCCACCGATGGACGCGACAAGCCTCTCGAAGACGTCGTGATCAACAGCATCAGCATCGAGCAGGCCTAGCGGCTCATGACCTATGGAATCCCGGCCGGCCGGCCGGATGAGGACGTTCCCGTGTGCCCGCGCCACCCGGACCGGGTGAGCTATGTGCGGTGTCAACGATGTGGCAGGCCCGCCTGCCCGGAATGCCAGCGTCCGGCGGCCGTCGGGATCCAGTGCGTCGACTGCGTGCGTGAAGCGCAGCGCCAGACTCCGGCCACGCGCACCATCTTCGGCGGAACAGTGCGGCAGGGGCGGCCGCTGGTGACCTTCTCGCTCATTGGTGCCTGCGTGGCGCTGTTCCTTGCCCAACTTGCCATCCCCGGCGTGACCGACGCACTGGCATACGCGGGTATCTACACCTCGGGCATCGTCACCCCGGAACCTTGGCGCATGATCACCGCCGCGTTCCTCCATTCCACAGGATTCCTGCTCCATATCGGATTCAACATGTACGCGCTCTGGATCATCGGGCAGGCTCTTGAACCCCTGCTGGGACGGGCAAGGTTTCTTGCCCTCTATCTGATCGCTGCTTTCGGCGGATCGGTTGCTGTACTGCTCTTGACCAACCCACTGCAGGGCGTCGTCGGAGCATCAGGAGCAGTTTTCGGGCTTTTCGGAGCCATGCTCATCGTGCAGAGGCGACGTGGTGGGGATGTACGGCAACTGGTTGTGCTCATCGCCATTAATACCGTTCTCGGCTTTGTGGTTGCGGGGATCTCCTGGCAGGCCCACCTCGGCGGTCTGCTGGCCGGAAGCGCTGCCGCGGCCATCATCGCCTATACACCGCGGAGTCCGAAGCGCTCCCTGATCCAATGGTCCGGGTTGGCGGTGCTGACCGTCGTGCTGTTGGCGCTGACCTTCGTCGGCGCGAGCCTGGTTGCTTTTCCGGCGTAGTTTTCCACAGGGCTTATCCCCAGTGGGGAAAACTTACACACATGTAATTCCACAGCTGTGGATAAGCAATCCCAAGGTTTACACGGAACGGACTGATGAATCCGCCCAAGTTACACACAGCTGTGGATAACTCAGTGCACAACCTGTGTACGGCTACGTAATTGCTTGCCGTACTTCGGCGAGTAGGTTCCGCATCGCTGTCTCAGCCGCGCCAGGGTCGGCCTCGGCGATCGCTGCTGCGACGGCTTCGTGGCTGGCGAGCGCGTGCTCACGGGGTTTGCGGGGCATTAATCCCTGGTTAGTCCTGCCACGCAGGACTTCAGTGACAACGCCGTCGAGTGCGGAGAACATCTCATTACCGCTGGCGAGCAGGAGCAGTGCATGGAATTCCACATCCGCAGCAAGAAACTCGTCAAGACGGCCGGCCTCGCCGAGTATGCGCAGCTGTTGGGCAAGGTCGACGACGACGGCGCGCTGCTCCTGAGTGGCGTTGCGCGCTGCTCCTGCCGCAGCGAGCGGCTCGACCGCACAGCGCAGTTCCGTCAGACTCTTGAACTGTTTTGCGCGGGAGGTTCCTTCCAGGCGCCAGCGGATGATCCGCGCGTCGTACACGTTCCAGTGGCGGGGTGACTGCACCACTATTCCGACGCGGCGTTTGCTGAACACGAGGTTCATCGATTCGAGAATGCGCATGCAGTCGCGAATCACGGTTCGTGAGACTCCAAACCGCTCCTGTAATGCTTCGATTGTCAGGCGTTCACCCGGTTGCAGCTCACCGCTGACTATGCTGCGTCCCAGCTCCTCGATGATGCTGCTGTACATGACGGCGGCCACCGGTGCGGGGCCTTTCGAGGACAGCGCCACTGAGAAACCTTTCCGAGGTAGGGGTGGGATCAGGATAAGCCGGGAAGGCGGCAATTCAAAGGTAGTATCTTTCGGTCCATCAAAGGTGCTACCTTTATGGTCGAGTAAATTGAGCGTTGCGTCACAGGAGGCGCGAGCGACAAGGAAGTCGAGGAGTTAGCGTGAAATCACGAATGCATCTGGTGATCATGGGCGTGTCAGGATCAGGCAAGACGACGATCGCCACGGCACTGGCGGAGCGTCTGGGCTGGATCTATGCCGAAGCGGACGAATTTCATTCCCGTGAGAACATCACCAAAATGACCCAGGGTATTGCTCTGACGGATGAGGATCGCAAGCCCTGGCTGGACTCGATCGCGCGATGGATCAGCGAGAAGAGCGCCAGTGGAGAATCCACCATCGTGACGTGTTCGGCGTTGCGGAGGAGTTACCGCGATGTGCTGGCCGCTGCCGACGGTGACGTCCGGTTTGTTCACCTGCTCGGCGATGTTGAACTCATCCGCTCGCGCATGAAGACACGGACCGGCCACTTCATGCCTGAATCACTGTTGCCATCGCAGGTCAACACCCTCGAAATACTCCAGGAGAACGAACGCGGGCTCACTGTCGACAATGTCGGCACGCCCGCGGAAGTCACGGATCGCATCATGGCCGAGCTGGGCCCGACCGCCTGAGAACCAAAGAAATTAACGGAGAAGTAATTCATGCTCATTGAAGGCTGGACTCAGACGCTTGGCGCTGGTCCGCTCCTGCTCATCGCCGCGGCCGCAATTGCGGTGCTGCTGCTCCTCATTATCAAACTGCGCATTCATGCGTTTGTAGCGCTGATTCTGGTCAGTTTGCTCACGGCATTCGCAACCGGAATACCAGCTGATCAGGTGGTTCCCGTACTGACGAGCGGATTCGGTTCCACTTTGGCGACGGTGGCGCTGCTCGTCGGCCTCGGAGCAATGCTGGGCCGCCTGGTCGAAACAAGCGGCGGCGCGAAAGTGCTCGCCGACTACCTGATCGGCAAGTTCGGCGAGAAAAGGGCTCCACTCGCTCTCGGCATCGCTTCGCTGCTTTTTGGCTTTCCGATCTTCTTCGACGCCGGTTTGGTGGTCATGCTGCCGGTGGTGTTCTCAGTTGCCCGGCGACTGGGCGGCGGCGTCCTGATCTATGGCCTGCCGGCCGCCGGTGCCTTCTCTGTCATGCACATCTTCGTTCCACCGCATCCCGGGCCGGTTGCAGCCTCCGAATTTTTCGGAGCCAACATCGGGCTTGTCGTGCTGGTCGGGTTGATCGCTGCAATACCGACCTGGTACGTCACGTGCTACCTCTACGGGCTATGGATGGGCAAGCGCATAGTCCTGCCGATTCCAGCGCTCCTCGGCCAGGCCGATGAAGAACACGAGAGTAATCCGCCGGCCTTCGGCACCGTCGTTGGAATCCTACTGCTGCCGCTGGTCCTCATCTTCCTGAACACAGGCCTGAACGCGCTGAACGTCGGAGGGGCACTCCCGGAGGGAACTTCGGATCAGGTCTGGTTCCAGGTCCTGCGCACCGTGGGTGAGACGCCCGTCGCACTGCTGATCTCGCTGCTCGTCGCGGCATACGTGCTGGGACGGCGCCGAGGTATTGAAAAGTCTGCATTGGAGAAGGTCCTCGAATCATCGCTGGGGCCGGTCTGCTCGGTCATCCTCATCACCGGCGCCGGCGGCATGTTCGGCGGTGTACTTCGCTCCTCCGGCATCGGATCGGCACTTGAGGGTGCGCTCGGCAACCTCGGGATCCCGGTCATCCTCGCGGGATTCCTGATCGCGGCCATTCTCCGTATTGCACAGGGTTCAGCGACGGTTGCGCTGACCACAGCGGCTGGATTGATCAGCCCCGCCATTGCATCCTCGGACTACAACGGTCTGCAGCTCGCTGCCCTCGTCATTGCGGTGGCCGCCGGATCCGTTGTGGCCAGCCATGTCAATGACTCCGGATTCTGGTTGGTCGGCCGGTTCTTCGACATGGATGTGAAGACGACTTTCAAGACCTGGACGGTCATGGAAACTGCTATTGGCGTGATGGGCTTCGGAATCGCCGCATCAGTCTTCGGGCTTGCTTCCCTCGGGTGAACCGGCGGAAGACCTACCGCCAGCGGGTTGTCATCAGGAACCCGGCAATAGCGACTCCGAAGCCGATCAGGATGTTCCAGGAGTCGATACCCGGAATCGGGAAGCGTCCCTCAGAGATGTAGTAGACCAGAATCCACAGCAGGCCGACCACCATCAGCCCGAACATCACCGGCTTGTACCAGACCGGGTTCGGCTTCGGTTCCGCAGCGGCGCGCGTTTTCGGCTCGACCTGCTTCTTGCGGGACTTCGACTCGGGCACGGATCCTCCTAGACGGCGGCTGGGCGTCCAGCCGCTGTGTTTGCGGTCATACAGCTCGGAACGCGGCGGCGACACCGGTTATCCTGAGAAAGGACCTATGTCATCGGCGCGGTTCTAGCTGCCCATTCTAGCTAATGAACCGCTGCTGCGACGCCCGACATCATATTCGTAGGCAGGGAGAAGGATTGAGCAACCTCGGCGGCGGCATCGCGGTGGCCCGCCGTGACCGTTCCCGGCGCGCGCCCGCCAGCCGTCGTCGTCGTAGTCTGCTGGAGATGTCGGCTCAGGTGATCGGTGAGCTGCTCATCACAGCCGGCGTGATCCTCCTCTTGTTCGTGGCATGGCAACTGTGGTGGACAAACGTCCAATCAAACGCAAAGCAGGGCCAGGCGGTGGAGGAATTCTTCGCGGACCTCCCAGAGGAGTCTGTCGCAGATCGTCCTGGGGGGGAGCCCGAAGTTCCATCACCTGATGAGATTCCCGTACTGGAGACGAAGGCGGCGGGTGAGACGTTCGCCGTCATCTACATCCCGCGGTTCGGGGACGGCTATACCCGACCGGTCACCGGCGGCGTGACGACGGCGGTTCTCGACAACCTCGGTTTAGGGCACTATCCGGAGACCGGAATGCCGGGCGCCGTCGGTAATTTCGCACTCGCAGGCCACCGGCAGACAAATGGTGCTGTGCTGGACAACATTCATACCCTCGTGCCCGGCGACCGCATCTACGTGCAGACGCAGGACGGCTATTACTCCTACGTCTATCGCAATACCCAGATTGTGCTGCCCGACCGCGTCGATGTTCTCGCGCCCGTACCTACGCAGCCGGGCGTTGAACCCGAGGAACGGATCCTTACCCTCACCAGCTGCAATCCGCGCTTCGGCGCCCAGGAGCGGATCATCGCCTACGCAGTGATGGAATCGTTCCAGTCACTGGGGGACGGACCGCCGGAGGAGATTGCCGCGCAGGTAGCCGAAGTCGCGGAAGGAGCCGCCTGATGTACGCGTTTCTATTCCGCCACCTGCCGGGGCCTTTCTGGCTGCGGATCATCTGGGCGATTCTGCTCATCGTGGCAGCGCTGGCCGTCCTCGTGAGCTGGGTCTTCCCCTGGCTCTCCCAGTTCAGTCCCCTGACCGATTCAACGATTGGCACGTGATCATGAGCAGCCCTACCCGCATTCTGGTCGTCGACAACTACGACAGCTTCGTGTACACACTGGTCGGTTATCTGCAGGAACTCGGTGCGGAGACCACCGTCGTCCGGAACGATGACGTGACGCTGGCCGAGGCTGTTGCACTTGCGGAAGTGCGGGACGCCGTCCTCATCTCTCCCGGTCCGGGTGCGCCGGCGGAGGCGGGGGTCTGCATCGACCTGATCAAGTGGTGCGGCGCGAACAGCAAGCCGATGCTCGGAGTGTGCCTTGGTCACCAGGCACTGGCAGAGGCCTATGGCGGATCAGTTACGCATGCTCCCGAGCTGATGCACGGCAAGACGTCCCTGGTCGAACATGACTCCACCAACGTCTTCGAAGGCCTGCAATCACCACTGACGGCCACCCGCTACCACTCGCTGGCGGCTGTCGGGGACGTTCCCGCTGAGCTGCGTGTGACGGCGCGGACGGCCAGTGGCGTGATCATGGGCCTGGAGCATCGTTCCGCTCCGCTGTGCGGAGTGCAGTTCCACCCGGAGTCCGTGCTGACCGAGGGCGGCTACCGGATGCTGGGAAACTGGCTGGAGCAGGCTGGTCTGAACGGCGCCGCAGCGCGCTCAGCCACGCTCAGCCCGCTGATCCACCAGCAGTCAGGGTCCTAAGCCCTCCAACACGTCCCCCACGACGCCACTGTTTCCCTGCCCCTGCCCCTGCCCTCGCCCGCGACCCTCGTTGCCGGACTCTTCCTCTTCGGCTGGAGCGCTCGACGTGGGGGCCGGGGTTGTTGGTGGAGGAGGCTCTTCTTCCTCTTCCGGTTCGGTAGCGACATAGATAACAACTTCGGTTCCGGGCGCGATATTCGTGTTCGCAGCGGGTTCCTGCCTTACCACCAGACCGGGTTCGACGACGGCGTTCGGTTCCTCCTCAATGCGCGGCACCAAGGCGCGGGCGGGGTCCTCCAGCAGGGCCACCGCTTCATCCCTCGGCAAAGAGGTGAGCCGCGGGACGGTCACCAGCCCGGTAGAGAGCACCAGATTCACTTCGGAATCGGCGGGAACGGATGAACCGAGTGCCGGTTCAGTCTCGATTACCCGCCCTGCAGGAACGGTTGCGCTGTTCGCTTCGCTTACGCTGCCGCCCCGCAGACCTACCGATTCGAGGGCATCCCGCGCGGACGATTCGGTCATCTGGAAGATGTCCTCCGGTATAGCGCGGTTCGCCGGTCCCTTGGAAATCCGCAGCGTCACCAGTGAATCCGGCTCGACCTCGCCGCCGGCCTCGGGATCAGTGGCAATAGCAAAGCCTGACTCGACCTCATCATGGAATGTACGTTCCACCTGCGGTCGGAGACCGACGGCGGTCAAAGCATTGCTCGCCTCCGTTTCAGTCATTGAGTCAACCGCGGGAACGGAGGTGAGAACGGGCTCCTCCGGTTGCGAGTTGAGGATTCCGAAAAGTGCTACACCGCCGGCAGACAGCAGCAGTGCCAGCAGCACCAACAGCACCGCGATCCACCCGCGGCGGCGTGTTCGACGCCGGTCCTCGACGTCCCGGCGGTTCCGCGCAGCATGCGCCACGGGAAGCGAACCGGTTTCCTCCTCCTCCACCAGTGAATCGGCTGCGATGCTTCCGCCCGCGAGAACCTTGGCCATGGCTCTTGTCTGCGGGGCGTCGTCGTCGGTTCGTGTTGGAACGGCGGCGATTGCTTCCGTAGGAGCTGCCGGTACGCCTGGCCGGATGCCCTTGCGCGCATCCCGTAGGGCAGCCCGGAAGTCGGCTGCGCTCTGGAAGCGCCGGGCGCGGTCCTTTTCCAGCGAGATGGAGAGAACCGACTCGATCTCCGCCGGAATGCTCGCATCGAGTTCCCGGGCAGGCACGGGAATTTCACGGACGTGCTGATAGGCGACAGACACCGGACTGTCGCCCACGAACGGAGGCCTTCCGGTGAGCAGTTCATACAGCAGGCAACCCGCCGAGTACAGATCGCTGCGCGCATCCACCGTTTCTCCGCGCGCCTGCTCAGGTGAAAGATACTGGGCGGTGCCGATGACCGCCTGGGTCTGGGTCATGGTGGCGGCGGAATCCGCGATGGCCCGCGCAATGCCGAAGTCCATGACCTTCACCTGACCCTCCGGAGTGATCATGACATTGGCGGGCTTGATGTCCCGGTGCACGATTCCTGCACGGTGGCTGTACTCGAGCGCGGAGAGAACACCCAGCATGTAGTCGACAGAAGTCTCAGGGGTCAGCTCGCCGCGCTTGAGGAGATCGCGGAGGGTCAGCCCGGCGACGAATTCCATGACGATGAAAGGGACACGGACCTCGTCATGGTGCTGGCCCTCGATCTCCTCCTCACCGGTGTCGTACACGGACACGATCGTGGGGTGGTTCAGGCCAGCTACAGCCTGCGCTTCACGGCGGAAACGGGACTGGAACAGCGGATCCCGCGCAAGGTCCCGCCGCAACACCTTAATGGCCACGGTACGACCGAGCCGGACGTCACGGCCAAGGTGAACGTCGGCCATGCCCCCACGGCCGATCAGTTCACCCATCTCGTAACGTCCGTTGAGGACTCTTTCGCTGCTCACCTGGTGCCCCCTCACATGCTTCCTAGGGCTGGTCCTGGCCCGGCGGCGTCTGGCCAGGCCCGATCGCCGGGGGAGCGGTCTCTTCGGGGCCCAAGGAGACGACGTATCGAACCGTGCTGCCGGGCTCCACCTCGGTTCCCTCCGCCGGATCGACAGACAGAACGGTGCCGGCTTCCTCCTCGGAAGCCTCAGAGCTGGAACGGACGGCGCTGAGGCCCAAATCGGCGAGGGCCTGCTGCAGTTCTTCCTCGGTGGCTCCTTCAAGACCCGATGGAATGGTCAACGTCTCTGGTGCTTCAGCGAAGGTGACCGTAATCTGTGATCCCGGCGCCAGCGGGCCGACGGGGTTCAGGGTCAGGACCGTCCCGGGGGCGAACTCGTCCGTAACCTCCGGCTGCTGGTCCACGGAGAACCCGAGATTGTTGAGCTCGGCTACGACCACGTCAATGGGACGCCCCTGATAGGTGGCGGCATCCACCACGATAGCTTCCGGTGTGGTTGGTGCAGGGGTGGTGGGTTCCGGAGTGGTTTCTTCCGGCGTCGGCGTCGGGGTTTCACTTTCAGATGGCGTCGGGGATGCCGAGGAGCTGGTCGGCGCGGGGGCCGGTTCGTCCTGGTCCCCGGCCAGCAGCGGAGCGAGCAGGAAGCCTGCAAGAGTGAGAGCTGCCAACACAAGCAGGATGATCAGAGCAATCAGCCAGGGACTGCGCCCGCGCGACTCTTCCTGACGCGGCGGCTCCTCGTCGATGTCTTCCTCGGTCCATTCCCGCGACGCTGCAACTGCCCCGGCGCCCGCAACGGTAGGCAGGGCCGACGTCGTCGGAGCGGGAACGGCCCGGGTGGCACTGGTTGGCGCCGGAACCGGAGTGGTGAGCGGACCGGTGGAGTCGGTGAACAGCAGCATGCCGGGAACGGCGGACTCCGCCGCACGAATATCGTTGCGGCGGATGGCGGCGACGGCCTCGGCAAGGGCTTCGGCGTTCGCCGGACGGTCCGCCGGGTCCTTGGCCAGCATGCTGGCGATCAGTGCACGAACCGCGTGTGGGATAGTTTCGGGCAGGTCAGGCGGAGCATCATTGACCTGGGCGAGGGCGATTGCGATCTGCGACTCACCCGAGAACGGCCGCCGTCCGGCGAGCAGCTCGTACCCGATCACGCCCAGTGCATAAATATCGCTGGAGCCGGTTGCCTGCTGGCCGGTTGCCTGCTCAGGGGCCAGGTACTGGGCGGTGCCCATGACCTGTCCGGTGGCGGTCAGTGGAACCTGATCAGCAAGGCGCGCGATGCCGAAGTCAGTGATCTTCACGCGGCCGTCCGGCATGATCAACAGATTTCCGGGCTTGACGTCCCGGTGCACAAGACCTTGACGGTGCGCGACACTGAGGGCCGTAGCAGTCTGGCCGATGATGGACAGTGCCCTGTCCGGAGACAGGATGTGCTCGCGCTCAATGATGGTGGACAGGGGCTGACCCGGGACGAGCTCCATGACGAGGTAGGCCGAGCCGCCCTCTTCGCCGTAATCGAAGACGTTGGCAATGCCCTCGTGGTTCAGCAGGGCGGTGTGGCGGGCTTCAGCACGGAACCGATTGAGGAACCCGGGATCGCCCGTGTATTCCTCCTTCAGAATCTTGATGGCCACGATGCGTCCGAGCACCTGGTCACGGGCCTTCCAGACTTCACCCATGCCACCGATGGCGATGCGATCAGTCAGCTGGAACCTGCCGCCTAATGTGATACCTGAAGTAGGCCTCACCTATTCAACACCGCCTCTATGAGTCTCTTAGCGTTTGGACTTGTCAACTGGGCACCCGTCGCAATGTCGACGTCCTGCATGACGATGGAAACCACTACTTCGGGGTCGTCAGCAGGTGCGAAGCCGGTGAACCAGGCATTATCGCCCTGCTCGGGGACCTCCGCGGTGCCGGTTTTGCCGGCCACTTCCACGCCGGGGACTGCGGCACTGCGCGCGGTACCGTTCTCCACCACGTTGACCATCCACTCAGTGATCTGGTTGGCATTGTCCGCGCTGAGGGATTCCCGGAAAACCTCCGGCTCGGGTTCGTCGATAATCGAGAGGTCCGGTGCCCGGACGGCTTTCACGAGATTAGGCTTCATCAGCACACCGTCATTGGCGATCGCCGCGCTCACCATTGCCATCTGGAGGGGTGTCACGGCGACGCTGAACTGCCCGATGGCTGACTGCGCGAGCTGGGCTTCGCTGAGTTCGGTGGGGAATTGGCTGGCAGCGACCTCGACCGGGATGAAGAAGCGCTCACCGAAGCCGAACTCCTGAGCCTGCTCGAGCACCGCTTGCTCACCGAGATCCCACGCCATCTGGGCAAACGGAGTGTTGCAGGACTGCTCCAGCGCGAACTCCAGATCTGCGGTGTCACGCGTCGCGCATCCGCCGGTGGTGAAGTTCGGCAGCCCGACGTCGGTGCCTGGAAGGTCAAGCACCGGCGGATTGGGGATGGTGGACTCCGCATCGAACTGACCGGTTTCAAGAGCGGCGGCCGCCACCACCAGTTTGAAGACTGATCCGGGAGCGACAAGTGACTGCGTTGCAGGGTTGAAATAGATGGACAAACCAGGAACCTGCGCGAGCTGCTCGATGTTCTGCACAACCACTGAGGTGTCATGAGCGGCGAGCAGATTGGGATCATAGGACGGCTTCGATGCCATCGCGAGCACGTTTCCGGTGGCCGGTTCCATGACAACGATCGATCCGGTCTGCCCTTCAGGGATCATCTCCCACGCCATCTGCTGCAACTGCGGGTCGATCGTCAGCTCTACGGAGGCGCCCTGTGCCTGCGCGCCCGAGAACAGGCGGATCATCTGATCGATAAAGAGATCGTCGCTACTGCCGGATAGGTCCTCATTCATGACGTTCTCAAGCTGGGTGGACCCGTTCACCAACGAAAAGAATCCGGTGAGGTGCGCATACATTTCCGGTTGGTTGTAGACGCGCTGGTAGTTGAACTGGTCGTTTGAGGGCACGGATTCGGCAATCGGACGTCCGTCCACCAGAATTGCGCCCCGGTTCTTTCCATAGTCCTGCAGGATTTGCCGCGTATTCCAGTCGTTGTTCTCCAACGCATTGGCCTCGAAGAACTGGACGTAGGTCAGGGATCCGAGGACGAGCGCAAACATGCTTATGGCCACGATCCACGAGCGTCGGATGGCCTGGTTCATGCGCTGACCTCCCGCGTAGTATCCGTTGCCGGAGTGTTCCGGTTCTGCTTGCCTTCGGGGAATGTTTCGCGGACCGGGCCCTTCACTGCCGGCCGCCGGGCCGTCTCCGAGATGAGCAGGAGCAGGGCGACGATGATCCAGTTCGCCAGCAGGGAAGAACCCCCGGCGGACATGAAGGGCGTGGTGAGTCCAGTGAGCGGGATGAGCCGTGTGACTCCCCCGATGACCACGAAGCATTGCAGTGCGATGGTGAATGACAAGCCGCAGGCGAGCAGCTTGCCGAACCCGTCACGGGTACCTAGAGCCGCTCGGAAACCGCGCGAGATGAGCAGGATATAGAGCAGCACGATGGCGAATAGTCCGATGAGGCCGAGCTCCTCGCCGAGGGCGGTGATGATCATGTCGCTGTTTGCATAGGTCACGAGGTCCGGCCGGCCCTGACCGAGCCCGGTTCCGACAAGGCCGCCGTTGGCCAAGCCGAACAACCCCTGGACAACCTGACCGCTCCCACCGGGATTCCGGTTGAAGACCTCCGGTTCAAACGCATTGATCCAGCTGTCGATGCGCAGGGCGACATGGCTGAACAACTGAAGGGCGGCATAACCGCCGACGGCGATCATCGCGAGTCCGATCAGCACCCAGCTGACCCGCGAGGTGGCGACGTAGATCATGGCCATGAACAGGCCGAAGAACAGGATGGAGGAGCCGAGGTCACGCTGGAAGATCAGGACACCGATGCTGACAAGCCAGGCAGCCACCATGGGCGCCAGGTCACGGAAGCGCGGGAGCTGCAGGGGTCCCAACTTCTTCCCGGCCAGCAGGATGAGGTCTCGATTGGTGGATAGATACCCTGCAAAGAATATAGCGAGGGTGATCTTGGCGACCTCGCCGGGCTGGAAGGTACCCACCCCCACGTTGATCCAGATACGGGCTCCGTTGATTTCGACGCCCAGCGGCGTGAGCGGAAGCATCAGCAGAACGGCGCTCACAATAAGCGAGATGTAGGTGAATCGACGCAGGATCCGGTGATCCCGGATGACCAGGAGCGTGGCTATGGATGCGCCCATAGCCACCGTTGTCCAGAGGAACTGGCTCGGTGCTACAGGTTGGCCATCAGCGGGAAGGGCAAGATCCAGCCGGTAGATCATGGCCAGACCGATTCCATTGAGTGCTATCACGATGGGAAGTATTACAGGATCTGCATACTTCGCGCGGAAACGAAGAAGGATGTGAAAGATCAACGCCAGCGCAGCGAGCGTTCCGCCCTGCAGCCAGAAGGCCGAGTCGAAGGGGTTTTCTTTGTCCAGACCAACAAGCCAGTTGGCGCCGATCGCTACCGTCAGTGCGACGATGAGGAGGAGCGCCTCGACGTTACGGCGGGACCTCGGGACGGTAAGTACTTCACTCATTGGACTCTCCCTCCGCAGGAGGCAGCTTCGCCTGGTGCGGCATTGGCACTTGCGGAGGCGCTGGGACTCGCTTCGGCGGTGGCGCTGGGGCTGTCAGGAGCACTTGCACTCGGTTCTGCTGTTGGGCTGGCCGAGGCTGATGGCTCGGGTGATGCAGTCTCGGGTGAGGCTGAACCTGTGGGTGACGGGCTCGCGGACGGGCTCGGGTCGCTTTCCGGTGGGCAGGGCAACGCCCGCAGTGACTGGCGCAGGTCTTCAACGATGTCCTGTGCATGTCGGAGATCACTTGCCGCAAGAGTGTTCTCCAGGCGGTTGCGCTGGAACTCCGGAAGGCTGGAGACGGGAATGTCGGTTGTCTGGTCGACGTGGCTCAGTGGAATCGGCCCGAGTGTCTGTGCAACACCGTTGTAGATGGCCACTCTGTTGTCAAAGGCCGCGACGTAGTAGCGCGTCTGGGTCCAGACGTATCCCAGTGAGAGAACGGCGGCAAGAATCAGCGCCATCAAGGCAAGTGCGGCCGGCAGCAGCCAGCGCCGGCGGCGGGGCGCAGGGCCATCCTCAGTCCCGTCGTCGTCCGCTGCGTCGGCAGGTGGTGCCTTGTGGGTCAGCATCATGGCAGCGCGGCGTTCGGTGGAGCGCTGCGTGACGATCGGAATCTGACCGGTTTCAGTAGCCAGCGCTGCCGAACCCACCAGGGTATGCGGGCGGGATGACAGGTCTTCCCGGATAACATCTGCCCTGATAGCGACACCTGGTGTCGCGTCATCAGCGGGGACATCGCTGTCCTTCTCCCCGGCCGCTTCCCTCGCGGGCGGGAGGGCGGTGAGCGCGGCCGTGCGCAAATCTTCAGGCGTGGCGGTATCCACGTCAACCACCACGATGGTGATGTTGTCCGGCGACCCGCCGGCCAGCGTCAGGTCGACAAGCGTGTTGACGCATGCTGAGAGATCCCGCGTCTCCCGGATGACCCGTTCAACGGTCGCATCATCCAGCACGGCATTCAGTCCGTCCGAGCACAGCAGCCACCGCTCACCCGGCTCGGCATCGAAGGTAGTCAGATCGAGTTCCGGGCTGGCATCGACATCGCCGAGGACACGCATCAGCACATTCTTGTGCGGATGAACCTCCGCTTCCTCCGGCTTGAGCCTGCCCTCCTCGATGAGCCGTTGCACGAAGGTGTGATCGACACTGATTTGCTCGAAAACGTCGTCCTTCAGCCGATAGGCACGCGAATCACCGATGTGGGCGAAGGAGATCTTCTCGCCGTTGAGAAGCATGGCCGTGACGGTTGTTCCCATGCCCGCAAGCTGCGGGTTGGTGCTGACCAGTTCGGACAGGAGCGAGTTGGCCGTCTGGATTTCATCGGCCAGGTGGGTGCCGGCGTCGCCGTCGTAGTCCTTGCGGTCAAGGTGCACCAGATCCAGGACTGTCGACGCTGAGGCGATATTGCCGCCTGCATGCCCGCCCATGCCGTCGGCTACGACGGCGAGGTAACGGCCGGCGTAGGCGGAATCGTCATTCTTTGCGCGGACCTTTCCCACATCTGAGCGGGCGGCGAACCGGAAAACCAGGGCCATGGACTATGGCCTCAATTCGATGACCGTCTTACCGATCCGAACTGGTACACCGGGTTCCACCGGCAGCGCGCGGGTCAGCTGGTTGCCCGCGAGGTAGGTTCCGTTGGTGGATCCGAGATCTTCGATGAACCACCGGCTGCCCTGTGGGAAAAGCCGGGCATGGCGACCGGACGCGTAGTCGTCCTCGAGGACCAGTGTGGCCTCCTGTGCACGTCCCAGCAGGATGGGGCTGGAGGCCAGGTCAAGAGCGGTTCCTTTGAGGGGGCCTTCCGTGACAACCAGGCGGCGGGCCTGCGCCTTGGCCGGTGGTTCCTCAACCAGCTCCGGATGCCTGCGGGCTTCGCGGGCCGTTGGGGACCCGGTCCGGTTGCGCCGTCCGACAACGAGATCCCGCCGCAGTGCACTGACGACACTGAGAACGAGGATCCAGATCAGGAGCAGGAACCCGTACCTCAACAGCGTTACGGTCAGATCACTCATGCCTGGCGGCCGCCGTTCTGCACGGGTACAAGTCGGAAAGTCATGCGGGTGCGGCCCATGGTGATCACTGAGCCGTCCGACAGGTCGGCCTCTCCCTGTACGCGTTGCCCGTTCACGTAGCTGCCGTTCGTCGAGCCGAGGTCAACAGCGCGGGACTGGCCCTGGCCCGTGTGGATTTCGAGGTGACGGCGGGACACGCCGGTGTCATCGACGAGGATGTCCGCTTCCGATGAGCGGCCCAGCAGCACGGACCCGGCGTTCAGCGAGTAGCGCTGGCCGTCGAGCTCCAGGACGGGCTGGTAGCGGGTGGGCTGGCGGCTTGGGACGCTGGGAGCGGACCGGCGCTGCGCAGCCTGCTTCTCGGTGGCGGAGTCGATCTCGAAGGTACCCGGCTTCAGGTTGGAATCGCGGGTGAAGGAGACCCGAACCGAGCCCTGAAGAGTGTAGTTCTGGCTGTTGACGTGCTTGATGACGACGTCGCACAGTTCCTCTGCGAGCGGGGCTCCCCACTCCTGGGCGAGCGCGAAGTCCGGATCCGATAGCCGGGCGGTGAAAACATTCGGTGCGAGGGTGCGGCCCTGTGCCAGCGTGAGCGACTTGTTGTCCAGCTCTCGGCGCAGCGCACTGGCGATCTCCACCGGTTGCACCTGGGATCGGGAACCGGTGGAGAAGGCACCACGGACCATCTTCTCGAGTCCGCGCTCGACATTATCCAGAATGCCCATGCCTACCTCCTCACCTGCGTCTTTTGCTGCCCGAATGTGCCCGCACGAAAGCGCGCGGAGGCATACCGGGTCGCTGCTGTCTTCTGTCGATACTACTGGGGCGTCCCCTAAATGGCCTTAACCGGGCATGTTGCCCCGTCGATTACATCCAACGTTCCCATACGCCGCAAAGTTGCGGCGTATGCAGCAGCCGTCCCGTTTAGGTGTTTTTGGCGCCGCTCCGTTATGCTTGTTTCTGCTGATTCGGAGGAATTCTTAACGAGTTTCCTTCTTCACTCTGCGCGAGTGGCGGAACGGCAGACGCGCTGGCTTCAGGTGCCAGTATCCGAAAGGGTGTGGGGGTTCAAATCCCCCCTCGCGCACCATAGAAAAATTCCCCGGCCTCGTGCCGGGGTATTTTTTGCCCATTTCTGATGCGCTGACCGGCCAAACGCCCGGTCAGCGGAAGTCGCGTGACTTGGTGGCAGCTTTGAGGCGGAGGATCTCGAACTTATCTGCCACCAGGTTCACCACCCCCTCGTTGGACCGCTCCAGCACCCCACGCACCAGGACACTGCTGGCTTCCCGCGCTATCCGCCGGTACCGCTGCCAGACCCCTACCGAGCAGATGACGTTCACCAGCCCCGTCTCGTCCTCAAGGTTCATGAAGGTGATGCCGCTGGCCGTAGCAGGGCGCTGCCGGTGGGTGACCACTCCACCGACTTCAACGCGCCGACCGGACTCGGCGGAAAGGAGGTCCGCGGCGGTCAATGCGCCCCGGCGTCGTAATGTTGGGCGGACGTGGCGGACCGGATGGTCATCTGGAGTGATGCCAGTGGACCACAGATCGGCTGCCACGCGGTCGACGTCGGTGAGATCCGGAAACAGGGGCGGCTGGATATACACAGTTGTTCCCTTGATCTGGCCCTCGCGTTCCGTGGAAGCCGGTCCGGCATGCCAGAGCGCTTCCCGCTGGGTGAGTCCCATTGAGTCAAAAGCCCCAGCCGCTGCCAGCGCTTCAAGCTGCTGTGAGTTCAGTTCGGTCCGGCGCGCCAGGTCACCCATGGTTTCGAACGGGCCGTTGGCCTCGCGCTCCTCGACGATGGCCTGGGCCAGTTTCTTGCCGATCGACTGCACACTGTCCAGCCCCAGCCGGACCGCATGGTTGCCGTCCCGGCGGTGGGCAGTTGAGTCAAAGGGAATGGAGCGGTCGAATTTCCCCACTGGTGGCTGGTGGAACGCCAGGCACTCGTCCGAGCCGGTGGTGCCGGTACCGGCGGCGCCGAGCTCAAGGTCCGCATGGGTTCCCGAGAGCAGGATGTCCGGGCGCAGGACCGTGACACCGTGCCGCCGGGCATCTGCCACCAGTGTCTGGGGCGAGTAGAAGCCCATCGGCTGTGCGCGGAGGAGTGAGGCCAGGAACGCCCCGGGATAGTGAAGCCGGAGCCAGGCACTGGCGTAGACCAGCAGGGCGAAGCTGATTGAGTGGCTCTCAGCGAACCCGAAATTGGCGAACGCCTGGATCTTCCGGTAGACGGAGTCGGCGGTTTCCCCGGTGATCCCATTGGACTTCATGCCTGCATACAGCTTCTCCTTGAGAGTGTCGATCCGCTCAAGCCCGCGTTTGGACCCCATTGCGCGGCGCAACTGATCGGCGTCGGCGCCTGAACAGTTGCCCACCACCATGGCCATCTGCATGAGTTGCTCCTGGAAGAGCGGTACTCCGAGCGTGCGCTTGAGAACCGGTACCAGCTTGGGGTGGAGGTAGCTTTCTTCTTCCTCCCCCAGTTTCCGCTTGATGTAAGGGTGCACCGCTCCGCCCTGGATGGGGCCGGGACGTACCAGCGCAACCTCGATAACCAGGTCATAGAACCGGCGGGGCTGCAGGCGCGGCAGCATTCCCATCTGGGCGCGGCTTTCCACCTGGAACACTCCAATTGAATCGGCGAAGCACAGTTGGTCGTAGACGCCCTGCTCTTCCCGGGGCATGGTGTGCAGCGTCCATTCCTCGCCGAAGTGCTTCTTGACGAGATCGAAGTTGTACTGCATGGCCGCCATGATGCCGAGCCCCAGCAGGTCGAACTTGACCAGACCCATCCAGGCGCAGTCGTCCTTGTCCCACTGCAGGACTGTGCGCCCGTCCATCCGTCCGTGCTCGATCGGGCACACTTCCCCGATCGGGCGGTCGGTGAGCACCATGCCGCCCGAGTGAATCCCGAGATGGCGAGGAAACTTCAGCACTCCCTGTGCCAGTTCCACTACCGGCTCGGGGATGTCGTGATCAGCGCTGGAGACAAGTGCACCCCAGCGCTCCACCTGCTTTGACCAGGCATCCTGCTGCCCGGGACTGTGCCCCAGCGCTTTGGCCATGTCGCGGACCGCGAACTTGGGCCGGTAGGTGATGACGTTGGCAACCTGCGCGGCATTGAACCGGCCGTACTTGTTGTACACGTACTGGATGACCTCCTCGCGGCGGTCTGAATCGAAATCGACGTCAATATCCGGTTCCTCATCCCGCAGGCTGGAGAGGAAGCGTTCAAAGGGGAGGTCATACAGGATGGAATCGACGGCGGTGATTTCCAACAGGTAGCAGATGGCTGAATTTGCCGCCGATCCGCGGCCCTGGCAGAGGATTCCCCGGTTGCGCGCAAATGCGACCAGGTCATGGACGATCAGGAAATAGCCCGGGAAGTCTTTCTCCTCGATTACACGCAGCTCCTTCTCAATGCGCTCACGGACATCATCCCGGCCGGCGTAAAACTTGTCGGCGCCTTCCCAGACCAGCTTTTTCAGCCAGCTCATTTGTGTGTGGCCCTCCGGCAGGTTCAGTTTGGGCAGGCCGGGCTTGACGCTGCTGAGCCGGAATGCCAGCTCATCGGCCAGTTCCACCGTCCGTTCCACCGCGCCCGGATAGGCGGCAAAGCGGGCTGCCATTTCCGCGCCGCTGCGCAGGTGGGCAGAACCCGATGCTGGCAGCCACCCGTTCAGGTCATCCAGTGACCTGCGTGCGCGGACGGCGGCCACCGCGGTGGCGAGCCTGTGCTGCTCAGGCACGGCGTAGTGCACATTGTTGGTGGCAACGACGGGCAGCTTCAGCCGCGTGGCGATGTCCCAGAGGGCATCATTGTGCGTACTGTCCAGTGGATTGCCGTGGTCGTAGAGTTCGACGGCGACGTTGCCCGGACCGAAAAGGTCCATCAAACGCCGGGTTTCCTCTTCCGCGTCCTGAAGGCTGCCGTTGAGTAGCGCATGGCGGACGGCTCCTTTACGGCACCCGGTCAGGATCATCCAGTTGTTCCCTGCCCTGTCTGCTAGCTCGGCAAGGTTGTACAGGGGCTTGCCTTTCTCGGCTTCCGGTTTCAGTTGGGCTTCGGTGATTGCCGCGGCCAGCCGATGGTAGCCCTCGGCGCCGCGGGCGAGGACGAGCACATGACGGCCCTCCGGGTCTGGCTCACCGTTTTGGGGTTTGCTCAGTTCCAGGGATAGCTCGGTGCCGTAGACGGTGGAGAGCCCGGGGTGTTTCTCCGCTGCTTCTGCCAGGTGGACAACACCGTAGAGGCCGTCGTGATCGGTCAGGGCCAGCCCATGGAGACGGAGACGGTGTGCTTCCTCGACAAGCTGCTCGGGACTGGCGGCACCATCAAGGAAGCTGAAATTCGAATGCACGTGAAGTTCCGCGTACGGCACCACCGGACCATCAGGCATGCTCACCGGTTCTTCCGGCGGGGAATACGGATGCCGTTTCAGCGACCAGGCCGGGCTGTCCCCGCCGTCAGCACCCAGGGGAGGGGAACCGGGACGGCGCCGGTCGGAGAGGGTCCGCTCAAACTCCGACCAGGGAATCGGGGGGTTATTGAAACCCATGTCAGGGCTCCCCGTCCGTGTCTGCACGCGGGCATGCGGAAGGCCTAGTCATAGCTGGCCTCCGCCCACCAGCGGTGATCCTCAAGAAGCAGCAGCCAGGCCGTTCCTGATTCATCCACCACCTGGAACCGGTTGAGGGTGCGCCCGTTCGAATCCCACCAGCGCTCAACAATGGGCCACGGCCCCGCCCAGGAGGAAATGGCGGCTTGCCTCGGAGGTGCCGCGACAAGCACGGCAGGAACGGCTGTGAGCAGTCCGCGCCGGTCAACGTCTACGGTGCTACCTGCGCCGTCCAGCACCTGGACGGGACGCGGCTCGTCGAAGACGGTGGCTGGAGCAGGGCCGGGGAGCTGGCCAGGCCACGGGAGACCCCGGCTTTTGGCAGCAGCTTCAGACGGCGGATCTCCCCAGGGAATGAACACCCGGCGGTCGGTAAGCATCCTTCCTCCGGCCACCATGGCCGTCAGTACCGCACCATGCCCCAGCATGCTTTGCACCCGGGCAAGGCCGTGGTGAATGCTTTCATCCGGCCCCGTTCCCCACAGCCCGTCCGCGTGGTCGCTGAGATCCTCCACCGTCTCCGGCTGAAGCTGGACCTTGCTGATTCCGGAGCTCAACCCATGCTCAACATTCCCGCTGCCCTGCAGTTGCCAGCGGACGCGGTCAAGCACGTCATCGGCGTCGAACCAGCGGGGATGCCGCCAGAGCCGAACCGATTCCTCACCGGACTCCGACCGCAGCCGTACCACCAGAACCGTGCACACCAGCCCTGATTCCCGCAGCCGGTCCACGAATTCCTCCGCGGACAGGCGCAGGGTGAACGTCAGCTCGTCGATGCGTGCCAGCGGCGGTTCACAGTGCACGACGGCGTCGAGTTCCGCCGGCGGTTTTCTCTCCACCACGCTGTGGTGGTCAAATCCACTTGCCTTGAGATGGGCCAGCGCGCCTTCCACGCCGAACCGGTTGCGCACGTCAGCACGGGCAAGGGCGGCGAAATCGCCAAGCGTACGGATTCCAAGCCGGCGCAGCACCACCGCGAGCGCTGGTTCCTCCAGAACTTCCAGGGGGAAGCTGCCGAGGAAAGAGGCCGATTCACCGGGTGGAAGGATCCATGCGGGATCGGTCCCCGGATCCTCCAGGAACTCTGTTGCACGGGCAGCATGTTCAGCAGCAAAGGGGCTGTCTGCAACTCCCACCCGGGCGGCCGTGAGGCCGATCGTGGCGAGGGTCTTGAGCAGGACAGCCGCAGCGCGTTCTTCGCTGCCGTAATACCTGGCGGGACCTTTGGCGTGAAGCACACATAGCCCTGGGCGAACAAGCTGCACCCCGGGCATGATTTTCTCTATTGCGGCTATGACGGGTTCGAAGTTCCTCGCATCCAGCGCCGGTTCATAGGGAAGAACAGTAAGGGTGGTGCACCGGGCCTGGGCTTCCCTCAGGCGAAGGCCGCGTTTGACTCCCTGTTCACGGGCTGAGGGGGAGCAGGCGAAAACCTCGCCCCTTTCCATCAATGCCACGGGGTGTTCCGCCGGCAGGAGGTATTCCCTGAGTGCTGCAGTAATGGGCCAGTCCGGGCACCAGAGAGCCATGGTGCGGGTAGTGGTGGGGGATGCCGGCGCAGCCTGGTTGGAACGGGAAAATTTCATGATGCGCGGGCCGGTCTGGAGAAAAATTCCTGCTGCCCGGGCTCCGGATGCTCAGCGGGCGCGGATTCAGGCAGGGAGGTGGACCACGGTCCACGGTGAAGGTCCGGCAGCCATAGATCTGCGGTGCGTGAACGGCCGGTGGAAGCGTGCGCTGTGATCCGCATCCTGCGGCTTCGAAGATGCCCGGTCCCTGAACCCAAACCCTGCCAGTTGCTCCCGGTTACGCTGAGCGTTGCCTCACTGTGCGGCCACGGGCCCATGGTCACGAGTGCAGCACCGCGCTGGCGCAGGCGCGCCATCAGACGGGAGACATCCGATGGAGCGACGTGCTGTGGAGCGCAGGTCAGAACAATTGACACCACATCCACCATTGCTGCAGTCACTGTGAGCCACTGATCCCCGGGATGGGGCACCAGAACCAGTTTGTCCAGCGCTATGCCGAAGCCGGCAGCGGCTTCCACGCTGAAAGTGGGCATGCCGATGACGCTGCACCAGGCTCCGGCGCCCGATGGGCCTGCCAGTAATGCCATGGCCAGGGTGGTGGAGTTGGTCACCGAATACGCAGCACCCGCCTGGAGCCCGCCACCCGGAAGAATCCCGGCCAATACCGGCACGGTGGGCAGCCGCCGGGAAGAGGGCCTGCTGTTCTGCATGCCGTTGATTTTGGACTGTAGCTCCGCCTTGAGCCGGGCTTTGTCAGCAGCCTGGTCCACGGCAGACAGCGCCCGGCGGGTACCGTCGGGGAACTGACCCGGGGGTACGGCCTGGACTACGGCTGCTGCTGGTGACCTCACACTTAATGTTCGAACGCGTGTTCGATTAAGTCAATTGGCCTTCCATGCTGTGGAGGACTTCATGGTCAACCGGTACTCCAGTAGCCTGTCTCCATGTGCGGACGCTTTGTGGTGGCAGGCTCGAACAAGGATCTGGTGGACCTTTTCGACGTTGACACGGTGGGCGATGACCTTCCAGAACCGTCGTGGAACATCAGCCCTACCGACCCCGTTCGGGTAGTCCTCGAATCGCTCAAAAACGAGCAAGTCACCCGGCGTATGGAGGCCGCGCGATGGTGGTTGACGCCGTCGTTCTCAAAGGAACTGAAAACCAAGGCGCCCACCTTCAACGCCAGGTCGGAAACGGTGGGCAGCAAACCCACCTTCAAGCCGTCCCTCGAGAGCCGCCGTGCCCTCATTCCGGCCAGCGGCTACTACGAGTGGCGAACCGAAGGAAAAACCAAGATCCCGTTCTACATCCACCTGCCGGGAGAGCCAGTGGTGTTCGCGGGACTGTACGCATGGTGGCGTAACCGGGAGCTGCCGGATGACCACCCCAACCGATGGGTTCTCTCCTCCACCATCCTGACCCGTGAAGCAGTGGGGCCAGTGGTTGAAATCCACGACCGCACGCCGGTGACGCTTCCCCGCGAATTCTGGAACGAGTGGTTGGATCCCACCACCAAGGGAACGCAGGAGCTTGCTGATGAAGCGGTAGCCGCCGCCACTCCCGTTGCCGAACAGCTGCAGTTCCACGAGGTGGCGCCGGTGCGGGATGACAGTCCCCTGCTGATCAAGCCGCTGAACCCGGCGTAGGAGCTAGCTCTTCGCGCGTCGCGCTTCCTTGGCCCGCTTCTCCTCATCGCGCACCCGCGCCATGGTTGAGCGCTCCGCCACCAGCCACTCGGGCGGTGACTGGAGCAGCGCGGTGATTTCCGCCGTCGTCAGCGGGTCTGTGATTCCACCGCGGGAGAGGCCGCTGATCGAGACACCCAGCTTGTGCGCCACTACGGGACGCGGGTGGGGGCCGGTGCGGCGCAGCTCGGCAAGCCACTCGGGCGGGTTCTCCTGGAGCTGGTTGAAGTCTCCACGGGAGATGTCGTTGTCCTGGAACTCCTGTGGTGTTGCGGGCAGGAAGATGCCAAGTTTCTTCGCGGCTGTAGCCGGTTTCATGGTCTGCGGGGACTTCGCTGGGGTCATCCTCTCAGCGTAACCGCGACTGGGTTACGGTGAAGACGTGCCCGAGCCCCAATCTTCCACGCTGCATGTCGGCTTTGTTTCCGGGGTAACGCCCGGAAAGTGGGTGGGACGCTGGCGCGAGCGAAATCCCCATCTTCCGATCGAAGCAACAGAGTACGACGACGGCGCGCTGGCTTCGGCGCTTCGGGGCGGCTCAGTGGACCTTGCGTTTGTCCGCCTGCCCGTGGACAGGGAAGCGCTCAGCGTCATTCCGCTCTACGAGGAGCTCGCAGTCGTGGTGGTCTCGAAGGAGAACGAGCTCTCCCTGCTTGATGAGGTCCCACTCGCCGAACTGGGCGACGAAAATGTCCTCGACGTGCAGGAATGCGGCGGTGCGCGGATGGCCATCGAAATCGCTGCGTCGGGAGCCGGCGTGGTGATGCTGCCCATGTCCGTTGCGCGGCACTACAACCGGCGCGATGTCGAGGGTCGGGTTGTACCGGACGCACCTTCCACCACGATCGCCGTCGCCTGGATTGCCGAGAACACCACGGATGACATCGAGGAATTCATCGGCATCGTGCGGGGGAGGACAGCGCGCAGCTCACGGCAGCCGTCGGCCCAGAAGGAAGCACCCAAGCAGAAGGAAACCCGTAGCGAGCCGAAGAAGGCAGCGAAGCCTGCCAAGGGCGGGTCTGCGCCCGGCAGGACCAGGAACAAGCCGACCGCTAAAGGTGCGCCGAACGCTCGCGGCCGCGGCCGCCGTCGTTAGGTGGGTTTCAGGACGCTTCGGCGGCCAGCGGCGTGGTAGCGGTTTCAGCGCTCACCGTGGCTTCACCGTGCTGCGCGATAATTTCGGCGTACCGGTGGAAGGAAGCCCGTGGAACCCGGTCCAACGTGGCCGGCTCCATGCGGATCAGGCCGAACTTCTTGGTGTAGCCCTCCTGCCACTCCCAGTTGTCCACGAGTGTCCAGTGGAAGTAGCCGCGCACGTCGACGCCGCCGGCAATTGCATCACCGATCGCTGCCAGGTGTTTCTCCAGAAATTCGATCCGGCGGGTGTCTTCCACATCTCCACCGGGACCATCGTCGTAGGCGCAGCCGTTTTCGGTGATGTAGATCGGCGGAATGTTGGGGTACTGCTCCTTGAGCTGTTTGAGGATGGTGGTCAGCCCGCTGGGAATGACCGGCCAGTCGAAGTCGGTTTTCGGTACGTCCGAATACTCACGCTGCATGAACGGGACCGGAAACAACGGCGGAGCGGCGCCGACCTTTGTTGGGAAGTAGTAGTTGATTCCGTAGAAATCCAGGGGAGTGGAGATGATTTCCATGTCCCCGTCCTGAATGACCCCGAAAGACATGCCCTCGATCTCCGCTAGATCAGCCGGATACTCACCGGTGAGCAACGGCGACGCGAATTGGCCGTTGTGGTAGTGATCGTAGAGAAGGGCGAGGTTGCGCTCCTTCTCCGAGTCGCTCGCCGGCTCCACGGGAGAGTGGTTATTGACGACGCCGATAGGGGTGTCCAGTGTCTCGCGCAACACCCGGACGGCGCGCCCATGCGCAAGCAGCAGGTGATGCGCAACGGAGAACGCGCTGCCCAGCAGCATGAGCCCGGGTGCCGCCCGCCCGATCGCATGCCCGACGCCGGTATGCACCACCGGTTCATTGACCGTCATCCAGGCGGCAACTTTGCCCCCAAACTCGTCGCGGAGAATGCGCGTGTAGTCGGCGAAAGCATCGATCGTGTCCCGGTTCTGCCAGCCGCCGGCGTCCTGAAGCGCCAACGGAAGGTCCCAGTGATAGAGCGTGACCCATGGTTCTATCCCGCGTTCCAACAGGGCATCGAGGAGCCGATGATAGAAAGCCAGCCCTTCCGGATGAGCGGGCCCACGGCCGGTGGGTTGGATGCGTGGCCAGGCGATGGACATCCGGTAGGCCTTGCCGCCCAACTGCCTGAGGAGGTCGAAGTCTTCCTCATACCGGTTGTAGTGGTCGCACGCGATGGCAGGGCTCGAGGCATCGAGGATGTTGCTGTGCTGGCTGGCGTATTCGTCCCAGATGCTCGGTCCGCGCCCGCCCTCATTGACTGAACCCTCGATCTGCGCTGCCGCCGTCGAGGTCCCGAAGACGAACCCCGCCGGCAATCCGAACTCGCTCATCCGCACTCCCTGATCTCGATGTCTCTTCACTAAAGAGCTTCCACCCTCACCCGTCAACTGCCCGGACCCAGTTTCTTCCCGGCAGAGCCGGATAAGGTGCTTGCATGGCCCGATCCTTTCCCCCGCCCGCAGGGCAGCGAACAACGCTTCGCCTGGCCAACCCCACCCAGCTGGCTCCGGAAGGGCTCCTCGCGCCGCGGTGGGGTGCCGGACTGGCGCTGACCGGGTTGGTGCTTGTGGTGCTGGTGCCGCTGCTGGGAACCCTTGCGCTGGTTGAGGTGCTTCCTTTCGGGCCACCACTGATTCTCGCGTCCCTGCTGCTGACCTGGACGGCGATGTTCGGAGTGACCTTCTACGCTTCGCGGCGCCACGGATTCCGTTCCCTTGCCCGCGACTTCGGTCTGCGGTTCCGGTGGATCGACCTCGCCGTGGGACTGGGAGTGGGGATCGCCGCGCGCATTGTGCTGGCCGTGATCCTGGCGATCCTCACCCTGCTCTGGCCGCTGCAGGACGACGAAGTGATTCAGGGCAACGCGGAACTTTTCCTCACTGGCGATACCGTCTGGCTGCTCATCAACGGCGTCCTCGGCGGTGTTCTGATTGCGCCCTTCCTGGAGGAGCTGTTCAATCGCGGCCTGGTGCTGCGCGGGATCCAGAACGCACTGTGGCTTCGACGCACGGGCAACCGGCGCGATGCCGTCACACCCGCGGTGCAGCGGCGGTCTCTGATGACGTCCACCGTTATTGCCCTCCTGGTGAGTTCCCTGGCCTTCGGTCTGCTGCATACCGGGGCCGTGCCGGACCTCCGATCCTCCGTCTATCTGCTTCTCAGTACGTTCACGGTGGGGTTGATGTGCGGCGTACTGACCGTGATCACCGGACGCCTGGGCGCTGCCATAGTGACCCACATTGTGTTCAACGGCACCGGCGTGGGTTTGCTGCTGCTGGTTCCGCCGGAGCTGCTTCCCTGACTACGTGCTGCCTTTCCCGCCGAGCAGGTCACCGAGCGATCCGCCGCCAAGGAAGGGCTGCGCCGCAAGGAACCGGATCTCCCACTGCTGAGGGAGATGGTTGTCCGAACCGACCGTCCAGTAGACCTGCAGCGCACTGAACCCCTCCTGTCCGTACAGCTGGAACGCGTCCCGCAGCCTCCGCAGGGACGCCTGGCGCACTTCGACAGTCTGCCCATCGAACTGGCCGTGGAAGACCCTCACCCCTGTCTGCGTGAGTAGATGAAGGGCAGGTTCGATCAACGACCACGCATGATGCACGTGACCCGGACTCTGGCCATACAGGATGAGTTCCGGGAGCCCTTGCCCGGTAAGGCCCACGGTGTAGGCGCAAGGCACTTCACCGTGGGCCTGGCTGAAGCGAACCAGGACGTCTTCCCGCGCCAGCTGCGCCTCAATGCGTTCGCGGTTGAAATCGTTCCGCCGAAGGTTTGTGAACTCCAGTGACGAGCAGTGCGGGTGGAAGATGAGGTCGGTCATGTGCGCTCCTTCGATGTGCCTGGTGCAAAGGTGTCATCCCGCTCCGACATTCTGGTTACCCTGGTCGCTACGCTTGGGACCATGCAGTTTCCCGCGTACGCCACGCTCCTGACAGACATCCGCGACACCGTCCTGACCATCACGGTCAACCGGCCGGACGCCCTCAACGCCCTGTCCTCCAGGGTGATCGAGGATCTTGAGCACTGCTTCGATGCAGTGTCGGACGTCCTGACAAACGACGACGGCGCGTGGCCGGTTCGCGGCGTCATCATCACCGGTGCGGGCAAAGCGTTTGTCGCGGGCGCGGACATCCGCGAAATGACGGCAATGTCACCGGACGATGCCCACGCCTACAGCTCCCGCATGCACCGGGTTACGCTCGCGATCGAGCAGCTGCCGGTCCCGGTCATCGCTGCCGTCAATGGGTTCGCCCTGGGTGGTGGCTGCGAACTGGCGATGGCCTGCGACGTCATCTACGCGGCGTCGGGCGCGTCCTTCGGGCAGCCGGAAGTCAGTCTGGGCCTGGTTCCGGGATTCGGGGGTTCCGTGCGGCTGCCGCAGTACGTTGGGCCGGGCCTGGCTCGTGAGCTTCTCTTCACCGGGCGCCGTCTGGATGCCGGGGAAGCGCAGCGGGCAGGTCTCGTCACAGCCCTTTTCGATACCGTCGATGATCTGCTTGACGGTGCGCACAGCACCCTGGCGCTGGTGGCGCGCCAGTCTCCTGCCGCCGTCGCGCTCGTCAAGCGGACGCTTATCGCGACCCTCGGCTTGCCCACTGATGAAGGCCTTGCCATCGAGGCGGAGGCATTCCGCGCCGCCTTCGCAACCGAAGACAAGGCTGAGGGAACCCGTGCGTTCCTCGCCAAAGAGCATCCCAGCTTCCCCGGACGCTGACGAACCCATCCTGACCTGCGGAAATGGTAGGAGAAGGGGTATGTTGCCAAGCATGCTGAAGATGGGTGCGGTGATCCCGGGACTGGTGCTCCTCCTCGGGCTGACCTCGTGCGGCATCACCATTCCGCAGGATCCGGAAGGGACTCTGGAGAAGGTATCCGGCGGCATTCTCAGGGTTGGCGTGAGCGAGAATGAGCAGTGGGTTCAGCTGCCGCCCACCGGGGATCCGCAGGGCATCGAACCGGGCCTGGTCGAGAAGTTCGCGGACACGCTGGACGCCACGATCGAGTGGGTCCCCGGCGCAGAACACGAACTGGCCAGCGATCTCTTCCACGGAGAACTGGATATGGCCATCGGCGGATTCGGCGCCGATACTCCGTGGGTCAAGGAGGCCGGCATTACGCGGCCTTACACGGAAACCACCGATGAACGCGGCAAGCCGATCAAGCACGTCATGCTTGTTCCCCTGGGCGAGAATGCCTTCCTGCTGGAGCTCGACCAGTTCCTGCAGGCGCAGGAGGTGGAATTGTGAGCACCACGGGCGAGAAAAACACAGCGAGGTTCGGCCATACGGAATTGCCCGAGGAACAGCAGCAGGCCCTGCGCAAGGCGATCAAGTGGGAATGGATCACCATAATTTTCCTGGCCGTCTCCACTTTCCTGGTGTATCTGGTGCTGGGTAATTCACAGGCCATGAAGGCCGCGTGGATCGAAGACCTGCTGTCCTTCCTTCCGCCGATCTCGTTTCTCGTTGCGACGCGGGTGATTCGTCGTCGTCCGTCCGAGTCCCACCCCTATGGCTACCATCGTGCGGTCGGTGTGGCGCACCTGGTGGCGGCGGTAGCGCTGGTGGTGATGGGTGCGTACCTCATCGTCGATTCCGGAATCGGACTTGTCACCGCCGAGCACCCGACAATCGGTGGGGTCACGCTTTTCGGGAGCACCTTCTGGTTGGGATGGCTGATGGTACTCGCCATGCTGCTGACCGCCGGTCCCCCAGTGGTCCTCGGAATCATCAAAATGAAGCTCGCCAGGACGCTTCACGACAAGGTTCTCTACGCCGACGCGGACATGAACAAGGCTGACTGGATGACGGCGCTCTCCGCGGCGGTAGGCGTTCTGGGCATCGGCGTGGGCCTGTGGTGGGCGGACTCGGTGGCAGCGCTCCTCATTTCCACGAGCATCCTGCACGACGGGCTCAAGAATCTGCGGGGAGCGATCGGAGGTCTGACTGACACCCGTGCCCGAACCTACGATGATTCCGAGCCGGACCCCGTCGGTGACCGGATCGACTCCTATCTCCGGAGCCTGGGTTGGGTTCGGGAAGCCAGATCGAGGGTGCGTGATGAGGGGCACGTGTTCCACGTCGAATCGTTCGTGGTACCGCGGACGTGGCCGCGGGCAACGCTGAGAAGGATCGAGAAGGCCCGGGATGCGTGCGTGGACATGGACTGGAAAGTACAGGACATGGTGATCGTGCCGGTTGCGGAACTGCCCGAGGAGTTCCTGCCGGGCATGACCAGGGGTGGCTCGGAGTACCGCTGACAACACGAAGAGGGTGGCAGTCTCTGGCGACCGCCACCCTCCCTGTCTGTGCTTGCCTACTTTTTTGCGGGCTTCACCACGTTGGCCGTGGCGGTCATGTTCTCCGCATCGACCATCCAGGCGTACTGCTCCAGCTTCTCGATGAATCCATGGAGGATGTCCGCGGTGGTGGGATCTTCCTCGTCCACCTGGTCATGAACCTCTCGCATCCGGCCGACGGCCGTTTCAAGCATGGCAACCACCATGGAAACGGTGTCCTTGGTATCCACCAGACCGGACGGGAACTCGTTCAGTGAGGTTCCCTTGGCGACGACGGCGCTGCGTCCGTCCGGCACTGCGTGCAAGGCACGCATGCGCTCGGCCATCTGGTCCGCGAAAAGGCGCGCATCCTCGATGATCTCGTCGAGTTGCAGGTGCATGTCGCGGAAGTTCTTGCCGACGACGTTCCAATGGGCCTGCTTGCCCTGCAAGTGCAACTCCACCAGATCAACCAGCACAGCCTGCATGTTGTCGGTCAGGGTCTTTGACGCCTTCATAGTTCCTCCACTCGTGACGGAAATCCGGCCGCTTTTCGCCGCCAGCATCAGCTTCAGCCTAGCGCTGCGCTTTCCACCAGATCCAGTTGCCGGGAAAACTCTAAGTAAACTTAGCATTGTGTTGATCCGGAATGAACCGTGGGTTAGCGTGGCGATCAAGCGGTCAGTTCATCCGTGATGTTCCACGAAAAGTTTCAGCAAAACCAGGAGGAACAGACAATGACAACAGTCCAGGAATTCATCGACGTTTCAGTGCCGGTGTCCACCGCCTACAACCAGTGGACGCAGTTCGAAACCTTTCCCGAGTTCATGGGGGGAGTGGAGTCGATCACGCAGATCTCCGATACACACAACCACTGGGTGACCAAGATCGGGGGAGTTGAGCGTGAGTTCGATACGGAGATCACCGAACAGCACCCCGACGAGCGGATCGCGTGGAAGAGTACCGACGGAAAGTCCCATGCCGGCGTCGTGACCTTTCACAGGCTGGACGACACCACCACGCGCGTCACCGTCCAGCTGGACTGGGATCCGGACAGTTTCACCGAGAAGATCGGTGCAGCGGTGGGTGCCGATGATCGGCAGGTGAAGTCCGACCTTGCGCGCTTCAAGGAGTTCATTGAGAACACCGGCAACGAAACCGGCTCCTGGCGGGGTGATGTGGACGCTCCCGGTTCCGGTTCGGCTACAGCGGGCCGGACACCCGATCCGCTGGCCGGAGGAGCAGGCCTTGCCGATCCGTCACTGGATGATCCGGAGTCGGGCGGGCCTCGAGCCGCCAATCCGGCCTAGGAAGTGTGCACAGGGAGGGTCCTCATTTAGGGAGGGCCTTCCTCAGTTAAGGGCTAACGCGATGAAGGCGTCACTGCTCGACGCTGATCGTGCTGATCGCCTCGGTTGCCCGTTCCGACAGGCTCTCGGAGATGGGCGCACTGCCTGCGGCTTCGGCCGCTGCCTGCTGCCCCTCGTCGCTGACCACGAAGGAACCGAAAGTCTTGACCAGGTCTGCGGTTTGCTGGTCCTCGTAGGTGGAGCAGAAGATGTGGTAGGAAACCAGCACCAGCGGGTAGGCGCCGGGGGCTGTAGTTTTCCGGTCCAGGTTCAGGGCGATGTCGAATTCGGCGCGGCCCTCCACCGGTTCAGCCACGTCGACGGCGGCAGCGGCCGCTTCCGGGCTGACTGCTACGTACTCATCACCCACCAGCAGTTTTGCCCTGCCGAGTGGAGGCCCGACGGCGGAATCGTCCGCGTAGGTGACCGCTCCTTCGGTGCTGGTAACAGTGCTGACGACGCCGGCATTGCCTTTGGCGTTCTCCCCAGACAAACCGGAGGGAAAGGTGCCGTCGGCCTCGTTGGTCCAGATGTCCGGGACCACGGCATGGAGATAGTCGGTGAAATTCTCCGTTGTCCCTGAGTCATCGGAGCGGCTCACCGGAGTGATGCGGGTGTCGGGAAGAGCGACGCCCTCGTTCTGGCTGGCAATCGCGGGGTCGTTCCAGCGCGTGATTTCTCCGCGGAAGATGCGGGCAATCGTCTCCGCGTCGAGGTTCAGCTCTTCGATTCCGGGCAGGTTGAAGGCGATGCTGATCGGCGCCACGTAAGCCGGGATGTTGAACGCACCCTCCGGCCCGCACACTTCCCGCGACTCCTCGAGCTCCTCCTCGCTGAGGTAGGCATCCGATCCGGCGAAATCCACGGCTCCGGCCAGAAGGGCACCGCGCCCTGCCCCGGACCCGTCCGGGGAATACTGCACACGGACGTCTGGATGCATCGTTGCAAACTCCGCCTGCCAGGCATTCATGGCCGGTCCCTGTGCCGAGGATCCTGCGCCGGTGATGGTCCCGCTCAGGGTAGAGGTGGCGTTCTGCGCCGCGGCTTCCTGCTCCGGCCCCAGCGGATAGTCCGAACCGCAGGATGCAACAGTGAGGCCGGCGGTACAGCTCAGGGCGATGGTCAGCACGCGACGAAAAATCACACACCCACGATACAGGTGAATACTGGGTGAACCCTTGTTGAATGAACAGCCCCGGCTGCACTGCCCGGCAGACAGCTGCGCTCTACGCGTCCCACCCCGCTCACTGGACGAGCACGTTTTCGATGCCGTTGGTAAACGCCCTGATCAATTCCGGGGACGGTGGGAGCACCTGGGTAAGCAGGACTGCGGCCGTTTCCTGTTCGGGCCATGAGTACCAAAGCGTGCCTAGACCGCCGCCCCATCCGTAACGCGGGGCCCGCACGGCGGGATCGTAGCCCGGACCAGTTATCTGGAGACCGTAGCCCCAGCCGCCACCGTCGAGGAAAATCTGAGCTGACGGCCCGGTACGCTGTTCCGCGCTGAGCCGGTCCGTCGTCATTGCCTCAATAATGTCCCTGCTGAGGACCCCTTCATCGCCCTTCCTCAAAAGTGCTCCGGCGAAGCGCAGCAGATCCGTCGCGGTCGAGACGAGCCCATTCCGCGCATCAGGGAAAGCCGGCCTCCGTTCCCAACGGCTGTCGGGAGCCGTGTCGAACAGGGACAGCCCGGAACTGTCGGCAACGAAGGCCGGCGGAAGCCGTTTCGGCTGGGCGATGAACGCGGTGTCGTGCATTCCCAAGGGATTGAAGAGCCGCCGTCTGAGGAGGACCTCAAGAGGAAGTGCGGTGGCGCGGGCGAGCAGGACTCCGAGCACGGCGTAGGCGAGTTCATACCGCCATACCGTGCCGGGTTGTTCAAGCAGCGGCAACTCGGCGAAGCGCTTGATCCACTCGTCTGGGGTGAGCGAAACGGCCGGATCTGGTGGACCGATGCCAAGGTCGGCGTCCGCCGCGGCCCTTAAGGCCGGGCATTCGCTTTCGAAGACGAACCCGAAGCCCAGCCGCATGGTCAGCAAATCCTCGACCGTGATGGGGCGCGCGGCTGGCACCGTGTCGTTCAAGGGGCTGTCCAGTCGTCGCAGTACCCGGCGATCGGCCAGTTCAGGCAGGAAGCGATCAACCGGCTCGTCAAGGGCAAACAGCCCGTCTGCTGCGAGCAGCAGAGTCACAGCCGCCACCATCGGTTTTGTGTTCGAGCTGATCCGCATCAAGCTATCCGCGGCCATTGGAGTTACACCGCTAGGTTCGGTGCAACCAGTGGCCTCGATCGACATTCCACCCCCGTCCAACACTCCGACAATAGCGCCCGGGACGCCGTCACCGACGTACTGGCTGATCGCACCGAGCACAGTTCCTGCCATCATCCCGCATCGCCTACGGCGCCTGCAGGTCGCGTGTGGCGGGGCCTTCGAGCCGCACCCCGTCGTGGCTGAAGCGGGATCCGTGGAGCGGGCAGTCCCACGATTGTTCGGCGTCGTTCCAGCTCAACACTCCGCCGAGGTGGGGGCAGACAGCTGAGACCCGGTGAGTCACACCGGCGATCTGGCAGATACCCACCGGACGTGCACCTTCCCGCACGATTACACCCTGCCCCTCGTCCGGCCGGGCGTGGGAGGTTCGCGCCAGCCCGCCCAGCCAGCCGGTGACCATCTCGACGCCGACGCCGGCGTTGGCCTTTGCGGTGCTGAGCGCGTCCTGCTTGCCTACCCGGGTTTTGTACAGTTCCTTCGCCCACGGCATGTGCCCGCCGAGGATTTCAGCTGACAGAGCCAGCCCTGCAGCCACCCCGTTGGTGAAGCCCCACTTGTTGAAACCGGTCGCCGCGTAGATGGATTGGCCACCGACGGGCATCTTGCCGACATAGGGAACCGACGACGCCGGCTGGTAGTCCTGTGCGGACCAGCTGAACGCTGCCTGCGCGGTGGGGAAGTGCTCCTGGGTCCAGCGGATGATGTCGTCGACGAGGGACTGCGTGTGCGCCTGGCGCCCCACGGTATGCCCATTGCCGCCCACAATCAGGTACGGACGCCCCTCGACCGTGGCATTGCGCAGCGTGCGTGAGGGAGAGTCCACCGAAAGGTACATGCCCTGTGGAATTTCATCCTGCACCGTGAAAGCGACCGCATAGGAACGGTGCGGTTGCAGGACCGAGAAATGCCCGCCGCGGTCCAGGATAGGCGTTCCCGTGGCGAGGATGACGTTGGCCGCCGAGATCTCGCCCAGCGAGGTCTGGATGGTGCTCCGTTCGCCCTTGGTGCTGCCTGCCTTCACGCCGGTGACCCGAACGCCCTCAACCAACTGACCGGAGTGCTTGCGCAGATCTGCTGCGAGTGCGGCAAGGACTTGCATGGGATGCACCTGTGCCTGGCCGGCCACGCGCAGCGTACGGGTCACCGGGAACGGGAGCTCGGAGGAGTTCTCAAGGACGGCGTTGAGTCCCGAAGTGGCACATGCGTCGCGTTCCTCACTCAGAAGGCGGGCGCCGTCGTCAGTGATGGCGTAATTGAGGCCGTCCCGGATGTCATAGCTGACGCTGTTCTCATCGCAGAACCGGAGCAGCCAGCTTTGGCCCTCACGGTTCCCGGTGACATAGTGGCGGGCCAGGTCCGCTCCGTGGTGTCTGATGATCGACGACAGCTGCGTGCCCTGCAGCAGGGAGACTTTCGCCGTGCTGTTCCCGGTGGTCACTGCACCAACCGTGCGGGCCTCCAGGACTGCGACCCGCTGGCCGGACCGCGCGAGCAGCGTGGCAGTGGTCAAACCGGTGATGCCGGCGCCGACCACCACGGAGTCGTACTGGCCGTCGTCCTGGAAGACGTCAGCGGGAATGCGCGGTGATGATTCAAGCCAGAGGGACTTCACGGCCAGTTCTCCTTTTGTAGTGCGGTTGGTTACCAGTCCAGTTCGATGTGGGTGTTGTTGGAAAGGGTTTCCGGCGCGGTGCCGAGATAGATCACGTCACCGGTGTTTTCGTCGCGCAGGAACGTGTGGAAAGTCCCGGGGGTGAGGCTGCCGGCAATCGGCGGGAAGCCCTGTTCGGCGGAGACCCGGCCCTGGAAGCCGGCGGCGGGAAGGCCGCCATCGTCCACAATGAACCAGTCCCACACCGCGCCGGTCGACAGGTCGACCGCGAGAATCGTGCCGGAGGGCCATCCCGCGTCCGGGCCCCGGTCTGAGCCCGGGATCTGGCGCGCGGCCGAGCGGTCGTACCCGGCAAGGAAGTCTCCTGTGTCAGCACGCACCAGGCCCACCCGCAGCGGCAGCCCCGGTGTTCCGGGCGAGAGCGCCGTCGTGTCCCACCATCCGCTGTAAGCGGTCCGCAGGGGAAACACATCACCCGGTTCAACGGTGACCGGCAGCGGCTGGAAGTAGGGTGGTGTCGGCGCTGCGGCCGCCTCCGCACTGCAGCCTGGAAGAACGACGACGGCGAGCAACGCCGTTACGCCCGGCAGAGTCGTCCGCACGGTGATCACCTCCGTGGCCTCAACGCTAGACCTCACCGGCGCACGCCTCAAGGACAATTCATACGTAAGCTGTCAATTGGATTGCACGGAACCTTCGCAGGGAGGAAGAACATGACGGCTGCACTGCTCATCATCGATATGCAGAAGGCATTTTTTGAAGACGCTTCTCTGGGCAAGCAGCAGGACTCCCTGGTTGCGGCCTGCAACTCAGCTATCGCGGATGCGCGCGAAGCCGGCATTGCCGTCTATCTGATCCGCACGGAGCACCAGCGGGACAAGTCAACCTGGACGGTGAGCATGCTCGACGATGAGCAGGGGTTCCTTTTCAGCGGCACTGAGCAAGCGGAATTTGTTGACGGTCTCAGTGCCGGGGGTCTTCCTGAATTGGTGAAGACGCGTGACAGCGCCTTCTTCGGGACCGACCTGCTTCAGCGCCTGCGTAACCTCAACGTGGATACGGTTGTCCTTGCTGGGGTTTCAACACACAACTGCGTGGCGCAGACCGGTGCGGACGCGTATGCGAACAACCTGCGCGTGGTGTATGCCGAGGAAGCGGTCGCCTCGACCAATGATCAATACGCGCAGAACGTGCTGGGCGTGCTCAGGGACGAGTATCGCCAGCAAGCTCTAGGAGCGAGCGGGATCCGGCAGTTGTTCTCGAAGCAGTCTGCCAGGCAGTCACCGGATCAGACTCCGATGCTGTAGCCGTCTTCGCGGTGGAACAACCGGCGACCCGCGCCGTCATCGGAACGGATCCAGACTACGGAGGCGTCATCGGCGTGATCCTCGAGTACACCGGAGAACTGGTCTCCGGAAGGGTGCCGAAGGGTTATCTGCTGGCCGCGCTTGAGTGCTGAGAAGTCGGCGAGCGAGGAGTGCTGTGAGGTCATGGGAAAGGCCCTTCCTGAAGTGTGACTGACGCCACACTATGGGCCGTTCCTGAATGTTTGGTGAATATGAACTGGGTGATTACCTGACGGTTAGGCAAAGGTTATCGAATAGATAGCTAAGCACGCTTTCTATTCCGCCGAGCCTATGGCACGCTGGCATTACAAATGGCGGGACATATTGTCCACAACTCGCAGGATCACGCGCCGGAGCCCGCCAGTCCGGCCACTTTAGAGGGGATAGTGCAATGGCATCAACACATTCAGGATCGGGTGTTGGCACCCGGACAAACATTCAGAAGGCCGCACTCGCGGTGGGCGTGGTGTTCCTCCTGGTCGGAGTGCTGGGTTTCATTCCCGGTATTACCAGCAATTACGACACGCTTCAGTTCGCTGGTCCCGAGTCTGAGGCACAGTTGCTTGGTCTGTTCCAGGTTTCCATTCTGCATAACATCGTCCACCTGCTGTTTGGCGTCGCGGGCGTCGCGATGGCGAAGACGGCAACCGGCGCTTACAACTTCCTGTTGTGGGGCGGCGTTATCTACGCGGTGCTCTTCATCTACGGGCTCATCATCCCGAGTGATTCCGCAGCGAACTTCGTTCCGCTCGATGCTGCGGACAACATCCTTCACCTTGGTCTGGCGATCGGCATGATCGGGCTGGCGCTCGCACTGCGGGACAAGCACCGCACCGTTCGGGATCGGTAGTCGCGGCTCCAAGAAGCTATAGACAAACAGAACGACGACGACGGGCCGCAACCCGCCGTCGTCGTTCTGTTTCTGGTGTGTGTAGCTTTCTGCGAACGGTTTAGGATTCCACTGCCCGGTCGGTCCGCACCGGCTGGGCGTCCTCGCCGGAGACCACCTCGATCTTGCGGGGCCTTGCGCGCTCACTGACCGGGATGGTCACGCTGAGGACGCCGTTTTCGTAGCGCGCCGAGATGGCATCGAGGTCGATACCCTGCCCGAGGTTCAGTTGCCGTAGGAAGGATCCGCTCTCACGCTCGCGGGTCAGCCACTTGACGCCCTCGGCGTTGCGCAGGGTGCGCTCGGCGCGGATGGTCAACAGCTGGCCGTCGACGTCGATGTCAACAGATCCCGGATCGATGCCCGGGAGGTCAGCGCTCAGGATGTAGTGGTCGCCCTCGCGGTACAGGTCCATCGGCATCAGCCGCAGACCTTGGCGCGGATCCAGAAGTGCGCCGGCCACGCGGTCCAGTTCACGGAATGGGTCGAATTTCATTGCCATGATGGTTCACTCCCTATGAGTCGATAATCTTCACTATTAGGGTTGAGTGCGGTTCGCTCAACCTGACAAGAGATTAGCACTCGCATTAGTGGAGTGCTAACCGTTTTTGTTCGCTGAAAACGAACTTTTGAAGGCACAAAAAAGCCCGCCCCGCGTGATGCGGGACGGGCTGTCACGGTGCCTGCGCGGGGCCTCGATCCCCGGGCCTTCCGCGTGTGAAGCGGATGCTCTACCAGACTGAGCTACACAGGCGAATAGTTCCCAGTCAGTTTAGGTCATGGGTGGACGGATCATGCAAACGCGAAGGCCGGTAGATATTCAGGCAAACACTAAGTAGCCTGACTATTTCAGGCTGTTCCAGACGAGATATCCACTTCTCGAAGTCAGCGAAGGAGATTGGTCATGGACGATGAGGACATTCTGGCGCGGATCCAGGCGCTGGTAGACAAGGAACACGAGCTGCGGGATTCACCCTCGGGTGACGATGCTCCAGGCGACGACCGCCGGAGCAGGCTTCGGCGGGTAGAGGAACAACTCGACCAGTGCTGGGACCTGCTGCGTCAGCGGCGGGCCAAGGAAGACGCAGGAGAAAGCCCCCAGGAGGCGGAGCCGCGGCCCATCGACCAGGTTGAGGGCTACCGCCAGTAAGTACACGACTCTATGGAAGGAACACCTATGGACGACCTCAAAGCTTTTGCATTGATCTGTACCCTCACCCCTTCGCCCGACGCCTCGAGCAGTGATGTCATGGCCAACCACATCCTCGGCAAGCTGCAGGAGCAGGGAGTGACGACGTCGTCGGCCCGGGTAGTCGACCACAACGTCGCCCCTGGTGTGCAGATCGACATGGGAAACGGGGATGAGTGGCCGCAGCTCCGTCAGCAGATCCTCGATGCGGACATCTTCCTCCTGTGCGCACCTATCTGGGTGGGCCACATGAGCAGCCTGGGACAGCGGGTATTCGAACGGCTGGACGCCGACCTCTCCTCGACTGACGATGAGGGCCGCCCCATCATGTACAACAAGGTTGCCCTGACGGCTGTGGTCGGGAACGAGGACGGCGCCCACCACGTCACTGCCGAGATGCATCAGGGCCTGAACGACATCGGATTCACCGTCGCTGCGCAAGGTGGCGTCTACTGGGTCGGGGAAGCAATGCAGACTGTGGACTTCAAGGATCTGGACAAGGTGCCTGACCCGGTTGCCTCGACGATCTCCGGTATGACCGCAAATGCTGTCCACCTCGCAAAGTCGCTCAAGGTGGCCCCCTACCCAGCTCCCTAGCATTGAGTTTGCAGGACACGCCCCGAAAGGGGTCCCAAAAGGGGTGTGTCCTGCTCATTCGGTGAAGTCAGCAGAAAATAGGCAACATGGTGAAAGACGACGACGGCGGTGACGCCCGCCGGCGCGAACTCGGCGACAGTTCCGAGCCGGTTGAGGATGAAATCGAGGAATCGTTCGACCGCACTGTGGATGAAGGCGCACAGCGCTTGCACAGAACGTTCCCGGACGTCCTGATCACCGGGCTGTTCGGCGGCTTTGAAATAGGCATTGGTGTCATGGCCTACCTGGCTGTCCTCCACGAGACAGACAACCACCTGCTTGCGGGCATTGCCTTCAGTGCCGGTCTCATCGCGCTGCTGCTTGCCAAGAGTGAGCTGTTCACTGAAGGATTCCTCGTTCCCATTGCCGCGGTAACGGCCAAGCAGGCCACTGTCGGACAGCTCGGAAAACTGTGGGGCGGCACACTGTTCGCCAACCTCGTAGGGGGCTGGCTCTTCATGATGCTGGTGATGACGGCCTTTCCCCAGTGGACCGAAACGATCACCACGTCTGCCGAACATTACGCGAACGCAGAGTTGAGTTGGCAGACTGCGTGCCTTGCGCTGCTCGGTGGAAGCACCATCACACTGATGACCCGCATGCAGCACGGGACGGAGGCCATGAGCGGCAAGCTGGCGGCCGCCGTCGTTGGTGGTTTCCTGCTGTCCGGGCTGCAGCTCTTCCACTCCATTCTGGACTCGCTGCTGATCTTCGGTGCCATTCAGACCGGAGCCGACATCAGCTATCTGGACTGGCTGGGCTGGTTCAGCTACACGGTGGTACTCAACGTCATCGGCGGCATACTGCTGGTAACGGCATTGAGGCTCGTTCGCGACCGGAAGCTCGTGGAACGTGAGCGGGAGGAAGCCCCGGCAGACCCCAAGGCCCCAGGCAGCGCTCCCGGCTAGTGGCGGCGGGCCAGCCAACCCAGCGTCAGTGTGCCCATGGTCCGGCGGAAACCGCTGTCACCCTCAGCCAGCTCCAGCGCGGCCCACACCATCAGGCACGCGGTGCTCGCGGCCGACAGCGCCTGCCGGTTCTTCTCGTCCAGTGCCATCATCGAACCGATACCCAGCAGTGCCCACCCCACGATGGGGGCATTGGGCCGCTTTGCCAGGGTCTGCTGTCCGAAGTCGTTCCTGATGAATCCCATTACGCGCCTTTCTTCGATGCTGATTTAGCGGGCTTGCTGGCTCCCGAGGAGCCCTTTTTCTCCCGGTTCTTTTCCACGCTCCGGCGGAGGGCCTCCATGAGGTCGAGGACATTTCCGCCCTCTTCTTCCCCGGTCTCGCCGAAGGTCTCGTCAGTGTCCAGGGCCTCACCCTTCTCGAGTTTCGCCTCGATGAGCGTGCGCAGCTGTTCCTGGTAGTCGTCCTTGAAATTCTCGGGATCAAAATCCGAGGAGAACGACTCAACAAGGGCCGCTGACATCTCCTTCTCCTTGGCGGAGATGCGCACCTTCTCATCGAGCGACGGGAACGTGGCCTCACGCACCTCGTCCTGCCACAGGAGGGTCTGGATCATCAGGACATCCCCGCGTACCCGCAGCGCCGCCAGCCGCGACTTCTGCCGCAGCGAGAACTGCACGATCGCCGTCCGGTCCGTCTCCTCGAGCGTGCGCCGGAGCAGCACATACGCCTTCGTTGATTTGGAGTCGGGCTCAAGGTAGTAGGCGCGGTCGAGCATGATCGGATCGATCTGGTCGCTGGGAACAAACTCGACCACCTCGATCTCGCGGCTCTTTTCCACCGGAAGGGACGCAAGGTCTTCGCTCGTGAGCACAACGGTGCGCTCGCCGTCGTCGTACGCCTTGTCAATGTTCTTGTACTCGACGATCTCGCCGCAGATCTCACAGCGCCGCTGGTAGCGGATGCGGCCGCCGTCCTTGTCATGGACCTGATGGAGGCTGATGTCGTGGTCCTCGGTGGCGCTGTAGACCTTGACCGGCACGTTGACCAGCCCAAACGCTACTGCGCCTTTCCAGATGGCTCTCATGTTCCTAGTGAACCAGTGTTGCCCGTGCCGGTCTACGATTGCTTAGGTGAACTCCGAACCGATGGTTACCAAAACGCTTGCCGATGGAGAACCTGCCCTGTGGTTCGAGATGCGCTTCAACGCGCCGGCCCGGGTGCTGTGGAAGCATTTGGTCGATCCCGCGAAGCTCAAGTACTGGTTCCCGTGCGAGCTGGACATCCTGCCGCGTCCCGGCGCGGTGGTCACCTTCACGTTCCCCAGCCAGCGACCCATGGAGGGCACGGTCCTGGAGGCGGAAAAGCCGCGGCTGCTCGCTTACACCTGGGATGAGGAAGTTTTGCGCTGGGAAATCGAGGACGACGACGACGGCGGCAGCCTGCTCACCCTCACCAACACCCTGGCGGAGGGTCAGGACATCGCCCGCTCGGCGGCCGGCTGGCACCTGACGCTCATGGGCCTGGACGACTACCTGAATGAACGGTCCCTCGGGCAGGACCCGGCACTCTGGGATCAGTACGTGGCTCGGTATGAGGACCAGCTCGGCGCCTGAGCCACTGGCGTAATCGCCGCATCCCTACAAGACTGGGCAAATGGCGACGGGCAGCGCACAGCAGACGGTTACCGTCGATGGGCGCCGCCTGAAACTGACCAGCCTCGAACGCGTGATGTATCCGGAAACGGGAACCACGAAGGCTGACGTGCTGGCCTATTACGCCGCCGTCGCCGACTGTCTGATTCCGCATGCACGCAACCGCCCGGTTACCCGCAAACGGTGGGTCAACGGCGTCGGCACCGAGGATTCACCGGGCGAAGTGTTCTTCCAGAAGAACCTCGACAAGTCGGCGCCGTCGTGGATCGAGCGCCACGGGATCGAGCACAGCGACCACACCAACGTGTATCCGATGCTCAATGACCTCGCCACCCTGACGTGGCTGGGGCAGATCTCCGCCCTCGAGATCCACGTTCCGCAGTGGCAGTTCGGCACGGGCGGGGAGCTCAATAACCCGGACCGGATGGTGTTGGACCTTGATCCGGGGCCCGGTGCTTCCCTTCCCGAATGTGCCGAGGTGGCGCGGCTCGCCCGGGAGATCCTGAACGACATGGGCCTGGATCCGCGTCCGGTGACGAGTGGGTCAAAGGGGATCCATCTGTACGCGGCGCTGGACCGGAAACAGACCTCGGATCAGGTATCCGCCGTCGCGAAGGAACTGGCTCGTATCCTCGAGGCTGATCACCCGGAGCTGGTGGTCAGCGATATGAAGAAGTCCTTGCGCGGCGGGAAGGTGCTCCTGGACTGGAGCCAGAACCACCGGAACAAGACCACCATCACGCCGTACTCGCTTCGGGGGAAGGCCCGCCCCATGGTCGCGGCGCCGCGCACCTGGGAAGAACTCGACGATCCGGACCTGGCCCACGTCGACTACGAACAGGTGATTCAGCGCATCCACGAGCACGGCGACCTGTTGGCCGACATGGATCGCGGGCAGGCTGACGTTGAGGCAATCTCCCCGAACTCACAGCACGACGACGACGGCCGGGACCGGCTGCACACCTACCGTTCCATGCGGGACGCCTCGAAGACGCCGGAACCCGTCCCGGATGTGGTGGGGGAGCCGGGCGGAAACAGCTTCGTCATTCAGGAACACCACGCGCGGCGGCTGCACTATGACTTCCGGCTGGAGCGCGACGGGGTCCTGGTTTCCTGGGCCATCCCCAAGGGACCGCCGACGTCCACGGGCGAGAACCACCTCGCCGTCCAGACCGAGGACCATCCGCTGGATTACGGCTCCTTCGAGGGAACTATCCCCAAGGGCGAGTACGGGGGAGGCGAGGTCTACATCTGGGACTCGGGGACGTACGATGCCGAGAAATGGCGGCCGGGAAAGGAAGTCATCTGCACGCTGCAGGGCCGGAAGGACGGCGGCCTGGCCAAGGGAGGCAACGCGGTTCGGCGGTTCGCCCTCATCCACACCGGCGGCGCGACAGACTCGGCTGAGAAGAACTGGCTCATCCACCTGATGAAGGAGCAGCCCGGCCAGCCGTCACCGCCGGCGTTCCTACCGCGGGCCGCTGAGGACCTGCCCATGCCGAAACCGATGCTGGCCACAACGGGAGCTCCGGGACTGTTGCGCTCCGAGGAAGACTGGGCGTTCGAGATGAAGTGGGACGGCATCCGCGCGGTGGCCACCGTGACGCCGGAGGGAACCCGCCTGCTGAGCCGCAACGGGAATGACCTGACCAAGGCGTACCCGGAGCTGGCTGATCTCGGCAGCTACGTCAACGCGGAGCAGGCGGTGCTTGACGGCGAGATCGTTGCCATCAACAAGGCCGGCCGTCCGGACTTCGGCTTGCTGCAGGGGCGCATGAACCTGACCAAGCAGTCGGACATCGAAGCGGCCCGGAGACGGACGCCGGTTCACTTCCTGCTGTTCGACCTGCTGCATCTGGACGGCAACTCGCTTCTGGACCTTGGGTACTCCCAGCGCCGCGAGGTACTTGAGCAGGCGGTGGACGCACCCGACGACGGCCACATCCAGGTGCCGCCCGCCCTCGACGCGACGCTCGACGAGGCAATTGACGCCAGCAAGGAGCTCGGCCTCGAAGGCATCATGGCCAAACGGGTAAACAGCACCTACTCGCCGGGCCGACGCTCGGAATCGTGGGTGAAGATCAAGCACGCGTTGACGCAGGAAGTGGTGGTAGTTGGTTGGCGGCCGGGCAAGGGCAGCCGGGCGCACAAGGTCGGTTCGCTGCTCGTGGCCATTCCCGACGGCGTGGACCTGAAGTACATCGGCCGGGTGGGTTCAGGCCTGACGGAGCGTGAACTGGCGGAGATCGGGTCCCGGCTGAAGAAGATGGGCCGCAAAACCGCACCGCTCGACGACGTTCCTGCCCCCGATGCGTCCGACGCACGCTGGGTCCGGCCGGCGCTGGTCGGAGAGGTGCAGTTCAGCGAACGCACCTCCGGCGGCAAGTTGCGCCACCCGGTTTGGCGGGGGTGGCGGCCGGACAAGAAGCCGTCCGACGTCATCGTCGACATCTGAATCTGAGTCCCGGTCGATGCGATCAAGGAAAGAGGCAACTATGCAGATTGACCAGCTCGACGCCTGGTGGAGGGCCGCCAATTACCTGTCCGTCGGCCAAATCTACCTGCGGGACAACCCGCTCCTGCGCCGGCCGCTGCGCCGGGAGGACGTGAAGGAGCGCCTGCTCGGACACTGGGGAACCACTCCCGGCCTGAATTTCATCTACGCCCACCTGAACCGGATCATCACCGAGCGCCGGCAGGAGATGCTCTTCATCACCGGCCCCGGCCATGGCGGTCCCGCGAACGTCGCCAACGCGTGGCTTGAGGGAACCTACACGGAAACCTACAGTCACGTGGGCGCGGACGAGGCGGGCCTGAAGGAGCTGTTCAAACAGTTCAGCTACCCCGGCGGGATTCCGTCCCACGCCGCGCCCGAAACGCCGGGTTCCATCAACGAGGGCGGCGAACTGGGCTACTCACTCGCCCACGCATACGGTGCGGTCTTTGACAATCCCCACCTGATTGCTGCCTGCGTGATCGGCGACGGCGAGGCAGAAACCGGTCCGCTGGCCGCGAGCTGGCACTCGAACAGCTTTCTGGACGCCAGGCACGACGGCGCGGTGCTGCCGATCCTGCACCTGAACGGCTACAAGATCGCCAACCCCACCATCCTGTCCCGGATGCCCGAGGCGCAGCTGGAGCAGTTGATGCGCGGCTATGGCTACGAGCCGCACTTCGTCACCGTTACCGACCCACACGCGACGGAGCAGGCACACCGGGATTTCGCCGAGGTGCTGGACACCTGCCTCGCGAGGATCTCCGACGTGCAGGCCGCGGCTCGCCAGGAGCCGCGCGCCGGAACAGAATACGCGCCGTGGCCCATGATCGTGCTGCGCTCGCCGAAGGGCTGGACGGGCCCGGCGACTGTGGACGGCAAGCAGGTAGAGGGCACCTGGCGGGCGCACCAGGTTCCGCTGTCAGGAGTGCACGACGACGACGCACACCTTCAGCAGCTCGAGGAATGGATGCGCTCCTACCGCGCTGAGGAGCTTTTCGCCGAGGACGGCACGCTGAGGAAAGAGGTAGCTGCTCAAGCGCCTCCGGGAGACCTGCGCATGAGCGCCACGCCGTACGCCAACGGCGGCCGGCTCCTGCAGGACCTCAAGCTGCCCACCTACGGGGACCACGCCGTCGTCGTTCATGAACCGGGACAGGAAAAGGTGAGCCCCATGCTCACCGCAGGCGGCTATCTGCGGGAGATCATCCGGCTGAACCCGGAGAACTTCCGGCTCTTCGGACCGGATGAAACCGCCTCGAACCGCCTGCAGGACGTCTACGACGTCACCGACAAGGCATGGCAGCAACGGATTGACGACGTCGACGAGCACCTTGCGCGCTCAGGCCGCGTCCTTGAGGTCCTCAGTGAGCACCTGTGCCAGGGCTGGCTCGAGGGATACCTGCTGACGGGGCGCCACGGTGTGTTCAACTGCTACGAGGCGTTTGTGCACATCGTCGATTCGATGTTCAACCAGCACGCCAAGTGGCTGAAGGTGCATCAGGACCTGCCGTGGCGGCAGCCGATCGCCTCGCTGAACTACATGCTCTCCAGCCACGTGTGGCAGCAGGACCACAACGGGTTCTCGCATCAGGATCCCGGGTTCATCGACCATGTGGTCAACAAGAAGGCGGACGTCATCCGCGTCTACCTCCCGCCGGACGCCAACACCATGCTCGCAGTCACTGAGCACTGCCTCCAGACGCGCGACCGGGTGAACGTGATCGTCACGGGCAAGCAGCCGACCATGACGTGGCTCGGACCCGGGGAGGCCCGCCTGCACGTCGAGCGGGGTATCGGGGTCTGGGACTTCGCGGGAAGTGAGGATCCGCGCGGAGGGCAGGATCCCGACGTCGTACTGGGGTGTGCAGGAGATGTGCCGACGGTGGAGGTGGTGGCCGCCGCGAACTTGCTCAAGGACACGCTGCCGGCGCTGAAAGTGCGCGTGGTGAACGTGGTGGACCTGATGCGGCTCCAGGACGATGCCGAACATCCGCATGGGTTGCCCGCGCGGGACTTCGACACCCTCTTCACCCGCGACCGCCCCGTCATCTTCGCCTACCACGGCTACCCGTGGCTGATCCACCGGCTGACGTACCGGCGTACCAACCACGACAACATCCACGTGCGCGGCTACAAGGAGGAGGGGACCACCACCACGCCGTTCGACATGGCCATGCTGAACCAGATCGACCGGTATCAGCTGGCGATGGACGTGATCGACCGGGTGCCGTCGCTTCGCTCCACGCAGGCGGGGCTGCGGCAGCACCTTCAGGACGAGCGGCAGCGGGCCTGGCAGTACACGCGTGATGTCGGCAAGGACATCGACGCCGTGACCGGCTGGATGCTGGAGGAGGCTTCGCCCGACGACGCCTGATTCCCGTGCGGGCACACACAAATCCCAAGTTGCCGCGGGTACGAATAAGTGTTATGAGCACGATCCAGGTAACGCAGACCGCTACGGCGGATGAATCAAGCATTCTGGTGGCCGCCCGCCGTGCCGTGACGGACGCACTCTACGACCTCGAACTGGCTTGGCGGAACCCTCGTCCCGATGCCGTGGTGGCAGCTGCCCGACGCCAGCTTGCAGCTGCCGAGAGCTGGGCTGACGCCCGGCGCGAAGGCGCCTGAGAATCACCGGCTGTCCACAGCGGCTGATGTTCTCCTACCCCATCGTGTAGCGTCTGTGCTGGCGGTAACCGCCGTCACATATCAGTCCTATATATGGGGGAACTGTGGACATTGGTCTCTTGATCACGCTCGGGGTGATCGCCGGCGTCGTCGTTGTTCTGGCTTTGATCGCCGCGATCATCGCCCGGATGGCTTTGCGGATCGCAAGCCCGGCCGAAGCGCTCATCATCACCGGCAAGGGCAGTCAGGAAAGCCAGCGGGTGGTGTTCGGACGGACCTTCATCAACCCGTTCAGCCAGCGTGCGTTCTCGATTTCCCTGGCATCCCGGCAGGTCACCCTGCAGATCGAGGGCATCTCCAAGAACGGCATTGCGCTGCACCTGACCGGAGTGGCACAAATCAAGGTCGGCGGGGATGAAGAGGCTGTCCGTCGTGCCGCCCAGCGCTTCCTGAACCAGCAGGAGCAGATTGACCATTACACGCAGGAGACCCTCTCGGGTTCGCTGCGTTCCATTGTGGGCACGTTGACCGTCGACTCGATCATCAAGGACCGGGCTTCCTTCGCGAAGAGCGTCAAGGAAGAAGCCGAGCACTCCATGCACAACCAGGGCCTGGTGATCGACACCTTCCAGATCCAGTCCGTGGCGGACAGCTCTGACTACCTGCGGAACCTGGGCCGCCCAGAGGCCGCCCTCGCGGAGAAGCTCGCGAAGATCGCCGAAGCCAATGCGGCTCAGGAAGCCGCGCAGGCCAAAGCCGTTGCCGACGAGCAGGTTGCGCTCGCCGAACAGCGACTCGCCATCCGGCGCGCCGAGCTCAAGGAAGTAGCGGACGCACGCCAGGCGCAGGCTGATGCCGCCGGACCCCTTGCGGCCGCGGAGCAGAAGGAGGCGATCCTGCTCAAGGAGCAGCAGGTGACCTCCCGTCAGGCAGAGCTGCGCGAACGCGAGCTGGATATCGAGATCCGCAAGCCTGCGGACGCAGACAAGTACCGCGTGGAGCAGGAAGCGGCCGCCAAACTCGAGCAGCGCAAGCGCCAGTCGGAGGCCGACCAGGTCGAGGCAGAAGTCCTGCTGTCCAAGCGCCGGCTGACGGCCGAGGGCGACAGGGTTGCCGCGGAGGCAGAAGCCGCCGCAAATACGGCGCGGGGTAACGCTGCGGCCGCAGTCACCCGTGCCAACGGTTCGGCGGAGGCTGAGATCATCAAGGTCCGCGGTGAGGCGGAAGCGGACGTCGTCCGTCAGAAGGGCATTGCAGAAGCGCAGGGTATTGAGGCTCAGGCCCGCGCCTACGAGCAGTTCAACGAAGCCGCTGTCCTGAACAAGGTTATGGAGATGCTGCCGCTCGTGGCACGCGAGATTGCTGCTCCCATGTCATCGATCGACAACATGACAGTGATCTCCACCGACGGTGCGAGCCACCTCAGCAAGAACGTCAGCGGCGGCCTGCAGCAGACTTTCCAGCTGTTGAAGGACACCACGGGGCTTGACGCCGTCGAGATGCTCCGCAACTGGGGCAGTAACGGCACCAAGGCGCCGGCCGCCGGATCATCCGACATTCATCCCTAGGGGTTCTCGCGGTATTCTCGGTGCAGACGGTTTTCGGTTAACGCTCCTTCACTGAGTTGGTTCAGGTGCTGCGGGGAAATCGTCAGAACCATAGGAGGGTCAATGAGGATCATCGTTCTGATGAAAGAGGTGCCGGACACCTACGGCGAACGCAAGCTCAATCTCGAGACTGGGCTTGCCGAGCGGGGAGCCAGCGAGGCTGTGCTCGATGAAATCGGTGAGCGTGCCCTTGAGCTGGCGCTGACACAGGCGGCTTCACTTGAGGATGCCGAGATCACCGTTGTCTCAATGGCCCCTGAAACAGCGACGGCAACGCTTCGGAAGGCACTCGCCATGGGTGCGGGCAAGCTGGTCCACATCGCAGATGAGAATCTTGTCGGCGCGGATCTCGGTCTTACGGCTGAAGTGCTGGCAGCTGCGATCCGCCGTACCGGCTTTGATCTCGTCATTGCCGGAAACCTCTCCACTGACGGTTACGGCGGGGTGCTTCCCGCTATGATCGCCGAACTGCTCGGCGTGCCGTACGCGAGCGCCCTCACCACCGTTGACATCTCCTCCGATCGGGTGAGCGGAACACGGGAAACCGACGGCGGGGTCATGACGGTCGCAGCCCCGCTGCCAGCGGTCATCTCTATCACCGAACGTTTCCCTGCGGGCCGGTTCCCCAACTTCAAGGGCATCATGGCGGCCAAGAAGAAGCCCGTTGAGACCCTGACGGCCGCCGATCTGGATATTGACCCGGAAGGGCTGGAGACTCCCCGGTCCATCATGCTTGCCGTATCAGAGCGGCCCGCGCGTTCGGCCGGAAGAAAGATCGTGGACGAGGGCGACGCCGGCGAGAAGCTTGCGGAGTTCCTGATTCAGAACCGATTGGCCTAAGGAATGACCATGACGACATTCCCGGAAGACTCCATCCTCGTCCTTGTCGAAACCACGCCGTCGGGAGGGCTGGCCAAGAGCGCAGCCGGACTGCTCGGCGCGGCCTCCCTGGTGGGTACGCCGGTCGCGCTGTTGGTACGCGCGCCTGGGGCAGCGGCCGACGCGACCCAGGACGCGGCCTCCCTCGGAGCGAAGCATGTGCTGACTGCTGAACCAGAGGGGGCTGACTTACTGTTGGCTGTTCCCGCCGTCGATGCACTTGCCGCCGCTGCGAACCTGGTGCGCCCGGACGCCGTTCTGATCTCCAATTCCGTCAACGGCCGGGATGTCGCCGGACGGTTTGCGGCGCGGACGCGCTCCGCGCTTGCCATCGATGCCGTGGGAGTTTCGCGCGATGACGAGGGGATTGTCGCCCACCACTCTGTTTATGGAGGCGCCTACAACGTCGACTGTGCGCCCACCTTCGGTGCGCCGGTGATCACCGTCCGCGAGGGGTCGATCGATGTCCGAGCTGAGCCTGTCAGCCCTGAAATTGCACCGCTCGACGTTCCGCCCTCCGGCGTCCCAACAGCGTCTATCGAGTCGTTCGAGGAGCAGGCGGTGACCTCGACCCGCCCCGAGCTGCGTGGCGCCGCCAAGGTTGTAGCGGGCGGCCGCGGCCTGACCTCACAGGAGCAGTTTGCCCTCGTCGACCAGTTGGCGGACGTGCTCGGCGCTGCTGTCGGCGCATCGCGTGCCGCAGTCGACGCCGGGTGGGTTCCAAACAGCTACCAGGTCGGCCAGACCGGAATCTCCGTCTCGCCGCAGCTGTATGTGGCGCTGGGCGTCTCGGGTGCCATCCAGCACCGGGCAGGCATGCAGACCGCGAAGACGATCGTCGCCATCAACAAGGACCCTGACGCACCGATCTTCGAGATCGCCGATTTCGGAGTCGTCGGTGACCTCTTCGATGTAGTCCCGCAGTTGATCGCGTCGCTTTCGGCGCGGAAGGAGTAAGACATGGCGACGCACGGTCGCACGCTGCGGCGCGGACTGCCCCGGCGGAGCGGTGAGGAAGCCTGGCCGCCGGCGGGCGCCGCGCCCGCTGACCTGCACGACGGCGTCGATTCGGACACTTTCGCGGAGCCTCCCGTGCCGAGCGGCGCCGGCGCCGTTGCTGACGCAACGACGACGGTCTCGCCGGTTGAAGCGACCGTGGCCCCTCCTGCCGAGGTGGCCGCTCCAGCAGTGCAGGCGGAACGTGCGGTCCAGCCGAAACCAGCAGAACAGCCGGCTGCCCGCGGGATCCGGCGCGGTCTTCCCCGCGTTGCCGGAGGAGAACCGTGGCCTCCCGCCGGCAATTCACCGGCAGCAACTCGATCGCATACCGCAGCTCCGGACACGGAAGAGGCCCGAACCGCCCCCGCTTCCGTAGGGGAGTCCATCAAAGAGGCAGAGAAGCCCACAGCGGCAGCCCCTGCCGACCAGCCGCTATCCCCAGCCGCAGTTTCCGATCCTGCCCTCGCAGAGGCGACAGGTTCTGCACCAGCGGCGCCAGTAGCAGCCGGGAACACGCGCCTGCTGCGTCGCGGACTGCCGCGCGTCCCGGGTGGCGAAGCGTGGCCGCCCAAAACCACCGTCGCCGTGGAGCAGGTCACCGCCTCGGAGAGCCCGGTCGCCGCGGAGAACCCAGTCGCCGCAGCGAGCCAACCAGCCAGCAGCGAAGCTCCCCGCAAGGATGCGGAAGTTTCCGCACCGGAGGAGGCTCCAGCTCAGCAGGAGACCGAGGCTCCAGCGCGGGCAGCAATGGAACCGGCGCCCGCCGAGGAGGAGGCGCCGTCGTCGGCCGCTGTAGCAGCCGCTACGCCGGCATCAGCAAGCGCGGCACCAACCAGCGCGGCATCAGCAAGCGCGGCACCAACCAGCGCGGCATCAGCAAGCGCGGCACCGACCAGCGCGGCACCTGCCAGCGGAGCACCAACGCCGGCGACCCGGAAGCCGGCGGTACGCGAAAACCAACCGAAGACTGTGAAGGCGGCGAAGGCCGGCAAGCCACCCGGCCGCGCAACCAAGCTGCTCCTCGGCGCGCTCGGACTCCTGGTGATCGCGCTGGCCGCGGTGTTCTTCACGCGTTGGCTTGTCACGCTCGGCTTCATGCAGGACTTCCTGCAGGCCTACCCGGGTGAAACGCCCCTGCCCGCCGGCACCCAGCAGGGCTTCCCCGCGTGGGTGCAGTGGCAGCACTTCTTCAACTTCTTCCTGATCGTCCTCATCATCCGCTCCGGCCTGCAGGTCCGCAGGGAAACCCGGCCGCCAGGGTACTGGACACCGAAATGGTCCAAGGGCGGTGACGGAAAAATCAGCATCAACCTCTGGTTCCATCAGGCCCTCGATATCCTGTGGCTCCTGAATGGGCTGGTTTTTGTGGTGCTGCTTTTTGTCACCGGTCACTGGGCGCGACTGGTGCCCACCACCTGGGAGGTGTTCCCGAACGCACTGTCGGCTTTCATCCAGTACGTGTCGCTGGACTGGCCGACGGAGAACGGGTGGGTGAACTACAACAGCCTCCAGATGCTCGCGTACTTCGTCACCATTTTCATCGCCGCTCCGTTGGCAGCAATCAGCGGCGCACGGATGTCGGGGATCTGGCCCAAGGACGCCAAGGCGCTGAACAAGGCGTACCCGTTGGAGTGGGCAAGGGCCGTCCACTTCCCGGTGATGCTTTACTTCGTGGTCTTCATCATCGGCCACGTGGCGCTGGTGTTCGCGACCGGCGCACTGCGCAACCTCAACCACATGTATGGCGGTCAGGATGCGGTGAACTGGGCAGGTTTCTGGATCTTCTTCGTGTCGCTGCTGCTGGTCATCGGCGCCTGGATCGCGGCCCGGCCCATTGTGCTGGCACCCATCGCGGGGCTGTTCGGCAGGGTCAGCTCCCGCTGAGCCGTACGGGAGTTACGTACGTGAGCGGAACGTCCGGATCTGGCGGAACCGCCGGACCAGGCTGTCGCGGCGGGATGCCCCGGATTCCGACGACGGATCGGCCGTCAGCTCGATATGCCGCTCGCCGTAGTTCCAGAGCAGGACGTCGTCCAGCAGGCGGTCCGGGCCGGGTGAGTAGCGGTGATCGAGCGCGCGCCGAACCGACGTGATGGTGTCCGCCTGAAGCAGTGAGGCGAGGGCCGTCGTCGTGGTCAGTCCGTGGGCGGCCAGCAGCTCCGCCGCCCAGCGCCAGTCATCATCAGACTTGCGGTCCACGTGCGGCAGCAGTGTCTGCCACACCTCACGGATGCGGTCCGGTGTGAGTTCGACGCCGCCCTCACCCTCCGGTTCCCAGAAGCCGGTGACTTTCTGGTACCGGGAATGCAGGTCGGCGAACGTCGATTCGACGCTCTCCAGCATGGCTGCCGTGGCAGTGAACTGCCGGTCGAAGTAGGGGCTCCACGCCTTCGGATTGAAGGACTTGAACCGGATGTCATGCTCGATCTCCGACCAAGCGTGTGCAAGGACGGTGCGGATCTGCGTCTCGAACAGATAGCTCCCCGAATCGGAACCGAGCAGCTGCTGGTAGGCACGGACGGCGTCGTTCTGGATCGTGCGCAGAATCAGGTGCCGGCTGGAATAGCCGTAGGTGCCGGATTCAATGGAGCCGATGTCTTTCTCGCGGTCACCCCGGCAGTCGAACTCGTTGCGCTGGCGCTTGATCAGGTTGGCGGCGGTATCAACCTCATGCGGAAGCGTGGTGATGACGCGGACGCCCACCAGGTCCGTCAGATTCCGTAGCGGATCGGGGAAGACCAGGCTGGGCGCCGCGTCGCTGTCAACGAGCATCCGGGAGGCCTTGTCCCGGAAAGACTCGATGGTCTTGGTACGCGCCGTGACGAACAACGGCCGGAGTTCAGTGCCGACGAAAATGTTCTCGATCCGCTCGCGCGAATCGGCGGTGACAGCCTCAAGCGCGGGCCGGACGCGCTCATACTCGCGGACACTTTCCTCGACGGCCGGCCGCAGCCTCTCGTCCAACTCATCCCATGCGCTCACCAACCCATCTAAACACCCTGCACTGACAGCGGCTACGCTGTTGAAGGTGACCGGCCTCCCACGACGCGCAATGCTCGGTGGGGCTGCAGCTGCGGCTGCGCTGGGCGCGGCGGCACTCGCCGGCTGCAAACCGAACCCCTTCGCGGCGCCGGAGGACAGGACGACGAGCAAGGAAGCTATGGCACCCCAGCGCTACACCTATGGCAGCGATGCGCAGCAGTTCGCCGAGCTTTACCTCCCGCTGGGGCAACCGCGGCCCGGTGTCGTCGTCATCATTCACGGCGGGTTCTGGCGCAGTCGCTACACCCTCGAACTCGGGGTCCCGCTCGCCGAAGACCTCACCTCCCGCGGATTCGCCTGCTGGAACCTCGAGTACCGTCGCGTCGGCAACGGTGGCGGTTGGCCCCAGACCTTCGAGGATGTCGCAGCGGGAATTGACCTGCTCGCCTCCGCGGCGGAGGAACACACTCTGGACACCAGTACGACGACGGCGCTCGGCCACTCCGCAGGCGGTCACCTTGCGGTGTGGGCAGCCGGGCGGTCCTCGCTGCGGCAGGATGCGCCGGGAGGCGGCATGCCTGCTGTGCCGATCACCGGCGTCGTGAGTCAGTCCGGGGTGCTGAACCTGCAGCGTGCCCACGAAGAGGGGCTTGGCAACGGGGCTGTGCAGGACCTCCTGGGTGAACGCGACGGGGAGAAGTACCGCCTCGCTGATCCCATGACGGCGATTCCGCTCCCGGTGCCGGTGCTGGCCCTGCACGGGGAGGATGATACGACCGTCCCGCTCAGCCAGTCGGAGTCGTATGTCAATGCGGCACTGGCCGCAGGTGGGTCGGCTGAACTGGTGCAGATTCCCGGAGACCACTTCGCGATGATCACCCCCGGGACGGACGCCTGGGCGCAGGTAGTCGCAGCCGTTGAGCGTCTCGGATAACTACGGTGGGGGAACCGTTAATGGGGAATTCAGGGAAGTGTGGGATCCTGCACCAATGAGCGCGCGATCCCGGTTCCACCGGGCTGCCCACCGTACCGGCCTGGAAATTCTCGGCTGGACCCTCGTTGTGCTCGGATTCGCTGCGTTGGTATTGCCCGGCCCGGGCCTCCTGATGCTGGTCGGCGGGCTTGCCGTCCTGTCCCAGCAATATGAGTGGGCCGAACGCAAACTGCATCCCATCAAGAAGCAGGCCTACAAGGCCGCGCGGATCGGTGTAAAGACCTGGCCCCGGATTGCCGTCAGTGCGCTGAGCGCCTTCGGCTTCATGGCGCTGGGGATTTTTTGGATGGTCAAGCCCCCGGCACCGGACTGGTGGCCGCTGGAGGACGAATTGTGGCTGATCGGCGGCTGGGGCACAGGGCTCAGCCTGGTGCTCTCGGCCATCATCGCGCTTACCCTCCTCGTCTACAGCATCCGCCGCTTCCGATAGCGTCTTCGCCGGGATTTGTCCGCGGCCGGGTTCAGCCCGCGCCGGAATGCTAGGTTGAGACGGTGCTCACAGTAATCGGCGAAGCCCTCATCGACGAAGTCCTCAGCGATACCGCGCCTCCGCGAGCGCACGTTGGCGGAAGCCCGCTCAACGTGGCTGTGGGGCTGGCCCGCCTCGGACACTCGGCGCAGTTCCTGGGCCGGTTCGGGGATGACGAGTTCGGCCGCCGCATCCACCAGCACCTTGCCGACAATTCAGTGCTTGCACCGCTGCCGCCGGACTCGCACCCGACCAGCGTGGCGTCAGCGAGACTCGATCCGGCAGGCGGAGCGAACTACACCTTCCAGCTCACCTGGGAACTGCCTGACGTCGCGGGGCACGACAAACTGTTCAACGGAACCACCCTCGTCCATACCGGGTCCATAGCTTCGATGCTGGCTCCCGGCGCACACGATGTGCTGGCCGCGATCCAGCACGCGCGTCCCCTCGCAACCGTCAGCTATGACCCGAACTGCAGGCCGACCATCATCAAGGACGTCGCCTATGCGCGGTCGCAGGCCGAGAAGTTCGTCGCGCTCGCGGATGTGGTCAAGGCATCGGATGAGGACCTCGAGTGGTTGTATCCGGGACAGGACCACCGCGAGTCGGCGCGCCGGTGGCTGGGGCTGGGCCCCGCCGTCGTCGTCGTGACGCGTGGTTCCAAAGGTCCGTGGGCCGTGGTGGACCGCGGGGAATGTGAGGTTCCGGCACCGGCAACCTCCGTGGTGGACACCGTCGGGGCAGGCGACTCCTTCATGGCTGCGTTGCTCAGCGCCCTGGTGGACCGGGAACTGGACGGCGGGCAGCGGCGGAATGAGTTGCGCGCCCTGTCCGTTGAGCAAGTGCAGGGCGTGCTGGCGTTCGCCGCTGCGGCTGCGGCCGTAACCGTGTCACGTGCCGGCGCCAATCCGCCCACCCGAGATGAACTGAGAGCACAAGGAGTGTACGCATGACCCGCGATCCTTACGCAGACCTTCCAGAAGTTCCATCGTTCGAGCTGACAAGCACCGACATCGCCGACAACCAGCCCCTGGACGCGTTGCAGGCGTCGGGTCGGATGGGTGCAGGCGGGCAAGATGTCTCGCCGCAGCTGAGCTGGAGCGGATTCCCGGAGGGAACTCGAAGCTTCGCCGTCACGGTCTATGATCCGGACGCTCCCACCGCCAGCGGATTCTGGCACTGGGCCGTGTTCAACATTCCTGTGGGCACCACGTCGCTGCCTGCCGGCGCCGGTACCGAAGACGGCGCAGGCCTGCCTGCAGGCGCAGTGCAGTTGAAGAACGACGGCGGCTTTCCCGGGTTTGTGGGCGCGGCACCGCCACCTGGACACGGCGCGCACCACTATCACGTGGTGGTGCACGCGGTCGATGTTGAGCAGCTGGAGATCCCGGCAGAGGCCTCGAACGCCTACCTCGGCTTCAATCTCTTCTCCCACACCCTGGGCCGCGCGCGTATCGTGGGCACCTACGAACAATAGGTTGCACATACACGCAGGAGGCCCGGCATGCTGATTCTGTTTGGATTCAGGACCGCGGTGAAGGAACTGTTCCGCAGGCAGGCCGTGTGCCCCAATTGCGGCCAGCATGCTTCCCAGCGGGTTGACGAGCGCTCCTCGAAGTTCACGGTGTTCTTCATCCCGCTCTTCACCACCCGTCGCCGCTACCTGCGGACCTGCGCATACTGCGGCGTCACGGCCGAGCTGTCCAGGAGCGAGAAGAACGCGCTGGCGTAGGCTCACCGGCCCATCGTTCCACGGCTGTTGGGTAGGCTGGATACTCACCCAGGCTAGGAGTTTTCGCATGCGTTTGGTCGCCAGCGACATGGACGGCACCATCGTCGGCCACGACGGCCGGATCTCGGAGCGGACAGTTCGCGCGTTTGAGGCATGCCTTGATGCCGGCATCGAAGTGGTCTTTGTTACCGGACGCCCGCCGCGTTGGCTTCAGCCCCTGCGGGATCTCGGTTTCAAGGGAACCGTCATCTGTTCCAACGGAGCACTGACCTATGACCTCGGACGCGAGGAAGTCCTCGACTCACACCTCCTCGACGGTGAGAGCATCTTCGAGGCCCAGGACATCATCCGGAAGCTCTACCCGGCAGTGCGGTTCGCCGCGGAAACCGTGGACAGCTTCCTCATCGAACCGGGGTTTGCGGATCCGGGCTCCGTCGAGCTGCTCGGTGCCGCCGAGCCGCGGCCGCTTCGTGAGTCGCTCAACGGCTCGGGCGTCATCAAGTTCCTCGCCAGGGAGCGTGACATCACGCCTGACGAATTTCTGCACGGTGTGGGCCCGGCAGTCGAACACCTGGTTGCCACCACACATTCGGCGCCCAGCGTCCCGCTGCTTGAGATGAGCGTTCCCGGGATCAACAAGTCGGTGACGCTTGCCAGGTACGCGGCTCAATTGGGCGTGGACCAGACGGATGTCATTGCCTTCGGTGATATGCCGAACGATATCCAGATGCTGGGCTGGGCGGGCCACGGCTACGCGATGGCCTCCGGTCACCCCGACGCACTGTCAGCGGCAAATCTTCGCGCACCAGCGTTCGACGACGACGGCGTGGCGCAGGTTCTCGAGGAGCGGCTGGCCGCGCTGAAGTCGGCCTGAGCCGCCGTGGCCAAGCCCTACTTCGCATCTGGCGGTCCGCTTGCGCTTTCCCACCGCGGCTTCTCACCGGAGGGCCTTGAGAATACGCTGACCGCGATGGAGGCGGCTCTGGAACTGGGTTTTCGCTATCTGGAGATCGATGTGCGCACCACAAGCGACGGCGTCGTTATGGTTTTCCACGATGAGCGCCTTGAGCGTGTGACGGATGGGGCGGGCCTCCTCGCGGATCACTCCCTGGCGGAGCTGAGTTCCGTACGGATTCGCGGGGTTGAGCCGATTCCCACCCTTGCCGAGGTGCTTGAGCGGTGGCCGGACGCGCGTCTGAACATCGATATCAAGGACGACGCGTCGGTGCAGCCGTTCGTGGACGTGGTTGAGCAGGCGGGCGCGCATGACCGTGTGCTGGTTGCATCCTTCTCCGACCGGCGGCGGCTGAGGGTTCTGCGGCTACTGAGCCGGCCAACGGCGTCGTCAGCCGGAATGGCAGTGAACGCACTCCTCAAGGTGATGTCTCCGTTGGGACTCACCGGGTGGGCCGCGCGGCTGGCACGTGTCGATTGCCTGCAGGTTCCCCGGCACTACCGCGGCCTCCCGGTGGTCACAGCCGGCTTTGTTCGACGCTGCGCTGCTGCAGGGATACCGGTTCATGTGTGGACCATCAATGAGCGGCCGGAGATGGAGGCGCTGCTGGACCTCGGGGTCAGCGGTCTGGTGTCGGACCGGGCGAATCTGTTGGCTGAGGTGATGCGCGGGCGGGGGCACTGGCCGTTAGTTGATTAGTGCCCTAACAATTAGCTCGCTATGCTTGTCTCTTAGGCGACTGCTTGCCCACGGCGAGAGAGGCTCAGGAATGGCGGACAGGAAGTCGTGGTCGCAACGGTTCATGCGGGCTACGGGTAAGTTGAGGATGTTCCTTGGACCTGCGGACCAGGGCGGGCTGGAGGGTCCGGTCAAGTACGCGGACGGCGCTGCGCACCAGCAACGCCAACAGGATCTTCAGCAGTGGGACGTTGTCCGGAACGCTGACGGCACCACGTACCTGGTGAAGCGCGAGGGTGGGGACAAGTGACAGATTCGGCGGTCCGGGAGTCTTCCCGGGAACTGTCCCAGGACAATGACCTGCTCCTGGAGCGGCAGTTGTGCTTCGCCCTGTCGGTTGCCTCACGAAGCGTCATCGGTGCCTACCGGCCTGTGCTGGAGGAGCTAAATCTCACCCATCCGCAGTACCTCGTCATGCTCGCCCTGTGGGAGAGCAGCCCGCGGACCGTCCGTGAAATCAGCGACGCGCTCGCCATGGAACCGGCAACTCTTTCACCGATGCTGAAGCGCCTGGAAGCCAACAAACTTGTCACGCGGGAACGGGTTGTCGGCAATGAGCGCGCCCTCGCAGTCGGGTTGACCGTCGAGGGGCGTTCGTTGCGCGAGCGGGCGCTGTCCGTGCCGGGCACAATGATGGAAAAGCTCGGCTTGTCGCGAGAGCAGGCCGAGGACCTGAACCGGATGATGGGCGAAGTGATCGCCGCGGCGAAGGGCGCCTGAGGGTTCTACAGAACCGGGTCGGTGATCGTCTGCAGATACTGCAGGGCGTGCGGACCGTAGGTGCGCATCGATTCGTCGTCGGCGTGGATCAGCAGCCGAAGCCAGGAGGCATACCTGTTCAGCCGGCCCAGCTGCAGCGCCGGTTCCAGCGCCTTCCGCAGCTCCGGAAGCGGCGCGTAGCCGGTCCACCGCTCAAGGTAGGCGCTGACCACGCGCCGGATGCGGGCGTCGTCGTACCCGGTTTCCCAGTTCTCCTTCATCACGCCAAGGGGAACGTAGAGCGAGCTGAACGGATGCGCCCAGTACGAGTCGCCGAAGTCGAAGAACCGCAGCGGATCCGTGCTTGAGCCCGGGATGAAGGCGTTGTTCGGGTGGAGGTCGTTGTGCTCAAGGGACAGCGGTACACCGAGGGCGTTCAGCTGCGCCGCGGCGCTCTCGATCGCCGGAACGCTGGTGTAGATGCTGTCCGCCTGCTCCGCGTTCAAGTGCAGCGGGTGCTCCTCGGGCAGGCCCGCGTGAAGGAGAAGCTGGTTGCTGACGAAGTTGCCTGCGATCCCCGGATCCAGCGAAGCCAGTCCCGCATCCGTCAACCGTTGCCCGTGCTGAACTGTCCGCTGCTGCAACTCCGCGAAATCGGTCACCACGCGGGCCCACAGCGCGTAGTCCCTCGACGCGAGAGTGGCGAGCGTGGCACCGTGATCCGGGGAGATCAGCCAGCCCCTGGTTGGCTCGATGGCCAGCGGCGTGACAACGTGCTCCGGGGCGATCTCCGCCAGCGCCGCCACAATCGACGCCTCCTGGAACTGCCCCGGATTGTTCTCCTTGAACCAGAGCTTGCCGTGGTCCGTGGGAATGGTCAGCAGCACCGACCAGAAGCGGATCCGCGGCTCGCTCACCGGGCCCGTGTGTTCAATGTTGAAGGTGGCCAGGACCTGCGACACCCAGGACTCCACCTGAGACTTCCAGGCAGCGCTTTTCCACAGCTCGACCGGGTGGGGCGTGGGGGAGTTCACCGGATTATTGTGTCATCCTCGCTGGTCTGACGCGCCTTACGGGCACGGTTTCCAGGTCTTGCCTCCCGGTGCGTAGCAGCGTGGTCCGTTATAGCCGGGATACGGATTCTGCTCGGCCGGCGGAGCTGGGGCCGGAGCCGGTGGGACGTAGGGTGCGGGCGCTGGTGGTACGTAGGGTGCGGGCGCCGGTGGGACATACGGAGCCGGAAGGTTCCGGATCCGCTCAGCTTCGGCCGCAGCCTCTGCCTCGGCGGCTACCCGCGCAGCCTCAGCTTGCGCGGCCGCTGCTGCTGCTTCTTCGGCTACAAGGCGACGTGCTTCGGCTTCGGCTGCTACCCGCTCGGCTTCCCGCTTCGCCGCTTCAGCTGCCTCTCTTGCTGCCTCGTCCTCCGCTGCCTTGAGCCTGGTGGTCTCCTGCTCCAGCGTGGCCAGGGTTGCATGCCCTGCGTCAATCGAGGTCATGAGTTTGGCACTCAGCGCGGCAGTACCTGCGGCTCCCAGGGCAGCCCAACGGATGGAGTCCTCGCCCGCTTCGAGCGCCGCATGGAGTGCTTCGGCCGTCGCCAGAGCAGCTGCCACGGCGGCCGCACCGGCTGCCACCGCGCCGGAGGTGGAGGCAACGGGCTGCTCCACACCGGCCGCCAGCGAATCGACAGCCGCAGTGACTTCTGCGGGAAGGGTGCATTCGGAGTCAACGCTGAATACCCCGAGCTCCGCTTGCTGCGCTTCCTCCTGGGCGGTTCTGACGGCGTCGTAGTACTTCTCATTCGGTTCGAAGATGACCGCTGAACCAAGCCCCCGTCGCGCGATCTCGGCGTTCACCAGAGTGCGATCTTCCAGGAATAGTGCGGCCAGAGTTCTGCCGTACTGATCAACACGTTCGACGTCGAAGTCCAGCCCTACTTCAGTGCCTGCCGGCAGCGTCTCCGCAAGGAAGGCGGTCGCCTCCGGACCGAAGCATTCCACCGCCTTGTCGGGGTGTTTGGTTTCTGGCGTATCGATGTTGAGCAGACGGACTCTCGTGTCGACGTCGGCAATTTTCACAATCACTGTGTCGCCGTCGACAACGCGGACTACCTGACCGGTCGTGGCATCAGCAGATGGGCTGCAGGCTGTGACGGACAGCGCGCCGAGGGCGACGCCAAGCGCGCACCACTTTTTGATAACCGGTGTGAACACGGTTCCCCCATTTTATTCAAGATTCAAGTACGAGTCCTTGAATTGTACGGCCACGGACCAGTCCTGGAATCTCCGGGGTTCACCTGACGCCGATGGATCTTCAGCCGGCCAGGGCAGCGTCCACTGCCGCCTGCGCGTGTATCGACGTCGTCGGGTACAGGGCAATGTCCGCATCATGCTGCGAGATCAGCAGCTCAAGCTCGGTGCAGCCGAGGATCACTCCCTCCGCACCGCGCGACGCAAGCCGGGCGATGATGCGCTGGTATTCCTTCCGGGACTCATTCGAGATGATCCCGAGGCACAGCTCCTCGTAGATGACCCGGTGGACAATCGCGCGGTCGTCGGGGTTGGGAGTAAGCACTTCCAGGCCATGCGCGGCCAGACCGTCACGATAAAAATCCTGCTCCATCGTGAAGGCCGTCCCCAGCAGGCCCACCGTCGTCGTACCAGTTGCCGTGACTGCGCGTGCGGTCTCGTCGATGACGCTGAGGAAAGGTATGCTGACGGCCCGTTCTATGGCAGGGGCCACTTTATGCATGGTGTTGGTGCAGAGCACGAGAAGCTCGGCTCCGCCCCGTTCAAGCTCGACGGCGGCAGCAGCCAGCGCTGCGCCGGCCTCCTCCCACAGGCCCTTGGCCTGGAGCTCTTCGATGGGTGCGAAGTCGACCGATCTGAGGAGACAGTCCGCTGAGTGGAGGCCTCCCAGACGGTCCCGAACCATTTCGTTGATAACGCGGTAGTACTCGGCGGTGCTTTCCCAGCTCATGCCGCCGAGCAGGCCAATACGCAACATGGTCTCATCATGGCAGGCCTCAGGCTACGGTGTCAGGATGGACTCCTCGGAGCTGATCCTTGCCGCAGCAAAGCGGTTGAATCCGCATGTCAACGGTGACCGCCTGTTCGGCGACGTCGCTTCCGCCCTCATCACCGACGTCGGCAAAATTCACTACGGGGTGTGCATTGACACGGGCTCGGGTACTGGTTTCTGCGCGGAGGCGGGGGCCATTGGAGCAATGGTGACGGCTGGTGAGTACCGTATTCAATCGATTACTGCTGTGTGGAGGGATGACAGCGGACGACTGTTCGTACTGCCGCCCTGCGGTCGGTGCCGCGAGTTCATCCGGCAGATCGACCCCATGAACCTGGACACGGAGGTGGTTCTCGGCGTCGACCGTGTGAAGCTGTTACGCGAGCTGCTGCCTGAGCATGAGTGGCCGCGACCGCTGCCCGAGCGTTCCTAGCGGAACCTACCCCAGCTTGGAAGGGCGGCTGCCGTGGTCTTCCGCTTCGAGCTGCTCCGGCCCGGCAACGTGCTCGCTGCCGCGGACGCGGGCAATCCCGCTCATGCCATGGAAGATGATGAGGGTAGCCGCCGTGCCCAGTGCAATGCCTGCGAACGTCAGGTCGCCGATCGTCCATGTGAAGTCCGCGATACCCACTACGAGCGCCACACCCGCCGTCGAGAGGTTGATCGGGTTCGAGAAATCGACACGGTTCTGCACCCAGATCCGCACGCCGAGGACGCCGATCATGCCATAGAGAACGACGCCGGCACCTCCCAGTACTCCCGCCGGAACCGTTGCGATGAGCGCACCGAACTTCGGGAAGAGGCTCAGGAGCACCGCGATGACTCCGGCCACCCAGTACGCGGCGGTCGAGTACACCCGTGAGGCGGCCATGACGCCGATGTTCTCGGCATACGTGGTGGTGCCGGAACCGCCACCTGAACCGGCCAGAACGGTGGCCAGTCCGTCCGCCATGAGGGCGCGCCCTGTGATGGGGTCAAGGTCGCGGTTGGTCATGGCGGCCACGGATTTCACGTGGCCGATGTTCTCCGCAACCAGAACCAGGACCACCGGGACAAACAGCCCGATGACTGAAAGGTGAAATTCGGGAGCCATGAAGGGCGGCAGACCGAACCACGCGGCGTCGTTGATGGCGGCGAAGTCCACCTCTCCGCGCAGTACGGCCACGAGATAGCCGACGAGGACGCCGATGAGGATGGATAGCCGGCCGAGAATCCCCTTGAAAAGGACGGTGACGAGGAGGATCGAGATTACCGTCACCAGTGCGGTGAGGGGTGCCTGTTCGAAGCTTGCCTTGGCGGTCGGCGCAAGGTTCAGGCCGATCAGGGCAACGATCGCGCCGGTGACGATTGGCGGCATCAGCAGCTGTATCCATCGCGCGCCTGCCCAGTGCACCGCCAGCCCGATGAGCGCCAGCACGGCACCGGCCAGAACGACGCCGCCGAGTGCCCCGGCAGGGCCGTGCTCGCTCTGCGCCGCCGCAATCGGCGCGATGAAAGCGAAGCTCGAGCCAAGGTAGCTGGGTACGCGGCCGGCAGTGATGACCAGGAAGATCAGCGTGCCGAGGCCGGAGAAGAGCAGCGTGGTGGACGGCGGGAAGCCGGTCAGCAGTGGCACCAGGAAGGTGGCGCCGAACATCGCAACCACGTGCTGCGCACCGATGCCGATGGTCCGTGGCCAGCTCAGCCTCTCATCGGGGGCGACGAACCGACCCGGCTGGACGTTCCGTCCGTCTCCGTGCAGCGTCCAGTTCATTCCGAGTCTGCGCATGGCTGTGTGCCTTCCAGAGATGGTGGGGATCCGCAGGAAATCTTACCCTGCACTTTTTGTCGCCTATCTGTTGTTAAAACCCCTCCGAAACAACAGTTAGGCGACAAAAACTTCCAGCCGGGCTAGGCGATCACGCCATCGACCAGAGCCTTCGCTTCCTCCTGCACCCGCCTCAAGTGATCCTGGCCGAGGAAGGATTCTGCATAGATCTTGTAGACATCCTCGGTTCCGGACGGGCGGGCAGCGAACCAGGCATTCTCGGTGGTGACCTTCAGCCCGCCAATTGGTGCACCGTTGCCGGGCGCTTCGGTGAGGCGTGCGGTGATATCTTCGCCCGCCAGCGTGGTGGCTGAGACGTCCGACGGCGACAGCTTCCCGAGCGCCGACTTCTGCTCGCGTGTGGCGGCAGCATCGATCCGCGCGTAGACCGGTGCCCCAAACCGTTGCGTGAGACCGTCGTAGTGCTGCGACGGTGTGCGTCCTGAGACGGCGGTAATTTCGGAGGCGAGCAGTGCAAGGAGGATGCCGTCCTTGTCAGTGCTCCAGGCTGATCCGTCGTGACGGAGGAAGGATGCCCCGGCAGATTCCTCTCCGCCGAACGCCACCTCACCGGACAGCAGCCCCGGCACGAACCACTTGAAGCCGACGGGAACTTCTTCAAGCACACGGCCCAGATCCGCGGCCACCCGGTCAATGATCGACGACGAAACGAGGGTCTTGCCGACCATCGCATCCGAGCGCCACTGGGGACGGTTCCGGTACAGGTAGTCGATGGCGACGGCGAGGTAGTGGTTTGGATTCATCAGGCCGGAATCCGGGGTGACTATGCCGTGTCGGTCGGCGTCGGCGTCGTTCCCGGTGGAAATGTCAAAGTCTCCAGCCCGCTTGATCAGGGACGCCATGGCATACGGAGAGGAGCAGTCCATGCGGATCTTCTCGTCCCAGTCCAGGGTCATGAACGCCCACTGCGGATCGACGGCGGGGTTCACGACCGTGAGGTCGAGGTTGTGCCGCTCTGCAATGGCTCCCCAGTAATCCACTGACGCGCCGCCCATCGGATCGGCGCCGATCCGTACCCCGGCGCTGCGGATTGCCTCAAGATTGAGAACATTGGGGAGGTCTTCGACGTAGTGCTGGAGGAAGTCATAGGTGCTGACGGAATCCGCCTGCTGCGCCTTTGCGGTGGGAATGCGCTTGACATCCCGCAGCCCGTTCTCCAGTAGTTCGTTGGCGCGGTCCGCGATCCAGTTGGTGGCATCCGAGTCGGCAGGACCGCCGTGGGGAGGGTTGTACTTGAAGCCGCCATCGGCCGGCGGGTTGTGCGACGGCGTGATCACGATGCCGTCCGATTGGTCTGTCCGCGACCCGTTGTAGCCAAGAATGGCGTGCGAAAGAGCCGGAGTGGGCGTGTAGGCACCGCGGGCGTCGATCCGCACGGCGACGTTGTTGGCTGCGAGCACTTCAAGCGCCGTGTTCTGAGCGGGCTCCGACAGCGCGTGGGTGTCCTTGCCCACGAAGAGCGGTCCGGTGATGCCCTGCCCTGCCCGGTACTCGACGATCGCCTGTGTGATCGCGGCGATGTGCCCTTCGTTGAAGGACGACTTCAGCGACGATCCGCGGTGGCCGGAGGTTCCGAACGCAACGCGCTGCGCGGGGTCGGAGAGATCCGGAGTGGAATCGAAGTACGCGTCCAGAAGGGCGCTCACATCAACGAGGTCGCTGGATTGGGCAACGGTGCCTGCTCGATTAGCCATGGGATCAAGCATGCCACTACCCAACAGCATTAGGGGCTTCATCTCGTAGCGGAAGGAAGTGCCGGAGGGCGCTTCGACGGGGATGATCGAGCTGCTCCAGTGACACGTGCCCGGCTTCTTGACAGTGCTCCTTCTCACCTTCACTACATTGCTGAATATACCCCCCATGGGTATAGTGAACGGAGAAATGGGTACCCCCCGGGGGTACCTAGTGGCCCGTAAGGAGATGTGGTGACTGGAAAGACGAGCCAGCGTGGCGGACTAATACCACTATTTGTGATCGCCACGGCGCAGCTGATGTTGGTGCTCGACGATTCGATTGTGAACATCGCGTTGCCGAGCATTCAGGATGAGCTGGGGATCGATCCTGTGGAGTTGCCGTGGGTCGTCAATGCCTACATCCTGGCGTTCGGTGCCTTGCTTCTGCTCGGAGGTCGGATTGGTGACCTGTGGGGACGCCGGCGAACACTGCAGTTGGGTATCGCCGTCTTCGTCGTCGCTTCCCTTATCGGCGGACTTGGCCAGGACGCGATGACGCTCATCATTGCCCGAGCCGTTCAGGGTCTTGGGGCTGCGCTGGCGGCACCGAACGCGCTGGCGTTGATTACAACGACTTTCTCCGACCGGAAATCCCGGGATACCGCACTTTCCCTTTACGGGGCGATGTCCGGCCTGGGGATCGTCATTGGCCTGCTTCTGGGCGGGGTCCTCGCCGGGACCCTTGGCTGGCGGTGGGTGTTCTTCATCAATATCCCGATCGGCCTGCTTGTCCTTCTCGGTAGCCGCACACTCGTCGCAGCCGAGCGCCACACGGGCCAACTCGGGGCACCCGGAGCAGTGCTGGGGACCGGCGGGATGGTGGCCCTGGTCTACGCCATCACGCGCCTTGGAGAAGATGGCTTCGCGGATCCGGTCGCTTTGATTCTTCTTGGCGCCTCCGCCGCGCTGATTGCACTGTTCGTCCTTAACCAAAGGCGCAGCAGCAGCCCGTTGGTGCCATTGAGCCTTTTCCGCGACCGGAATCGTTCCGGGGCGTACCTGAGCATGCTTCTCTTGGCTATCGGCCCAATGGGTACCTTCTATGTGATTACGCTCTACCTGCAGAAGGTGCTGGAGTTTGATCCTTTGCGGACGGGTGCGGCATGGTTGCCCTTCGCCGCTGGCCTGATTCTTGGTGCCGGCGCGGCGCCAAAGCTCCTGCTTCGAATCGCTCCACGAACCATTGCCGCGTTCGGTTCCCTCCTCAGCGCCGTGGCCGCTCTCTGGTTCTCGGGGATTACCCTCGAGCTGAGCTACTGGTTGCATCTGGCACCAGCGATGTTTGTTCTCGCCCTTGGATTCGGACTGGGCGTTATCGCTCTCACGCAGGCTGCGGTCTACCGAATTGATCCCGACAAAGCCGGGATTGCCTCCGCGCTCCTCAATACTGCCCAACAGATTGGTGTTGCTCTTGGCCTGGCCGTGCTGGCCGGCGTCGCTGCGACCGTCACGGCGATGCCGCACAACGAGGCGATGCGGGCGGGTGAGGCGCTCGTCGCCGGATACAGCACCTCACTTATTGTGGCTGCTGGTGTTCTCGTCGTCGCCGCCGTAGTGTCGATCGGCACGCTCAGCGCAAGCCCATCAGCGGAGAATGAACCGGTAGCGCTCTAACGCGCCCCCATTAGGCCATGTGAGCATCAAACGAGCGCATAATGCACTCATGGATTGCTTCCTGCCCGGCGATGATCCGGTGCCTGGCTTATGGGGGTACTTCGCTCCGCTCCTTCCGGAGCTGACCGAACCGGCGTCGTGGTCCGGTCCTCGCTGGTGGTGGAAAGGGCCGCTCGATGTCGAGGGACTTGCGCTCGGCTCCGTGCAGGCAGTTGCCACATCTCTTGCCGCTGCGTCACCGGGCAGGAACGTTACGTTCACTTCACCGGGGGTGGCTGCGTGGTTCGACTCCTTCACCCATTTTCGGATCGCGGGGTCGCCGATCCAGGCGTTTGCGCCCCTGTCAGGGTTTCGCCGGGCAGCGGACGGCTGGGTGAGACTTCACGGGAACTACCCGCATCACGAACAGGCGCTGCTGACCGCGCTCGGTGTGTCCGCAGTGGAGGATGTCGATGCTGCGCTACTGGAATATCCGGCAGCTGCCATCGAAGAGGCCGTCACCGCCCGAGGCGGGCTGGCCGCGGCGGTTCGGACACCGCAGGAATGGGCTACAACCCCGGCCGGACGGGCTGTCGCTGACGAACCATTCGCGCGGCTGTCGACGAGCACTTTCCGGCGCGGAACAAGAACCTTCGGAGGCAGCAAAGGCCTGTTGGACGGAGTCCGCGTCCTGGACCTGACCAGGGTCATCGCCGGCCCCTCCGCCAGCAGGCTTCTCGGTGCGCTGGGCGCAGATGTGCTGCGGGTGGACCCGGTGACGCTTCCGGAGCTGGAGCACCAGCACGTGGAAACCGGGTTCGCGAAGCGCAGCGCAGTGGCGGACTTCAACGATCCTGAGCAGCTTGCGCGCTTGCGGGCGCTTCTTCCCGCCGCGGATGTGGTGCTCAGCGCCTACCGTGGAGGAGCGATGGACAGGTACGGGCTAGGCATCAATTCTTTACGCGCGGACTTCCCGGGCCTCGCCGTCGTCGTCCTGGATGCCTGGGGTGATGCCGGTCCTTGGGCGGACCGGCGCGGGTTCGACAGCATCGTGCAGGCGGCCACCGGTATCGCACAGGTCTACGGCACCGGATCGGGGACTGATTTCCGGCCTGGCGCCCTTCCGGTCCAGGCTCTCGACTACGCAACGGGTCTGGGAATGGCGGCCTCCGCCGTCGGGCTTGTAACTGCCCGCAGCCGCGGCCTGAGTGGTTCAGCGCATCTTTCACTGGCCCGCACAGCGACTGAACTACTCCGGATGCGCGTACCGGGCATCGCGCCGTCTGCGGAGGCGGAGACGCCGCTCCGACGTTCAGACAGTGCTTACGGCGAGCTGGTCTTCGTGCCGCCGCCGCTGGTGATTGACGGCAGGCAGATTGAGTATCCGTATCCTCCCCAGCGCTACGGCAGTGCCTCCTTGGAGTGGAGGTAGACGCGGCTACCTACCGGGACTTCAGCTACGAAACGGTGAGCGTCACCGGCCCGGCTTCACCCGGACCGCCGCACTGCTCGGAGCCGCCTACCCGGACCCACTCCAGCGCGAACTCGCCCTCGACGAGGACGGTCCCGTCTGCAGCGAGAGCCCGTACGGTGACGCTTTCGGGGGTGTCCATGTCGAGGTTTATCGCCCAACTGTCCTCGTCCAGCGGCGTGGCCATGTAGGGCGAGAAGAACTCGCGCGGAGGGTGTGATTTCTGGCCGGTTTCATCGATTGTTCCACCAGGCGCTGGGGGAGGAATGGTCTCCGGCGGGACCTCGGGTTCAGTCGGCGGGCGCACAACCCGCGAACACTCGCCGTCCACGCAGCCCTGCACCTCGGCAACGGCCGAAACGTTGCCCTCCAGCTCCACCAGAAGGTTGTTCAGCCAGCCAATCGCCGGGCACACCACAGACGGCCCACCGGGCCCGGCGCACCCCGCAGGCAGCATCGAAGAAATAACGACGACGGCGCCCGGCCAGTACTTCCCCATGCGCCCAGTGTGGCACCGGCAGGCCCTAGTGCACAGGCCTGCCGGGCGGTACGTTGAGAACACCCGTCAACGAAAGGTTGTGTCATGAGCGAGAACCCCACCAGCGACGAGATTGACGACACTGACGACGAAAAGCTGGAGCAGGACGCCGAGCAGGCTGCAGGCAAGGCCAACACCGAAAGTGGCGGCGACTACGGCGGACCAGGCCCGGAGAACGAGACCGGCAACGCCGATTCCGCAGAAGACGGCTCTTAAAGTACAAATGACGACGGCGCCCTCCCGCGAAAGGAGGGCGCCGTCGTCGTTCGCTATGGGATCTAGCGGACGCCGCTCATCAGTTTCTTGATGGCGGGCGTAGCCAGCGCAAGGGCTATGCCGAGCACGATTGCCGTGATGCCGCTGAAGGAGAAGTACGGCACCTCGTTGTCCTGGTTGTAGTACCCCGCCAGAATGCCGGCCACCGTGGTTCCCAGCGAGATCGACAGGAAGAACAGCGCAACCATCTGCGTCCGGAAGGCGCTCGGCGCAAGTTTGGTTGCAACCGAAAGCCCGATCGGTGACAGGAACAGCTCCGCCCAGGTGAAGAACAGCAGGATGACCGCGAGAGCGATCAGCGGGGTGCTGTTCGGGCCGCCGCCGGAGAACGGGATGAACAGCAGGAACGCGACACCCATGAACACGAGGCCCAGCGCGAACTTCAGCGGCGACGACGGCTGCCGGCTTCCCAGCTTCGTCCACAGCGCAGCGAATACGGCGGCAAAGATGATGATGAAGATCGGGTTGATCGACTGCACAAAGCTCGGCGGCATGACCCAGCCGAACAGGTTACGGTCCAGGCTGCGGTCCGCGTAGATCGCGACGACGGTGAACTGCTGCTGGAACAGCCCCCAGAAGGCAGCGCTCGCAATGAACAGCGGAATGAAGGAGTAGACCCGCTTGCGTTCGATGGCGGTCACGCGCTTGCTGCGCAGGATCACCGTGAAGTAGGCGATCGACGCCGCGATGGCGACGTACGCCATGGTTTGGGCGAGATTCGCAGGTGTGACCAGACCGGTGGTGAAGGCAAGGATGATCACGACGACGCCGGCCGCAGCGATCAGGCCCATTCGCCCCAGTCGGCCGGAGGGCAGCGGGTTGGTCACCGCGTGGGCTGTCTCCGGCAGGTTCTTGCGGGTCAGCGCGTACTGCGTCAGGCCGATCGCCATGCCGACCGCCGCGAGACCGAAGCCATAGTGGAAACCGAACTCCGTCCAGGCCAGACCTGTCAGCAGTGGGCCGATGAGGGCGCCGATATTGATGCCCATGTAGAAGATGGAGAAGCCGGCGTCGCGCCGCTCATCTCCCTCGGCGTAGAGGGTTCCAACCAGCGAGGTCGCGTTGGCCTTGAGGCCGCCGGATCCGACACCGACGAGAATAAGACCGACCGCGAGGCCTACTCCGCCCGGCAGCAGCGCCAGCGCAATGTGGCCGAACATGATCATGATGGCGGAGTAGAAAAGGACCTTCTCGGATCCCATGACCCGGTCAGCCAGCCATGCTCCAAGGATGGTGGAGAGGTAGACGCCGCCGCCGTAGGCCCCCACCAGGCCGGTGGCGATTCCCTGGTCAATGCCGAGGCCGCCGTCGGCCACGGAGTAGTACATGTAGTAGAGGAGGATTCCCTGCATGCCGTAGAAGGAGAAGCGCTCCCAGAGTTCTACGCTGAACAGGTTCGCAAGCATCCGGGGGTGACCCAGAAACTTCTTGCCCTCCGTTGTGGCTGTTTGATTGTGAGTTGTGCTCATTTACTCCATGATGCCAGCCACCTTTTGGACTGTCATATCCAAAATGCGAACAAACAGTTATGCTATTGGGTTTTGGCTCGTGCGGTAGTGGTCCTCAAGCTGGGCTGACACGGTAAGGAGATCCGCCTCCGCGCTGGGCCTTCCGATGAGCTGGATGCTCATGGACAGGCCCTCGGCCGTGGTGAACACCGGCACCGAGATGGCCGGCAGTCCGCACACGTTGACCATCGACGTGTAGGGGGAGTATTGGCACTGACGCAGGTAGTCCGTGTCAGCATCCGCATCAAGGTACCAACCGATCGGACGCGGCACCATGCCCAGTGCCGGGGTCGCGATGATGTCGAAGGCGGAGTACTGCTGAATGGTGTCCTGCTCGAACTGCCGCAGGATATCGACGGCGGAGGCAAGGTCCGGAGCTGACTTGCCTTGCGCGCGGTGCCGAAGGGTACGGGCGAGGGTCGTCAGGTCCTTCTCCCGGTCAGCCGGAATGCGTGCGACGGCCAGGCCCGCGGTCCATACCGTCTGAAAGGCCTCGTGGTACCGGGGATCGTAGCGAAGGTCCGTCTCCATCACGTCGTGCCCCACCGCGCCGAGTGCGTGTACACCGGCGTCGAAACCGGCCCGCGCGGCGTCGTCTAGTTCGATGGGAAAGGCAGCGGCGAACGGCGAGAGTGTGCTGACACCGATCCGGAATCTGCCGTCCGCCCGGAGCGCCGCGTCAAGGAATGAACCATGGGCGGCCGCACTGGTTGCGTGGAAGTTGGGCTCGTCCACCATGGCGTCAAGCAGCAGGGCGGCATCCGCCGTCGTCCGCGCAAGCGGTCCGGCAACCACAAATTGACCGAGGTCGCTTTGACCTGCACCGGAAGGCACCCTTCCGCGGTTGGGTTTGAGGCCGATCAGTCCGGTTGCAGCAGCCGGAATCCGGACCGAACCGCCGCCGTCCGTGCCCGGCGCAAAGGGAATCAGGCCTGCAGCGACGGCCGCGGCGCTGCCACCGGAGGAACCGCCTGAGCTGAGCGCCGGGTTGAGCGGATTCCGCGACGGCGGCGCGATGAGATTCTCGCTGTAGCAGCTCAAACCGAACTCCGGGACCTGCGTCTTTCCCAGGCTGACCGTGCCGGCCCTCCGGAGAACGGCGACAAGCGGTGAGTCCGCGGCCGCCACTGTGTGCCGCAGCGCTGCGCTTCCGTGCGTGGTCACAACGCCGACGACGTCGGTCAGGTCCTTGTGCGCGAGCGGCAGCCCATGCAGTGGAGGCAGGTCAGCCCCGCTCGCCTGCTGCTGGTCAGCGGCCCCGGCTTCCGCCAGGGCCGCGTCAGCCGTCACGGTGACGAACGCACCCAGCTCCGGATTCCGGGCGTCGATCCGCTCCAGGTAATGCGCAGTGAGTTCCCGGGAGCTGAGCTCACCGCGCCGAAGGAGCTCCCGTTGTTCGAGTGCGGTCAGCTCGGAAAGGGAGCTCATGGGAGGGCCTTCCTCAGGGGTGGGGTGGGTGCGGTCCCCACTATAGGCTTGGATTCAGGCGTATCGGATGAGGAAGAGAAATGGGGCTTGCAGTGACCAACAGCGAAAACGTGTCCATCGACGCCATCAGTGAGGGCACCGCCGTCCTGGACGTGCGTGAGGACTATGAGTGGGAGGCGGGACACATCGAAGGAGCCCTCCACATTCCTGTCAACGATATTCCGGCCCGGCTCGACGACCTCGATCCGGATGAAGACCTGCACGTCATCTGCCGGACCGGCGGGCGCTCGTTCCGGGTAAGCGAATGGCTGGTCGCCAACGGATACTCAGCGGTGAACGTCAGCGGCGGAATGGACGCCTGGGTCGAGGCCGCGCGGCCCATGGTCTCCGAAACCGGCGAGGAGCCGCGCGTTCTATGAGTTCCTACGCATATCTCGGCCCCGAGGGTACCTTCACTGAGGCAGCGCTTCTCCAGGTGCCCGGCGCGGACAAGGCGGAACGGGTACCCGCAACCACGGTGAGCTCTGCTCTCGACATGGTGCGCGCCGGCCGCGTCACAGCCGCGATGGTACCCATCGAGAATTCGGTGGAGGGCGGCGTTTCAGCCACCCTCGATGCGATCGCCAACGGAGAGCCCCTGCGGATCATCCGCGAGATCCTCGTTCCGGTTTCCTTTGTTCTGGTGGGACGTCCGAGTGTGGAACTCGCCGGCATCCGTTTCGTGGCAACCCATGGACACGCCTGGGCACAGTGCCGGGGTTGGACCGAACAGAACATTCCAGCTGCGGAATACATGCCTTCCTCCTCGACGGCGGCAGCCGCCCACGCACTGCTCGACGACGGCGCCGCCCACGACGCCGCGATCTGCTCACCCCTCGTAGCCAACCGGCTTGGCCTGCGCGTCCTCGCCGAGCACATCGGTGATGTTGCCGACGCGGTGACCCGGTTCATCCTGGTCAGCCGGCCTGACACCCTGCCGGCACGGACCGGGGCGGACAAAACCACCCTGGTCATTCCCCTCCCGGAAGACCACCCGGGCGCCCTGATGGAGATCCTCGATCAGTTCGCCGCACGCGGCGTGAACCTCAGCAGGATCGAATCACGCCCAACCGGACTGTTCCTGGGGGACTACTTCTTCAGCATCGACGCGGACGGCCACGTTGCGGATGCCCGCGTAGCCGACGCCCTCCAGGGACTTCACCGCATCAGTCCCGGATTGCGGTTCCTCGGCTCGTACGCCCGGGCGGACCGACGCGAATATGACGTCGCCCGGCACACCTCCGATCAGGCGTTCCAGTCAGCCCAGGAGTGGGTTGACTCTCTGCTGCGTTCCCCCACGGCTGATCCGGAGAGCATAGGCTAGGTCTTCCCCGCAGGAGGTATCAGAGGAGGCGGCGTGCCACGACTTCGACGCAGCGACTGCAACAGGCCCGGCTACACCCGCCGTCGCCATGGGAAGGGCTTCAGCTACCGCAACCAGCAGGGCGAGCCGCTGGAGCGGGATGAGGTTGAGCGGATCCGGGAACTCGTCATCCCGCCCGCCTGGCAGGATGTCTGGATCAGCCCGTACCCCACCGGGCATATTCAGGCGGTAGGCACGGACGACGCCGGCCGGCGCCAGTACATCTATCACACCGCGTGGCGCGAGAAAAAGGACCGCGAGAAGTTCGATCGTGCGCTGGACTTCGGCGAACGGCTCCCCGGTGCGCGGCGGGTCATCACGCAGCACCTGCGGAGCAACGGCAGCGGCAAGGAGCGGGCCTTCGCCGCAGCACTGCGCATTGTGGACTCCGGTGCGTTGAGGATGGGCTCCGCGCAGTATGCCGCAGAGAACGGCTCCTTCGGAGTGACAACCGTGTTGGTCGAGCATGTCACCATCAGCGGTTCGGTCATCACCCTGCAGTTCCCGGGAAAGAGCGGCCAGCAGTGGGACACCACCATCGAGGACGCGGATCTCGCGGCGGCACTGCGGCCGATGGTGCGCAGGGAGGGCGCGGAGACGATGCTGGCGTACCGTGCCGCGGACGAATCCTGGCACCCGGTCGATGCTTCCCAGCTCAACGAGTTCCTCCGCCAGGTCACGGGCGGAGGCTTCACGGCGAAGGATTTCCGTACCTGGCAGGCCACGGTCGTTGCGGCCATGGAGCTCTCCCGGATGGACCTGAAAGCCACCAGCCGAACAGCACGGCAGAAGGCGGTCGCCGCGACCATGCGCTCGGTCGCTGAACACTTGGGCAATACTCCCGCGGTTGCCCGCAGTTCGTATGTGGATCCGCGTGTGGTGGACCGCTTCATGTCAGGGGAGGCCATTCCCGTGGCGAGCTACTCCGCGTCGGAGAAGGCTGTTCGCGAGCTGCTTAAAGCGTAGGAATCCTTTCCCACGGACCGGCTGCTAAGTAGGCTGATGGTGAGCGCCCGGCCAGTGGGCGACCCTTTTTGGAAAGGCAGGCACCATGAGCGAGCAGCCACAGAACAACGAGGTCAACCCGAACAAGGGTGACGGATCAACCTCTGACCCGAACTGGCACGGCGACGCCGGCGACCAGGGCAATGACCTGCGCTTCGCTGAGGAGCAGCAACTGATCAACAGCCAGGCTCAGAACGCGGATGCGGTGGGCGAGACAACCGGCACCGCTACCGGCGGCTACACCGGCGCGCAGCGCGCGAACGGCGTCGGCGAGTACACCGAAGGTCAGGATCAGCTTGACGAAGGCGAGTACACCGACAAGGACGGCACCACGGACGCTGACTCAAACCTCGAGGGTGAGTACACCGACGCCGATTCGGTCCCGTCCCTCCAGGAACGCGGCGACGCCGAGGGAACCGAGCGCCGCTAGCAGCACCGCTATGGCGCAGGCGCGTCGCTGAACATTCCAGCTGATGGTCCGGTTGTCCGTCCAGGGACCCGGACCATCAGTGCGCCGGGAGCCACGCTCACGCTCAGGGAAGTGACATCGCCGGAGGTGTCGCCGTCGAGCTGGGTACCGGTTGCCTCCGATACCCGGACGTCCACCCGCTTCACGCGGTGGTAGGTGATCACCGGAATCGGCCCCGGGTGCCGGAAGAGGATCTTCGCGGCAACCCACAGCCAGCCGAGCATGCTGCGCGGGCTGGTGATCACAACATCGAGGTAACCGTCGTCTATCGTGGCGCCGGGAACGAAGGTAATGCCGCCGGGCAGCCGCGCGCAGTTCGCAAACAGGACGCTGTGCACCTTGCGGGACTGCGCCGGTCCGCCGTCAATGCTGATCGACATGCGCTGGCGCTTGCCGGGCAGGCTGCGCACGCCGGCCTCGCTATAGGCCAGCCAGCCGAACTTCTTTTTCAGCGCGTCTTTCGTGGCGGCCACCACCACCGCATCGAGCCCGACGCCGCCCATCACCAGGAACGTATGCTCACCGCTGACACCGGTCCGCTCATTGCGAAGCTCGACCCGGCCCATATCGATCCGCCGGCCGGCACCGTGAAGCGCCTGCCGGACGCTGCGTGGAACGTCATTCACCGCAATACCGAGGTTGCGCGCCAGCAGGTTGCCGGTCCCCAGCGGCAGCAGTCCCAGCGCAGCGTCGCTATGAACCAGCCCGGTTGCCACAGCGCGGACTGTGCCGTCTCCGCCGGCCGCAATAACGACGTCGTAACCGTCCGTGACAGCGCGCCTCGCCTGGGCGGCACCCGGCTCCGCCACCGTAGTCTCCAGCACCAGGGGAGGTTCCCATCCGGCGTCTGAACAGGCTTGCTCAACCTGCTCGCGGGCGAGCGGAGCGCTGAGTTTGACCGGGTTGAGGACCAGCGCAACCCGCTGGTGTTCACCTGTCGCCGAAAGGGTGGTGCGCGGTTCCTCCCACTGCGGGGAGCGTTCGCGGCGCAGCTTTCGCACGCCCCACCAGCTGAACGCTGACGCGGCTGCGGCGACAACCGCAAGGGCGGCGATGATCCACTCAAGGGGCATGATTTCCCCAGACTATCGCCCAGCGCGTGTGTGCCGGGCGCGCTGATCCCATTCGGTAGTCTTGGGAGGTGATCGACGTAAACGAACTCCGCGACAATCCTGAAAAGTTCCGCCTTTCGCAGCGCTCGCGGAAGGCTGATGAGTCCCTGGTTGATGCGATCATCGCGGCTGATTCCCGGCGTCGTGAGGCGGTCACCAGCGCGGAATCGCTGCGGGCCGAGCAGAACTCCTTCGGCAAGCGTGTTGCCAAGGCGCAGGGTGAGGAAAAGCAGGCGCTTCTTGCCGAGGTCAAGGAGCTGGCCTCGTCGGTGAAGGCTGCCGCTGCCCAGGCCGAGGAAGCGAAGTCGGAAGCGGACTCCCTGCTGCGTCGGTTGCCCAACGCCATCCTCGATGGCGTACCGGCGGGCGGTGAGGAAGATTTCGTCGTTCTCAAAACAGTGGGGGAGCCCCGGCAGTTCGGCTTCGAGCCGCGGGACCACCTGGAAATCGGCGAGCTGATCGGCGCGATCGACATGGAGCGCGGCGCCAAGGTATCCGGGTCGCGGTTCTACTTCCTGAAGGGCGTTGGCGCCCGCCTGGAGCTTGCGCTGCTCAACATGGCCATGGACCAGGCAATCAAGGCCGGCTTCACGCCCATGATCACGCCCACGCTGGTGCGGCCCGAGACCATGCAGGGAACCGGCTTCGATATCGCCCATGACGCGGAGATCTACCGGCTCCCGGAAGACGACCTCTACCTGACCGGCACGTCCGAGGTGGCGCTGGCCGGGTACCACTCGGATGAGATCGTGGACCTCTCGACCGGGCCGTTGCGGTATGCCGGCTGGTCATCCTGCTACCGGAGGGAAGCCGGCTCACACGGGAAAGACACCCGGGGGATCATCCGCGTGCACCAGTTCAACAAGGTGGAGATGTTTACCTACACCACGGTTGAGGAATCCCACGCGGAGCACCAGCGCATGCTCGCCTGGGAGGAAGAGATGTTGACGAAGGTCGAGCTGCCCTACCGCGTCATCGACACCGCTGCCGGAGATCTCGGGATGTCAGCCGCACGCAAATTCGACTGCGAGGCCTGGGTGCCCACCCAGAATGCGTACCGCGAGCTGACCTCCACCTCGAACTGCACCAGCTTTCAGGCGCGGCGGCTCAACATTCGCGAACGCGTTGCGGGGGCCAAGGCTACCCGCGCCGTCGCAACGTTGAACGGCACCCTCGCGACAACGAGGTGGATCGTCGCCATCCTTGAGCACCACCAGAACCCCGACGGCTCGGTCAACGTGCCGGTTGCGCTACGCCCCTACCTCGGAGGCCTTGAGGTTCTTCCGGTCCTGTAGGCGCAGGCTCAAGCGAGCTCCGCGTCGATCATCTGTGCGAGTGCCGAAATCACCGGCCACGCCCCCTCGGAGCTGTTGCCGAGGACGCTGACGGTGGTCCGGCTTCCCGGGATGTGCGTCGACCGGAAGGAAGCGCCCGCGTCATACCCCTCGAGGATCAGCGCCGGGTGTTTTTTGTGGATCCAGAACCCCATCCCGTACCGCATCTGCTCGGCCGGTACTTCATGGCGCGGGCGGACCATCTCCGCTGCCGTCTCGCGCGAGACGATCCGTCCCTCCAGAAAGGCAAGCCAGAAGCGGTGCAGGTCGGATGCCGTGGTGAACGCCCCGCCGTCGCCGTTGCCGAGAACCGGCAGATGCAGCGTGTTCACAAGATTGCCCTCGTCGAAGACATAGCCGGGCGCGGCATCGGCAGGCAGGTCATTCAGCGGCAGGAAGGCCGTTTCCTCCAGGCCCGCCGGTTGAAACACGAGCTGCTGAACGGCGTCGTGGTAATTCTGTCCGGTAACCCGCTCCAACAGCACCGCCAGCACCATATAGCCCCCGTTGCAGTACTCGAACCTTTCCCCTGGAGCGAACTGCTGCGGGTGCCCGTCGAGCATCGGCAGGAAAGCCTCCGAGGTAGTGAGCGTGTGCACGGGAAGGGTGAGCACATGGTCGGACACCTCCCAGCCGGCATCCTCATCCAGATAGTCGCCCATACCCGACGTGTGCGTGAGCAAGTGCTCCACGGTCACGCCGCCGGCGATCAGCGGCAGGTCCCCGTCCAGCAGCGTCCGCACCGGTTGGTCGAGCCGCAGGCGGCCGTCTTCGACCAACCGCATGACCGCCAGGGCGGTGAACGCTTTGCTGCCGCTCGCAATCGCAATGCGCGTGTGGGCCGACAGGGGCACGCGGAGGGCGCGATGGAGGAAGCCCTCGCAGCGCTCAAGCGTGCGTTGGTCCCCGACATCGACAGCGATGACGCCGGTGAACACTCCCTTTGAGACGGCTTCGTCGATGCTTCGCGTATCTACGTTCATCTGTGCTCCCGTAACCGCTCGTTGGCCTAGTTGTGATCAAAAACCTACCCGCGATCATTGGCTTTCTGGTTCACTTTAACGATGACAACTACATTTTCCGCTGGCATCGATGACCAGCAGCAGACAACGCGTAAACTCATTGCCCTCGATGTTGACGGGACCCTCGTAGACCACGAGGGGCACATGTCGGACGAGGTCCGCACTGCCGCCGGCGCCGTCGTGGACGCCGGCCACGAGGTGGTGATTGCCACCGGTAGGTCGCTCGGCGCCACCCTGCCCATCATCGAGAAGATCGGGCTCACACGCGGCCACGCGGTGTGCTCAAACGGCGGCGTCACTTTGCGCATCGATGTGGACGAGTTTGAGGACGGCTATGAAGTCATCAACCGGGTGGTCTTCGACCCGCGGCCGGCGCTGGTGGCTCTCCGCAAGTGCCTTCCCTCAGCCAAGTTCGCACTCGAAGACGACGAGGGCCGGTTCCTTTCCACCGAGCGGTTCCAGGACGCGAGTTTCGGAGCCGAGGCTGAAAGCGTGGACTTCCAGCGGATGCTGCGGGCGAGGGCCGTCCGGGTGGTGGTGTTCAGCACGGACAGCACGGCCGAGGAGTTCGGCGAGGCAGTCGAGTCCATCGGACTCCACGGCGTGACCTACTCCGTGGGGTGGACCGCCTGGCTGGACATCGCAGCGGCGGGCGTCACGAAGGCCAGCGCGCTTGAGCTGGTACGCCGGAGGCTCGACGTCGACCCCTCCGAAACCGTTGCCATCGGTGACGGCCGCAATGACATCGAGATGCTCTCCTGGGCGGCGCGCGGGGTTGCGATGGGCCAGGCCCCGGAAGAGGTACTGGCCGCGGCTTCCGAGGTGACGGCTTCGGTGTATGACGACGGCGCCGCCAAGATCCTGCGCTCGCTCACCCGGGCGGGGCAGGACGAGCGCTAGTACGCCAGCGCTGCCGGCGGCAGCGCCGCCGGACCGTACACCAGGTCCAGCAGCCGGGCGGCTGCGGGACGGGTGGCCCACTCTTCCATCCAGTGTGAACGGATGACGGCCTTGCTCACTGCCTGGGTGGTGATTCCCAGCTCTTGGGCGATCAGTTTCTGTTGCCCGCGGGCTCCCGGTGTCATGAGGTCCAGGACGTTCCACTCCGCCTCGGTGCGTGTGTAGACAATCTGCCCCAGGAGCCGCAGCACCGCTTCCGCTTCGGCTGAAACCTCCGAGTCGGGGCCCTCGATTGCCAGCGGGATCCGCTCACCTGTTTTCTGGGCACGGTTCACCGCCCTGCGTGAATAGACCAGGCCGTACCCCTCGGCGTCGGTGATTCGTTCCGGTAAAGGGGAGTGGACCTCGCCGACGCCGATCCCGACATGCCACCGGCGGAACCGGATAGCTTTCAGCGCCACATCGACGGCGACCCCTGCGCTGCCCACAACCCCCTGCAGCTCGTCGCCCACGGATCGCTGGAAAGGCACCACGGAGTCCACGAACCGGAACTCACGCAGCAGATCGGGCACCAGGTCGCCGACGTCGCGGGAATCGCGCTGATTAATGGTGACCACGAACAGCATGACCCCAGTATGACCGAGTAAGCCGCCGAATCAACCGATTTACGTTGATTCGGCGGCTTTGTTTGATCTGTGTCTAGCGACCCTGCGGTTCGTTGTCGGCGTTGTCTGCGTCCGTGTCAACGGCACGGCCCTGCGGCTCGTCCTCTTCACTCGCCTCGCCCAGGGCCTGGAACCGCTTCAGGGATGCTTCCACTTCTGCTTCTGCGGCCTCGCGACCCTCCCAGTCAGCGGCTTCAACCCACTTGCCCGGCTCCAGGTCCTTGTACTTGCGGAAGAAGTGCTCGATCTCATCCAGCAGGAACGTGGAGACGTCCCCGAGATCCTGGATGTGGTCGAAGCGGGCATCGACGGGGACGCACAGCACTTTGGCGTCGCCGCCGCCGTCGTCCACCATGTTGAAAACGCCGATCGGGCGCGACTCGACCAGGACGCCCGGGATGAGGTCGAAGTCCTGCAGCAGAACCAGGGCGTCCAGCGGATCGCCGTCTTCGCCAAGCGTGTTCTCGAAGTATCCGTAGTGCGTGGGGTACTGCATCGAGGTGAAGAGCACGCGATCCAGCCGGAGGCGGTGGGTCTCGTGGTCGATCTCATACTTGACGCGTGATCCCTTGGGGATCTCAATAGTGACGTCGAGCTTCATGGCCATGTGGAACTCCTGCGGTCAGCGGATTGGTGAGCGGGTGAAGACATCGGTGGGGCTGCTGAACCCACAGCCCCCATTTACTGTTAAAGATATAGGCCGCCGCCCGCATCATCGATTCGTGTCCGGAGCCGATCCAACCAGTTCCGAGCACCAGTTCGCCGAGAGGACACCATGAACCGCAGCGCCAGGGTGTTCACTGCCCTGTTGCTCACCCTGGTTCTCGGAGTGCTCGCGGTTCCTGTCGGCTTCCACTACGGCCCGCAGATTGCTCGGTTGGTCACCGCTCCGCCTCCACAAGCGGAGCCGGAAATACCGCCTATCCAGCAAACTCCGGACGACGTCGCCGCCCCCACGCTCGTTAGCCAGCTAGACGCACAGGCACCGGTGCCCGTGGCGGACGTTCTTGCCCCCCTGCTCGCCGCCGCACTGGAGGTTCCGGGTGGGACGCCGGTGACCGGCGTCGTTCTTGATGCACTCACCGGTGAGGTGCTCTTTGACCGGGGCGGAGGGGAACTGCAGCTTCCGGCGTCGAACATCAAGATCCTCACAGCCACCGCGGCACTCGCCAAGCTGGATCCCAACCGGCGACTGGCCACCACCGTCCTCACCGGAGGCGCCGGCGGGGAAGGCGCCCTGGTGCTGCGTGGAGGAGGGGACGTGCTGCTCGGATCCGGTGAGTCCAATCCGGACAGCGTCATCGGCCATGCCGGTCTCACCACGCTCGCCCGGCAGACGGCCGCCCAGCTCGACGGCGATGTCCCGTACCGCCTGGTGATCGACGACTCGCTCTTCGTCGGCGACGTCCTCAACCCCAGCTGGCAGCCCGGTGACGTGCAGGCCGGTGAAATTGCGCCGATCTATCCCCTCGCCATCAACTCGTCCTGGACCGATGAGTCGAAGCAGTCCGGCGTGAGGGCCGCAGATGCCGCACTCACAGCGGCCACCGCGTTCCGGGAGGCACTGATTGCCTCGGGCGTCCAGGTACAGGAGGGCATCGAGCGGCAGGTTGCCGGTGAGGACGCGGTGGAGGTGGCGTCCGTCGAGTCGGCCACCCTCGAAGCGCTGGTCGAACACATGCTCCGCACCTCCGACAATTACCTTGCCGAGGTGCTCGCCCGGCTTGCGGCGGAGGCCAGCGGCAGGCCGGCGTCGTTCGGCGGGGGGCTCGAAACGATCGCCGAGGTGATCACCGGACTCGATGTGCAGACAGAGGGTATGGTGCTGGGAGATGCGTCCGGCCTTTCGCCCAGGAACCGGATCAGCCCACGGCAACTTTCCGGTGTGGTGCGCACGCTGCTCCGCTCCGACAGCCGGGTTCTGCGCCATGTGCTGCACGGTCTTCCCGTGGCCAGCCTCTCCGGCACGCTGGCGGACCGCTACAACGACGACGACGCCCCCACTTTCGCCGGCGCTGGCCTGGTCCGTGCCAAGACCGGAACCCTCAACGCGGTGACTGCCCTGAGCGGCCACGTTGTATCCGCGGACGGCCGCCTGCTGGTGTTCTCGTTCATTGCGAGCGGCCTTGACGGAACCACGGAGCCGGCACGGGCGGCCGTAGACGAAGCTGCCGCTGTTCTCGCCGCCTGCGGATGCCGCTGAACCCCGGTGCGCGCGCCGGGCGGACACACCGCTGAGCGGCCTCCCAGACTACTGTGGTCGAATGGCCACCATGGACAGCAACGCCCCTCTTCAGCTCGTCAACTGGGATCTGGCCGCCAGCAGCGCGGCGAAACTGGCGCCTCCGGGTCCCAGACTGAGCGCCGCGGAAGTCCGGGATGCCGTAGCAAACCTCCGGGAACTGGCCGATCTTTCCGTTGAGCACGTTCACCGGATCACGGGGCTCGAAGCCGCGCGGGACCTGCGTGATTCAGAGTTGATCATCGTGGACCGCGCATCGTGGGCCAAGGCCAATACCCAGAGCTTCAAGGTGCTGATGGCGCCCGCGATCGAGCACCTCGCGCAGACGAAAGCCGAGCAGCTGAAGGCTGCCAATGCGTCCCTTGGCGGTGCAGTGACAGGCGCCCAGATGGGTGCCATCCTGGCCTTCCTCTCGAGCAAGGTCCTCGGCCAGTATGATCCGTTCGTTGCCTCCAGCCGCGGGCCCGGCGGGCGCCTGATGCTCGTGGCGCCCAACATCGTCTCCGTTGAGCGTGAACTGAATGTGGAGCCCGCCGACTTCCGGCTCTGGGTATGCCTGCATGAGCAGACCCACCGTGTGCAGTTCGCTGCCGCGCCATGGCTCAAGGACCACATGATGGAGCACATCTCCGAGCTCACCGTCGGTTTGGCGGACAAGGCCGAGACACTGGCTGAGCGGCTCACCAACGCGCTGAAGTCCCTGCCGACACGTACCCAGGACGGAAAGGACCAGGACGACGACGGCGTGCCCCCGAGCGACGGCGGCATCCTCTCGCTGCTGCAGGAACCGGAAGACAAGGCCAGGCTCTCCCACCTCACAGCCGTCATGAGCCTGCTCGAAGGACACGCGAATGTGGTGATGGACGCCGTGGATTCCAGCATCGTGCCCACCGTGAAGACCATTCGTCGCCGTTTCAACGCACGAGGGAAAACCCGTGGACCGGTCGAGAAGTTCATCCGCCGCCTGATGGGCCTGGATGCGAAGATGCGCCAGTACAGCGACGGGGCACGCTTCGTCCGTGCGGTCGTGGACGCCGTCGGAATGGAGGGGTTCAACCGGGTGTGGGAGCGGGCCGAGAACCTGCCCACCGAGAAGGAGATCCACGCCCCCGGGGAGTGGATCACCCGGATGGGGCTGTGAGCCGCCGGCCGCGGCTCAGCCCTACAGTCGGCACGGCGAGGAACCTGATCCGCGCCGCGCTCGAAGATGCGCAGGTTCCCGAAGGATCACTGCTCCTGGTTGCCTGCAGCGGCGGCACCGACTCACTCGCGCTCGCCGCGACGGCGGCCTACTTCGCGCAGAACGGGCAGTACCGGGTGGGCGCCGTCGTCGTCGATCATGGTCTGCAGCAGGGCAGTGCGGACGTAGCGGAGGCCGCGCGCTCCCAACTGGCGGGTCTGGGCCTTGAACCGGTGGAGGTGCGCCGGGTTGAGGTGGCAACAGCTGGAATGGGCCCGGAAGCCGCAGCACGGACTGCCCGTTACGAGGCACTCGATGCCGCTGTTGAACAGCACCGCGCGTCAGCAGTGCTGCTCGGCCATACCCTTGACGACCAGGCCGAACAGGTACTCCTCGGCCTCACCCGCGGCTCCGGCACGCGCTCACTGAGCGGCATGCCGTCGCGCAGGGGGGTCTACCTGCGGCCATTCCTCGCGCTCCGGCGTGCAGAGACGGAAGAGGTCTGCCGGTTCAATGGCCTTGACCCGTGGCATGACCCGACCAACGCCGACCCCTCCCTGGTGCGCTCCCGCGTGCGCACCCAGGTGCTGCCGTACCTGGAGGACGCGCTGGGCCCCGGTATCGCCGAGTCCCTGTACCGGACGTCACGGATCCTCGCCCAGGACGCCGCCTACCTGGACGAGCTCGCGGAGGTTGAGTACGGGCGGCTCAGAAGGACTGCAGGCAGTGAGCCGGGGAAAGAAGAGTACGACGGCGGCACCCTCCTGCTGTCCGAAGCGGGCCTGCGTGCCCTCCCGCCCGCCCTCCGGCAGCGGGTTCTGGCCCTCGCCGTCTTCGAACTGGGCGGAATTCAGCCAAGCTTCGAACGCCTGCTGGCCGCGGAGAACCTGCTGCGGCGCACCGGGTCGGCGGGCCCCGTGCAGCTTGGCGGCAGCGTGAGTGCCTACCGGCAGGTCAGGGGTGCACGGGTTCCCCAAGGCCACCCAAGCTATGGCAGTCTTGTCCTTGGAAAAAACCTCACAATCCGGGAGTAATTGGTGGATTCACAAGACGTCCAGTCGGACCTCAAGCACGTTCTCTACACCAAGGAAGAGATTCAGCAGCGGGTCCAGGAACTGGCCGCGGAGATCGACCGCGATTACGCCGGCCGGGAAGTCCTCATCGTGGGTGTGCTCAAGGGCGCGGTGATGGTCATGGCTGATCTGGCACGCGCCATGCACTCGCACGTCACCATGGACTGGATGGCCGTTTCCTCCTACGGTTCGGGAACGCAGTCCTCCGGTGTCGTCCGGATTCTCAAGGACCTCGAGACGGACCTCATGGGCAAGCACGTCCTGATCGTGGAGGACATCATCGATTCGGGGCTGACGCTGTCCTGGCTGAAGGCCAACCTGCTCTCACGCGGCCCGGCTTCGGTGGAGATCTGCACGCTGCTCCGCAAGCCCGACGCCGCGAAGGTAGCGATCGACGTGAAATACGTCGGCTATGACATTCCGAACGAGTTTGTGGTGGGCTACGGCCTTGACTTCGCCGAGAAGTACCGCAATCTCGACTTCATCGGTACTCTGGCGCCGCACGTCTACGAGTAGCTCCGCCGGCGGGCCGTGGCCCGCCTGTACGCCCAGAGGGAACTTTCCACCGCGCGTGCGCGTGGATTCTGAAGAGAATGTAAAGCTGGTAGCACGTTTCGGGCGCGCCGCTCTGGGCGATCCGCAGGTGTCGGACAAGCGCTATGTGGCAGTTAATCAGGAGGGACAGGGCACTGCGCCCTGAGTTGAATGAAATTGAAGAGCATTTTCAGAGGACCCATTTTCTGGATTGTGCTGGCAGTTGCCGCACTTCTGGTCATCCTGCCCTCCGTGTTCAACAGCAGCGGTGCCCGTGTGGACACAAACATCGGCCTGGAACTCCTCGAGGGTGATCAGGTGGAGCAGGCAAAAATCTACGACGGCGAGCAGCGCGTCGACCTCACCCTGCGCGAGGACTATGAAGACCTCGGACGCAGCGTTTCCTTCTTCTTCAGCACCGCACGTGCCGAGGACGTCGTCGACGCCATCAACACCTCGGACGTGGACGGCTTCACCGACCAGCCGGTCGAGAACAACTGGTTCACCAGCATCCTCGGCCTGATCCTGCCCATCCTGATCCTCGGTGCAATCTTCTGGTTCCTGCTCAGCAGGATGCAGGGCGGCGGCTCCAAGGTGATGCAGTTCGGCAAGTCCAAAGCCAAGCTCATCAGCAAGGACATGCCCCAGGTCACGTTCAATGACGTCGCAGGCGCCGATGAGGCAGTGGAGGAACTCCACGAGATCAAGGAATTCCTGCAGGAGCCGGCCAAGTTCCAGGCCCTCGGAGCCAAGATCCCCAAGGGCGTGCTTCTCTACGGGCCTCCCGGAACCGGTAAGACCCTCCTGGCCCGCGCCGTTGCGGGTGAAGCCGGAGTGCCGTTCTACTCGATCTCCGGATCGGACTTCGTTGAGATGTTCGTCGGCGTGGGCGCTTCGCGGGTCCGCGACCTGTTTGAACAGGCAAAGTCCAACGCGCCGGCCATCATCTTCGTTGACGAGATCGACGCCGTCGGACGCCACCGCGGTGCCGGCGTGGGCGGCGGCAATGATGAGCGCGAGCAGACGCTGAACCAACTCCTGGTGGAAATGGACGGCTTCGACGCCAACACCAACGTCATTCTCATCGCAGCAACCAACCGCCCGGACGTACTGGACCCCGCGCTGCTGCGCCCGGGCCGCTTCGACCGCCAGATCGGCGTTGAGGCGCCGGACATGGGCGGACGCCTGCGCATCCTGCAGGTCCACTCGAAGGGCAAGCCCATGGCTCCCGGCGTCGATCTGAAGTCGGTGGCCAAGAAGACTCCGGGGTTCACCGGTGCTGACCTCGCGAACGTCCTGAATGAGGCAGCGCTGCTGACCGCCCGCTCCAACGCCCAACTCATCGACGACCGCGCCCTTGACGAGGCGATCGACCGCGTCATCGCCGGACCGCAGAAGCGCAGCCGGGTCATGAAGGAACTGGAGCGGAAAATAACGGCCTACCATGAGGGCGGCCACGCCCTCGTTGCCGCTGCCCTGCGCAACACCGATCCCGTCACTAAGGTGACCATCCTGCCGCGCGGCCGGGCGCTGGGCTACACCATGGTGCTGCCCGCGGATGACAAGTACTCCATCACCCGCAACGAGCTGCTCGATCAGCTGGCCTACGCCATGGGCGGCCGGGTCGCGGAGGAGATCGTCTTCCACGATCCCTCGACCGGTGCGTCCAATGACATCGAGAAGGCAACCGCCACCGCCCGGAAAATGGTCACGCAATACGGGATGAGCGAGCGGATCGGTGCCGTGAAGCTGGGGCAGGGCGGTGGCGAGCCGTTCCTCGGCCGTGACATGGGCCATGAGCGCAACTACTCGGACCACATCGCCTACATCGTCGATGAGGAGGTGCGGCGGCTCGTGGACAACGCCCATGATGAGGCGTACGCCATCCTCACCGAGAACCGCGACGTCCTGGACCGACTGGCTCTCGAACTGCTGGAACGCGAAACACTGAACCAGGCCGAGATCGCCCAGGTCTTCACCGACATCCGCAAGCGCGACGCCCGCAGCATCTGGCTCTCGAAGGACAGCCGGCCCGTGCACTCCCTGCCTCCCGTGGTCTCCGCCAAGGAGCGCCAGGAGGCGGAGGCAGCCGGAGAACCTGACCCTGAGAGCGTTTCACCGCAGGATCAGATCGCCGATGCCAACTTGCCGAGCGGCTTCGACGTCACGGGCGACGCCCTGCCGGAGCCGGAGACCGAGCCGGATGACAAGGGCGGGACAACCGGGAACACCGGAGGTAATGACCAGGACGGGCACGCACAGCCGCGTAACCACTAGCAGGGCGGCCACAGGGGCCGGGATAGGATTCTTGGCGTGACCGATTTTGACGATCAGATGATTGATGTCGCCCTGGCGGCCAGTGGTTCAACGGTGGACCAGCCGAGAATCGAGCGGGCAGTCCGCGAGATCCTTGCCGCTATCGGTGATGATCCGGACAGGGACGGCCTGCTGGAGACACCCAAGCGGGTTGCCCGGGCGTACGCGGAGTTCTTCGCGGGCCTCCACCAGCACCCCAGGGATGTCCTCTCAACCACCTTTGACCTGGACCACGAAGAGCTTGTCCTCGTCAAGGACATCCCCTTTTACTCAACGTGCGAGCACCACCTCGTGCCGTTTCACGGATCAGCGCATATCGGGTACATTCCCTCAGACGACGGAAAAATCACGGGCCTGAGCAAATTGGCGCGGCTGGTGGAGATTTACGCGCGGCGTCCGCAGGTGCAGGAACGCCTCACCACACAGATCGTCGATGCGATGATGGAGCACCTGCAGCCAAAGGGTGCCATTGTGGTCATCGAATGTGAGCACCTGTGCATGTCGATGCGCGGTATCCGCAAGCCGGGGGCCAAGACGGTCACCTCAGCAGTGCGCGGACAGGTGCGGGACGCCGCCACACGCGCCGAGGCCATGAGCCTGATACTTGGAAGATAGGACACAGCAACTTTATGGATTCACTCGCGGCAGCCCCAGGAACCGGACCGGCGACCTCTCCCATCCCCGTCCTGCGGCCAACCCGGGTTCGCAAGTCCTTCACGGACCTGCCCACCGACCGGGCGCTGGTGATGGGAATCCTGAACGTCACCCCTGACTCCTTCAGTGACGGCGGCAAGTTCGCCACGGCGGACGACGCCATTGCTGAAGGGCTCCGCATGCACTACGCGGGAGCAGACATCGTGGACGTCGGCGGAGAGTCCACCCGCCCCAACGCCGACCGCATCACGGTGGAGGATGAGCAGAAGCGCATCATCCCCGTTGTGGAGGCACTGGTGAAAGCCGGTGCGCTGGTCAGCGTCGACACCATGCATGCCTCCACGGCCGCCAAAGCGATCGACGCGGGCGCCGCCATCGTCAACGACGTGTCCGGATTGGACTTCGACCCCGCCATGCCGGCGCTGATCGCTGAACGCGGCGTCCATTACGTCCTGATGCACCAGCGGGGCAATCCGCAGACAATGGATTCCCTCGCGGACTATGACGACGTCGTCGAGGACGTCATCTCCGAGCTCACGGGAATCCGGGACACGCTCTACGCCGCCGGTGTGGCCCCGGAACAGATCATCCTGGATCCCGGTATCGGCTTCGCCAAGAAGGAAGACCACAACTGGGCACTGCTGCGCGCACTGGATCGATTCGAGGTGCTCGGGCACCGCATCCTGGTGGGCGCCTCCCGCAAGCGGTTCCTCGGAACGCTGCTCAGCGTTGCGGGCAAGGCGGCAGCGCCCGCTGAACGCGGGGACGCCAGTGTCGCGGTCTCCGCCCTCGCTGCTGCGCACGGCGCCTGGTGCGTCCGCGTGCATGACGTGGCACCGAGCCTGGATGCGGTCAAGGTCGCCGCAGCCTGGACCAGGTAGGCGGATCATGACACACAGTCTCCCCGCCCAGCGGGACAGGATCACACTGACGGGGATAACCGCCGTCGGGCACCACGGGGTCTTCGAGCATGAGCGCCGGGACGGCCAGCCGTTCGTCGTCGACGTCGTGCTTCACCTCGATCTGCGGCCGGCGGGCCAGAGCGATGACCTCACGCGCACCGCGCACTACGGCGAACTCGCCGAACAGGTCACGGAACTCATTACGGGTGATCCCCTGAACCTGATTGAGGCACTCGCTGAGCGCCTTGCCTCCTCCATCCTTTCCTCCTTCCCTGTGGACGCCGTTGAGGTCACCGTGCACAAACCCAAGGCGCCCATAGAAGTGCCGTTCGGCGATGTGGCCGTCTCTATCTACCGGGAGCGCACATGAGCGGGACCGTGCGCTCCATCCTCGCGCTGGGCAGCAACCTCGGCGAAAGCCGCGACACCCTGTCCCTTGCCGTCGCTGACCTCGTTGACTCCACGAACGTGCGGTTGCGTGAAGTGTCGCCGATCGTGCAGACGAAGGCCGTCGGCGGCCCGGAGCAGCCGGACTACCTCAACATGGTCATCGAAATTGAAACCACCCTGGGGCCATATGAGTTGCTTGAGCACTGCCAGGCCGTTGAGAACAAGCACCACCGGGTCCGTGCCGAGCGGTGGGGGCCGCGCACTCTCGACGTCGACATCATCACCTACGGCGATCTCGTCTCGGATGATGAAAAGCTGACCCTGCCGCATCCCCGCGCAGCAGAGCGCGCCTTCGTCCTGCAGCCCTGGGCGTGGATGGACGGAACAGCTACGCTGTCGGGGCGCCCGGTCGCCGAGCTTGTCCAACAAGCGGAAGACCTCCCCGGCCTCGTACCGTTCGAGGGGGCCTAGCAGACCCGTGGGATCAATCCGCATCGGTTGGCTGGTTCTGATCGGTCTGGTGTTCGGCGCCGCCGGGTGGCTGGTCAACTGGTGGGCTACCCGGAACGGATACCCCACCCCGTCGCTGCCGCTGAGCTCCCTCCTGACCATTGCCGTCGTCGTCGCGGTGACGCTTGTCTTCGGGCTCCGGGTGAGGCGCTGGCGCGCCGGCAACCGCAAGCGGGTCCTCGACCCGATCCTGGCGGCACGCACGGTCGTGCTCGCGCAAGCCACTGCCTATGCCGGAGCCCTGACAACCGGCTGGCACGCGGGGATCCTCGCGGACCAGCTGACCCTGGTGGGCGTCCGCAGCAATCTCGGTCCGTTATGGGGCTCGCTGGCCGTGATCGCCGGTGGCATAGTCATGATTGCAGTCGGGCTGATCGTGGAGAGCTTCTGCAGGCTTCCACCGGATGATGAGGCCGGATCCGACACGACACGCGAGAGCGGCGAGGGGGAGTATGCGTAGGGAACCGATAGACCCGGCAGGAATCGAGTGGACACGGGTGTCACCCAAATACCTCAGGGTCCGCCTTGTCGGGTGGGCGATCGGCAGCCTCATCTTCCTGGTGATCTTCTCCGTTCCGCTCGTCCTGTTGCTGACGGGAGTGTTGCCCCGCTTCCCGTTCCTGCTCGCGTGGCTGCTGCCCGCCGTCGTCGTCCTGTTTGCCGGGTGGCGTGGACTCCTGCTGCCCCGTCAGGTGCGCGCGATCGGGTACGCAGAGCGCAACGAGGACCTGCTGGTCCGGCAGGGCCTCTTCTTCCAGCGCACCATGGTGGTGCCCTATGGCCGGATGCAGTATGTCGACGTCGCGGTAGGGCCGATTGAACGCGCCCTCGGCCTGTGTACGCTCAAGCTGCACACGGCTTCGCCGGGCACCAACGCCGAGATTCCCGGGCTTCCTTCCAGCGAGGGAGCACGGCTGCGTGAACAGCTATCGGCCCGCGGTGAAGCGAAGCTGGCAGGGCTGTGACCGGCCCCGTATCTGACCCGGTGATGCTCTCCGCCTCTCCCGAAGAATGGAAGCGCGTCCACATCATCTCGCCGCTGGTCCGCGGCTGGATTGCCATTGCTGCGCTGATCTTTTTCGGCGGCCGCGACTGGTTCGAGGGATTCCTGACCGGAGAACCGGGAGGAGGCTTCCGGGGAGATGCCGTAGGCAGCCTGCCTCTTGCCATTGCTATCGTCGTCGGCGTCGTGCTGCTGATAGCGGGCGGGTTCTTCCTGTCCTGGTACTACACGCGCTACCAGGTGACCGAGGAGCACGTCCGGGTCAACTCGGGGGTGATCTTCCGCCAGCACCGGCAGGCGCGGCTGGACCGGGTGCAGGCCATCGACGTCGTCCAGCCGTTCCTTGCCCGGCTGTTCGGGCTCGCGGAGCTCAAGTTCGACGTGGCCGACGCCGGCGAATCAGCCGTACGGCTCTCCTTCCTGAAACTGGGCGAGGCGCAGAAACTGCGCGCAACCATTCTGGCGCGGGCGGCCGGCGTCGTCATGGATCCAGAGCACCCGCAGGACATTCCCGAGGCACCCGAACGGGAGGTCCTTGCCCTCACGCCCGCCCGCGTATTGGGCGCCGCGGCGCTGTCCGGGAACACCGTGGCGGTGGTGCTCGGCCTGATCGGTGTGGTGGTCTTTGCCTTCATCCTTGAGACCGGCGCGCTGCTGGCGGCTTTCGTTCCGATCCTCATCGGCGTGGTCAGCGGCTACTGGAACGTGTTGAACACGGGGTTCAACTTCCGTGCAGCCATTTCGCCGGACGGTATTCGCATCCGCTACGGCCTTCTGGACACCCGCACCCAGACGGTGCCGCCCGGGCGGGTGCAGGCAGTCGGCGTTGTGCAGTCGCCGCTGTGGCGCCTGAAGGGCTGGTACAAGGTCACCGTGAATGTGGCTGGCTACGGCGCGTCCGCCACCGGAGAGGCCCAGGCACGCGCCACTCTCCTTCCGGTGGGAACCCTTGATGAGGTTCTTCAGGTGATCGCGCTGGTGCTTCCTGATCCGGGAACGGACTCGCCCGTCGAGGTGTTCTCGGCAGGCCTGTCAGGCCGGGATTCCGACGCCGGATTCATCACCACCCCGCGGCGTGCTCGACTCATTGCTCCGCTCGCCTGGCGGCGCAACGGGGTGGCCGTTACCGACACCGCGCTGCTGGCCCGCTCGGGTGCGTGGTGGCGGCAGGTCGCCGTCGTACCCCATGAGCGCACGCAGTCCCTGGCCCTCCATCAGGGGCCCTTGGCGCGCCGCTTCGGGGTTGCGGACCTCATCCTGCACACCACTCCGGGCCCCGTATCCCCCCGCGTTCGCCAGATCCCTGAAGCGGAAGCCTGGCGGCTGTTCTCCGAACAGGCCGGACGGGCGGCCGACGCCCGCCGCCGCAGCGGTCCCGAGCAGTGGATGCGGCCCGTTCCGGTGCAGGAGCCGGCGGAGGAGACGGGTGCGGCTACCGATGCCGCCGTCATGCCGGCACCGCCCTCCTATCTGGAAGATCCACACCATGAGCGTTCCTGAGCATCCGGTCCGTCCCGGAGGTCCGCGCCGGAAACCCGGGAGGCTCGGGGTCGGAGTGATCGGCGCCGGCAGGGTCGGTGCCGTCCTTGGTGCTGCGCTGCGCGCGGCTGAACACGCCGTCGTCGGAGTTTCCGCTGTTTCCGAAGCAAGCAGGGAGCGCGCCGAGAACCTCCTGCCCGGGGTCCCGGTGCTTGGGATCGAGCAGATCGTGGAACGGGCGGAGCTTGTCCTGCTGGCAGTGCCCGACGACGCCCTGCCGGACCTCGTCTCCGGCCTCGCCGCCGTGAATGCCTGGCAACCCGGGCAACTCGTCGCCCACACATCGGGCCGTTATGGAACGGCGGTCCTGGAGCCCGCGCGCAGGCTTGGCGCCATCCCGCTCGCGCTGCACCCGGCGATGACGTTCACCGGCATGAGCCTGGACCTCACGCGCCTGCCCGACTGCACCTTCGGCGTTACCGCGCCCACCGCCGTCCTTCCCGTGGCGCAGGCACTGGTGGTGGAGATGGGCGCCGAGCCCGTTGTCATCGAGGAGGAGGACCGCGTCCTTTACCACGCGGCGCTTGCGCACGCATCCAATCACCTGGTCACCCTCGCCGCGCAGTCAACCCAACTGCTCGGCAGCATCGGTGTGGAGCGGCCGGACCGGATGCTCGGGCCGCTGATGCGTGCCTCACTTGAGAACGCGCTCGCTGCAGGTGAGGGTGCGCTGACGGGACCGGTTGCCCGAGGTGACACCGGAACGGTCGCGGCCCACGCGGCTGCCCTCGCCGGCGCGCCGGACGACATCTCCGGTGCCTACGGCCGGCTGGCCGCGGTGACCGCCTCGCGCGCACTTGAGCGCGGTCTCCTGACGCCGGAACAGGTACGCGCAATCACGGACGCGCTCGCGGCGCCCGGAAAGGAAGGAAACGAATGAGTCCCCGGGTTCTCACCACTACGGCAGAGCTGCGTGCCGCGCTCATCGAACAGCTGGCCGCTGCAGGTCCCGGCCCCGTCAGCCTGGGACTCGTTCCCACCATGGGCGCACTCCATGAGGGCCACGCCGCACTTGCCCGTGCAGCGCGGAAAGAGAACGACGTCGTTGTTGCCAGCATCTTCGTGAATCCCCTCCAGTTCGGTGACCCGGCAGACCTTGACCGGTACCCACGAACGCTGGAGGCCGACGTAGAGATCCTGGGGGACTGCGGCGTCGACCTGGTGTTCGTGCCTTCCCGGGAGGAGGTGTATCCGGGCGGCGAACCGCTGGTCCGGCTCTCCGCGGGACGCCTCGGCGAGAAGCTTGAGGGTGAATTCCGGCCGGGACACTTCGACGGAATGCTCACCGTCGTCGCCAAGCTGCTGCATCTGGCCTGGCCCGCCGCCGACGCTGCGTATCGTGCCTATTTCGGGCAAAAGGACGCACAGCAGTTGGTGCTGATCCGCCGGATGGCGCGCGATCTCAGCTTCTCGGCGGACATCCGTGCGGTACCTACCGTCCGGTCTCCCGACGGGCTCGCGCTCTCGAGCCGGAACCGGTTCCTCAAGGCGGAGGAGTCGGAGGCGGCCCTCGTCCTGTCCCGGGCGTTGCGCCTGCTGGCGGAGCGGGCTGTCCGCTGTGAACCGCTGGACCTGGAATCCGCCGTCGCACTGATCGAAAGCCAGCCGCTCGTGAAGCTGGAGTATTTCGAGGTGGTGGACCCGGAGACCCTGGAGCCGCTGGCCTTCAACTGCCGCGAGACTCCCTTCGCAGGGGAGGGGCTCGCGCTGGTCGCCGCACGGGTGGGCAGCGTCAGGCTCATCGACAATCAACCGCTGCAGGCGGACCCGGCGGGCACGCGGGGCTGAACCGGTAACCTTAGATACCGTGACCACTGAGCCAGCCCTCTCCACCGAAGAATTCAACGAGCAGATGCGCATCCGCATGGAAAAGCGCGCCCGCCTGCTGGAGCGCGGTGAGGAGCCCTACCCGGTCAAGCCGGAGCGGACGTCCTCCCTGGCTGAGATTCGGGACCGCTTTTCGGGTATCGAGGCGGGTGACTCAACCGGTGAGAACGTCAGCGTGGTCGGCCGCGTCGTCTTCCTCCGGAATACCGGGAAGCTCTGCTTCGCGACGCTCCAGGAGGGTAACGGAACGCGTCTGCAGGCCATGCTGAGCCTCGCTGCCGTCGGTGAGGAACCGCTGGCGGAGTGGAAGTCGACGGTGGACCTGGGTGACCACGTGCAGGTCGCAGGGGAAGTCATCAGTTCACGCCGCGGCGAACTGTCAGTCATGGCAACAGGCTGGGCGATGGCCTCGAAGGCGCTGCGCCCGTTGCCCACACTGCACGCCGGCGTCAACGAGGAGACACGCGTCCGCCAGCGCTACGTCGATCTACTGGTGCGCGAGGAAGCGCGCCAGATGGTCCGGACGCGGGCAATGATCACCCGCAGTATCCGGGAGACCCTTCACTCCCACGAGTACATCGAGGTGGAAACGCCGATCCTCCAACTGGTCCACGGCGGCGCCACCGCGCGCCCTTTCGAGACCCATGTGAATGCCTTCGACCAGAAGATGACGCTTCGCATCGCGCTGGAGCTCTACCTGAAGCGGGCTGTTGTCGGTGGAATTGACCGCGTCTATGAAATCGGGCGTATTTTCCGCAATGAGGGCGTAGATTCTACGCACAGCCCCGAATTCACGATGCTTGAGTGCTACGAGGCTTATGCTGACCAGTTCGTGATGGCTGATCGAATGAAGGAGGTCATCCTGAATTGTGCGGACCTTCTCGGGTCACGCCAGATCGAGTCCGAAGCCGGGACCATTGATCTGGACGGCGAATGGCGCTGGCTTGGAGTTTATCCCGGGCTCTCCCAGGCTATCGGCCGTGAAATCACTCCGGATACTGACAAAGAAACATTGCTGACGGTAGCCGGAGAACATGAAATCTCCGTCGACCAGGCCTGGGACGAGGAAAAGCTTGTCCTCGAACTCTTCAGCGAAATTGTCGAACCGACTTTGTTGCAGCCGACGTTCGTTTATGACTACCCGCCGTCAGCGCAGCCCCTGGCCCGCCCGCACCGCGACCAGCCGCAGTTGATAGAGGCGTGGGACCTCATCATCGGCGGCATGGAGCGCGGAACGGCGTTCTCCGAATTGATTGATCCGGTCATCCAGCGGGAACGTCTTACCGAACAGTCACGTCGGGCTGCTGCCGGCGACGAGGAAGCCATGCAATTGGACGAGGACTTCCTCCGTGCCCTTGAATACGGCGCACCGCCGATGGGCGGGATCGGCCTGGGCATCGACCGGCTCGTCATGCTTTTCACTTCCACGGGAATCAGGGAAACCATCCTATTCCCGCTGCTGAAGCCGGAGCTGGGTTAATTCATGGAGTATTTGGCTGTTCTTCTTCCTTCCCTTGCCGTTGGACTCATCTTCTACTTCGTGATGAAGTCGATCTTCAACGCGGACCGGGCTGAGCGTGAGGCCGAATCCGCAGAACGCAACAACAGGGAAAATTCATTGGCAAAACCTCCTCCGTCGCAGGATGATGCGCCCGGCGGGCAGTAAACGTCCGCTCATCCTTTTCGCTCTTTGACGTTTGGCTTTAATGCGGACGATAATGTCTCTTGAATAGGTAATCGGCCGATTGAGGAGATTGTTGTGGCGCAGAAAGTCAAAATCATTCTGATTGACGACCTCGACGGCGGGGAGGCAGATGAAACCGTACGGTTCGGCCTCGACGGAACGCAGTATGAAATCGATCTTTCCTCAGCGCACGCGGAGGAACTGCGCAGCACCCTGTCCACCTATGTCTCGGCAGCCCGGCGCGAGAGCCAGGCAAAGCAGCGGCAGGGCGGCGCGCCCGCTGCCCGGAACCAGGAAGCCGCGCAGATCCGCGAATGGGCCAAGGCCAACGGTTACAGCGTCTCTTCACGCGGCCGCGTTAATTCCCAGATCATCGAGGCATACCGCGCGGCCCAGCGCTAGCGCATTTCCACGGCAGGGCTCTGCCGGCCTATCTCGCCTGTGGCGAACACGCTCCCCAAGGCTTCCGTAGGCACGTAGCATCGAATTACGCGTTAGCTAGGAGTGTGCCTCATGTTTGAGAGATTTACGGATCGTGCCCGTCGAGTTGTAGTGCTGGCCCAGGAAGAGGCCCGCATGCTCAACCACAATTACATCGGCACCGAGCACATTCTGCTTGGGCTGATCCATGAGGGTGAGGGCGTCGCCGCAAAGGCGCTAGAGTCGCTCAGCATTTCCCTGGGCGCTGTGCGCGAGCAGGTGCAGGAGATCATCGGGCAGGGCCAGCAGGCGCCCTCCGGTCACATCCCCTTCACTCCGCGTGCCAAGAAGGTGCTTGAGCTGTCCCTCCGCGAGGCGCTTCAACTCGGCCACAACTACATCGGCACCGAGCACATCCTGCTCGGTCTCATCCGTGAGGGTGAGGGCGTAGCCGCGCAGGTTCTGGTCAAGCTCGGCGCTGACCTCAACCGGGTCCGCCAGCAGGTCATCCAGCTGCTTTCCGGCTACCAGGGCAAGGAGCCCGTGGCATCAGGCGGACAGCAGCAGGAGGGTACCCCTGCCGGGTCCGTCGTACTGGACCAGTTCGGACGCAACCTCACCCAGGCGGCCCGCGAGGGCAAGCTTGATCCGGTCATCGGCCGTGAGCTGGAGATGGAACGCGTCATGCAGGTCCTCTCCCGGCGCACCAAGAACAACCCTGTGCTCATCGGTGAGCCCGGCGTCGGCAAGACTGCCGTCGTCGAGGGCCTCGCCCAGGCAATCGTGCGCGGCGATGTCCCCGAGACCATCCGCGACAAGCAGCTGTACACCCTGGACCTCGGTTCACTGGTTGCCGGCTCCCGCTACCGCGGTGACTTCGAGGAACGCCTCAAGAAGGTCCTGAAGGAGATTCGCACCCGCGGCGACATCATCCTGTTCATCGATGAGATCCACACCCTCGTCGGCGCCGGCGCGGCAGAAGGCGCTATCGACGCCGCGTCTATCCTGAAGCCCATGCTGGCCCGCGGGGAGCTGCAGACCATCGGTGCCACCACGCTGGATGAGTACCGCAAGCACATTGAGAAGGACGCAGCGCTTGAGCGCCGCTTCCAGCCGATCCAGGTCCAGGAGCCTTCGGTTGCGCACGCCATCGAAATCCTGAAGGGGCTCCGGGACCGCTACGAGGCGCACCACCGGGTCTCGATCACTGACGCCGCGCTGGCATCCGCCGCCAACCTCGCCGAGCGTTACATCTCCGACCGGTTCCTGCCGGATAAGGCAATCGACCTCATCGATGAAGCCGGAGCGCGTCTGCGCATCCGCCGCATGACAGCTCCGCCGGAACTCAAGGAGATCGACGAGCGCATCGCGTCCGTCAAGCGGGAGAAGGAATCCGCCATCGACGCCCAGGACTTCGAGGGTGCCGCCCGGCTGCGTGATCGGGAGCAGAAGCTTCACGACGAGCGTATGGACAAGGAGCGCCGGTGGAAGTCCGGTGGTCTCGATGACATCGCCGAGGTTGATGAGGAGCTGATCGCTGAGGTCCTGGCCAATTCCACCGGTATCCCCGTCTTCAAGCTCACCGAGGAAGAGTCCTCGCGCCTGCTCAAGATGGAAGATGAACTGCACAAGCGGGTCATCGGTCAGGATGACGCCATCAAGGCAATCTCCCAGGCTATCCGGCGTACCCGTGCCGGCCTGAAGGATCCCAAGCGTCCGGGTGGCTCGTTCATCTTCGCCGGCCCCACCGGCGTCGGTAAGACCGAGCTCGCCAAGGCGCTCGCCGAGTTCCTTTTCGGAGATGAAGACGCCCTGATCACACTGGACATGTCGGAGTACTCGGAGAAGCACACTGTGTCCCGGCTCTTCGGTGCGCCTCCCGGATATGTGGGCTATGAAGAGGGCGGTCAGCTCACGGAGAAGGTCCGGCGCCGTCCGTTCTCGGTAGTCCTTTTCGACGAGGTGGAGAAGGCTCACGCAGATCTCTTCAACTCGCTGCTGCAGATTCTGGAGGATGGCCGCCTGACCGACAGCCAGGGCCGTGTGGTGGACTTCAAGAACACCGTCATCATCATGACCACCAACCTCGGCACCCGGGACATCTCCAAGGGCGTCATGACCGGCTTCCAGTCCGGCACTGACACCAACACGGGTTACAGCCGTATCAAGGCGAAGGTCACGGAGGAGCTGAAGCAGCACTTCCGTCCCGAGTTCCTCAACCGTGTGGATGACACCGTGGTGTTCCCGCAGCTGACCCAGGACGAGATCGTCCAGATCGTGGATCTGTTCCTTGACCGACTGAGCAAGCGCATGGCTGACAAGGGCATGAGCATCGAGCTCACCCCCGCAGCCAAGGTGCTGCTCGCCACCCGCGGCTATGATCCGGCGATGGGTGCACGCCCGCTGCGCAGGACAATGCAGCGCGAGATCGAAGACCAACTGTCCGAGAAGATCCTCTTCGGAGAGATCAAGTCCGGTGAGCTTGTCTCGGTGGACGTCGAAGGCGAGGGCGACGAAGCGCAGTTCACCTTCGTGGGGCATGGCGCACCCAAGGAAATCGAGGATTCGCCGCCGGCAATCGAGGCGGTCGTCCCCGAGTAGGTCGAGGACGCGCAAGCACACCTGCCCGTACCGGTTCGCCGGCACGGGCAGGCTTGTTTAACTCTTCCGCGCGCATCCGGGTTGTGAGCTGGAGCACATCGGATGATAGAGATATTCCATGACTCTCGTACCCGATTCGCCCACCCCCGCGAACACCTCTGCCTTCCACGACCTGGATCGTTTCGTTGCCCTGCCGCGTTTGAGTGGGCTTTCACTGAGCGCCGACGGCACCCGCCTGGTCACCTCGGTGGCCACCCTGAATACCAAAGGCACTGCCTATGCCTCGGCCCTGTGGGAACTTGATCCGTCCGGACGTCAGCCCGCCCGGCGCATCACCCGCAGCGCAAAGGGAGAGTCGGGTGCTTCCTTCCTCAGGAGCGGCGACCTCCTCTTCACTTCCGCGCGGCCGGACCCGGAAAATTCAGACGAGGAGCCGGTTCCCGCGCTCTGGAAGCTTCCGGCAGCCGGCGGCGAAGCCCGGGTTGTGCACACCCGTCCGGGAGGAGTGAAGTCAGTCGTCGCTGCAGCGGAGGCGGACGCCGTCGTCGTCGTCGCTGAGGTGCTGGCCGGATCGACTGATGAATCGGACGATGAAGAGCGCCGCAAGGCCCGTAAGGACGCAGGGGTTGCCGCGATCCTGCACACGGGCTACCCGGTCCGCCACTGGGACGCTGACCTCGGCCCCTCGGAGCCCCGTTACTTCCTGATCGAGCAGGGTGAGCCCGATGATGCCGGTCCGGTCACGGTTGACGACGAGCCGCACCTCACGCTCCGCAATGTGACCGGGGGCATCGGCTCCGCGTTGAGGAACGCGAGCCCGCGCATCAGCCCGGACGGCACCTTCCTGCTCACTTCGCAGACCGTGCCCGTGGGAGGAGGGGACCAGCGGTCGGTGCTGGTACGCGTCGACACTGCCACCGGGGAGCGCTCGGTCATCCTCGAACATCCTGATTATGACTACGATGCGGGCCCAGTCAGCCCTGACAGCTCAACCGCCGTCGTGGTGGTCCGGCACCGGACCGGCCCTGATACCCCGCCGAACGTGGAGCTCGGGCTGCTTCCCGCCGACGGAGGTTCCCTCGCGCCCCTTGCCTCCGGTTGGGACCGCTGGCCGGCCCCTGCCGCCTGGCTTCCGGACGGAAGCGGACTGGTGGTCACAGCAGACGACGACGGCGCCTCTCCGGTCTTCACGATCGACGTCGCCACGGGCGGGGTAACGCAGGTGACGATGGACGCGGCGGCCTACACCGACGTCGTTATTTCACCTGACGGCTCGACCGCCTACGCGCTGCGCAGTTCCTACGAATTCCCGCCGGAGGCCGTGCGCATCGAGCTCGCCACGGGAACGGTTGCGCCGCTGCCAGCACCGAGTGAGCGCCCGGCGCTTCCGGGAACGCTGGAGCGGGTTGAGGCTATCGGCGCGGACGGGCATGCCGTGAAGTCCTATCTGGTTCTGCCGGAGGGAGCCGATGCATCCCACCCGGCGCCGCTGCTGCTCTGGATCCACGGCGGCCCGCTCGGTTCCTGGAACGCCTGGACCTGGCGCTGGTCGCCGTGGCTGCTGGCCGCCAGGGGATACGCTGTCCTCCTGCCGGATCCCGCCCTTTCAACGGGCTACGGGCAGCGGATGATCGAGCGCGGCTGGGGCGCGTGGGGAGACGCTCCGTACACGGATCTCATGGCCGCGACGGACGCCGTGGTGGCGCGTGCGGACATCGATGAGAGCCGCACGGCGGCGATGGGCGGTTCCTTCGGCGGCTACATGGCCAATTGGGTGGCCGGGCATACCGCCCGGTTCAACGCGATCGTCACGCATGCCAGCCTGTGGGCGCTGGACCAGTTCGGGCCCACAACCGATGCCTCCTTCTACTGGGAGAAGGAGATGACGCCCGAGATGGCGCTCGAAAATTCCCCGCACACGCACGTGGGGAACATCAGTACTCCGATGCTGGTGATCCACGGTGACAAGGATTACCGGGTTCCCATCGGCGAAGGCTTGAGGCTTTGGTACGAGCTCCTGTCCAAGTCGCAGCTGCCCGCCGGCCCCGACGGCGAGACCGAGCACCGGTTCCTGTACTTCCCCGATGAGAACCACTGGATCCTCAAGCCGCAGCACGCGAAGATCTGGTACTCCGTCGTCGAGCATTTCCTGGCCCGGCATCTGCTGGGCGAAAAGGTGGACCTGCCTGCGGAGCTGGGAATCTGAGGGGCCTTCAAGGTCTCTAGACTGGGTCGGATGAGCCAATCCTTCCGAATTCGCCGTGCAACCACCGCTGACGTACCAGTGATCAAGCAGCTGGTGGCTCCGCTCGCCGAGGAGCGCATCCTGATTGCCAAGGAGACGGTCGCCTATTACGAAGGCCTCCAGGAGTTCAAGATCGCCGAAGACGACGACGGCGGCGTGCTGGGGTGCGGAGCCCTCCACGTCATGTGGGAGGACCTCGCGGAGATCCGCACCCTGGCCACCGCTGCCCAGGCGCGCGGCACCGGAGTCGGCAGCGCCCTGGTCAACGCGCTGCTGGACGAAGCGCGTGTGATCGGGGTGGGGCGGGTTTTCTGCCTCACCTTCGAGGAGGCATTCTTCCGCCGTCACGGGTTCACGGTGATGGAGGATCAGTCGGCGGTGGACCCCGTCGTGTACTCGGAGCTCCTGCGCTCGCATGACGAAGGGGTAGCGGAATTCCTGGACCTGGCGCGCGTGAAACCAAACACGCTCGGCAACACGAGGATGATCCGCACGCTCTGACAGTGAACTAGCCAGCGGCGTGCAGCGCCGATAAGCTAAGGGTGCTTGGTATGTAAACGCCAGGTGAGTCCTCCCCACAGGGGGACGGAACGTCGACGAAAGGCGGAAAGCCATGGGTGCAGACGACAAGACACAGAACAACGCCGAGAAGTTGGGCGGCAAGGTTCAGGAAGGCCTGGGCAAGGCCACCGGCAACAAGGAAATGGAAGCCGAGGGCCAGCAGGACCAGAGCAAGGCCGACCTCAAGAATGCCGGCGAGAACATCAAGGACGCGTTCAAGAAGTAGCCGGCAGAACATTGGTGGCATCGGGCCGCCAGCTGTGGGAAGGACCCGTGTGGGGTCCTTCCCACAGTTATCTCCGGGGCTACTGGGAGAAAGGTCTGGGCAACCGTCGCTGGCGCAGAGTACTGTTCAATGGCCAACCGGTTTTGCAGCAGTCGATCGCCGTCCAAGGAGACTCGCATGAAGAAGCTGATCAACGACCCGCAGTCAGTGGTAACTGAATCCGTCGAGGGGTTTGGTGCTGCCCATGCCGACCTGGTCGAGGTGCATACAGACCCGCTGTTCATCACCCGTAAGGATGCTCCGGTCCAGGGCAAGGTGGGGCTGGTTTCAGGCGGTGGAAGCGGCCATGAACCCCTGCACGCCGGGTTCGTTGGCCGCGGAATGCTCGACGCCGCGGTTCCCGGTGCAGTGTTCACCTCGCCGACTCCGGATCAGATCATTCCCGCCACGCTTGCCGTGAACGGCGGCGCCGGAGTGCTCCACATCGTCAAGAACTATACGGGCGACGTCCTCAACTTCGAGACCGCAGCCGAGATGGCTCAGGCCGAGGGTGTGGAGGTCCGGTCGGTCCTGATCAACGACGACGTCGCCGTGGAAGATTCGCTGTACACCGCAGGCCGCCGGGGTGTGGGCGGGACAGTGCTCGTTGAACGTATCGCCGGAGCCGCAGCCGAGCGCGGTGACTCCCTCGATGGCGTGACCGGCATTGCCCAGCGGGTCAATGACAACGTGCGCTCGATGGGCGTTGCGCTCTCGGCCTGCACGGTTCCGCACGCCGGCGTGCCCAGCTTCGATCTGACCGAGGAAGAAATTGAAATCGGCATAGGGATTCACGGCGAACCCGGCAGGCACAAGATCGCCATGGAGAATGCGGACGGCATCACCGACCGCCTCCTCGAGCCGATCCTCGCTGACCTCGCGGCTGCAGAAGGCGATCGCGTGCTGCTCTTTGTCAACGGAATGGGCGGCACCCCTGCCAGTGAGCTCTACATCGTGTACCGACGCGCGCGTCAGGTACTCGCCGAGCGCGGTATCTCGGTTGAACGCTCCTTGGTCGGGAACTACATCACCGCGCTGGAAATGCAGGGGGCATCGATTTCGGTGCTGAAGCTGGACGATGAAATGGTGGAACTCTGGGACACGCCGGTGTGGACGCCGGCCCTGCGATGGGGAGTGTAAATGGCGTTGACTGTGCAGTGGGCTGAAGCCTGGATCCGGGAGTGCTCACAGGTCCTCACCGAGCATCGTTCCGAGCTGATAGAGCTGGACCGGGTGATCGGCGACGCTGATCACGGCGAGAATATGCAGCGCGGGTTCGCCGCGGTGGTAGGAAAGCTCGACGACAGTGGCCAGGAAACACCGGGCGCCGTCTTCAAACTGACCGCCATGACCCTGATGTCCACCGTGGGTGGTGCGGCCGGTCCGTTGTACGGCACCGCGTTCCTTCGCGCGGCCACAGCGCTGGGTGACGTGGCCGAGATCGATCCTGCCGCCGTCGTCGTCTTCCTGACTGCAGCACGCGACGGCGTGGTGGCGCGCGGCAAAGCCGAGCCGGGGGACAAGACCATGATCGATGCGTGGACTCCGGCAGTCGAGGCTGCCGGCACTGCGCAGTCGGCCGGTGCATCGAGTGTTGAGGTGCTTGCGGCTGCAGCCAATGCCGCCCAGGCCGGGGCCCACGCAACCGAGCCGCTCATTGCCAGGAAAGGCCGGGCCAGCTACCTGGGAGAGCGCAGTGCCGGGCATCGTGACCCGGGCGCGCAGTCCTCGGCGCTGATTCTCCAGGCAGCAGCTGACACCGCAGGGCGTCAACAGTGACGGTTGGCCTGGTGATCGTCTCGCACAGCAGCAAGATCGCCGAGGGCGTGATCGAGCTGGCTGCGCAGATGGCGCCCAACGTCCAGATGGCAGCTGCGGGCGGAACCAGCGATTCACCGTCGCGGATCGGCACCAGCCTCGAGAAGGTGCAGTCGGCGCTTGAGGAGGCTGAGCGGGGCGACGGCGTCGTGGTTCTCACCGACCTCGGTTCGGCTGTCATGACTGCGGAGATGACCCTCGAGTTCCTCTCCCCGGATACCCGGTCGAGGATCCGGTTGCCGCAGGCCGCGCTGGTTGAAGGAGCGGTGGCGGCGGCTGTGCAGGCGGAGTCGGGCGGAACGGTGGACGAGGTCGCTTCCGCTGCCGAGCGTGCCATCGTTTCCATTGATCCTGAATCGCTTGAGCCGTTCGTCTCCCACGGAGCCGCCGCTCCCGGCCCGCCGGCGCCGCTGGAAGCAGCTGCCGAGCCGGCGGTGACGGGTGCGTGGACGCTGCCCAACAAGATGGGCCTGCATGCTCGTCCTGCCGCCGTCATAGCAAGGGCGCTCACGGATCTGGACGCCGAAGTGACCATCAACGGCGTGGATGGCAAGTCGGTGATGCTGCTGATGTCGCTTGCCCTCGGCGAGGGCAAGGAGCTCCACGCTGAGGCCACCGGCCCGGACGCACACAAGGCCATCGAGTATATCGGCGGTGAGGTGACGGCGGGGTTCGGGGAGCTCTAGCCGAACTTTTGCGCAGGTTCGGCGGCTTCCGGGCGGCGGAAGTCGCCGGAGGTGCGCAAAAGTTCCCAGGATGTGCGCAGAAGTTCCCCCGGGGTCAGGCGGGGAGCCGCAACCCGCGCGGAGTCTCCTCGGCCAGTCCGTCCGCAAGAAGGCCGTCCAGGGCACGCTCGAGCTGCTCAAGCGGAGCGTTCAACCCATACAGTTTCTCGAGTGCCGCCGGCGTACCGTACGCCAGGTCCACCGGGCGCTCGCGGATCAGCGGCCGCGGCACGGGGCTGTCTGCATGCCGCAGCACATGCATGATCGCCCCGCGCACCTGCCGGTCCGTTCCCGCCCACGACTGGCCCTTGGGCACATACGTCGGCGCCGGCTTCCCGGCCGCCACCCAGGCGCATCTCTCGAGGACCGGGCACCGCTCACAGGATGGCGTGCGCGCAGTGCAGACCAACGCGCCCAGCTCCATCACGGCCACGTTCCAGCGGACGGAGGCGGCGTCGTCGTCGGGCAGGAGTGTGGCAGCCCGTTTCATCTCGGCGGCGGTCAGCGTCGGCGCAGGCAGCGCGGCACCGCCCACCAGGCGCGCCTGGACACGGCGGATGTTCGTGTCTACCACCGTCTCGCGACGACCGAAGGCAAACGCCGCGACGGCGGCAGCGGTGTAGGTGCCGACGCCCGGCAGGGCAAGGAGCTCCCCATAGGAACCGGGCACCCTGCCCTCATGATGAACGACGACGGCGGTCGCCGCCGCATGAAGGCGCAGCGCCCGTCGAGGGTAGCCCAGGCGCCCCCAGTGGCGGAGGGCATCCCCCGTTGGGGCTGCGGCGAGATCCGCCGGCGTCGGCCAGCGCGACATCCAGTCTTCCCACACGGGCAGGACCCGCGCCACGGGAGTCTGCTGGAGCATGAACTCGCTCACCAGAACGCCCCAGGGGGTGCGGGAGGGGAGCCGCCAGGGTAGGTCGCGGGCGGCGTCGTCGAACCAGTCGCTCAGGCGAGCATGCAGCACTGCGGCGTCCACGGTGAAACTCCAAATGTTCGACGAATCGGCAGGATCCACCCTACCGAAGCGTCTGCGGATGTGATTGCCCGCGGCGTGGTGCGCACACCTGCCGGCGCCGGATCTCTTAGCCTTGAATCATGAGCTCGGCAGGAGGTACAGGCAGCAGCCGGGTGAATAATCCCCGGCGGAAACCGAGCCCCCTGGTCTACAAGCGGCGCCGCTGGCTGGTCGCAGTCCTTGCGCTCCTGCTCATCGGAGGCCTGGTCTGGGCAGGTATCGCGATTGCCGGGCTCTTCCGTGCGGATCCGGGTCCCGCGCCGGCAGCCGCGGGTCCCACCAGTGCTGCGGCTGGCCCGCCTGCGTCATCAACTCCCTCGGCGACTGCGACCGCCTCAGCTTCCCCGACACCGACGCCGACGCCGACACCCACGGCGACGCCGACCGAACCGGTGTGCAACCCGGCGTCGATCAAGGTCACCGGCAGTCTGGACGCCGAAACCTATGCGCCGGACCAGAATCCGATGCTGTCCCTCACGGTCAGCAACACGGGCGAGGTTCCCTGCCCGGTGAACGTCGGCACCTCGCAGATGGAGTTCCTGATCACCAGCGGCGAGGACCGGGTCTTCTCGTCCCGGGACTGCCAGGAGGGCGCGGAGGACCTCGAGGTGACCATAAAACCAGGAAAATCCGAGACCGCGCGCTTCACCTGGGAGCGGATCCGGAGCGCGCCCGAGTGCGCAGCAGCTGATGGGGTGCCAGGCCCCGGCCAGTATGCCTTCCAGACCCGCCTCGGCGAACGCACTAGCGACGAGATTGCGTTCACGCTTCAGTAGCGCTGAACTTCAGGCTCACGCGGGCTACATGAAGCGGTCGAGCAGACTGGTTTCCGCGATCCGTGAAAGGCCCTCACGGACGGTCCGCGCCCGCTGTTCGCCGATGCCGTCCACCGCCATGAGGTCATCGATGTTGGCGGCCATGAGGTTCTGCAATCCATCGAAGTGGTCCACGAGCCGGTTGGCGACCGTGGGAGGCATGGCCTTGATCCCTGAGAGCAGTCGGTAACCCTTGGGCTGCACCACCGCGTCGAGGGAGTCTGTTGACGGGTTGAAGCCGAGCACGCTTGCGATGGTGCCGAGGTCAATGAGGTCGGTGGAGCTGAACCCCTGGAGGCGTGCCAACTGGTCCTCGACCGGCGTGGAACTTGCGCCCAGTCCCGAGTAGTCGCGGAGCACCATTTCGCTGCCCGGGCCCAGGCCGGTTGTCAGCTCCTCGACCTGCAGGGAGAGAAGGCGGCCGTCGATGCCAAGCTCGAGCACGTACTGTGAAATTTCCTCGGAGATGCGGCGCACCATTTCCTGGCGCTGCAGGGTAACGGCGACGTCGCGGACCGTCACCATGGCTTCGATTTCCAGTGCCGAGAGTGATCCGGTGACCTGGTCGAGGCGCGCACGGTAACGCTCGAGGGTGGCGAGCGCCTGGTTGGCGCGTGCGAGTACGGGTTCGGATCCTTCCAGTACATAGCGGAGGCCGTCTATGTAGAGCGCGATGATCTGCATGGACTGGCTGACGGAGATGACGGGAACGCCGGTCTGGATGGCTACGCGCTCGGCCGTCCGGTGGCGGGTTCCCGACTCCTGCGTCTCGATCCGGTGGTCCGGCACCAGCTGCACGCCGGCACGCAGGATCTTGCCCGCGTCCCGGTCACAGACGATTGCACCGTCCATCTTTGCGAGCTCGCGCAGCCGCGTGGGGGAGAAGTCGATTCCGATGTCGAAGCCGCCCGAGCAGATTGAATCCACTGTGCGGTCGAACCCAAGGACGATCAGGGCGCCGGTGCGGCCGCGCAGGATCCGCTCAAGGCCGTCGCGCAACTGCGTACCCGGGGCTACCCGCGCCAGGGTTGCCTTCAGCGCGTCCTCCGGACTGCGTACCATCTCACTCCCTCTTCGAGCCGGACAGGCGAATGCACAGCCCGGCAGTTCCTAATCCTATGGGAGCACGGCTTGCGCTGACGGCCCAGTTTCCGCTCAAATGCGTAACGTTCGGGGTGCTGGGGCTTCGGAAAGGCGACGGGAAGCGTCAGAAGAGCAGTTCGAGGGCTTCCGTGAGGGTGCTGACCTGCTTCACGGTGAAGCCGGCCGGTATGCGGCCCGGCCCATTGGGGGACTCGGGCACGACGGCGTGGGTGAATCCAAGGCGCTCGGCCTCCTGGATGCGCCGTGAGATTCCGGGAACCGGACGGACCTCACCGGCGAGTCCCACTTCCCCGAACGCGATCATGCGGGAGGGAAGCGCCTGGTTGGTCTTGGCGGAGGCAATGGCGAGCGCAACCGAGAGATCCGTTGCAGGTTCGCTCAGCTTTACGCCGCCTACCGTGGCCACGTAGCTGTCATCCTTGTGCAGCTGCAGCGATGCCCGGCGCTGCAGGACGGCGAGGAGCATGGAGACCCTCGAGCTGTCCAGGCCGCTGGTCGCACGGCGCGGCTGTGAGTTTGCCGATTCGGCGAGCAGGGCCTGGACCTCCGCCAGCAGCGGACGCCTGCCCTCAAGGGTGACCGTGATGCAGGTTCCGGCCACCGGTTCCTTGGTGCGGGATACAAACAGCCCGCTTGGATCCGCGAGGCCCACAATCCCGGTATCGGTCAGGTCGAAGCACCCCACCTCATCTGTAGGTCCGTACCTGTTCTTCACCGCCCGCATCAGGCGGAGGCGCGAGTGCCGCTCACCCTCGAACTGGCACACCACATCAACGAGGTGCTCAAGCAGCCGTGGGCCCGCGATAGAGCCGTCCTTGGTGACGTGCCCGACCAGCAGCGTGGTCATCCCGCGGGTCTTCGCCGCGTTGATGAGGGAGGCCGCCACTTCCCGCACCTGCGTGACCCCGCCAGCGCTGCCGTCCACGTCCGGGCTGCTGAGCGTCTGCACCGAGTCCACGATGAGCAAAGCCGGATCCACCTTCTCAACCTGACCCAGGGCCTGGCTGAGGTCCGACTCCGCCGTGAGGTACAGCGTGTCCGCCAGCGCGCCGATGCGTTCCGCCCGCAACTTCACCTGCGCGGACGATTCCTCACCGGTGACGTAGAGAACGGTGCGTCCCAGCCGGGCGACCCTGGCGGCGACGTCCAGCAGCAGCGTGGACTTGCCGACTCCGGGCTCGCCGGCCACGAGGATCACTGCGCCCGGAACCAGCCCGCCGCCGAGGACCCTGTCCAGCTCACCGATCTCAGTGGGCTGGTAGGACGCCGCGGTGGAGTCCACCTCAGCGATCCGGAGGGCAGGGCGCGCGACGGTAGTGGCCGCCGTCGTACGCGCCACTCCTGCCGCCGCGGCCTCCTCCACCGTGCCCCACGCCTGGCATTCACCGCACCGGCCCACCCACTTGGCCGTGGTCCAGCCGCACTCACCGCAACGGTAGGCGGGGGATTGCGTGCGCGATCGCGCGGTCTTTGTAGCCATGGCTCAAACGTACCGGGTGCAACTGACAGTCCCGCTGAGGCTCAGCCGTTGATCCTCACAGTTTGGGCAGGTAGCCGGCGGCGTCCTCATGGGAGAGGCCGGTGGCCTCAAGGAGGTCGACGACAAGCGGCCGGTACAGGACAACCAGGCCCTCACCCTCGAGGCGCTTCACATTGAGGCGTGCGGGGTGCAGGACGGTGGCCACGGCAGCCAGCTCCTCCCGCGCCCTGCGCAGGTGCTGATCGCGTTCGGCCGTGGAGGAGGAGTGCAGGGCAAGCGCCAGCACATCCACGGCGTCGGCCGTTTCCTCGATCACCTGGGCAAGGGACTGCACCGCTTCGTCCGAGAGCGCAGCGTGATTGATCACCGAGGTCAGCCGCCGTGAGAACACGCGGCTGTTGCGGATTGCCAGGTCGATGTAGCTGATCGAACCGCGCAGCTCTCCGAGTTCACCCCGGTGCCGCCGATATGCCGGTGACAACCGCGCAACTTCAGCGGACGCCCGCATCGAACCCGACAGTCCGTCCATGAGCGGCTGACAGTTCCTCGCCCGGATCAGCGCGTGCCAGGCCTGCGTGGGATCGCTCGCGGACAGCGCGCTTGAGTTCTCGCGCAGCACCCCGGAGAGCTCTCCGAGCAGCTTGCGCACGTCGCCCTTCGGTTCACGGCGGGGATCCCGCGGTATGGCCATAGTGATCAGCAGCGCGCACGCACCGCCGATGATGGCGTCCACACTGCGCGTGAACGGTCCTCCTTCCGGGGCAGGCAGGAGCACAACGAGGAGGGACTGCAGAGCCAGCTGGGTGGTGAAGATGGTCCCACTGTCCAGGAACCGGGCCAGTAGCACCGACACGAAAAGAACGACGGCGGCCTGCCACAGTCCCGTGCCCAGTACCGCCAGAAGCACGTCACCCACAGCAATGCCGAGCGTGCACCCGAACCCGACTTCCAGCACCCGACGCAGCCGCGGATCCCGCGAAAACCCCAGCGCGATGAGCGCGGAGGTGGCGGCGAAAAGCGGTCCATCATGTCCGAGCACCTGCTCGGCAAACGCATAGGCGCCCACCGCGCCGACGGTGATCTGGACGGCCGGGAGCACGGAAGAGCGGCTGCGGCGCAGGCCGACGCGGGATCGGTTGCGCAGAAAGGAACGTGCGCGGTCCAGTCGCGAGCGCCGGGTCATACGCCTGACCCTACCGCCGGGAACGATCCATCAGGGTGAAGCTGGTGGACCTGCCCGCAGTCCGCGTCCGAACGGCCGCGAGCGGCGCAACGAGCAGGAGCGCGCCTGCCACCAGCTCCAGGAATTCCTCCAGGTGGTACAGCACTGCCAGTGCTGCGGTCGGAGCACCAAGGCGGATAACCTCCCCTGCCACGAATTCAAGCCCGACGGCGGCGAACAACAGGGTTGCTATGCCCAGCACGATCAGTCGGGTTGACCCTTCCGGCAGGTGGCGGGCGCTGACCACCGCCAGCAGGAGAACTACAAGGCCGATGGGGATGCCGAAAACGAGCCAGACGAAGGTGAAATCAGCGACGTCAACGAACTGCCCTGCAAGGGCGTCGAGGCGTTCATGCAGCCAGGTTCCCTCGTCGAGGCACAGGAGGAACACCATGCCGGCGAGGATCCACCAGGCAGCAGCCCCCTTGATTCTCTGATGCCGGGCGAGTACGGCCACGAAGCTGAGGGTTGTCGTTGCCGCGGCCAGCTGCACCACTGCCCACCAGGTCGGGAAGTTGCCCTCATAGTTGACATCGAAATACACGCTGAAGAGGGTTTCGCCTCTTGCCTGACCGGTCAGTAGTGGTGCGATGAGGCTGAATCCGACAACCAGCGCATGAACCAGTCCCAGACCTACGAGCAGGCGGCGCCACCGCAACGGATGACCCGGGCGCACAGCGGCGGCATCCTGGTGCTCCGCGTACCCGCCGTCAAGGCTGCTTTCCGTGGTCATACCCCTAACGCTAGCGGCTGGCAGTGAGGACGAAGGTGACAGCTCAATAACTCATTCCGCCCAAAGCACAAGGGTTGGCGGCAGGATCACGGCCAATGTCCTCCCGGCGTTCATCTTCCGTTCACTTTGACCCGTCAATCTCGTTACCTGCGGTGCCTAGCGTGTGGTGAGTACCCGATCTCGTACACACAACGCGGGTGACATCCGAGCACCGACTGTTCAAAACCCTGGAAGGGGCAATATTCACGTGAAGGCTCTTCGCTTTGGCCGCGCAGCGGCAGTTATCTCTGTGGCCGCCCTGGCCCTCACGGCGTGCGGTTCCGACGCCGCCGTCAACCCCGGTACCGACGGCGACGCAAGCGCTGCTCCCGAAAGCACGGTATCCGGTACCCTGACCGGCGCGGGAGCCTCCTCCCAGAACGCGGCGATGACCGCGTGGAAGACCGGCTTCGAGGAACTGAATCCGGAAGCAACCATTCAGTACTCTCCGGACGGATCCGGCGCAGGCCGCGAAGCGTTCCTCGCCGAGGGCGTGCAGTTCGCCGGCTCGGACGCATTCCTGGACGATGAGGAATACGAGGCTTCCAAGGAGATCTGCGGTCCTGACGGCGCGATCAACATCCCCGCCTACGTATCTCCCATCGCGGTAGCGTTCAACCTTCCCGAGATTCAGGAACTGAACCTGGACGCAACAACCATCGCCTCCATCTTCGCCGGTGAGATCACCAACTGGAATGACGAGGCAATTGCCTCCCAGAATGAGGGCGTGGAACTGCCCGATCTGCCGATCACCGTTGTGCACCGCGCGGATGACTCGGGTACCACCGAGAACTTCGTCGAGTACCTGGCTGCGGCGGCACCTGATGTCTGGACCTACGAGGTTTCCGGTGACTGGCCGGCCGAGATCGTCGCAGAGAATGCACAGGGCACCAACGGCGTCGTCTCCACCACCTCCTCCACCGAAGGTGCCATCACCTACACCGACGCATCCGCCGTCGGCGACCTCGGGCAGGCCCTCGTCAAGGTTGGCGAGGAATACGTGCCGCTCAGCGCTGAAGCCGCCTCCCGCGCAGTGGAGGTTGCGGAGCCTGTTGAAGGACGCAGCGAAGTTGACATGTCCCTCGAGCTGCAGCGGGACACCACCGAGTCGGGTGCCTACCCGATCGTGCTCGTTTCCTACCACCTCTACTGCAGCGCGTATGAGGACCAGGAGACCGTGGACCTCGTCAAGGCTTTCGCCGGCTATGCAGTGAGCGAAGAGGGGCAGGCCACAGCGGAATCCTCCGCGGGCAATGCGCCCATCTCCGAGACCCTGCGCGAGCAGGCCATGGAAGCGATTGATTCCATCCAGATTGCTTCCTAACAGGCCACAGACGCCCCGCCAGGCCGAGAAGGCCCTGGCGGGGCTGTTGGCTGTCTGCGTCCCGGCAGGGTTGCAGGTACCTTGTAAGAGCGGGACAGTTGCGTGAGCACTGTTCCAGACGTCCCCGCGCAGCGCCGAAAGGTCCCCCGTGTCCACGAATGCACTGAAACGAGCAGGCGGTGCAGGTCAATCCGGAGACAAGATTTTCTCCGGCGCCAGCCTGGCCGCAGGCTGCCTGATCCTGGCAGCGCTCTTTAGCGTCGCAGTCTTCCTGATCATTGAGGCTCTGCCGGTCTTCGGCGCCGACCCAGCGGACATCACCGGCGGGGAAGGCTTCTTCACCTATATCTTCCCGATCGTCATCGGAACCGTGATAGCGGCGGCCATTGCATTGCTGATCGCCACGCCGCTCGGTATCGGCGTTGCCTTGTTCATTTCGCACTACGCTCCGCGCCGTTTCGCGCAGGGACTCGGCTACGTGATCGACCTGCTCGCGGCCATCCCGTCGGTGGTCTACGGAGCGTGGGGCTACGCCGTCCTCGCACCGCAGCTGGCCATCGCGTATGACTGGCTGGCGCGCAACGCCGGCTGGATTCCAATCTTCGAGGGTCCCGCCAGCCAGACGGGACGCACCATGCTGACCGCCGGCATTGTGCTCGCTGTCATGGTCCTCCCGATCATCACCTCGCTCAGCCGGGAAATTTTCCTCCAGACGCCGAAACTCCATGAGGAAGCGGCGCTTGCCATGGGAGCCACCCGCTGGGAAATGATCACCATGGCGGTTCTGCCCTTCGCCCGTCCGGGCATCATCAGCGCCGCAATGCTCGGCCTCGGCCGCGCATTGGGTGAGACCATGGCCGTTGCGCTGGTGCTCTCCGGCGGCGCCCTGACGGCCAGCCTCATCCAGTCCGGCAACCAGACCATCGCAGCCGAGATCGCGCTGAACTTCCCGGAGGCTTACGGGCTCCGGTTGGCCGAACTCATCGCCGCCGGCCTGGTCCTCTTCGTCATCACGCTAGCCGTCAACATCGTGGCGCGGTGGATCATCAGCCGTCACAAAGAATTCTCAGGGGCTAACTAATGGCCAACGCCACCTTGACTCCTCGCCGCTCCCAGCTGACCAAGGGCAGGATGCCCTCCTACACGCTTTGGGTGGTCCTGGCCGCTTCGATCGTTGTTGGGGCCGCACTGGCCGCGCTGGTCGGTTTCAGCCTGGTTCCCTTCGCCCTCTTCAGCGCGCTCATCTTCATCGTTGCCGGGACAGCCGTCACCGGCGTCGTCGAAGGCTCGCGCAAGGCCCGGAACCGGTTGGCCACGTTCCTGATCTACGGGTCATTCCTCGTTGCTCTCCTGCCGCTGCTCTCGGTCATCTGGACCGTTCTGGAGCGCGGCGTTCCGGGCCTGACCTACAACTTCCTGTTCACGTCGATGAACGGCGTCACCGGAGCCATTGACAACCAGGTTGTCGAAGAAGGAACACCGGTTCTGGGAGGCGCGTACCACGCCATCGTCGGCACCCTGCAGATCACCCTGTGGGCAACCCTTATCTCCGTGCCGATCGGGCTGCTGTCGGCGGTCTATCTGGTGGAGTACTCCACGGGCGGGAAGCTTGCCCGGGCCATCACGTTCTTCGTCGACGTCATGACCGGTATCCCGTCCATCGTGGCTGGCCTCTTCGCTGCCGCGCTGTTCGGCCAACTGTTCGGGCCGGGCACGCGCACAGGCTTTGTTGCCGCCGTCGCGCTGTCCGTCCTGATGATCCCGGTTGTTGTGCGCTCCACGGAGGAAATGCTCAAGATCGTTCCTAATGAACTCCGTGAAGCGGCCTACGCGCTGGGCGTTCGCAAGTGGCGCACCATCACCCGCGTGGTCATTCCGACTGCGATCTCAGGTATCGCCTCCGGTGTCACTTTGGCCATCGCCCGGGTGATCGGCGAAACCGCTCCCATCCTGGTCACTGCGGGCTTTGCAAGCTCCATCAACTGGAACGTCTTCGGTGACTGGATGAGCACCCTGCCCACTTTTATCTACTACCAGATCCTCACGCCCACCTCGCCGACGGCCACAGACCCCAGCACGCAGCGTGCCTGGGCGGCCGCGCTGGTGCTGATCATCATGGTCATGCTCCTGAACCTCGCGGCGCGCCTGATCGCCCGCCTCTTCGCTCCCAAGACCAGCCGCTGACCCGCCGGCACAACCCAGAAGGATCCCCATTGTCCAAGCGAATCGACGTCAAGGACCTCAACGTCTACTACAGCAAGTTCCTCGCTGTGGAAGATGTGAACATCAGCATCGACGCACGTTCCGTCACGGCTTTCATCGGCCCGTCGGGCTGCGGAAAGTCCACCTTCCTGCGCACCCTGAACCGCATGCACGAGGTCATTCCCGGTGCGCGGGTTGAGGGGGAAGTGCTGCTCGATGGAGACAACCTGTATGACTCCGCGGTGGACCCCGTGACGGTCCGCAGCCAGATCGGCATGGTCTTCCAGCGGCCCAACCCGTTCCCCACGATGTCCATCCGCGACAACGTGCTGGCCGGCGTCAAGCTGAACAACAAGCGGATCTCGAAGTCAGACGCGGACGCACTGGTCGAGAAGTCGCTGCGCGGCGCCAACCTCTGGAACGAGGTGAAGGACCGCCTCGGCCGTCCCGGTTCCGGCCTGTCCGGCGGCCAGCAGCAGCGCCTGTGCATCGCGCGGGCCATCGCGGTTTCTCCCGAGGTCATCCTCATGGATGAGCCCTGCTCGGCACTCGACCCCATCTCCACCCTCGCTATCGAGGACCTCATCAACGAGCTCAAGAGCGAGTACACCGTGGTCATCGTTACCCACAACATGCAGCAGGCAGCCCGCGTTTCGGACAAGACGGCGTTCTTCAACATCGCCGGCACCGGCAAGCCCGGCAAGCTGATTGAATACGGCGAGACCACGAACATCTTCAACATGCCCTCGGAGAAGGCAACCGAGGACTACGTCTCCGGCCGCTTCGGATGAGGCCCTGCGTAAGCACTGAAGAGGAAGAGCTTCGAGGTCAGAAATGAAAGCAGCGCCACCGACCTTATTTATCAGCATCACCTTCGTCGCCGCCGCGATCCTTTTTGCGACGTGGTCTCCAGTTGTCTGGTGGCGTGTACTGGCAGCAGTAGCGTTCTTGGTTCTCGGAGTATGGGGAGTAATTGTTGCCATCAGAGGCCGTCAATCACACGCGGTGCGAGAAGAATAGAAACCATTCCCCCTTCGGAGAGGGCCCTGCCCAGCCGGCAATCTAGAGCAGCGGGCTCATCGCTAGGAAGAGGATGGCTGCGAGCAGCGCGGTGGCTGGCGCCGTCGTAATCCAGACCAGCAATACCGAGCGCACCACGCGTCCCCGAACGGTGGCGTAGCGCTGGTTCGCGCCGGCGCCCACAATCGCCGAGGTCATGGTGTGCGTGCTGGAGAGCGGCATGTTCAGCGACAGCGCGCCGACAAAAAGCATGACGGCGCTGACGCCCTGGGCCGCCATTCCGCGGAGGGGATCAATGCGCACCAGCCGGTTGGAAAGAGTGTGCGTGATGCGCCAGCCTCCAAGCAGTGATCCGCCCGCCAGCAGCACGGCGGCGAAGACCTGGACCCAGAGCGGAATATCGCTCCCGGAGTAGAGGCCGGCCCCCACCAGCGCCAGAACGATCACGGCCATGGTGCGCTGGCCGTCCTGCAGCCCGTGGCCCAGGGCAAACGCGGCGGTCAGGACGGCTTGGGCCATCCGGTTCCCGTTGTTGACCTTGCGCGGGGAATTGTGCCGCAGCAGCCAGGTGGCAGGAAAGACAACCACGTAGGCGAGCAGGTACGCGATCAGCGGCGAGAGCAGCAGCGGCAGCCCGATCTCGAGGAGGAACACGCGGCCGGACCCGGCAATAGACTCCCCGCCAAGCACTGCCGCAGCGCCGCCGGCCCCGATCAGCCCGCCGATCAATGCATGCGTGGATGACGACGGCTTGCCGCGGTACCAGGTGAAGATCCCCCAGGCGCACGCTGCCAGCAGGGCGGCGAGCAGGATGCCCAATCCGCTCTGCCCGGTGGGGAGGCTGATGCTGTCGCCGGTGAAGAGCGTGGCCACGCTGGCGCTCATGAGGGCACCCACGAGGTTGAACAGCGCGGCGAGCAGGACGGCGACAGTGGGCGTCAGTGCGCGGGTTCGGATCGACGTGGCAATGGAGTTGGAGACATCGTGGAATCCATTGATGAAGGCGAAACCGCCTGCCAGGAACACGACGGCGCCGAGGAGGAAGACCTCCACCTACGATTCCTTGACGAGGATCGCTCCGACGTGGGTTGCCACCTTGCGGATGTCCTTTGTGACGTCGACGAGCTGGTTGGCGACGTCACGGTGCCGCGCGTAGACGAGCGGCTTGTGGTCGGCCAGCAGTTCCGAGCACCAGATCCGGTGCGTGCGTTCCGCGCGCTTGGCGAGGCGCAGGATCTCGATCCAGTAATCCTCGAGGTCATCGAGGGAATTGAGCTGCCGCATCGCCTCGGCGGTCAGTTCCGCCTGCCGGGTGATCACCTCGAGCTGCTCGGTTGCGCGCCGGCTGAGCTTGGTCAGCTTATAGAGGGCGATGAGCTCCGCAGCGCCGTCGAGCTTCTCCATGGCTTCGCTCAACAGACGTGACATGGAATAAAGGTCTTCACGCGGAAGCGGGTTGATGAAGCTCGTGCGCATCGAGGTCAACAGGGCAAAGTGCAGGTCCGTTGAGGTGCCTTCATACTGATGCAGCTCTTCGGCCAGCTGATCATAGTCCTGGGGTGCGGCACCAAGGATGCCGGACATGCTGCGGACTCCGAGGACCAGCTGCTGGGCCATGCTGGAGAGCAGTTCAAGTCCTGCGTTTTCCTGGGGAAAGAGGCGGAGCTTCACTAAAGTCACCTAGGGTCGCACGGACGGTTGCCACCTAAGACTACCTGCGCCTCACTCAGGTGACCGGCCCTGTGCGGCCGGCCCCCTGAGGGCACAAAAGTGGCGCCGAACCGGGAGCGCCTCTCGGCGGAAGGCCGCTCGAAGCGGCTAAATGTTGAAGCCCGGGGGTTCCACGGTCCGACACCAGTTTCAGTCTGCTACTGACCCGCGTGCATGTCAACGAGCACCGTCTACTCGGCAGCAGAACGGGTGGCATCGGACTCCGGAGTCCACCAGGTCTTCGGCTCAACCACGGGGAATCGCCGGCCTGAAACGGAATCCGGAACGATCCGCACAAACCGATCTTTCTTTCCCGCCTGCCACGGAAAGAGGGGAAGCGAGAACGACTCAAGGACGTCATCACCGGGACAGGGCCGGCGGCCGGGCGTGCAGCGGAGCGCTAGTCCAGCTCGCCGCGTCGCCACGAAGCGGCAGCGTGCTCCAGGTCCTCAGCGGTCTTGACCAGCTGGTGTGAACTGCGGGTGAGCTTGGTGGCGTGGGCGCCGTTGGAGGTGTCGGCGTCGTCGGCGTGGTTGGTCTGACCGAGCGCCACCACCCGGCAGAAGGCGGCGAAGCGCTCAAGCGCCACGTCGAACTCGCCGTCAAACGCGCCGGACAGAATGGTGTCCGCCATCTGCTGGACCTCGTCAGCGCCGGGAGGCTCGGCGACTCCCGCGACAACCTTCGACACCTGGGACACTTCCTTGCCGGCATTGAAAAAGGCGGCAATCTTCTCGGGGTTCTGCTGGGTAGCGGCACGAAGGGCGTAGAGGCGCCACAGCGCACCGGGAAGCGAGCGCGCAGGGCTCTCGGCCCACAGTTCGGCGATGGCCTCCAGCCCCTGTTGGTCAGCCAGTTGCACCAGGCGCTGCGTCACCACCGGGTCATCGGTCTCCCGGCCGTGGTGTACCAGTGCGTGCGCGGCGAGGTGGGCGGCTTCAGAGACCCGCGAGGGGTCAGCGCCGCCGGGGAAAACCTCGAAGTCTACGGGCGCGAACGGCTTGGGTTTGTGATGCCGAGGGCTGTTGTCTACATATTCGCCGTCCATGGATCGAGAATACTCCTGCGCCTATTGAGGGGCTAGGCGCTCACGAAACCCCCGCGGGTTCGCACCCATGGCACAGGTGATCCCTGGGGTCCTGCGGTGTACCGATGCCTCGGACTTGCCGGCGGGAGCAACCTGGACCGGGGTGGGCGAAATTTCCCTCACCTGCGTCTGGGTTGCTCCAGTGGACGTCCAGCTTGCTCCAGTGGAGGTCCAGCTTGCTCCCGCCGAGGTCCGGATCACTCAACGCGCGACCTCCGCCGGTCCGGCTTGCCTTATCGCCCGATCGGGTGCGATAAAGTAGACACGTTGTTCGGGCCTGCCCGGGTGACGTGGGCCTTTAGCTCAGTTGGTAGAGCATCGGACTTTTAATCCGTGGGTCGTGGGTTCGAGTCCCACAGGGCCCACCCGCGAGTACGAGGAGCGCGCCCCCGCCGAGGTATCGGTGAGGGCGCGCTTTTTCGTGGGAGTTAGTCCGCTTCCCCAGGTTGCTTTCCCGCAACAGCCATTGACTCCCGCGCTCCGGAAGCCTGTACTGGAAGGGCAGATCCTTTCCATCAAGCGGCACGGGAAAGTGCCGGGAGGAAATCCGATGCCCGCACTGTTGGCGTTACCCGTTCAGACGACGCTCGCCGTCGCAGTGATTGGTGCGCTCATCGCGCTGACTGCCTTTGCGGTGTCACGCGGGCTGGTTACGGACAAGGACCGCGACGGCGTCTTCTGGTACGGCTTCACGGGTGGGTTCGCCTGCCTCGGCGCCATCATGGGAGCAATGGTGCTCATCCCCGAGACCGCGGCGGTGACCGGGCTGGCAGGTGTGCTCGGCGTCGGACTGGCCGGAGGCTGGGTCTGGCGCGGCGAGCAGGAGCGGGCGGCGCGCCGTCGTCGTCGGTCGGTGGAAGAGGCGTGCTCAGCGCTGCGGGCGCGCCATGAATCGGTGCTGCAGCGGTGGGTGAGCTATGAACTGGATCCGGCCGTCGCCATCGACTACCCGGACATGACTGACGTGAAGCGTCCGGAGACCGCGCAGTTGGTGCGCGCCATGCGGCAAGCGGCGGTGCTGCGCGAGCAGGAAGACACGGAACAGAAAAACACGGACGACGGCGGCGCTGCGCCGGCTTATGCGTCCGCGGTCACCGACCTGGAGGCGGCCTTCGAGAAGGCCGAGCGCGCTGCCGGTGCCCACTCGACCCCTCACCGCCGGGACAGTTAGGCTGGACCGGTCACTGGGGGATCGGAGGGGGAAGTAAATGTATTCAGCACGTGTACCTCGCCGTAGGGCGGCAGCCATTCTGGTCACGCTCGCCGTCGCCGCTGCTGGCGTGGCGGTGCCGTCAACGGCGACAGCTGCCCACAAACCGAACGTTGCGCAGCAGGGCCAGGGCAAGCAGGAATTGCGCTTCGCCACCTACAACGCAAGCCTGAACCGGTCCGCCGAGGGTGCGCTCGTCGAAGACCTGAGCACCGGCCATGATGAGCAGGCCGGGCGGATCGCCGAGGTGATCCAGATCAACAACCCTGACGTGGTGCTGCTCAACGAATTCGATTACGACCCCGGCCACGAGGCCGCCGAACTCTTCCGGACCAACTACCTTGAGGTGGGCCAGAACGGTAAGGCTCCGGTCCGCTACCCGTACGTCTACACGGCCCCGTCCAACACCGGTGTTCCCAGCGGGATGGACCTGAACAATGACGGCACCGTGGGCGGTCCGGACGATGCGCTGGGATTCGGCCAGTTCGAGGGCCAGTACGGAATGGTTCTCTACTCCAGGTACCCCATCGATACCGGGAATGTCCGCACCTTCCAGAACTTCCTCTGGGCTGACATGCCGGGTGCGCTCCTGCCCGATGACCCTGCTACAGACCGCGCCGCTGACTGGTTCACCGAGGAGGAACTGGCCGCTGTCCGCCTGTCCAGCAAATCGCACTGGAACGTACCGGTGACCGTCGGTAGTTCTACGGTGCATGTTCTCGCCAGCCACCCCACGCCGCCGGTCTTCGACGCTGAGGAAGACCGCAACGGCAGGCGGAACAGCGATGAGATCCGCTTCTGGGCGGACTACATCCATGGCGGCGGGAAGGCGCGCTACATCTATGACGACGACGGCGACCGCGGTGGACTCGATCGGCGCGCCGACTTTGTTGTGCTGGGAGACCTCAACAGTGATCCGGCTGACGGCGATTCCCGCCCGGGCTCGATCAGCCAGCTGCTCGGGCTGAAGCAACTCCAGGACCCCCAGCCCGCGGCGGAAGGCGCTGCTGAAGCCTCAGTCCTGCAGGGCCGGGTGAATTCGGAGCACCGCGGCGACCCCGCCCTGGATACCGCCGACTTCGAGGACGCTGATGCCGGAAACATCCGGGTGGACTACGTGCTGCCGTCCAAGTCCCTCAAGGTGCGCGGCGCCGGCATCTTCTGGCCGCGGGCAGGGACGCCCGGTTCAGAGCTCACGGGCATTTTCCCCTTCCCCACGAGCGACCACCGGCTGGTGTACGTCGATGTCGACGTCAAGAAGCGCTGACCCGATCGTTTCAGCCGAAGTTGTCGGAAACTGCGGAAAACCCAGTCATTCCCGCTGATTGGATGTGTGCCGGCGCCGCCGGTCCCAGAAGACCGCGCTGAGCGCGCCTGCCGTGGCGAGCAGGATGCTGCCGCTGACAACGATCCCGCCAGCCGACTGGCTGATGATGAAGATCCACTGCGGGAATGGCCCGTTGATCGCTGTTTGGTCGACCTGGAGGGGTGCAAACACCGCCCACAACCCCAGCGCAAGCACTGCTGCCCCGAGCAGCCAGAGCACCAGCACGAATGGGTTGATCCACTTATCCGCCGGCCCGGTATCCGGCCGGACCGCTCCTGTCGGCATGACCTCAACGACATTCGCAGGCTCGTCGGGCGAGGACGGTGCGGGCGCCTCCTCGGCTACTGCCGGGCGCTGCGGCGCTTCCTTCGGTGAGGACCAGCGGCCGCCCTGGGAGGCTGACGATGCGCCGCCGCCCCGCTGATAGATGGAACTGTACCGATTGTCGATGTTCGGCGTGTTCTCGCCCATTGTGCCTCCCTGGCCCTCTGTTGGAAATCTACTAGTTCTGCTGCGCCGGGGTAAGTGGCCGCTGCCCGCTGGACCAAAAAGTGCCGGTCCTCTGGCCAAGGCTCCGGATGCTCGTGTAGGTTGAAACGCATGGGAACAATAATTTTCGAGTAATTGTGCCGGCCGGGTGCTTGGCGCACCCGTCCAAACAACAACAGAACCATTCGAAAAAAGACCGTGTTGAGGCCTTCGCCTCCATGTTTGTTTCCACTTCTCCTGTGTGACATACGGTTCGGGGTTTGCCCGGACCGGTCGGTCAGTGCATCAGGATCCCCTACGGAATCGGCAGAGCAGCAGCGGCCGGCAAGCGCCGTCGTCGTTGCCTGTAGGTGAGTGGCCCAGCCGGTCGAAGCCATTGAAGGAGAGCCATGACCCAGCAAGAAGACCAACAGCCGCTCAACGTACACCTCACCGAAGACGCTGCAAAGAAACTGGTGGACGATCCTCGTGCGCGCGATGCGCTGGCCCGGAAGAACCCTGCCTTTGGGGAGCTGGACAGCGCACACAGCACGGGGCGCAGGAACAAATCCGTTCATGCCAGCAACCGGCAGGGAAAGCGGGAGAAGAAGGTGCGCTGGTAGGGCGGCAGCCTTAGCTGATGCGTCCCAGGGGAGGTTAAAGTGAAACTGGCTCCGCGTTCTGCGTATGGGGGAATCGCAGAATGGGGAGCCAGCTCTCCAACTATACTTCACAGTAGGGGTAAAAAGTCCAGTCGAATCCGCCTGAAGGGTGATGATGACAGTCACAGCTAAAGCATTCCAGCTGTGGCGTACCCAGATAGCTCCGGAAGCGACCGTTTCCGATCTCTGCCGGAAAGCGGACATCAAACGGTCCACCCTCGCGCAGCAGCTGGTTCGCGGCAAAGTTTCAATCGAGACGGTCATCAGTATCGCCCGCGCCTATGGGGTTCCGCCGGTTCAGGCACTGAGCGGGTTCGACGGTTACCGGGATCTCGCGGAAGGGCTCCTGCCCCCGACTTCCGGGGAATATCTCAGCCAGGTTTCCTCGATGGACCTGCTGCGGTTGATCCTCGGGCGCAGTGAGGAAACCGATTGGGTGGGCGGTCCGCTGAGTTTCCAGCTCGCACCCCTGCCTCACCGCTATTCCGTGCGCTCGTGGTTCGATTCGGTCGACGACGGTGAACTCCGCCAGGCGCTGACGGCGCGCACCGGGATTGCTCCGCAGAACCTTTCGGCGCAACTCAGTGCCGGTCGGTTGAGCACCCAGTTGTGCGTCGAAGTTGCCAGGGTGTCCGGGGTTTCGCTCGCGAACGGCCTGGTTGTCACCGGGCTGCTCACCCCGCAGGAAGGCGGCTGGGCAGGCGACGGCCGTGAGCAGGTGCTGAGCTCCCTGCCGGATTCAAGACTCATCCTGATAGCGCGGGACCGTCTTGACGGGCTGGGCAAGCGGCTCCGCAAACAGGAGCAGGACAACACTCGTGACCAGACCTTATGGGAGAACCTCGGATGAGCGTCGGAACATTTATCCAGTGGCTGGCGCTGGCGCTGTGCGTGATCTTCGCGGCTACACGCCTCCCTGACGCCATACGGGGCAAAGGACGGAGCGTCTTCGCCGTGCTGGTGCTGCTGTGCGTGGCCGTGGGCCTGAGCCTGTCGCCAATTTACCTCTTTGTGGACGGCTTGCTCGGCGGCGCCAATCTTGCCAATCTCCTCATCCGGTTCAGCCTGTACGCCATCATGCTGCTCCTGGGGCTGCGTGGCGCGGCTGCGTTCAGCTCTGAACGGGCGCTGAGGCTCATCAGCGGGCCACTGGGTACTGCTGTACTGGGCCTAACGGTTTTGGCTACGGTGATTTTGTTCGGATTGAGTGATCTTCCAGAATCCTCAACGGGGCTGCGGGAATACGCGGACCAACCCACCGTGCACTGGTACTCGCATCTGGGGAGAATTTACCCGGCGTTTGTCGGCGCCTGCCTGCTTGGCCCGGCGATCGCAAGCGCGCGGGACACGTCGGCACGTGCTTTCCACCGTGTTGCCGCGGCGTTCATGGCATGCGGATTCGCGATGGTGCTGGCCCATACCGTCCTCAAGTTCACCGGGGTCAGGACCGGGGCGGCGGACCTCATTCTGCCGTTCGGTGCAATTGTCCTCGTCACTACCGGCCTCACCATGATCTGGCTGTCCCGCAGGCGTGCCGTCCGCGACCGGTCCGCCAACTTCCTGGCAAAGGAACACCGGCGTAACTGATCGACCTTTAGTCTCTTCGCCGGATTATTTCGACCAATATCGCTCACACTGTTCACGTTTTCATCATGGTGTGTCAAAATTATGATTATGTAACTCCCGGTGTCCGTGGGGGGTCAACGGGTTACACAGCAATAGGTGCGTCCATTAGAACGGGTGGACGCACCTATTTCATTTTCAGGCGGGGTCATCCCCGCCTGAAAGCCCGCTGTCAGGCGTCGTGATCGGTTTCGAGGATACGGACCAGCGAGTCGAGTGCGTCCCCCGCGCCGTCGTCCTCGGAGCGGAGCACCACAACGTTGCCGTGCTCGGCGCCCAGGCTCATCAGCGACAGGATGCTTGATGCGTCCAGGGCTTCGTCCGCCGGGCTCCCCTCCAGGGCAATAGTGATTTCAGCCGGGAGTTCTCCCGCCGCTTCGGCGAAGATGGCGGCTGGCCGGGCGTGGAGCCCCACCCGGCTGGCTACGGTTGCTTTGCGTTCGATCATGATCTTCCTTCCGGTTGCTTTTGTGCGAGCCTACAGGCCCAGGGTTCCGAGGATCGGCAAACCGGCACGCACAGCTGCGCGTGCCTCGAGCGCGGTGGGTGCCGCCAGAGCCTGTTGTGCCAGCCCCTGTGCTTCGGTGAGGGACACCGAACCGATCACGGCGGCCACGGCGGCCAGCGCCCGTGAACTCATGGACAGCGAAGTGACGCCCAGACCCACCAGCACGACGGCGAGGGCCGGATCGGCGGCCGCCTCGCCGCATACGCCCACAGACTTGCCGTTGTCACTGTTGAGTTCCTTGCTCGAGGATTCACTCCCACGGGCAGCCTCGGCGCCGGCCACCGTATGCCGAATCAGCTGCAGGACAGCCGGCTGCCAGGGGTCGTTGAGGGCGGCCAGAGGTCCGAGCTGGCGGTCTGCCGCCATGACGTACTGCGTGAGGTCATTGGTTCCGATTGACGCGAAGTCCACACGCTGCAGGATTGCCCCTGCCGTCAGGGCTGCGGACGGCACCTCCACCATGACGCCGGGCACCTTCAACCCCGCTGCTGCGCACGATTCAGCGAAGTGCTGGGCCTCCTGCGCGGTGGAGATCATCGGTGCCATGACCCAGATATCCGTGGTTGCGCCGTCGGCTGCTTCGCTGATTGCCTTCAGCTGACGGTCCAGCACACCGGGCGTCGAGAGCTCGGTGCGGTAGCCGCGAACACCGAGCGCCGGGTTCGGTTCCGAGGCGTCAGTAAGGAAAGGCAGGGGCTTGTCTGCGCCGGCGTCGAGCGTGCGAACCACTACCTTGCCGGCGGGAAACGCGTCAAAGACCTGGCGGTAGGCCACCGACTGCTCGGCCACCGTCGGCTCGGTCTCGCGGTCGAGGAAGCAGAACTCGGTGCGCAGAAGTCCGACGCCCTCAGCTCCTGCCTCGGCTGCTTTGCGGGCGTCGGCACCGGACCCCACGTTGGCGAGGAGCGGCACCCGGTGCCCGTCCGTCGTCGTGCAGGTTCCGCTGTAGGTACCGAGCGAGCGTGCCTGCTCCGTCCAGATGGCCGCTGCCGTCCGTTCGGCGTCGCCAGGTCCGGTGAGTACGGTTCCGGCTGCTCCGTCGACAAACACTTCAGTCCCGTCGTCGATATCCTCGACGCCCCGGGCGGCGACGACGGCGGGCAGCCCCAGCGCACGAGCGAGGATCGCCGTGTGGGACTGGGGGCCCCCGGAGCTGGTGATCAAAGCGATGACCAGCTCCGGGTTGAGCGTGGCGGTATCGGCCGGGGCCAGATCCTCCGCCGCAAGGACGAACGGATGGTCGGCTGTCGGGATACCGGGCGCGGGCAGTCCCCGCAGCTCGGCGACGACCCGCGAACGGACGTCCAGGACGTCCTGCGTGCGCTCGGCCATGTAACCGCCGAGGCCTCTCAGCATGTCTGCGACCTGGGCGCCGGCCTCCCACACCGCGCGCTCGGCCGAGGTGCCGGCCACAATGAGCGCGTTCGCAGACTTCAGGAGCATGGGGTCCGCCGCCATCATGGCCGTAGCCTCAAGGATTGCCTTCGCGTCTCCGGTTGCGGAGTCGGCGCGTCGCTGGAGCTCGGCCTGGACTTTTTTCGCTGCAGTCTTCAGCCGGGCCGTCTCATCATCGACCGTGGTGTTGGACCATTTCTCCCCGGCGGATGGTTCTGCCACCGGGCGCGGCATCTGCTGCACCGGTCCAATGATCCTGCCGGGGCTCACTCCTACGCCGGTGAAGGTGCTCAATGGTCCAACTCCTCAGTCAGGGACTAGACGGCAACCGACTCGGAGGCAGCGGCCGGGGCCGGCTTGCGCACGGCGAACCGCTTCAGGGCCACCACGGCAAGGGCTGAGATGACCATGCCCACGAGGATCGATAGAACAAACATAGCGACATTACCGATCGCAAAGAATACAAAGATTCCACCGTGCGGTGCCTGGGAGGTGACGCCGGTACCCATGATCATCGCGCCGGTGACCGCGGATCCCAGCATCCCTGCGGGAATGACGCGCAGCGGATCAGCCGCAGCGAACGGGATGGCGCCTTCGGAGATGAATGCCGAACCGAGGAGCCACGCAGCCTTGCCGTTCTCGCGCTCTGCAAGGGAGAAGCGGCGACGGTCGATCACGGTTGCCAGGGCCATCGCCAGCGGCGGGACCATGCCGGCGGCCATGACGGCTGCCATGATCTGCCACGGAGCCTGGTTGTCGATGGCGCCGGCACCGAGGCCGGCCACGGCGAAGGCGTAGGCGACCTTGTTGATGGGGCCGCCCAGGTCAATTGCCATCATGAGTCCGAGGATGATGCCGAGGAGAACAGCGCCGGTGCCGGTCAGCCCGGACAGCCAGTCGTTGAGCGCAACGGTGAGGGCGGCGATCGGGCCACCGAGGACCAGGATCATCAGCCCGGAGGCCACGATGGAGGCCACCAGCGGAATGATGACCACCGGCATCAGGCCTCGCAGCCAGCGGGGAACTGCCAGCTTGCCGATCTTCATGGCGACGTAGCCGGCCAGGAGGCCGCCGACGATCGCGCCCAGGAACCCGGCACCCATGAAGCCTGCAACAGCACCGGCAACGAAGCCCGGAGCAATACCGGGACGATCAGCGAGCGCATAGGCGATATAGCCGGCAAGGGCGGGAACCAGGAAGCCCATCGACAGGGAGCCGATCTTGAAGAACACCGCACCGAGGTACGCGCCCAGAGCGCCCTGCGCTGTCTCGGGGAACTCGGTGGGGAGGTTCCAGAGGCTGTTGTTGACCACCATGTCGTCAGCGAAGCCGGTGATGTCATAACCGCCGAGGAGGAAGCCCAGAGCGATGAGGAGCCCGCCGCCTGCAACAAACGGAATCATGTAGCTGACGCCGGTGAGCAGCGCACGCTTCAACTGTCCACCGACTCCTTCGCGTGGGCCGTCGTCATCGGAGCCCGGCATGGAGGAGTCAGCGACGCGGCGGGCGTTGGGGTTGTCCGCCGCCGCAAGCGCTTCCTCGACCATGACTCCGGGCTCGTCGATACCGCGCTTGACCGGCGCATTGATGACCGGCTTGCCGGCGAAGCGGTGCTTGTCGCGGACGTCGACGTCGACGGCGAAGATCACCGCGTCCGCAGCAGCGATCACTGACGGGTCGAGGGGAGTGGATGCTGAGGAACCCTGCGTCTCGACCTGCAGGTCGATACCGCGTTCCTTCGCAGCCGCGACCAGGGAGTCCGCTGCCATGTAGGTGTGGGCAATGCCGGTGGGGCACGCTGTCACGGCTACCAGCCGCTTTGTCCGTGCCGCGTCGGGAGGCGTGGTGGTTCCCGGGTCCGCGGACTCAGGGTTCACGGCAGTAGCGCCGCCTTCTTTCCTGGCAGGAGCGGCTTCGAGTGCTTCCTCCACCAGGGCCACGACCTCCTGCTCGGTGGATGCGGAGCGCAACGCGGCGGTGAAGTCCTTCTTGATCAGGGAGCGGGCGAGCTTCGACAGGAGCTTGAGGTGCTGCTGATCGGCGCCTTCCGGAGCCGCGATGAAGAACACCAGGTCTGCCGGGCCGTCCTTGGCGCCGAAGTCCACCTTCGGCTCGAGGCGCGCCATCGCCAGGGTCGGTTCAAGAACGGCGGTGGACCGGCAGTGCGGGATGGCGATTCCACCCGGAATCCCGGTGGCTGTCTTCTCCTCGCGGGCCAGTGCATCAGCGAAGAGCCCTTCCACCTGGTCGGCGCGACCCTGCGCCACCACAAGTTCGGCTAGCCGCCGGATGACGTCGGCTCGGTCGTTGCCCAGCGACGTGTCGAGGACGACAAGTTCGGGCGTAATCATTGCGGACATGGGATTTCCTTTGGAGGTTATGGGTGATTGGGGGAGGTGTGGGCTGTGACAATCGCCTGGACTGTGACGGCGTCCGGTGTGGTCTGGTGCATTGCCGGCACTGTGGATCCCGGTAGGGACGCAGCGGCTGAGCCATGGGCCACCGCCTGACGGAGGCAGTCGGGGGCACTGGCGCCTCGGGTATGCGCCAGGAGGTAGCCGGCAAGCGCGGAGTCTCCGGCGCCGACGGTGGAGATCGCGGTGATGGGTGGATGCTGTGCGTGCCACGCGCCGTCGGCTGTGACCAGCAGTGCGCCCTTGGAGCCGAGGGTTGCAAGGACGGTGCGGACGCCGCGGGCAAGCAGTCGCGTGGCTGCTTCCACCGCAAGGTCCTCCTGGTCTTCGAGACTGTCTCCCACTCCAAGCCCGGTGAGCTGGGAGAGTTCCTCGGCGTTCGGTTTGAGGAGGTCCGGAGCGGCGTTGCCGTCGATCGCCGCGATGAGCGCCGCTTCGGATGCGTCCAGTGCGATCAGCGGAGCGCGGTCGCCGTGGCGGTCCCTTACTGCGCGAACGACTGCAGCGTAATAGTCGGATGCAAGGCCCGGTGGAAGGGATCCTGCGAGAACCAGCCACTGTGCGCCTGTCGACAGTTCCACCACCAGGTCAATGAGGGCGTCGGCTTCGCGCTGGTTCAGTGCCGGACCGGGTTCATTGATCTTGGTGGTGGTGCCATCAGGCTCAGTCAGGGTGACGTTGCTGCGCAGTGCCGCCGCGATGGACAGGTTGCGGTAGGGGACCTGCGCGGATCGGAGGCCGGTGAGAACCGGATCATCCTCGCGGCCGGGAAGGATTGCGAGGGCCTCGGCGCCGCCTGCGGACAGTGCCCGGCAGACGTTGACCCCCTTGCCGCCGGATTCCTGGCGGTTGGCCGTTGCACGCTGCACCGCGCCGCGGGCGAGGGGAGCGGCGAGCTCGATGGTGCGGTCCAGGCTGGGATTGGCCGTGAGCGTGATGATCATGCGACCACCAGCTCGACGTCCGCCTCGGCGAGGGCGCGGGTGAGTCCGGCGTCCGGCTGGACGTCGGTGACGAGGGCGTCTATCTCGCTGAGTTCAGCGAACCCGACGAGCGTCTCTGCGTTCAGTTTTGACGCGTCCGCCAGTACGACGACGCGGCGCGCTGATCGAACGATTGCAGCCTTCACTGAGGCCTCCTCCGGGTCGGGAGTGCTGAGCCCGAATTCCGGGTGCACTCCATTGGTTCCGATGAAAACGACGTCCGGGCGGAATCCGCTGTACCGTGCGACAGTGCCGCTGCCGACGCAGGCGCTGGTCAGGCCGCGGACCCGGCCACCGATGAATTCGAGCTGAAGGGCCGAGCCGATGAGCGTGGAGGCAACCGGCACGGAGTGGGTAATGACGAGAAGCTGATCCGCCGCCTCCTGCACCAGGAGCGCAGCGAGGGCGCTCGTGGTGGTGCCGCCGTCCAGCACGATTGACCCTTCGGCGGGAACCATCGCCAGCGCGGCTTTGGCGATTCGCGTCTTCTCTGCCTGATTGCGGCCTTCACGGCTTGTGAGGCTCAGCTCGGTGGTGCTCGCGCTCGCCGCGGGAACGGCACCGCCGTGCACCCGACGCAGGAGCCCGTCCTGCTCCAGCAGTGCGAGATCACGCCGGACGGTTTCCTTGGTGATGTTGAATCGAGCTGCCAGCTGGGCCACAGTGACCCGGCCCTCGGACGCAACCAGCGCGGCAATCCTGTTGTAGCGTTCCTCGGCGAACACTGGCCCTCCTCGCTGGGTGACTATCGTCACAACCATTTCCGTTTCAGTGACTATATCTGTGTTTATGTTTGGTTGTCAACGAAAAACGGAGAAAAAAGAAGAAGCCACCGGCGCTGGGGCGCGGGTGGCTTCTCAGGTGTCTGGACTGCGGGTCAGTCCAAGAGGAAGGCTGGGTCAGATCCCGCCGTCGCGGGTCTCGTTTCGGGTGATCCGCTCGCCGGTGTTGGGATCCTGGACGGTACGCGACTCGCTGACCCGCTTCTGGTTGCGCGGCGCGTTCATGAGGAGCGAGATGATGAGCCCCAGAACGCCGACTCCCATCAGGATGTAACCCACGAGGGTGAGGTCGATGAAGTTCACCAGATTATCCGCGACGGCGAAGGCCAATATTGCACCAAGTGCAATGAGGACGATGGAGGAACCGATTCTCATACCAACTACTCCTTGATTTGACCCGCTTCAGCAATTTGTCTGTTAGATCCAGTAATCGCGGCGGGTTGCGATAATAACGCGTTAGGTAATCAGCATACTGGCATTCGCTTCGGTTGCCCGGCACCGTGCCGGGTCGAACTGCCCCTTCTTTCCGTTACCGAACACGTCTCCGGTGAAGTTTTGATCACAAGGGGTTGCAAAGTTCCCGAGCAGGAGTTTAATGGTTCCACCGGTAAGGCGTATGCTATTACTAAGCTCACTTATCAAGTAGGGTAGTGTGCAGTTGCACTTCGGTGCATCGTCGAAATCGACATATATGTTGCGCAGTTAGAAGTTCGATAAAGGAGCACTTCATGAATTTCCTGGCATTTCTTCTTCTCGGCCTTATTGCAGGCGCCATCGCCAAACTGATTCTGCCCGGTAAGCAGGCCGGCGGCTGGATCATGACGCTGATCCTTGGCGTGATCGGTGCCCTCCTTGGAGGCTTCCTCGGCAACCTCCTCTTCAACGTCGGCGTGAACGAATTCTTCTCCCTGTCTTCCTGGCTGCTGGCCATTGGTGGGGCGATCATCGTTCTCCTCGTCTACGGAGCTATCACCAAGAATCGTTCGCACGCATAGCCTGGGCACCATAGACTAAACGCCCCGTCGGCCCCATCCGACGGGGCGTTTTGCGTGGTAAGGAAACGTCCCTAAACCAGACATGGGCAGCTCGATGGAAGGATCAGCAATGGCACGCTTCAACCCCGCGGGAAAATTAGCCAGCGGAGCGGTATTCGACCGCCACGGCCAACCAAAACCGGGCGTCCAGCGCGCGGTGGAACGGGCCATCGACATTCAACGCCCGTTGGTTCTCGCCAACCTGCGACGATTGCGCAGGAAAAACCCGGCTGCCACCGGCGCCGAGTTGAACGCAAAACTGGAGCGCGACTATCTCGTTGCGATTACAACCGCGGGCGCGGCTGTCGGTGGCACCGCCGTCGTACCGGCAATTGGAACAGTGGTCTCGCTGGGGCTTTCCGCTGCCGCCACGGTTGGATTTCTCGAGGCAACGGCGCTGTATGCGCAATCGGTAGCGGAACTTCACGGCATCTCCACCGAGGACCCCGAACGAACACGCACTCTGGTCATGGCCATCCTCATGGGAGAAGAGGGCTCGGCGCTGATTCAGGCCACCATCGGCTCCTCGGCGGGCGGGGTGACGCGTCACTGGGGCAACGTGGTCGGGGGATCGATGTCCTCTTCCGCAGTGCGCGGCATCGGCGCAAGCATCCGCAAACGATTCCTCAAGCGCATGCTTGCACGCCAGGGCGGGGCCCTGCTGGGCCGTGCGCTCCCGTTCGGAGTGGGTGCAGCTGTGGGAGGAGTGGCCAACCACAAGATGGGGCGTACGGTGATCGACGCAACCCGGCAAGCCTTCGGCCCGCCGCCCACCGTCCTTCCGGGCGAACTGCTCACGGAACTTGAGAAGCTTCCGGAGATTGGCACTGACCCGCAGCCCTGAGATCAGCCGAACAGTGCGTGCGCCAGGGAGAAGATACCCAGCCCGGCAAGAGAGCCGACCACCGTGCCGTTGATCCGGATGAACTGAAGGTCCTTGCCCACCTGGAGTTCGATCTTCCGCGAGGTTTCCTCCGCGTCCCAGCGCTCCACGGTTTCGGAGATGATGCCCGCGATGTCGCTGCGGTACGTCCGCACGAGGTAGCCGGCGCCGTCGGAAATCCACTTGTTGATCCTGCCCGCAAGATCCTCGTCCGTGGTGAGGCGGCGTCCGAAATCGCGAACCGCGGCCTTGAAGTTGCGGGTCAGCTCACTATCGGGATCATTGACCGCTTCCAGCAGCGCGGTCTTGATGGTGGTCCAGGCCCGGGCGGCAACGTCATGCAGGCGCGGGTCATCGAGGATCCCGGCCTTGATCTCCTCGGCCTTCGCGATGATCACCGGGTCATGCTGTAGATCCTGGGCGAGGTCCTTGAGGTACTTGTCGATGGAGAGCCGGACATCATGCTGCGGATCTGCCTGGACTGCACGCACGAACTTGAGGAACTCCGCATAGACCTTGTCGCCGACGAGCCCGTCCACGAAGTGCGGCACCCACGTGGGCGAGCGTTGGGACACCACGCGGGAGACGACGTCGTAATTGCCGTCCACCCACTCGGCCGCGCGGTCCACCAGCAGGTCAACGAGCCGGTGGTGGTGTCCCTCCTCGAAGACGCGCTCGGCCATACGACCAACCGGCGGACCCCACGGTGGGTCTACAACGTGCTTGCGCACCATTGATTCGATGACCTTCTGGACGGCGTCGTCATCCAGCACGGTGAACGCGCCGCGGATCAGCGCGGCACCCTCAACGGCTACCCGGTCCGCGCCCTCCGGGCGGGAGAGCCACGTGCCGGCGCGCTGGGCGAGGCCAAGGGAGGACAGCTTCTGCTGCACCACTGACTCCGAAAGGAAGTTCTCCTCCACAAATTGCCCCAGCGATGTGCCGATCTGGTCCTTCTTGCGGGGAATGATCGCTGTATGGGGGATCCTGAGCCCCATCGGGTACTTGAACAGGGCCGTCACCGCGAACCAGTCGGCCAGGGCACCCACCATGCCACCCTCCGCAGCGGCCCGGACATACTGCAGCCACGGGTACTGCTCCTGAAAGGCGAAGGCAACCAGGAAAATTACCGCCATGACGGCGAGCAGGCCCGTCGCAACGGTCTTCATCCGCCTCAGACCGGCCGCGCGCTCCGTATCGGTCAACGCAATGCTCACTTAGTCCTCCGCATCGATGCTGAATTCCCATCTAACCAGCCGTCCGGAGGACAGTCACGCCGCCGATTCGCTAGCGTAAGGCCTGTGACAGAACAACAAGCAGTGAAGCACCTGGTTTTCGCGCACCGCGGGGCGAGCAAGCAATACGCGGAACATACCCGCGCTGCGTTCCTGCAGGCGCTCGCGGAAGGTGCGGACGGTGTTGAATGCGACGTCCACCTCACTGAGGACCTGGAACTTGTCTGCATCCACGACACCACCCTTGACCGCACCTCCAGCGGAACGGGCGACGTGGGAGACCATACGCTGCGTCAGTTGCGTGAACTGGACTTCGCGTCATGGAAGGGCGCCAATATCCCGCCGCAGTATGGCGGTGTGGCCGATCAGCTGCTCACGCTCGAGGACCTGGTGGATCTCCTGCGTGCGGATGGACGCCAGTTGGAGCTCGCGATCGAGCTGAAGCACCCGAGTCCTTTCGGCCTCAAACTGGAGGAACGGTTGATTGCCTTCCTGATGAGGGAAGGCTATGACCCGGAGACGTCCCGCCTGGCCAATCTCCACATTACTTTCATGAGCTTCAACCCCGACTCCGTCCGGCACCTCCTGGAGCGTGTGCCCGCCGACGTCGTCTGCCAGCTGGTGGCCGACGTCAAGCCCGATGATGTGCGCCAAACCCTGGGACCCCTCACAGCGGCCGCCGTGATGAACCTTCTCCGGCGTGCGCTGCACGAGGGAGAGCGGATTATCGCGAGCGGAGCGGTGGGGATTGCCGGTCCGGGCATCAAGTATGTGCGTGCCCACCCCGACAGGATTGCCGGGTGGCTTGAGTCCGGGCTTCGCCTGCGTGTGTGGACGGTTGACACGGACGACGACGTCGACCTCCTCCACACGCTCGGCGTCCAGGAAATCACGACCAACCGCCCGGCGTACGTTCTTCGCCGGCTCAAGGGGGAGTCCTCTCCCGGCCGGGTGTGATTGAGTTAACGCATGGCTATGCCGATTGAAGATTATGCGCTGATTTCCGATCTCCATACCGGCGCGCTCGTTTCCCGGGGTGGAAGCGTGGACTGGCTCTGCTACCCGCGGTTCGACTCGGCATCGGTCTTTTCCGCGCTCCTGGGCAACGAGAACCATGGACGGTGGCTGGTGGCACCTGCGCACGCCGCCGGCGTTGCCGACCTGGTGGAGTGGAAGTACATCGACTCCACCTTCGTGCTGCAGTCCAGATGGCGCACCGAAGCCGGTGAAGTCCTCGTGACCGACTACATGCCTATCCACGACCGGCGAGCCTCCCTTGCACGCCGCATCGAGGGCATCAGCGGATCAGTGCCGATGCGCCAGGAGCTGGTGGTGCGCTTCGGCTACGGCGAGGTACTGCCATGGGTACGGCGCACCCATGAGAAGGGTGGTCCCGGAATTCTCGCGATGGCCGGACCGGATGCCCTGCTCCTGCGCGGTGCCCACCTTCCGCACGCCGCCGATCACCGCCATGTGGGCGAGTTCACGGTTGAAGCCGGTGAAAAAGTGGATCTTGAGCTGGTCTGGTACCCATCGCACCGTCCGCAACCAACGCCCTTGGACTTCGACGCCACGCTTCAGGCAACCATCGACTACTGGCAGGGCTGGGCGGAAAGCTGCGAGAAGCAGGGCGAGTATGACGCCATCGTCAAGCGCTCACTCCTGGTGCTGCGCGCCCTGACGCATGAAGACACCGGCGGCATCGTCGCGGCTCCCACCACGTCGCTGCCCGAGGCCTTCGGCGGCGAGCGGAACTGGGACTACCGGTTCTGCTGGCTACGGGATGCCGCGCTGACCCTCGAAGCGATGATGACGCACGGCTACGAGGATGAAGCCTCCCAATGGCGGGACTGGTTGCTCCGTGCGGTCGCCGGTGACCCGGAGGATCTCCAGATCATGTACAGCGTTTCGGGTGAGCGGAACCTGCCGGAGAAAGTCCTTGGGCACCTGCCCGGCTATGCGGACTCCGCTCCCGTCCGGATAGGCAACGGAGCCGTGAGCCAGTACCAGGCCGACGTCGTGGGTGAAGTGATGGTGGCACTGGAGAAGCTGCGCGAGCGCGGTGTGAAGGAGGACCAATTCTCCTGGCCGCTGCAGCACGCACTGCTGGGTTTCCTGGAGAAACACCTGAACGCCAAGGACCACGGCATCTGGGAGATGCGTGGCGAACCTGCGTACTTCACGCACTCCCGGGTGATGATGTGGGCGGCGTTCGACCGCGGCACCCGCGCCGTCCGGGAACACGGGCTCAAGGGTGAGGCGGACCGGTGGGAACAGCTTCGCGATCAGCTCCGCACCGAGATCCTCGAGCAGGGTTTCAGCAGCGAAGTGAACTCTTTCACGCAGTTCTACGGCACACCGCTGGTGGACGCGTCACTGCTGCAGCTGCCGCAGGTCGGCTTCCTTGACTACGACGACCCGATGATGCTCGGTACCGTGGCAAGGCTTGAGGAAGAGCTGCTCGATGACCACGGGCTGCTGCTCCGCTACCGCACCGAATCGTCGATCGATGGTCTGGCGCCCGGGGAGCATCCATTCCTCGCCTGCTCGTTCTGGCTCGTTGAGCAGTACGCGCATACCGGCCGCCTTCAGGACGCCAAGAAGCTGATGGACCAGCTGGTGGGCTATGCCAACCAGCTTGGCCTGCTGTCCGAGGAGTACGACGCCGGGAACGCCAGGATGGCGGGGAACTTCCCGCAGGCGTTTTCTCACCTGGGCTTGGTGCGGGCCGCCGACGCGATCCACGCGGCCCAGCAGGTCTCCCTCGCACGTTGAGTTCGCAGGACACGCCCCTTATGGAAGCTCATAAGGGGCGTGTCCTGATGAATGAACGGGCAATTAAGGCTTGAGTACCACCTTGATGCAGCTGTCCTCCTTCTTCTGGAAGATCTTGTAGGCATTCGGCGCCTCGGTGAGGGGCACTTCATGCGTCTTGAGGTCCATCACGCCTAGTGGGTCCGAGGGATCCTCGACGATCGGCAGCAGTTCGTCCGTCCAGCGCCGCACATTGCATTGGCCCATCCGGGTCTGGATCTGCTTGTCGAACATGGTCAGCAGCGGCATGGGACTTGCGGTTCCGCCATAAACGCCGCTGAGTGAAACAGTGCCGCCGCGGCGCACGGAGTCGATGCAGGCGTGAAGTACGGTCAGCCGGTCAACGCCCGCTGTCTCCATCGCCTTTCGGGCAACAGGGTCAGGCAACAGCCCGACGGCGTGCTGCGCGAAGGCTCCCAGTGGTGAGTTGTGTGCCTCCATGCCGACGGCGTCGACGACGGCGTCCGGTCCGCGCCCGTTGGTCATCTCGCGAAGGACATCACCCGTCTCCTTGGTGAAGTCGATGGTCTCGATCCCGTGCCTCTCAGCCATCGCCCGCCGCTCGGGGACCGGCTCAACGGCAATGACGCGGTGACCCAGATACTTGCCGATTCTGCTTGCGAACTGCCCAACCGGGCCGAGTCCGAAAACGGCGAGCGTACCGCCGTCGGGCACGTCCGCGTACCGGACGCCCTGCCAGGCCGTGGGAAGAATGTCGGAAAGGTACAGGTATCGCTCATCGGGGAGTTCAGCGCCCACCTTCACCGGACCGTAGTCCGCGTGCGGAACCCGGAGGTATTCAGCCTGCCCACCCGGGACGGAGCCATACAGCGCGGAGAATCCAAACAGGGCGGCGCCCGTGCCCTGTTCGTGGACCTGCGTGGTTTCACACTGCGACTGAAGCCCGTGATTGCACATCCAGCAATGGCCGCAGGAGATGTTGAACGGGATCACTACGCGGTCACCGGGCTTGAGATTTGCCACGCTGCTGCCGACGGCTTCCACGATTCCCATGGGTTCGTGCCCCAGGACATCGCCCTTGTGCATGTAGGGTCCCAAAACCTCGTACAGGTGGAGATCCGATCCGCAGATGGCTGTCGAGGTGATGCGGACAATGGCGTCCGTCGTGTCCTCGATGCGCGGATCGGGGACTTCCTCAACGCTCACTGATCGCTTGCCCTGCCAGGTAAGTGCCTTCATCGATACTCCTCCATGGGTTGGTAAGTATGGGTTGGTAAGTATGGGTTGGTAAGTATGCTGACCATCTTCAGTATTGCGGCCATGACGCCCGAAGGAAAGAGAGGGCGGGTAAGGCATACGCTTGGCCGGTGGAGTTTTCGAGATCCCCGGCTGTGCGGGTTGGACTGTCAATTGCCGTGGCGACCGGCCTCTACGGGGTGTCTTTCGGTGCCCTGTCGGTGGCCTCCGGGCTCGACCTCCTGCAAACCATGGCACTGAGCCTCCTGCTGTTCAGCGGCGGTTCACAATTCGCGTTCATCGGCGTGGTGGCCGGCGGCGGGACCGGGGTGGCCGCGATGTCCGCAGCTTCCCTGCTGGGTATCCGCAATGCCGTCTACGGCATGCAGATGAACGCGATGCTCCGACCGCGCGGCCTGCGCAGGTTCGCCGCCGCCCAGGTGACCATCGACGAGTCGACGGCGACAGCCACCGGACAGAGCGAGCCGCAGGAACAGTCGCGGGGGTTCTGGGTGGCCGGCATCGGCATATACGTCTTGTGGAATGTATTGACGCTCGCCGGCGCGCTGCTCGGCAACGCACTCGGTGACCCTGCGCAATGGGGACTGGACGGCGCTGCCGTCGCTGCCTTCCTCGGGCTGCTGTGGCCACGGTTGAAGGCGCGTGAGCCGGCCGCCATCGCCGTCGTCTGTGCGCTGGTCACCCTGCTCACCGTTCCGTTTGTGCCTGCCGGCATTCCGATCCTCGTTGCCGCCGCTGTTGCTGCGCTGGCCGGCTGGTTCAGTTCCGGCCCGCCGCGCGAGGGTCTCGAGCCTGATGTTGAGCCCTACCCCACGGAAGGACACCGGTGAACCTCTGGATCTGGATCCTCATTGCCTGCGGTATCAGCTACCTCACGAAGCTTGCCGGCTACCTGGTTCCCGCGCGGCTCATGGAGAACCCGCATATGACCCGCGTTGCCGGCACGTTGACGATCGGGCTGCTTGCGTCCCTGACCGCCGTGAACACCTTTTCGAGTGGGCAGTCGCTGGTGGTTGATGCGCGCCTCGCGGCCCTTGTTGCAGCAGGGGTGGCGTTGTGGCTGCGGGCGCCGTTCCTCGTCGTCGTGCTGGTGGGGGCTGGCGCCGCAGCAGTCGCGCGCCTGCTTGGCGCCCCCTAGCCCCGTGAGTTGGCAGGACACACCCCTTTTGCGTCCGCTTTCGGGGTGTGTCCTGCGAAATGAACGGTGGGTGTCAGGCAGAGCCGACGACGGCGGCAGTCGCCTCCGCGATGGCCGCCTCTTCGTCGGTGGGCACCACGAGGACCGGAAAGGCCGATTCCTCTGTGCTGATCTCCCGTGGCGAGCCGCCCTGCTTCTGGTTCTCGGCGTCGTCAACGAACACTCCGAGCGCGCCCAGGCGGTTGACCACGCGCTCCCGGAAACGCCAGGAGTTCTCCCCGATGCCCGCCGTGAACACGAGCGCCTGCGCGCCTCCAACGGCCACGTGGTATCCGCCGATGTACTTCGCAAGACGGTAGGACGCGATGTCCAACGCCATGGTGCCGGCGGCGTCTCCGGACTCCTCGATCGAACGCATGTCATTGTGCCCGGTGAGGCCCTTGAGCCCGGATTCGCGGTTGAGCAGCTGATCGAGGTCCTTTTCGGTGTAGCCCTCGCGGCTCAGGAACAGCAGAATCGACGGGTCGATGTCACCGGACCGCGTTCCCATGACCAGGCCCTCCAGCGGAGTGAACCCCATGGAGGTATCGATGCTGTGGCCATTCTGCACGGCGGTGATGGACGCGCCGTTGCCAAGGTGCGCAATGATGCCCGTGAACTCCTCCGCCGGCATTCCCAGCAGCGCCGCGGCATGCCTCGTCACATATTCGAAGGACGTGCCGTGAAATCCGTACCTGCGGATGCCGAACTTCTTGTACAGCTCATCCGGAACGGCGTACCGCCACGCATGCTCGGGCAGGGTGCGGTGGAAGGCCGTATCAAACACCGCCACCTGCGGCATGTCCGGCCACCGCTCCGCGATAGCGCGCAGGCCCTGCACATTCGCCGGGTTGTGCAGGGGCGCCAGGGGATTGAGCCGGTCGATCGCGCGGATGATCTCGTTGGTGATCAGCACGGGTTCACTGAACCGCTCGCCGCCGTGGACCACGCGGTGGCCGACGGCGTCGATGGACTTGCCCTGCAGGGTGGCGTCCAGCTCCTCAGTCACCCGGTCCAGCGCTTCGGTGTGATCCTTGGGGCCGCCGTTCGCGGTATCACCGATGCGCTCGATCAGCCCGTTGGCCAGGCGTTCCCCGCTCACGGAATCCCGTACCTGGTACTTGAGTGACGACGAGCCCGAGTTGATGACGAGGATGATCATGGTGCCTCCTGCGCTGGTGTGCCCTGCGCCTGCACGGCCGTGATGGCGACGGTATTCACAATATCTTCGACGGTACAACCCCTCGAGAGGTCATTGACCGGCTTGCGCAAACCTTGAAGAACCGGTCCGACGGCGACTGCACCGGCTGACTGCTGGACCGCCTTGTACGTGTTGTTGCCTGTATTCAGATCGGGGAATATAAACACCGTGGCCTGTCCCGCGACCGACGATCCGGGGAGCTTGGACTGGGCTACGGAAGCATCCACCGCGGCGTCGTACTGGATGGGCCCTTCGACCGGCAGGTCAGGGCGGATCGAGCGCACCAGCTCCGTTGCCCGCCGCACCTCGTCCACCGCGCCTCCGTAACCCGACTCCCCGGTGGAGTAGGAGAGCATGGCCACCCGCGGTTCGACCCCGAATTGGGCAGCCGTTTCAGCCGACGCCACGGCGATATCCGCCAGTTGTTCCTCCGTGGGGTCCGGATTCACCGCGCAGTCTCCATAGACCAGGACGCGGTCGCGGAGCAGCATCAGGAACACCGAGGACACAATTGTCACGCCCTTCTTCGTTTTCACGAACTCGAGCGCCGGCCGGATGGTGTTCGCGGTGGTGTGGGCTGCGCCGGAGACCATGCCGTCAACGTAACCGAGCTGGACCATCATGGTTCCGAAGTACGAGCCATCGAGCATGCGGTCCCGCGCGTCGTCGAGCGAGACGTTCTTGTGTGCACGCAGCCGCGCGTACTCCGCAGCGAATTCCTCGCGCAGGTCCGAGGTTGCCGGGTCCAGCAGGGTCAGCCCGGTCAGGTCCACGCCGAGGCCTGCGGCACGCTCGCGCAGCTGCCCCTCCGGTCCGAGGATCGTCAGGTCGCAGACATCCCGGCGCCGCAGGATCTCAGCCGCACGAAGAATGCGTTCGTCCAGGCCCTCCGGCAGAACCACATGCTTGCGGTCCGCGCGGGCCTTCTCAATGAGCTCGTGCAGGAAGCGCAGCGGAGTCATCTTCACCGGCCGGGGCAGCTCAAGCCGCTCCAGCAGCTCCGTCGCATCCACCTGCCGTGCCCACACACCGAGCGCCGCGGCGGACTTCCGGCGCAGGCCGGTCGCTATCTCGCCGCGCACCTCACTGACGCGTTTGGCGGCGGTGTAGGTGTCGTCGTCGACCGCGAAGACCGGGAAGGTGGCGTGTGCAAGCAGGGCAAGAATATTCGGGTCCGGCGTCAGGCCGCCGGTAAGAATCATGCCGGAGGGTACGGGGAATTCAGGCGAGAACGACGACGCCACGGTCGCTACCAGCACATCCGCCCGGTCTCCGGGAACAATCACCAGGGCGCCGTCGGTGAGCAGTTCAAGGAAGTGACCCACGTTCATGGCGGCAACACGGATGGAGGAAACGTCCCGCTCGAGGGTCGCGCCGCCGGCGATGTGGCGCGCGTTCAGGGCGCCCGCAACCTCGGCCATGGTTGGCTGGGAGATCTCGCTCAGTTCCGGGATGACATACACCGGCCGGCCGGACTTCCCCGGGCGCACCTGCTCGCGGATTGCATCAACGGCGCCCTCCCCGGCGCGGTTCACCATCATCGCCAGCAGGGACACCTCCGCTGCGTCCAGTTCCCTGCGCGCGACGTCGACGGCGTCAGCAGCCTCAGCGGCCGTCATGTCCTTCGCGCTCACCACGGCAAGCACCATGGCGCCAAGGTTGTTTGCCAGCCGTGCGTTGAGATCAAACTCGACGGCGGCGTCCTGGCCGCTCAGATCGGTTCCCTCCACGATGATGACGTCGCAGGACTGCGCCATCTCGCTGTACACAGCGACGGAGCGCGCATCGATTTCCTCGCGCTCGCCGGACACGAGCAGCGCCCGGGCCTCCGCCCGCGTCATGCCGCTCCTTGCGGTCTTCTCATCCAGCCCGAACGCCCGCCGCATCAGGAGGACCATCGGATCGTCATTGCCGTCCTCCGCTTCCGAGATAGGCCGAAGGAAGCCGATCCGGTCTGCGTGCCCCTGCAGCATGCTGGCCAACCCCAGGGAGATGAGCGACTTGCCGGACCCGGGGGCCATGGCGCTGACATAAATTCCGCGGGTGGTCATTCCTTCATCCTGCACGATCGAAGGGGCATAGTCACTGCCGAAGCCGCTCCCGGCGGCTTCATCCGCCGGCCTGTTGAACGAATCAAAACGTCCGGAACGGGTGACCGGCGCGGCCAAACCTGACAGACTGTGTCCCATGCTCGTAGCCTTCTCAGTAGCACCTTCCGGCCGGCCCAGCGGGGCGCATCAGGACACCACCGGGAACGGCGACGGCTCGGTTCACGCCGCGGTGGCCGAAGCGGTCAAGATCGTGCGTGACTCCGGCCTGCCGAACTCCACCAGTTCCATGTTCACCGAGATCGAGGGTGAGTGGGATGAAGTGATGGACGTGGTCAAACGCGCTACTGAGGCAGTGGCCAAGTACGGAAGCCGCGTCTCCCTGGTCCTCAAGGCGGACATCCGCCCAGGTCATACGGGCGAACTTGCCGGAAAAGTGGAGCGCCTTGAGCGCGCGATCGATGAGATGGACGAGTACCAGGGTCACTCATGACTAAGTGGGCAGAGGTGGACGGCTACCTGAACCGCACGGTGGTCCGGCCTGACGACGCACTCCTCGCGGCCGTCGAAAATACCCGAACTGCAGGAATGCCTGCCATTGAAGTCACGGCCGGGCAAGGCAAGTTCCTGATGCTGCTTGCCCGTATTCATCAGGCGAAGAGGGTGCTGGAAATCGGCACGCTGGGCGGCTTCAGCACCACCTGGCTCGCACGGGGCCTTCCTGAGGACGGCACCGTTGATACCTGCGAATACGAGCCGGCCCACGCAGAGGTGGCCCGGCGCAATCTGGAGGCGGCCGGCGTCGGACACAAGGTGACTGTTCACGTGGGAGCGGCTCTGGAGACGCTGCCGACGCTCACAGGGCCCTATGACCTGTTCTTCATTGACGCCGACAAGGCGAACAATCCCAACTATCTGGAGTGGGCGGTGAAGCTGTCCCGCCCGGGATCGGTCATTGTGCTGGACAACGTGGTGCGCGGAGGCGGCGTGCTGGACGAGAGCGGCGACGACGACATCCAAGGCACCCGCAGGGCGCTGGAACTGCTCGGCAGCCATCCGCGCCTGGAAGCGACAGCCCTGCAGACAGTTGGATCCAAGGACTGGGATGGGTTCGCGGTCGCCATCGTCAACTAGAGCGCACCTACAACCACTGCACGTGAGGAACCGGCGTCGTTCCCGATAGCATGAACGGCATGGCCACTATCCGTCCGCTCCGCAGCGAGGAGACCGAAGCTGCGCTGCGCATGAAGAACCAGGGGTGGCGCCAGGCCTACCGGGGGAAGGTCCGCGAAGAGATCCTGGATGACCTGGATGACGGCATCGAGGCGATCGCGGAAGCGTGGAGGCAGGGGTTCGATGAGAGCGGGAGCGTGCCGTTTGTAGCGGTCGACGACGACGGCGCGATTGTCGGTATTGCTGCGGGCGGTGAGGCGAGGGGTGATAACCCTCCTGCCGCCGTCGAACTTTTCATGCTGTACGTGCTGGAGGAGTATTACGGCACCGGTCTGGGCCGGGCGCTGGCCGATGCCGCGATCGGCGGCGCCGCCGCATGCGTCTGGGTCCTTGAGGGCAACGAACGCGCCACCGCCTTCTACCGCAAGCTCGGCTTTGTTCCCGACGGCGAGCGTGAGCAGCTGTCCGAACGGTGGAACGGCCTTCATGAGATTCGGATGGTGCGCACTGCCTGCGCCGTCGATCCGCCGCGCATCAGCGCTGCCGCACCGGGTTCACAACTGACAGGGGAATGACGTGTCCAACTACTACGGGAACCAGCCGCCTCAACACGTGGTGGTGTACGCCGCGAAGGAAAGCTGGCTCGCCTATCTGCTCTGGTTCCTGCTTGGGAACTTCGGCGCCCACAAGTTCTACCTGCGCCAGAACGGGATGGGCTTCCTCTACCTGGGTCTGGGCCTGATCGGCTACGCCACGGCGTGGTTCGTGCTCGGGTTCCTGTTCCTGATACCGCTGTGGATCATGATGGTCATTGACCTGTTCACCATTCCGGGCAGGGTGCGGCAGGTCAACGGCCACCTGCACTACCAGGGTGCAGTCCGTCCGTACTAGCGAAGAGCGCCACCAGTTGAAAGCGTAAGGATCAGTGGGACGTCAACGGGAACGCAAAGGAACGGCGGGCACCGACGGCGGTCCGGTTCCCGGCCTTCACACCATCGACACCGGTACGTGTGAACTGGTCCCGGACCGGTTCAATCCGAATGGCTGGGTGCTCCACGTCAACGGTGTGCCGAGCTCGCACATAGACCTGACCGATCCTGCCCGGCTCGACTTCGAGTACATGCGCTGGATCAGTTCGCTGGCAACCTCGCAGTGGCCGTCCACGTTCCGGCTGCGAGCGCTGCATCTCGGCGGAGGGGCGTGCTCCCTGGCGCGGAGTTTTGCCGTGACCTTTCCCGATGCACGGCAGGTGGTCGTCGAGCTCGACGGCGCGCTCGCGGCCCTGGTGCGCGAGTGGTTCGACCTGCCCCGGGCGCCGCTGCTGCGGATCCGCGTGGGGGAGGCCCGTGAGGTCACTGAATCGCTGTCCGCGAGCAGCCGGGACCTCATCATCCGGGACGCCTTCGCAGGCAGCCGCACTCCAGCCCCGCTGACCACCGTCGAGTTCGTTGAGCACGCCAAGCGGGTCCTGGACGCGACCGGCGTCTATGTCGTCAACTGTGGGGACGCACCTGACCTGGTGATGGCCCGACGCGAGGCAGCGACCATCTCCGCGGCCTTCGCCCATACCGTGATCATTGCGGACCCGGCGATGCTCAAGGGCCGGCGCTACGGGAACGTCATTCTTGCCGGAAGCGATGCACCACTGGGTGAAGATCCCGGCCTGGCCCGCGAGTTGCTCGGCGGCGGCGTTCCTGCCCACCTGTTGCGGAACGCGCAGGTGACCCGCTTCATTAGCGGCGCCGCAGTCCTCACGGACTAGCTTGAGTTTGCAGGACACGCCCCTAATGCAGCGTCAAAAGGGGCGTGTCCTGCCAATTCGACGGGTTCAGTCCCTACCCAGCAGCCTGCCCTCGAAGGCGTCCGTCGCCTCCCGAAGCGCACCGACGACGGCGGCAACCGCCGGTTGCCGGAGCGAATCGGGACGCGCCACCAGCCAGTAACCCAACCGCTCGGCGACCTCCTCAGGCAGCAGCCGAACCAGGTCGCTATGCAGGTTGGCCATGAAGCACGGCAGCAGGCCGATGCCGGCACCGGCACGCGTGGCTTCTACATGGACGAACACGTTGGTCGAACTCAGCGAATCCTTCATGCTCGGCAGCAGGCGCCGCGGCGCGTCAAGGCTGTCGACCTGCAGCATCGAGTCGATGAAGTAGACGAGCGGGTGGGCCAGGACCTCCTCGATCGTCGACGGCCTGCCGTACTCGGCCAGATAGTCCCGCGAAGCGTACAGGCCCAGCACATACTCACCCAGCCGGATTGCCTCGGCACGGTGGACCTGCGGACGCCCGACAACCACCTCGAGATCCAGCCCGCTGCGGGTCTGCGACGCCCGCCGGGTCGCCGCGACGATCTCGACGCTGAGCTGCGGGTGATCGCGCCTCAGCCGCGCAAAAGCCGGCGCCGCGATATAGGCACTGAAACCGTCAGTGGCACTGATGCGCACGACGCCGGAGAGCCGGCTTGCGCCGTCGTCGTTCGCTTCCAGCGCCGAAAGCGCGCGCTCGACCTCCTCCGCGGCGGCAACCGCGCGCAATCCAAGGTCCGTCAGCTCCCAACCGCCGCTCGCGCGCACGAGCACGTGCCCGCCCAGGGAGCGCTCGAGGACGGAGATGCGCCGGGAGACCGTGGTGTGGTTCAGCCCCAGGCTCTCGGCCGCTGAGGTGAAACGGCCGGTATGGGAAACAGCAAGGAGGATGAGCAGATCATCGGGCTGAAGGGACATATCTGCATTTTCGCAGATTAGGTCTGCGCAACTGGTCATTGAAGTGCCTTTGACTGTGCAGCCATACTCAATGAGGCCCGAACCCGGTGACAGTCGTCACAAACGTCTCATCAGACGGAAAGTGTCAGCGCCGACACAGAAGGAGCAACACATGAGCGTCAGTTCCCGTCCAGCCCGCCCCGGAGGGGGAAAAGCCGGCAATCCGGCTGGAAACACCGACGAGGCACCAACAGGCCTCAAGAAGATCGTCGCGGCCTCAATGGTCGGCACAGTCGTCGAGTGGTACGAATTCTTCCTCTACGCAACGGCCGCCTCGCTGGTATTCGGCATCGTGTTCTTCCCCAACGCGGACACCCCGCTGGATGCGATCATCGCGGCCTTCCTGACCTACGCCGTCGGCTTCATCGCCCGCCCTCTCGGAGGTATCTTCTTCGGGCAGATCGGTGACAAGCTGGGCCGCAAGCACACGCTTCAGGTCACCATCATCCTGGTTGGCGTAGCCACGTTCCTCATGGGCTGCCTGCCCGGGTTCAACTCGATCGGCTACTGGGCGCCGGCACTGCTGGTGATCCTCCGCTTCGTCCAGGGCTTCGCGGTGGGAGGCGAGTGGGGCGGTGCAGTCCTGCTGGTCGCCGAACACAGCCCCAACAAGTCCCGCGGATTCTGGTCCAGCTGGCCGCAGGCCGCTGTGCCCGTCGGGAACCTGCTGGCAACCGTGGTGCTGCTGACGATGTCCTCGATCCTGCCGGAGGACGAGTTCATCAGCTGGGGCTGGCGCGTGGCCTTCTGGCTCTCAGCCATCATCGTGGTCATCGGCTACTACATCCGCACCCACGTGAGTGAATCGCCAATCTTCCTTGAGGCACGCGAGCAGGTCGAGCGCGAAAAGGCAATCAGCTACGGCGTCTTCGAGGTAGTGAAGAAGTACCCCAAGGGCATCCTCGGCGCCATGGGCCTGCGGTTCGCGGAGAACATCCTCTACTACATCATCGTCAGCTTCTCCATCGTCTACCTCTCCCAGGTCCACGAGTACAACACCAGTTCACTGCTCCTGGCGCTGCTGATCGCCCACGTGGTGCACTTCTTCGTGATCCCGCAGGTCGGCCGGCTGTCGGACAAGTTCGGACGCAAGCCCGTGTACCTCGCGGGTGCTGTCCTCGGCGCAAGCTGGGCATTCTTCGCCTTCCCGATGTTCGACACCCAGAACCCCGTGATCATCATCCTGGCCGTGACGATCGGACTGTGCTTCCACGCCCTGATGTACGCCGGCCAGCCCGCGATCATGGCGGAGATGTTCCCCACCCGCATGCGCTACTCCGGTGTGTCCCTCGGCTATCAGGTCACGTCGATCCTTGCGGGATCGCTCGCGCCGATCATCGCCACCGCGATCCTGCAGGAAACCGGATCATGGCTCGGCGTGGCACTCTATGTCCTCGGCGCCTGCGTTGTGACGGCGATTGCCGTCCTCACCCTGCGCGAAACGCGCGGAGCGTCGCTGCGGGACATCGATGCTGCCGACGCTGAGCGCCACGGCATTTCGGTCGGCAGGGACAGCTAGGGATGCCTGCGGCACACCAGAACGACGACGGCGGCTTGCGCCCCATCGCACAGTCGCCGTCGTTTCACTCACCCGCTCCAGCCGGATTGCTCGCCGGGCGGCGTGCGATCGTCACCGGCGGGGCGAGCGGCATAGGCGCCGCCTGCGCGCGCGACTTGGCAGCACAGGGCGCGTACGTGGTGGTGGCGGACCGGGACGCGGAGGGTGCCGGCGTCGTCGCCAAGGAAATCAAGGGCGAAGCGTGGGCCGTTGACCTGCTGGACACGGCGGCGCTGGAGGACTTGACCCTCGACGCGGACATCCTGGTGAACAACGCCGGGATCCAGGTCGTCCAGCCTATTGAGGAGTTTGATCCGGCTGACTTCCGGCGTATCCACACGCTCATGCTTGAGGTGCCGTTCCTCCTGATGCGTGCCACCCTGCCGTCGATGTACGCGAAGAACTTCGGCCGGATCATCAACGTGTCTTCGGTGCACGGGCTGCGGGCGTCCGCCTTCAAGTCCGCCTACGTGTCCGCCAAGCACGGGCTGGAGGGGCTTTCCAAGGTTGCGGCGCTGGAAGGCGGGCCACACGGAGTTACGAGCAACTGCGTTAACCCCGGCTACGTGCGGACGCCGCTCGTGGAGAACCAGATCGCCGACCAGGCGCGGCTGCATGACATCAGCGAGGATGAGGTCCTCGAGCAGATCATGCTCACCGAGAGCGCAATCAAGCGCCTGGTGGAGCCGTCGGAGGTTGCCTCACTCGTTGCATGGCTGGCGTCCGGGCAGGCCGGGATGGTGACCGGCGCGTCCTACACCATGGACGGCGGCTGGTCCGCGCGCTGAGCCCGATGAGTTGGCAGGACACCCCCCTGATGCGCGTGCAAAAGGGGCGTGTCCTGCCGAATCAACGGGTGGGTCAGGCGACGCCGAGCAGCTGCTCGATCGGGCCGATGCCGAAGAACACCACGAACGCGCCCGCCACGGCCCACATGAGCGGGTGGATCTCCTTCGCCCTGCCCTGGAACGTGCGGACCAGAACGTACGCGATGAATCCGGCGCCCAGTCCGTTGGCAATCGAGTAGGTGAACGGCATCAGCGTGAACGTCAGGAAGGCAGGAATGGCGATACCCCAGTCCTGCCAGTCGATTCGGCCCACCTGGGACACCATCATGAAACCGACGACGACGAGGGCCGGCGCCACCGCCTCGAACGGTACCAGCGAGATCAGCGGCGTGAAGAACATGGCCACGAGGAACAGCATGCCCGTCACGATGTTGGCGATGCCGGTGCGTGCGCCTTCACCGATACCCGCGCCGGATTCCACGTAGATCTGGTTCGAGGAGACTGATCCCGCTCCGCCGGCCACCGCTCCGAGAGCGTCAACGATGAGGACGCGGTTGACGCCGGGAATGTTGCCCTGCCTGTCCACCAGCTTTGCTTCGTTGGCCAGGCCCACCATGGTGCCCATGGCGTCGAAGAAGATGCTGAGCAGGATGGTGAAGGTGAGCAGCAGGGCGGCGGTGGCGCCGAGGCTGCCGAACGCACCGAAGACGCTGACGCTGCCGACGAGGCTCAGGTCGGGAAGCCCGATCCACGCTCCGGAGGGAAGCTCCGGAACAACGAGCGACCAGCCCTGCGGGTTGGAGCCGTCCGGTCCCACGCTGGGCCCGACGTTTGCCACGGCTTCGATGATGACAGCGAGGAGGGTCGCAGCGATGACACCGATCAGGATGCCGCCGCGAACCTTCCGGACCACCAGCGCGATGGTGAGGATGAGGCCGAAGACAAACACCAGGGTGGGCCAGCCGAGGAGCACGCCCTCGAAACCCAACCCGACCGGGACTGTGGTCTGCGCGACATCCGGAACGCGCCGTACAAAGCCCGCGTTCACCAGTCCGATCAGGGCGATGAAGAGCCCGATGCCGACGACGATCGCTGTCTTCAGGCTCTCCGGCACCGCGTTGAAAACGGCGGTCCGGAAGCCGGTGAGGACCAGCACAAGCATGGTGAGGCCGGCAAGAACCACGAGACCCATCATGTCCGGCCAGGTGAGCTCCGGATTGGTGGCCACCGTAATGGCCACGAAGGCGTTGACGCCCAGTCCGGTGGCCAGGGCGAAGGGGTACTTCGCCCAGGCGCCCATGAGGATGGTGAGCAGCCCCGCAACGAGGGCGGTCACCGCCGCCACGCGTTCAAATCCCAGACTGCCTCCGCTCGCGTCCGCTCCGGCAAGGATCAGGGGGTTGAGCACCACGATGTAGCTCATGGCGAAGAAGGTGGCGATGCCGCCCCTGATCTCGCGCGAGTAGGTTGATCCGCGGGCGGTGAGCTGGAAGTAGCGGTCCGTCGCGGTGCGCAGTTCAGGCACGGGTATTCCTCTGTTGGTGGTGGGGTTTCGCTCAAGGAGTCTATCCAATGACCGATTCAGGATCCTGCCAGTTCGCTCCCGTAGGCTTAAGTCATGAAGCCTTCCGCAGTAGTTGCAGCACGCCCGGCGCGCATTACAGGTACGCATCCCATCCAACGCATCGCCGTGCTTCTGGCCGGTGTACTTCTGGTTGCGTTCACCCTGGTGTTCGGATCAGCCTCAGGCGCCTCAGCGCATGACGAGCTGAGCTCCTCGACGCCGGAGCCGGGTGCAACGCTTGAGACCGTACCCCAGGCGATTGAACTCACGTTCACCAACGTTCCTGCGACGATCGGCTCGCAGGTCCAGGTGCTCGACGCCGCGGGCGAGGACTGGGCAGAGGGCGACGTCACCATCACAGACACTGTGGCCACGCAGGCAATCCGTGCCGGCGCGCCCGCCGGAACCTACACGGTGAACTGGCGGGTAGTGTCCTCCGATTCGCACCCTATCGAGGGCACCTTCGACTTCACGGCTTCGGACGGCGGCGCTGCTGCGGAAACCCCTGAGGCGTCGGCGGGCACCGCAGGCCCGATCGAAACCGCCGACCCGGGCGCGCTTGACCAGGAGCCGGCAGCAGATTCCGGTGTTTCCTGGGGGGTCATCCTGATGATAGCCGTGCTGATTTCGCTCGCGATAGTGCTGGCACTTGGAGCCAGGCGGCGGCTGAAGCAGGGCAATAACGACGCCGCGTAGGCGCCTTCTCAGGCGCTGATAGCGGGTGGACGCCTGGTTGATCCCGCTAAGGCGGCGGCCATCACGGAAGCTTTCACGGGTTGGATTACCTGACCCGCGAGAGCTCCCTGCGAGACGATCGCGTCGCTGATGACCTTGGCCTGCCGAACAATTTCCCGCGTTGTTGGCGTCAGCATCTCGCCCACCCCGATGAGGTAGAGACCGATGGCCCTCAGTGCCGCCTTGATGTCGCTTCCCACGGCCAGGCCGAGGGACTGCACAAAACGCCGCAGCTGGTTCTGTGGATACTTGGTCAGGACCACGTGGTCCGCGAGCAGGACGCCGTTGCGGGTCTGCACTGCCCACTTCTTGGAGCCCAGCACCGGCGCCGGAAGCAGCTGGGAATAACCCACCATGCACAATCCCTCCGCCACCGTCTCCTGACGCACGTCCAGCGAGTGGCTGGACGCGTAGCACCGCAGCAGCCGCAGGAGTTCCGTGCGTTCGGACAGGGATACCGAGTCCGTCATCACGGTCCGGTTCGAGCCGGAATTCAGACACTCGATGCTCTCGACCACGATGGACTGGACGCCACGGCGGCTCAATTCGCTTGCGACAGCCAGGCCGGATAATCCGGAGCCGATCACCACGGTTGTGGTCATCTCTGCTGCGGGCGGCACGGAAGAGTCAGCGGCGACGTGGGTGATCGGCTTCGGCAGCATCGATGAAACCTCCTGAAGGAAGGAGAATTCCGCACAGCCCGGCGCCTCTTCCGGGCTGTGCGGACACTTGGCTGCGAACGGGTCAACCAAGCGCACTGAAATCGGGCGGGAACCTTTGTTGGAGACCATCCGCCCGATAACGATTCTCGAAGCCTATATAACTTTTTGGGTGCTGAATAGTCCTCCTACTGGCGAGTAGGCTAGAAATATCCGGCCGGCTGAGCGAAGGTGTCAATTGAGGTTCAACCGCGAGGAGGCGGGACATGAGTGAGGCTCGTATGTCGGGTGCGCCAGGGCATTCCCAGGGGCGCGGACTGGTTGTGGGAGTTGATGGCTCCGACCAGAGCATGTGTGCCCTGGTGTGGGCCGCACAAGAGGCCGAGCGCCGCCAATCTCCGCTCCATGTAGTCACTGCCTATACCGTTCCGGTCTTCGCGGCGTCGAGCATGGACGCAGGCTACGCGACCGTGGATGACTCGGTGATCCGTGAGGGGGCGCAGGCGGTCCTCGATCAGTCCATCAGCAAGATAGCCAGTCACCACAACATCGAGATTGTGCCGCGCGTGGAGAGCGGAGACGCCGCGGGTGTGCTCCTTGAGCTCTCGGAGGAAGCCGAACTCATGGTCGTCGGTTCGCGCGGCAGGGGAGGCTTCGTCGGACGGCTCCTGGGCTCAGTGAGCGCCGCGCTGCCGGCGCATTCGAAGTGCCCCACGGTGGTTGTGCCGCTGTACTGCGCTCCGCGCCTCGATGAGGCCGGCGTATCGGCTCCGAAGTCGAAGGGCGAGCCGTGCCCACGCGCGGAAGAGGTGGAGAAGGTGGTTGTGGTCGGCGTTGACGGCTCGGAGCAGGCACGCATGGCTTCACTGATCGCAGCTGAGCAGGCGCAGTCCCGTGGTCTGCCCCTGCGGGTGGAGTGTTCGCTGCCGCCCTTCACGGGGTCTCTCGCATGGATGCCGACGCCGGTTGACCGGGACGCGCTCCACGCCGAGATCATGGTTCAACTCAACGCTGGGAAGGCGTGGCTGCAGAGCCATTTCCCGCAACTGGACGTATCAGTCGAACTCCTCGACGGGCCTCCCGTCGAGGTGCTCATCGAGGCATCGCGAACTGCCGAGCTGGTTGTGCTCGGCACCCGCGGCCGTGGCGGGTTCGCCGGTATGCTGCTCGGCTCCACCAGCCAGGGCGTGCTGCACCACGCAAAGGGACCGGTTCTGGTGGTGCCGGACCGCGAGGATCCGCGTCTGACGGACCGCGCGAACTTCGGACCGATGGCGGCCTAGAACCGCGCAGCGAGCGGGTTGAGTGCGCCCATCCCGCTCATGTTGGCGAGATTCACCTCGAGAATGCCCTGCTTGGGGTTGAGGGCATTGACCACGGTGTTGTTGCCCACATAGATGGCAACGTGCCAGATCCCCGCGCCCTCTCCCCAGAAGACGAGGTCGCCGAATTGCGCCTGCGACAGCGGGACATGGGTCCGTGCCGCATGGAACTGCGCGGATGCCGTCCGAGGCAATGAGATGCCACCTGAGGCGAAGGCCTGCTGGACCAGCCCGGAGCAGTCATAGCCCCGGGGCCCGTTGCCGCCCCACTGATAGAAGTACGGTGCTCCAACGCGGGCGCGGGCGTAGCTGACGGCCGCGGCGACTCCGCCGGTGTTGGTCGCCGGCGGTGCTGGGGCGGGAGCCGGTTCCGGTGCCGGGGCGGGAGCAGGTGCCGGTGCTGGGACAGGTGCCGGGGCGGGAGCAGGTGCCGGTGCCGGTGCCGGTCGCGGCACAACGGGAGCGGGGGCGGGCGCGGGCGCCGGGCGCGGCGCAACGGGGGCAGGCGCGGGAGCAGGAGCCGGCGTCGTCGGACGCGGAGCAGGAATGGTGGGCCGCTCGGTCACGGGGGCGGGGGCCGGCGCGGGTGCTTGCGGCGTGTTTTGTGCCGGCGGCACCAGCGTGGGTGCTGCAGCAAGCGGTGCTGCGGAGCGCGGAGCGGGGGCCGCCGCGGCAGCCGCCTCAGCTGATGCGGCGAGAACCCGTGCGAGCTCCTCCTCGCGCCGTTCCTGTTCAAGGCCGGCGATGCGCTGTTCCTCAAGGGCCGCGGTGGTGTCCCGCAGCTGCGCCAACTGTGCAACCAGGGTTTCGCGTTCGGCCTGCTTCTCCTCCACCAGGCCGGCGGCAGTCGCCATCGCGGATTCGGTGGCGGCCCCGGCTTGTTCCGCGGCCTCTGCTGCGTCGGTCGCGGCCTGCTCCGCATGGCGTGCATCGGCCTGCAGGGACTCGAGCGACTTCGCCGCAGTTTCAGCCTGGTTGACTGTCCGTGACCGGGAAGCAGCCATCCCCTCGACCGTGGAGGCCTGGTACATGATGCTGCCTGGATCCTGGGCGAAGGAAAGAAGGCTGCTGTTCGGCATGATGCCGCCCGCGCGATAGATGTCCCCGGCAAGCTGACCGAGCTCCGTGGAGGCAGTGCGGTAGGTCTGCTCAGCCTGCAGGGCCAGCGCTGAAAGCCGCTGGGCGGCCGATTGCCGCTCATCGAGTTCCGCGAGTGCATCAATGTAGGCGCCCTGCGACTTCATGGCCTCAACCTGTGCATCCTGCAAATCCGCAGAAGCATTCTCCAGGATGCCTTCGATCTCCGTGACGAGTTCAGCGGCTGCCGCTGTGTCCTCCTCCGCGGCGGAAATCTCGGCGGGGCTCGGCAGCTCCGGTGCTGCGAAAGCTGACGACGGCGGCAATCCCAAGGTGAGCAGCGACCCTACGAGCATGGCAGCGAGCGCGGGGAACCCGCGCTGTGAGAAGGTTTGCGGCATAACTCGATCCTCGGACGGCAACCAGACTTGTCCGAGGATAGAGCCACAAATGTCACTTTAGCAACATTCGTCACACCAGTATCGTAAACAACAGAGGTGTCATTCGCTGCGCGAACACCATCTACGGCGTGTCGCGGCCGTTAGGCGTGCTGCCGGCTCTCGTGCACGGCATGCTCCAGCGGTTCAAGCTGGAACGTGCAGTGTTCCGTATCGAAATGGTTGCTGAGGCAGTGCGCAAGGCGGTCGAGCATGCGGTCAACACCCTCGGCGTTCAGGCTTTGGGTATCCACCACGACGTGGGCTGAAAAAACGGGAACGCCGGACGTGATGGTCCACGCGTGGATATCGTGTGCATCGACCACTCCCTGCACTTTCAGGATGTGCTCCCGGATCATCGCCGGATCCACTCCCTTGGGCGCGGACTCCAGCAGCACGTTGATCACGTCTCTCAGCAGGCTCCATGCGCGCGGCAGGATCATGGCCGCGATGAGGATGGAGGCGATGGCATCAGCCTGCAGGAACCCGGTCACCGCAATGACGACGGCGGCAATCACCACAGCGATTGACCCCAGCAGGTCTCCCAGCACCTCCAGATAGGCGCCCCGAAGGTTGAGGCTTTCCTTGTGTCCACCGTGCAGGATCAGCAGGCAGGCGAGGTTCGCTGCGCCGCCGAGCAGCGCGGCGATCAGCATGATGTCCGTATGCACCTCTGTGGGCGCACCCAGCCTGCGGAATGCCTCGATGGCGATGACGATCGCGATCACCACCAGGATGACGGCGTTGGCGAGGGCGGCCAGCACCTCCGCCCGCTGGTAACCGTAGGTGCTGCGGACTGTAGCGGGCCGGGTTGCTATCCAGGAGGCCAGTAACGCTATGAAGACGCCGGCGGCATCGGAAAGCATGTGCCCCGCATCAGCGAGCAGGGCCAGCGATCCGGATAGTGCAGCACCGATCACCTGAACGACGACGACGGCGAGCGTGATCACCACGACCAGCACCAACGACTTGCGGTGCTTCCCCGTCGCCGTGACGTGTTGCCCATGAGAATGTGCGCCCATATAACCAGTATGAAGCCCGGACGGTGGCCGGGTCGGGTTATCCCCAGCCCAGCTCGTGGAGCCGCTCGTCGTCAATCCCGAAGTGATGTGCAACTTCGTGGATCACAGTGACAAGGATTTCCTGCACGAGTTCCTCCCGGCTCCCGCACATCCGCAGCAGCGGCTGCCGGAAGATGCTGATGCGGTCGGGCAGGGACCCGGCGTCCCACCAGGAGTCCCTCTCGGTCAGCGGGGTTCCCTCATAGAGGCCCAGGAGGTCGGGATCCGCTTCTTCTCCCGGGCCCGGCTCAAACTCCTCCTTGACGAAAATCGCCACGTTGTTCATGGCCCTGGCCAACCTGTCCGGGATCTGGTCGATCGCGTCGTCGACTGCCGATTCGAAGTCCTCGAGGCTCATATCAATGGGCACGGAGGAAACTCTACTGCCGTCGGTTCCGGAGCACGTCTTGCCGGTGATTCGGGGGTTTTGTGTAATCGAGATCGAAGCCCTATAGTTTTAGAGGTCCACAACGAGGAGTAAAGCACTTGTGTGGTCCTGGCCCCCATCGTCTAGCGGCCTAGGACACCGCCCTTTCACGGCGGCGGCACGGGTTCGAATCCCGTTGGGGGTACGCAGGAGAGTGGTTCGAAACACCGTTTCGGTGCTGATAAGATCAAACTCTTGCAAAATCGCAAGGCCCTGTAGCGCAGTTGGTTAGCGCGCCGCCCTGTCACGGCGGAGGTCGCGGGTTCAAGTCCCGTCAGGGTCGCTGAAGGCGGCCGGAGCAATCCGGGTGTCGACGGTGATCATCACACGATGGTTGCAAGGCTCTGTAGCTCAGTTGGTAGAGCGTTCGACTGAAAATCGAAAGGTCACCGGATCGACGCCGGTCGGAGCCACCACTGAAAGCCCCCGGGACACCGGGGGCTTTTGCTTTGCCTGACGGTTTCCCCGGCGAGCCAATCCTCCCGCGCTGCAGCGACGAATCGTTTCAGGGCCGCCGGCTGTGGATTAGGCTGGGTCTGGGAACGGGGCAACATGCAAGGATTGCGGGGAGGATCGGCAATGCCACACAAGATTCTGGTTGTTGACGACGACGCGGACATCCGCGATCTCGTCTCCACCAAGCTCGAATCCAGCGGTTACGAGGTTGAGACCGCCGGTGACGGGGTCGCCGGGCTGGAACTGGCCACCAACAACGAATACAGCCTCGTGATCTCAGACGTCATGATGCCCGGTATGTCCGGCGTGGACATGGTGCGGATGATGCGTTCAGCAGAACCTCCGATCTCCGTGCCCGTGATCCTCCTGACCGCCAAGAACCAGGAACGCGACATAGAGAACGGGTTCGCTGCCGGAGTCACCGACTACGTCGTCAAACCCTTCAGCCCGCGCGAACTCGCAGCCCGGGTTGCCGGCATCCTGGCACGCTAAAAGCCGTGCTGGTCTCATGGGATGTGCTGGCGGTCGCCGTCATCGTGCTGGGTGCGGCATGCGTGCTGGCGCTCGCCGCCGTCGTTCTCATCAAAGCGGGACGCCATGCGCGTGAGCGCGGGCGGTCTGTCCATGACGAGGCAATCCGCGGACGCATCATGATGCTCGCGGTCGCCGAGGACGACGCGCTGGATGAACTGGTGTCGGAACTCTCACGCACGTCAGGTGCCCGCGGTGAACGCGTGGAGGAAACCCTGCTGCGCATGATCCCCGAAGTCCGCGGCGATGTACGCGAGGCCATGATCCGGGTCCTCGCCGGTCGCGGTCTGCTCAGGCGCTCCCTCGACCGCATTCATTCCCGAAGCGCCATTCAGCGGGCCGCTGCTGCCGAACTCCTTGGAATTCTTGGCGGCAGGGAGGTCATCGATCCCCTGACGGCTGCGCTCCGGGACAAGAGCCTCGAGGTCCGTCTCGTGGCGGCGCGCGCCCTCGGCGTCGCTGCCCAGCCGGAAGCCGGAGGGCACCTCGTCGACGCGCTTTCGCTCACCAGCGGGATCCCGCATTCGGTTGCCGCCACGGCGTTGCTCAACCTGCCCGAGCAGGATCCCGCCGTGTACATCGAGGGTCTACAGGACCGGGACGCCGGGATCCGCTACGGTTCTGCCGCCGTCGTGGGTCTGCTGCTCATGTCGGAAGCTGCGGACGCATTGTTCGACTGCATGGTGGCGGAGCGCGGCCGCCAAGACGCGTCCGACGTCGTCATCGCGGCGTGCGCCAGATCGCTCGGACGGCTCGGCCACAAGCCGGCCACCACCGAACTTGCGGACATCTCCTGCTCAAGCGCTGCGTCGTCGTCGGTCCGGCAGGCAGCGGGTGAGGCGCTCAGGGCGATGCCCGGAGCCGAGGCGCGCGACGTGCGCCGGCGCGTCATCGAGCACGCGGACCCGGATGTCCGCCGCATTCTCGTGGATGCTTAGGGGAGCGGATGGAGAACGTGCTTGAGCCGCTGAGATCGGCAATCCGGTTGCTCTTCGAGATCACGGCGTACCCCGTCCTCGCCTACTTCATTGTGATCAACACGTTCCTGCTGCTGCTGATCATCTTCGCGAGCGTTAATTTCACCGCGCATCTTCGGCGTCAGTCCTTTGCAGGCGCGCGCATTACCGCCGCATCTCCGCTCAGCCCGGGCATCTCCGTCCTGATGCCGGCGTATAACGAGGGCGCGGTGATCGCCACGTCCGTCCGCTCGGTGCTCGACCTCCGCTACCCGGATCACGAAGTCGTGGTGATCAACGACGGCAGCTCCGATGAGACGCTGCAAACGCTGATCGACGTGTATGACCTCGTCGAAGACCGGCGGGAAGTTTCCATCAAGGTTCCTGTCCGCGGAACCATCCGGGCCATCTACCGTGCGCGGGATACCGCGCTGCCCATCGTCGTTATCGACAAGGAAAACTCCGGCCGGTCGGATTCCCTTAACATGGGCCTGAATGTCGCGTCGAAGGACCTCGTGGTGATGGTCGACGCCGACAGCCTGCTGGATCCCGATTCCCTCCTTGTAGTGTCCAAGCCCTTCACCGATGATCCCGAGCACGTGATTGCAACCGGCGGCGTGGTGCGCGTGGCCAACGGATGCGAAGTCGTGGCGGGCCGCGTGGTCAGCGTGAACATGCCGAAGAACTACTTTGCCCGCATTCAGATCGTGGAGTACCTGCGATCCTTCCTCCTCGGGCGGGCCGGGTGGTCCCAGCTGAATTCCCTGATTCTCATCTCCGGCGCCTTCGGTATGTTCCGGCGTGACCTGGTGACCCAGGCCGGCGGTCTGGACCCGGACTGCATCGGGGAGGACTTCGAACTGGTCATGCGGCTGCACCGGATGATGCGCCAGTCAAAACGGAAATACCGCGTCATTTTTATCGCCGAACCGGTGTGCTGGACGGAAGTTCCCTCAACGGCAGCGGTCCTTGCCCGACAACGACGGCGGTGGCACCGCGGTCTGTGGGAAGTCCTGATCAAATACCGCGGCATGACGTTCAACCCCCGTTATGGGACGGTCGGGATGATCGCACTGCCCTACTACTGGATCTTTGAGCTCATCGCTCCAGCCATCGAGCTCTTCGGCCTCATTGTCGTTCCGCTGGGACTGCTGCTCGGGGTGGTGAACGTGCCCTATGCACTCGCGTTCATTGCCGTTGCGTACCTTTACGCCATCTTCGTTTCCCTGATGGCGCTGCTGGTGGAGGAGGCCTCCTTCCACCGCTACAACCGGTGGCGTGACCTGTGGGTGGCCCTGTTCGTGTCCGTCCAGGAGAACATCGGATACCGTCAGCTCACCGCAATCTGGCGGATCCAGGGCTGGTGGGCAGCGCTTCGCGGCAAAAAACAGGTTTGGGGCACCATGACCAGGACGGGTTTCGAGAGCTCGTCACCGTAGCCGAAGCCCGGCCCGCGAGTCGCCCCCGGCAAACCATGCAACGACGGTCAGACCGCCGCTGTCGCTTTCCTTCAGCTCCAGGAAACCGCCATGCGCCTGGACGATACGATTGCAGGTGGCCAGGCCGAGCCCCGTGCCGGGTGCTGCGTTGCTCTCCAGCCGCACCAGCGGTTCAAGCACCCGCTGCCGGTCCTCGGGCGCTATGCCGATGCCATTGTCCTCGAAGGTCAGGCACCAATAATCCTCGGTGGCATCGCCGGCGCTGATCCGTAATATTGGAGACCTGTCGGGATGACGGTAGTTCAGGGCATTCTGCAGCAGGTTTTGCAGCAGCGTGTGCAGCTGGGTGGGATCAGCCAGGCCGACGAAGTCCTCCACCTCCAAGTGCGCTCCGGCCGCAGAGATGGCAGCAGCGAGGTCATCCTGCACGGCTCTCACCGTTGAAGCCAAGCTGACGGGTTGAACCCGCAGTGCTCCGTTCGAGCGCGCAAAAGCGAGGAGCTCTTCAATCATCGACGTCATTCGGCCGGCGCTTGCACCGATGCGCTCGAGATATGCGCGGCTGTCGCTGCCGGCGGGAATCGCAGCATCATCCTCAAGCATCTCCGCGAAGCCGCGGATACTGGTCAGCGGGCCCTGAAGGTCGTGGCTCACGCGTCCCGCGAATTCTGCGAGGAGTTCATTGCTGCGGCTCAGTTCCCGCAGCGCGGTGCCCAGTTCCCGTGTTCGCAGCTGCAGGTCCAGGATGTCCATGATTTGGGCGGCCAGGATTTCGAGGCTGTGGCTCTGCTGCGGAGTGATCGAACCGGGCGAATCATCGAAGACGCACAGTGTTCCGAGCGCATCGCCCGCCGCGGTGACAAGCGGAGTGGAAGCATAGAAGCGAACCTCGGCGATCTCGCCGGTGACAAAGGGGTTCCCAAGGAACCGCGGGTCCTCCAGGCAATCCTCCACAATAATCGTGTGCCCATAGCGGAAGACCTGGGCACACATTGAGTCTTCCCGGGAACACACACTGGCCTCGATGCCCCTCGCGGCAATCTGGTGCTGCTGGTCTGCGGTGATGATGTTGATGACGCCGAAGGGAACCCCGCAGACTTCAGCGGCGAGTAGAACGAGGTTGTCGAGATCCTCGTCATAGGAACCGCCGCGGTCGGACGGCTGGTCCGCGAGGGCATAGCGTTCAAGGGTGACAAGCCTTTTCGCCTCGCTTCGGCCCCCTACCTCAATCGACACGATGTGATTCTCCCCTCCTGCACGTCACTGAGGAAGTCTAACGGCTCGAGCGTCCTGCCCCGGTTGCGGGAGAAGACTCACGCTGCTGACCGTTAGAGAGGTGGAGCCCCTGTCTGCAGGCAGCCGGCACTCCATCAGCCACTACCCGTCAACGGAAGGACCGCCAGGCGTGAGACTCCAGTTCGCCATGGCCCTTTCCGGCGCACTCACCCTGGCCCTGTCCGGGTGCGCCGGTACTGCGCCGGAGGCGACAAGCAGCCTGAGCATGCCTCCCCTGCCTTCCGAATCACCGCAACCTTCACCATCCGTTCCGCAGACACCGGACCCACGGCTCGCGGAGGGGGCGGAGAACACCGAAGCGGTCATGGGAGACTGCCTGGTCGTGGCCGCCGGAATTTCCTCCATACTGCTGGCCCCGCTCAGCTTCAGAGGGGACGAAGACCCTGAGACCATGACGAAGCTCGAGGATCAGCTGCATCACCTCCACGGGAAGGTGCCCGACGAGCTCAAGCCGCACTTCGTCCGGGTGGCGGACGCCGCCGAGAGCGGCCCGCACGGCACCGGCCAGTTCGATGAACCCGCATTCCGGGAGGCGCTGCAACCGGTGCAGGATTGGCTCAGGAAGCACTGCAGCGAGCCCTCCGGCTGAGCTTTTCCGGCGCATGTCAAAGGTTCAGCGGAAGGGTTAGGCTGGGCGAAAGAGAAAGGGCGCCAGCATGGAGCACGAGCAGGAAGTACGGCAGGGGAGCATAGCGCCCCTTCCCGACTCCGCCACCGGCAGGACCACCATCTCGGAAACTGCCGCCGCCAAGATTGCCGCGATCGCCGCCCGCAAGGTGCCGGGGGTCTACGCCCTGGGCAGCGGCACCGGACGCGCGCTCGGTGCGCTTCGCGATGTGGTCGGTGGCAGCGACCTGGCCCAGGGCGTGCACGTGGAGGTGGGGGAAGTTCAAGCCGCTGTTGATATCAACCTCGTCGCTGAATACGGCTACCCCCTCACCGCGGTGGCCGACCAGGTGCGGGCAGCCGTGTTCACTGCTGTCGGTGAGCTGGTGGGCCTGAGGGTGATCGAAGTCAACGTCGAAATCAATGACGTGCACGTCCCCGGCCTGAATGATCCCAAGAGCACTGACAAGCCTCGCCCGGCGGCGAGCTAAGGAGACACCATGAACCTCACCGTCATCGGGATTCTCGTGGGCACCATTCTGGCTTTCGCTGCGCTTATCTTCCACTTCTGGGGCTTCCTTTTGGTGGCCCTTTTCATGGCTATCGGCGCCTTTGTCGGTCGGGTTGCGGAGGGCAAGCTCGATTTGCGCAGCGTGCGTGATGCCCTGGCCGGACGCCGCTCATCATCGTGACCGCCGCAGCCGCAGCACCTGAGCGGTTGGCCGGACACAACCGGATCAGCACGCAGGCACTCACCAGCACAGCCTGCGCCGTTGCGGCCGAGGTGCTCCGCGTTCCCGTCCGGGAGGTCCGCGCCAGCTGGTTCGACGAAGCCGGCCTGCTCGCTCTCAGCCTGGCCCTGCCCATCACAGTCCCTTCCCTGAACCGGGTGGCAGCGGATCCGGCAGCAGTGGGGGTGCTCGGCGGATCAGTTGAGGACCGCGTACATCGGGCCAAGGGGGAGATTCTGGAGCGGGTTGCGCAGCTGAGCGGATCCCGTCTGAGCCGCGTGGACATCCGCATCACGGGCGCCCGAGTAAGCGAGCGCGGGAGGGCAAAGTGAATGATGAGACCAACCGCCTGACCGCGGACGTCATTCGGCGGGAAACCCACGCATCCCGGGCGGTGCCGGCCATGATCGTTGCCGTCCTGGTCATTCCCGTCTGCCTGTATGTGATGCTCGAGGCCGCGCTGAAGGCACTCGGCCAAAACCCCTGGCTGCTGGGACCGGAAGCAACCGCAGGGTGGCTGGGTGCGCTTCCGGCCGGTGTATCCGCCTCGGTGCTTGCCGCGGCGGGAGTGCTGATCTTCCTGGTGGGGCTCCTGTTCTTCCTCGCCGCGATCCTTCCCGGCAGGAAGGCGCGGCTCAGCATTCCCAACGGGCGTGCCGCCGTCGTCGTCGATGCTGAGGTGCTGGCATCATCGCTGGCGCGCCGCGCGCGTGTGGCCGCAGGCGTGACGCCGGAGCAGGTGCTGGTGACCATCGGCCGGCGGCTTGTCGAGGTGCAGGTGCGGCCGACGTCGGGCATCCCCGTAAACAGGGAATCCGTCCAGGCCGCGGTGGAGGACGAGCTTCGCCGGACCGCCATTGATCCCGTGCCGGAAGTCCAGGTGGCAATCGCGCAGTCGGGGGTGATCGGGCAGTGAACCAGACTCCGCGGACCATCAACCGCATCCTGCTCGCGCTGTTCGGGCTGGTACTGATGCTCGCCGGTGCCCTGGCCATGGCGCTCGTTGTGCCCGCCGTTGCCCGCTGGTGGCAGTCAACGGCTGCGCAGGCCGGTCAGTGGATCAGTAACGCCCTGACGGCCACCACCCTCCCCGGCCAGCGGGACAGCTGGCTCTGGATCGTTGTAGCCCTGCTGATGGTGCTGCTGATCATCCTCATGTTCGCCTGGGTGGCGAACCAGGGGAAGGGGCGGTCAGGCACGCTTGCCTATGACGACGACGATCATCCGGTTCCCGGCAGCGTCACGATCAACGCGGCGGTAGCGGAGCAGGCGCTGAAAGCTGCCCTGAATGAGCGGGTGGACCTCGTGAACTCGGCCGTGTCCACCTATGAGTTCCGTGGCCGGCCCGCGCTGAAGGTGAAGGTCTCTCCGCGGCAGGGCGTAGCGCCCTATGTGGTGGCGGAGGAGGTGTCCGCGCTCGTGTCCGCGCTGGATGCCGTACTCGGCGTGCAGACACCGGTGCTGATCAGCATCAGCTCCGGTGCCCGCTCGCGTTTCACGCGCGCCGAGAGGGTGCGCTAGGCGCAGTGCCCGCTCACCGCGCGCGGTGTCAGGACCGCTCGATCCATACCGCGCTGTCCGGCTGCAGCAGCTTGGCGGACCCTGCTTCAGATACGGCATCTTCCGCGCTGGCAATAACGACGACGCCGGCAGGCAGCTCGATGGGCTTCTCGCCCATGTTCGCAACCACCAGCACCGAGCCGTTGGTGAGGGCGACCACGCCGCCGCCGGGGCGGTGCTCCGGCGCCCACTCCAGCGATCCGCGCCCCAGTCCACGCGACGAGCGCTCGGTCAGCGCTGACTTCACCAACTCGTGCACTGAGCCGGGACGGTCAACCTGCATGTCCGCTACGTACGCCGCGAAGCCGGCGGGCTGGGGCAGCCAGGGGGCGGCGCCGTCGTCGTCGGTCTGATCTTCCGGGCTGTCGCTGAAGCCGAAGCCCGGCGCGTCAGCTTTCCACGGAAGGGGAACCCGGCAGCCGTCGCGGCCGCGTTCGACGCCCTCGGTCCGGAAGAACGCCGGGTCCTGGCGGACGGTGTCATCCAGCAGGGTGTGCTCGGGCAGGCCGAGCTCGTCTCCCTGGTAGAGGTAGGCGGACCCGGGCAGCGCCAGCATGGTCAGAATCCCCGCACGTCCGCGGCGCAGGCCCAGCGCCTCGTCAGGCTGCTCATCCTGCGGCCCGACGCCCTTGGGAAGCTGCGTGGGGTCCTGCAGGCCGAAGCGCGTGGTGTGCCGGACGGTGTCGTGGTTGGAGAGGACCCAGGTGCTGGGTGCGCCGACGTTGCCCGCCTGCGCAAGGGACTCGGTGATGCTTGCGCTCAGGCGCTTCGCATCCCAACCGGCGCGCAGGAAGTCGAAGTTGAAGGCCTGCTGCATCTCGTCGGGACGGACGTAGTGGAAGAGGCGCTCGGCCGGTTCCACCCACGCTTCCGCCACAAGCATGCGGTCGCCGGGGTATTCGGCCAGGACACGGTTCCAGTCGCGGTAGATCGCGTGGACGCCCGGCTGGTCGAAGTACGGCGGAGTCGGTTCGGTCGCCGCTGCTTCCTCCACCGCGTCCGGGTTATGCACGTCTCCCACCATGCTCTCGCGGCCGGCCCAGTCGGGGAGTCCCTCTGCCTTGACCAGGCCGTGCGCCACGTCGATTCGGAAGCCGTCCACGCCGCGGTCCAGCCAGAAACGCAGGACGGAGATCATCTCCTCGTGGACCTCGGGGTTTTCCCAGTTCAGGTCCGGCTGCTTCGTGTCGAAGAGGTGCAGGTACCACTGCCCGTCCTCGACACGCGTCCAGGCATTTCCGCCGAAGATGGACTGCCAATTGTTCGGAGGGAGTTCGCCGTTCCCGCCGCGACCCTCCCGGAACATGTAACGGTTGCGCTCGCTGGAACCCTTCGGAGAGCGCAGGGCAGCCTGGAACCACGCGTGCTCGTCCGAGGTGTGGTTGGGCACCAGGTCGACGATCACCTTGAGTCCGCGCCCATGTGCGTCGGCGAGCATGGAGTCGAAGTCAGCGAGGGTGCCGAAGCGGGGATCCACGTCGCGGTAATCAGCGACATCGTAGCCGGCGTCCGCCTGGGGTGAGACGTAGAACGGCGAAAGCCAGACGGCGTTGACACCGAGGTTCTGAAGGTAGGGGAGCTTGCTGGTGATGCCGTGCAGGTCACCCATGCCGTCGTTGTTTCCGTCGGCGAACGAGCGGGGATAGATCTGGTAGATCACGGCGTCTTCCCACCAGGCCACATCACGGCGGTCCTGAACCGGTCGGGCGGGGGATGAGAGATCTGAGGCGGTCATGGGGCTCCTCTGCAGGACGATGGGTCACGATTGGATATCGACGGGGCGGTCCGGTGCGCTGGGTGTTGCAGATCACAACGTAAGCGCTTACTTTGATGGTATCAAGAGGCAAGGCGGCGGTAATCTTCCAGTGCCCAGCTGCCGGACAAAGGAGTCATTTTCATGGCGATTATTCGCGGTAACAAAGCGGTGCTGCCAGTGGCCGCACTGAGCGTGCTGGTTCTTACACTCTCTGCCTGTGGATCAGGTAGCGAGGGCGAAGGAGGAGGCGGTGACGAGCCGACCGCCGATTGCGCCGCCTACGAGGAGTACGGAACCTTCGACGGTGAAGAGGTGAGCGTCTACTCGACCATCGTTGACATTGAAGCAGAGCGCCTTGAGAACTCATGGGCAGACTTCACCGAATGCACCGGCGTCGAGGTTGTGTATGAGGGCTCGAAGGAATTCGAAACCCAGATCGGCGTCCGTTCGCAGGCCGGCAATCCGCCGGACATCGCCGTCTTCCCGCAGCCCGGTCTGCTTGCAGCCGAGGTTGCCAGCGGCAACGTCCTGCCTGCCCCCGATGCAGTCGAAGCTCTCGTCGACGAGAACTGGTCCGAGGACTGGAAGGGCTACGGCACGGTAGACGGTGAGTTCTACGGTGCTCCGATGCTCGCCAATGTGAAGGGCTACGTCTGGTATTCCCCGGCGACGTTCGAAGAGAACGGGTGGGCGATCCCTGAAACCCTGGACGACATGATGACCCTCACCGAGGACATCGCTGCCGATGGAACCATGAAGCCGTGGTGTGCAGGTTTTGAATCCGGTGAAGCCACGGGCTGGCCGGGCACCGACTGGGTTGAGGATTATGTCCTCCGCCAGGCCGGACCTGAGGTCTATGACCAGTGGGTGAATCACGAGATTCCGTTCAATGACCCCCAGATCGTGGAGGCTTTCGATTCTGTCGGTGAAATCCTGAAGAACGACGAATACGTCAACGGCGGCTTCGGCGACGTCCGCTCCATCCTGACCACCCCGTTCGCTGATGCCGGCCAGCCGGTACTCGACGGCGCATGCGCCATGCATCATCAGGCATCCTTCCAGGCCGTCAACTGGCCTGAAGGAACCGAGATTGCCGAAGACGGAGACGTCTGGGCATTCATGACGCCGGGTGTCGAGGCAGGCAGCAATGCCATCACCGGTGGTGGCGAGATCATCGCCGCATACTCGGATGAGCCTGCGGTTGTTGCCTTCCAGACGTTCATGGCTTCTGCTGAGTTCGCGAACAACCGTGTTTCCGAGGGTGCTGCCATCAGCGCCAACCAGGCGCTCGATGCGTCACTTGCGCAGAACCCGCTGGACCGCCAGTCCATCGAGCTGCTGCAGGACGAGAATACGGTGTTCCGCTTTGATGGCTCCGATCTGATGCCGGGTGCCGTTGGCGCCAACTCCTTCTGGAGCGGCATCGTCGAATGGATCAATGGCACGCCGACCGACGAAGTGGTCGACACCATCGAAAGCAGCTGGCCCCAGTAGTTCCTTTTTCAGACCCGGCGTTCCACAGTAGTGGGACGCCGGGTCTGTCCTGAAATCTAACCGCACCCAGCAAGGAGGCTGCGCTATGGAGGATCTCGGCGAGAAATTCCTGCAGGTGGTGATCGCCATGGCGATCTTCGCCGCCGTCATCGGGATCATCATGCTGCTGGTGGACCGTGCGCCCAAATCGTTTCGCGACAAGGCGACGATCATCGGGTTTCTGGCACCCGCTGCAATACTGTTGATCGTCGGCATGGTCTGGCCCGCGTTGCAGACCACCTTCCTCGCTTTCACCGACCGTGACGGCAACATCAACGGCATCGACAATTTCATCTGGATGTTCACCGAGCCGACCGCCCTGGTCACCCTCCGGAACACCGTCCTATGGGTGATTCTCGTGCCTACCATTTCCACGATCATCGGCCTCGTCTATGCCGTCTTCATCGACAAGGCCCACGGCGAGAGGGTGCTGAAGGCGCTGGTCTTCATGCCGATGGCCATCTCCATGGTGGGCGCGGGCATCATCTGGAACTTCATGTATGCCTTCCGCGGCTCGGAACAGGAGCAGATCGGGCTGGTCAACCAGATCCTTGTCTGGTTTGGCGGCGAACCGCGCCAGTTCCTGCTTGACGCACCGGGGAACACCTTCTTCCTGATCGCCGTCATGGTCTGGATCCAGGTGGGCTTCGCCATGGTGATTCTCTCCGCCGCCATCAAAGGTATTCCGGCGGACATCGTGGAGGCATCGCGCCTGGACGGTGCGACTGCCTGGCAGCAGTTTTGGAGCATCACCATTCCGTCAATCCGCGGAGCGCTGGTGGTGGTGATCACCACCATCACGATCATCACGCTGAAGGTATTCGACATTGTGCGGACCATGACCGCCGGAAACTATGACACCTCCGTGATCGCCAATGAGATGTACACGCAGGCATTCCGGGCCAACGAACCAGGCCGGGGTGCGGCACTGGCGCTGATCCTGTTCCTGATGGTGCTGCCCGTGGTCATCTACAACGCCCGCGTGCTCAAGAAGCAGAAGGAAATCCGATGACTTCGACACCAGCCGTTCCAGCCATGGGCACCACAGAAACCGGGGAAGACACTGCGATACAGCCCCCCATCGCCCGCCGGGTGAAGCAGCGTCTGACGTCACGCGGCGCCACCATCGCCGCCGTGATCATCGCTGTCATCTGGACCGTACCGACTGCCGGGCTGTTCATCTCCTCGTTCAGACCGGAAGAGAACATCAACCAGAATGGTTGGTGGAACGTGCTCTCGAACTTCGAGTTCACGCTCGACAACTACGCGGACGTCCTGGTCTCGGGCGGCAGCCAGTCGCCGAACCTTGGCCAGTACTTCATCAACTCCCTGGCAATCGTCATTCCGGCGACGCTGATTCCCCTGGTGATCGCCTCCATGGCCGCGTACATCTTCGCGTGGAGCCGGTTCCGCGGGAAAGACACTTTGTTCGTGTTCATCTTCGCCCTGCAGATTATTCCGCTGCAGATGGCGCTGATTCCGTTGCTCACACTGTTCGTAAACCTGAAGATCGGCGAGTTTCAGCTCCTTCCCTCCGGATCCTACGCACAGCTGTGGATTGCGCACACGATCTTCGCGCTGCCGCTGGCCATCTTCCTGCTGCACAACTTCATCGCGGAGATTCCCGGCGAAGTGATCGAGGCGGCAAGGGTGGACGGCGCCGGACACGCCACCATCTTCTGGCGGATCATCATCCCGCTATCGGTGCCGGCGCTCGCGTCCTACGCCATCTTCCAGTTCCTGTGGGTCTGGAATGACCTGCTGGTGGCGTTGGTGTTTTCCGGAGGTACGGGCGACGTCGCGCCGATCACGCAGCGGCTCGCCGAGCTCACCGGTACCCGCGGCGGCGAATGGCACCGCCTCACTGCCGGCGCCTTCGTGTCGATGATCGTCCCGCTGCTGGTCTTCTTCGGACTGCAGAGGTACTTCGTCCGGGGTCTGCTGGCGGGTGGCCTCAAGGGCTGATGCATCGTGACCGGCATCGAGGATGTTGCGGTAGCCACGGGCGTTTCAACCGCGACCGTGTCGCGCGCCCTGCGGGGCCTGGCCGGAGTTTCGGCCGGGACCCGCGCCCGGGTACTGAGTGCCGCCCAGGAACTCGGGTACGTGCCGTCGTCGGCGGCGTCCGGTCTGGCCTCCGGACGCACCATGGCGATGGGCGTGCTGCTGCCCCTCATTGAGCGCTGGTATTTCTCCGCCGTGCTGGAGGGGGTTGACCGTCAACTCAGGGCCGCGGGCTATGACCTCATTGTCTTCAGCCTCGGCGGAACGGGAGTCAACCGGGAACGCGTGTTCCACCGTTCCATCCTCCGAAAGCGGATCGATGCCCTTCTGGTCATGTGCATGGAACTCACGGAAGACGAGCATCGTGCCTTGCGTGAGTTGGAATCGCCCACCATTGTGGTGGGCGGTTCCGTCCAGGGGGTGCGGCACGTCGGCATCGACGACGGCGCGGCTGTGCGGGACGCCGTCGAGCACCTGATTTCGCTCGGCCACACCAGGATCGGGCACGTGCGCGGAGGTGGTGCTTTCGGTCTCTACTTCGAGGTTCCCCGCATCCGCGAAGAGTCATACCTGGCAACCATGGCCGCCCACGGATTGCCCCTTCGGGATGAATGGTCCGTGTTCGGCGACTTCCGCTTCGGCGAGGCCAAGCTCGCCGTGAAGCGGATGCTCTCCACCGTGGCTGAGCGTCCCACAGCACTGTTCTGCTCCTCCGATGAAATGGCCTTCGGCGCGCTGATGGCGGCCTCCGAGCTCGGCATCAGGGTGCCTGAGGAACTCTCGATCGTGGGCATCGACGACCACGAGTTCGCGGAACCCATGGGCCTCACCACTGTGCGGCAGGTGCCTGAGGAGCAGGGAGCGTTCGCCGCGGAACTCCTCCTCAGTGAACTGGAGGGGGTACTGCCCGTGCTGAATCCGCCCACGCAACCGCATGAGCTCATCCGGCGCAGCTCGACGGGCCCGGCGCCCCGCTAGCTGCGGCCGTTCCTGCTGGGTTTGGGTCGCTACGCTGGTACGCATGGCTACTGAACTCCTCTACCTTGACGATTTCGATGTCCTTACCGCCCCGGCAACCGTCATTTCGGTGTCCGTTCTCGAGGACGGCAGGCTGGACGTCGTGCTGGACCGCACCTGTTTCTACCCCCGCGGCGGCGGACAGGACTGGGACACCGGCATCATCCGCGCCGGCGATGCCGCTTCCCGGGTCGAGGAGGTGCGCCTCGACGAGCATGGGGTCGTTCACCACCTGGGTGCCGGGGAAGCGCCGGGTGTTGCAGTGTCAGAAAAGCCGGTCGGTGGGGAGACGGTGTCGGAGGGCGCCGCCGTCGTACTGGAAGTGGACTCCGACCGGCGGGCAGTCAACACGCGCCTCCATTCCGCAGGCCACATTGTGGACCTCGCCGTTGAGCGGCTGGGGCTGCCCTGGGTGCCCGGTAAGGGCGCGCACTATCCGCACATGTCCTTTGTCGAATACTCCGGCGACGTGCCCGGTGAGGTCGAGGAGATCCGGCAGCGCATCGAGCAGGAGGTTGCGCGGATCATCGGCGAGGGCAGCCGCAACGAGATCCGGTTCATGCCCGTAGCGGACATGGGTAAGTACTGCCGGCACGTTCCGGACAACATCCCCACCAACAAGCCCGCGCGGATCGTGCTCTACAACCAGACGTTCGGCGTGCCGTGCGGTGGGACCCACGTCCGGGATGTCGCTGAGGTCGGCACGCTGAGCATTCCCAAGATCAAGTCGAAGAAGGGCGTCACCAAGGTGTCGTACGCCGTTGAGGGCGTCAGTTAACGTCAGCTCGCCGGGCCGGCGGCGGCGTCGTCAAGCAGGTCCGCCGCTGACGCCCTCCAAAAAGGCGATAGCGCCAGGATCAGTGCGGCCGCCAGCATGATCGCTGCGGCGGAACCGAGAGCTACGACGGGACCGAACGCCGTCGCCAGCGCGCCTCCCAGAGGAGCACCGACCACGATCATGCCGCGATTGACGGAACGTCTGGTCGCGCTCATCCGGGCAATCAGCGCGTCCGGGGTGACTCCCTGCCAGTACCCCATCTCCAGTGGCCCCTCGGCACCCATCGCCAGGCCGAAGAGGAACTGCCCGAGGGCCGCACAGGCGAATGCCGCCCACACCGCGGGCGGCCAGCTTCCGATGCTCCCGCCGCCCGCCTGACCGGCCGCCACCAGCGGTGCACCAATCACGACGACGACGGCGGCCGGCTGGGCCAGCCTCGCCGCCACCATGACCCGCCCGGTGCTCCAGCGGTCGCCCCAGCCCGAGGACAGCGTGGTTCCGAGCACCGCACCGATGCCCGCTCCGCCAAGGACGAGGCCGAGGCCGAGCGCGCCGAGTTGAAGGTCATTCAGGATCAGGGCCGGAAGAACCGTGCCGACCATGGCTGACCCGATGAACCAGACGTGCGAGCTGAGCGCCAGGGGCCGGAGCATCCGGTGGCCGTAGATCCACCGCAGGCCCTCCGCGATCCTGGTGCGCACCGTCGTCGTACTGGGCTTCGCAGTTCCATGTGAGGGAATGGTGAGCAGCACCAGTCCGGACAGGAGGTAACTGAGCGCGTCGATGAGGAGCGCAAAGGGTGCGCTGATGAGGGCGACCACCGCGCCGGCGACTGCGCCGCCCGAGGCCTGAGCCACTGTCTCGCTCTGCTGGAGGCGGGCGTTCGCGCGGACCAGCTGGGGCCGGGCCACCAGCTGGGGGAGGAAGGACTGGTAGGCGGCGTCACCGGCCAGCGCCAGCGTTCCGAACAGGAACATCAGCACCACGAGCACCGGAACAGACGCCCACCCCAGCAGGGTGAGAACGCACAGGGCGGCGAGGATGGCAGCGCGTCCCAGGTCGCCTGCCACCAGCACGGTGCGTCTGCGGAAGCGGTCCACCCAGACGCCCGCCAACAGACCGAACAGCAGGTAGGGAAGCCAGCGGGCAGCATTGACGGCGCCCTGATCCAGTGCCGTTCCATCCAATGTGACGAGGATGAGCACGGACAGCGCCACAGTGGTGAGATAGGTGCCGAAATCCGAGACCGTCGAGGCAGCCCAGAACCGGACGAAGGCGGGATTCCGGCGGAGCTGCATGCGCTGTGGAGTCCGCCCGGCTCAGGACGCGCGAGCGAGCTGGCGGATGGGAACCCACCGCGATGCGAGGCGGCGGTAGGCCGCGGCCGCGCCGGTCATGTCAGCTTCAGCGAGGCACTCGATGCCCATCCGGACATCCATGGGGGATTCGTCCGGGAACACCAGGTCCGCAACCGGCCCGTAATCCAGTTCGACGACGGCGTCGCGGCGGAAGGACTCCAGCCACTCGGTGATCTCGGTCAGCTCTTCCAGCAGATCGAGCTCCGGAGCAGCGATGGCGAGGTTGGCGACGGCACGGCGGGCACGATCGATGCAGTCACTGATGGTGACGGAGACGCGGACGGTGTGGACCTCGCCGTCGTCGTCCACTACCTCGGTGAGGTCGTCCTCGTGGATGAGGACAAACCAGGCGAAGGGAACACCCCACGTCGCAGAGCGCGTATGCAGCTTGGCGGTGGATTCGGACAGTGTCTCCGGATCGAGCCGCGCCTGGTGTGCCTCCCGCGCGATCTCCGGGAGGAGTACGTCCATCAGCGGACCGCGGATGGTCTGCTCAAGGGACTCTGCGGAAAGGTGGGTGCGCACCGCCAGTTGGTTGGGGCAGTAATAGGGCGCGGTGGTGCCGTTGCTGCGCGGGAAATGCAGCACACGCACAAGGTCTTGCGCATGGTGCGGGAAAGGGTCCGAGACCGCGCGCGTGATGCGCCGCATCGCGTCGATGCGTTCCATGTGTTCGGTGACCCGGCGTCCGCGGGTCCGCTGTTCCAGGATGGCGAGCTGCTGGGCGTCGCTGAAGGCGTCAAGCGGTTCATACACCCGCAGGAAGGAAACGTAAGGGAAACTGCGGCCTGCGCCCGGCACATCAGCCATGCGTCAGGTCAGCTCCACGATGACCGGTGCGTGGTCCGAGGCGCCCTTACCCTTGCGTTCCTCCCGGTCGATCGACGCTCCGGTGACCCGCCCGGCGAGGGCGGGCGAAGCCAGGATGAAGTCGATGCGCATGCCCATGCGCTTGGGGAAGCTCAGCTGCTTGTAGTCCCAGTAGGTGTACACACCCGGGCCCGGGGTGTGGGGGCGGACAACGTCGGTGAAGCCCGAGCTCTCGAACGCATGGAACGCGGCGCGCTCCGGCGGGCTCACATGCGTGTAGCCGTTGTTGACGAAGAGGTCGATATCCCAGACGTCCTCATCCTGCGGCGCGATGTTCCAGTCACCGGTGAGCGCCACCTGGGCTGAAGGATCCGCTTCGAGCAGCCCGACGGCGTGCTTGCGCAGCACATCGAGCCATTCCACCTTGTAGGCCATATGCGGGTCTCCGAGCGCCCGCCCGTTCGGAACGTACAGGCTCCAGACCCGCACGCCGCCGCAGGTGGCACCGATGGCGCGGGCCTCCTGCACCGGGTCCGTGTCCTTTCCGAACACTGGCTGCCCCGGGAAGGTGCGCTCAACGTCGGTCAGCCCCACACGGGACGCAATGGCTACGCCGTTCCACTGGCTCAGACCGAAGTGCGCCACCTCGTAGCCGCTCTTCTCGAACATGTCCCAGGGGAAGTTGTCGTCTTTGCACTTGGTTTCCTGGATGGCGAGGACGTCCGCATCGGAGCGGTCAAGCCAGGCTTCCACACGGTCGGCACGGGCTCGGAGGGAATTGACGTTCCAGGTAGCAATCTTCACAGTTGCTACGTTACCCAATCAGCGCCACCACGAGTCGTCGATGGAAACCGGGACGGTGCGCTTGTGCCGGGTCATCAGGTAACGGCGCTCGATCAGCTGCGCGGCTTCTTCCGGAACATCCCGTCCTTCGAGGTAGTCATCGATCTGCTCGTAGGTGAGGCCAAGCTCGTGCTCGTCCGCCTGGCCCGGATTCTCATCCAGCAGATCCGCGGTGGGAATCTTGTTGTAGAGGCGCTCCTGGGCGCCGAGTTCCTTCAGGACCTCGCGGTTCTGCCGTTTGTTCAGGCCGAACAACGGAAGGATGTCCGCCCCGCCGTCACCGTACTTGGTGAAGAAGCCGGTGACGGATTCCGCGCCGTGATCCGTGCCGATGACCAGCAGGTTGTCGTCACCGGCGAGCGCGTACTGCGCCACCATGCGTACGCGCGCCTTGACGTTGCCCTTGTTGAAATCGGACATCTCGTTGCCTGCGGCGCTGGTAAACTCACGCTGGAAACCGTCGACGGCGGGAGCGACGTTGTAGACAACGGACCGGTCCGGTTCGATGAACGCCAGGGCCGCCTGCGCGTCCTCCTCATCATGCTGAACGTTGTACGGCAGGCGGGCCGCAACAAACGTTGCCTCCACGCCGTCAGCCCGCAGCTCATCCGCCGCCAGCTGCGCGAGCTTTCCGGCAAGGGTGGAGTCCAGGCCGCCGCTGATTCCGAGCACGAAACCTTTGGTGCCGGTGGCCCGGACGTAGTCCTTGAGAAAGTCCACGCGCCGGCGGATCTCCTCCGCAGGGTCGATGGTGGGGCGTACGCCCATTTCGTCGATGATCTTCACCTGGAGTTCGCGCATGCGACCCAGCGTACTCAGTTTTTGTCGCCTACCTGCGCCCTAAAACGCGCGTAAACCGCAGGTAGGCGACAAAAACTCCGGAGGACTTACTGCTTGAAGGCAGCGTCGAAGGACAACGACGACGGCGCGAAGTTGAACTTTCGAAGGAAGGCCAGCGCCTCTGGGGCTCCGTCAAGGCGGTCCATGCCGGCGTCCTCCCACTCGACCGAGATCGGCCCGTCGTACCCGATGGCGGTGAGCGCCCGGAAACTGTCCTCCCAGGGGACGTCACCGCGTCCGGTGGAGACGAAGTCCCAGCCGCGGCGGGGATCTCCCCACGGCAGGTGCGAGGACAGGATGCCGTTGCGGCCGCCGCCCATCCGCATCTTCGTGTCCTTGCAGTCCACGTGGTAGATCCGATCAGCGAAATCGGAGATGAACGACACCGGGTCGATCTGCTGCCACATGAAGTGGCTGGGATCCCAGTTGAGGCCGAAAGCGGGACGGTTGTTGACGGCGTCGAGCGTGCGCCTGGTGGACCAGTAGTCGTAGGCGATCTCGGAGGGGTGTACCTCGTGCGCGAACCGCACGCCGCAGTCATCGAAGACATCGAGAATGGGGTTCCAGCGGTCCGCGAAGTCCTGGTAGCCGGCGTCGATCACGTCCTGGCTGACGGGCGGGAACATCGCGACATATTGCCAGATGGAAGAGCCGGTGAAGCCGACGACGGTCTTCACCCCGAGTTTCTGCGCAAGCTTGGCGGTGAGCTTCATTTCCTCCGCTGCACGCTGGCGGACACCCTCAGGGTCACCGTCGCCCCACACGCGGGGCCCGACGATGGCTTCGTGGCGGAAGTCGATCGGACTGTCGCAGACCGCCTGGCCCTTGAGGTGGTTCGAGATGGTCCAGACCTTCAGGTTGTTGCGCTCCAGGATGTCGAGGCGGTCCTGGATGTAGTCATCGTCGTCCCACCGCCACGCGTCGAGGTGGTCTCCGGACACCGCGATTTCGAGGCCATCGTAGCCCCACTGGCCCGCGAGTTCGGCGACCTTCTCGAACGGCAGGTCGGCCCACTGGCCGGTGAACAGGGTGAAGTTGCGTGCCATGATTTTTCTCCTTGGGTGAGGTGGTCAGGAAAGCGTGCGGCTGGTGGGATCCCAGTCTTCGGGCAGCGGCTCGGCAGCCATGGCTGAACTGGCAACGTCAACGAACGTGCGGCTGTCCACCGATTCGGTGATCGACGCCATGGTGTCCAAGACGTGGAAGGCGGTCTCGCCCTGTGCGCGGTGCGGAACGCCGGAGCGGATCGAGCGGGCCAGGTCGAGGACTCCGGTTCCGCGCCCGTACGTGGAACCGACGGCCGGGAAGGTCTCATCCTCTTCGGCGCCGTGGCGGTGAAGGCGGATATCGCCGTCGAACCGGTTCGGGTCCGGAATGGCGATGGTCGCCTCGGTCCCGGTGATCTCAACGAATCCTTCTCGTCGCAGCGGTGAATCGAAACTGAAGTTGCTCGTTGAGGAGGCACCGCCCTCGAACTGGACCAGTGCACTGACGTGCGTGGGAACAGTGACCGCAAACTCCTCACCGGCACGCGGCCCGGAGCCGATCACACGGGTTTCCCGCGAACGGGATCCGAGCGCGGCGACCGTCTTCACTGCGCCGAAGGCCTGGACCAGGGTGGTCAGGTAGTACGGACCAAGGTCGAACAGGGGGCCGGCGCCCTCCTGGAACAGGAATGCGGGATTGGGGTGCCACGCCTCCGGACCGGGGGACTGCATGAGGGTCAACGCAGTGAGCGGCACTCCGATGTCCCCGCGCTGGATCATGCGCAGGCCGGTCTGCAGGCCGGCGCCGAGGAAGGTGTCAGGCGCGCACCCCAGCCGGAGGCCGGCGTCGGACGCTGTCTTCAGGAGCAGCTGGCCGGATTCGCGGTCGAGTGAGAACGGCTTCTCGCTCCACACATGCTTTCCGGCGGACAGCGCGTCCAGCGCGACGGGCACATGTGCGGCGGGAGTGGTCAGGTTGACGATGATCTCGACGTCCGGGTGCGCGAGCGCGTCCGAGACAGTCCCGGATGCTGGAATCCCGAACTCCTCGGCACGCGCCCGGGCTGCCTCCGGGAAGAGGTCCGCGACGATGTGGACCTGCACATCGGGGAACGCGGTGAGGTTGGTGAGATACTCCTTGCTGATGACGCCGGCACCGATGACGCCGATGCCCACCGGACCGCTCATGCTCCTGCCTGCCCGGAGTCCGCCTGCAGGTACTGCAGGCTCGCCTCGAGCGCCTCGAACAGGTCACCGGCGCTGTCATCAAGCTCGACGACGCCCACCTCCACCGAGGCGGCAGCGGCCAGGATTGCGGGGATGTCCATCCGTCCCGCTCCCACCGCCACCTGCGATGTGTTGTCCTTGTCCACGGCGCCGTCCTTGATGTGGATGAACCGTACGCGATTCCCCAGCTTCCCGAGCAGCTCCGCCGGATTCTGCCCGCCCACTGCCACCCAGTACGTGTCCACTTCAAGTACGACGGCGGGATCCAGTTCACCCGCCAGCACCTCCAGTCCGGAGCGGCCGCCGAAGTCGGCTTCCACCTCCCACCAGTGATTGTGATACCCAACGGTGATGCCGTACTCCGCACCGAGGGCAGCCACCTCGTTGAGTGCCTGGGCGGTCTGCACAATCGCCTCCTCCGTAGTCCACCGTTCAGGGTGCACCATGGGGTCGATCACCGTGCCGATGCCCAGTGTCCGGGCCGCTTCGAAGATGAGGTCGCGGTCGCCGTCGAGCAGTGGTGCGTGACCTGAGGGCGCGCTCATCCCGTTGCGTTTCAGGGCAGCGGAGAGCGCCTCCGTATTTGCCGCGAAGTTGTAGGGCTCGACCTGTGTGTAACCGATCGACGCAAGTCTGTCGATGGTGCCGTCCAGGTCATCCTCGAGCGCTTCACGAACTGTGTACAGCTGTACTGACAGGGGTGGGATGGGCACGTGGGGTCCTCTCGCTGACGCGGCCGGGAAAGGCCGGTACTAGATAGTTTTAGTCCAGATGCTGTCAGCTTCAGCGCTGCGTTCCACACCATTAAGCACCTTCTGCACCTGCAGGCCGTCCGCGAAGGACGGCTGCGGCTGGCGATTCGCCGCGATTGCTTCGACGAAGTCCTTGGCCTGATGGGCGAAACCGTGTTCATAACCCAGGATGTGCCCGGTGGGCCACCAGGCAGACATGTAGGGGTGCGAGGGCTCGGTGACCATGATGTTGGTGAAGCCCTGCCGCGTGTCCGGCGCCGTCGCGTCGTAGAAGCCGAGCGAGTTCATGTTCTCCAGATCGAAGGAAATCGCTCCGGTGGAGCCGGCCACCTCAATGCGCAGCGCGTTCTTGCGCCCGGTGGACATGCGGGTGGCTTCGAAGGAGCCCACTGCGCCGCCGTCGAAACGGCCGCTGAACAGGGCAAGATCGTCCACCGTGACATTGCCGCGCTCCGCTGAGGCGGTGCCTGCGAGCCCCGAGGCTTCGGCCAGCAGCGGACGCTCGTGAACGAAGGTATTCAGGATCCCGCTCACACCGGTGATTCTCTGGCCGGTGATGAACTGGGAGAGGTCAACCGCATGTGCGCCGAGGTCACCGAGCGCACCGGAGCCGGCGGAGTCCTTCTGCAGGCGCCACGTGAGCGGCGCGTCTGCGTCAACCAGCCAATCCTGCAGGTAGGCGGCGCGCACTTGGCGAACCTCGCCGATTGCGCCGGACTGAACCAGATCCCTCGCGAAGGCTGCTGCCGGAACGCGGCGATAGGTGAAACCGACCATTGCAAAGACGTTCTTGCCGGCGCGGTCGGCGGCGGCTGCCATCGCTTCAGCCTCTTCGAGGGTGTTTGCAAGGGGCTTCTCGCAGAGGACGTGCTTGCCCGCCTCAAGTGCTGCGATGGCGATCTCCGCATGGGATCCGCCGGGAGTAACAATGTCGATGACGTCGATGTCGTCGCGGGCGATGGCGGCACGCCAATCGGTAGCGGTCTCTTCCCAGCCCCATTTTCGAGCCGATTCCTCAACGCCGCGGGCGTTGCGCCCTACGAGCAGAGTCATGTCCGGCCGGGCCGGCAGATCGTGGAATCGCGGTGCAACCCGCCATCCCTGCGAATGGGCAGCCCCCATAAATCCGTGTCCGATCAGGGCGATTCTCAGGGGTGGTACGTCGTTGTGCATGTTTCCTCTTTATCCGGCGGCGGTTATAAGCGGTGGAGTCGAGGTGGGGCGCCCTTGCCAGCGATTGGGAGCCCCACCTCTCATGGTCCTACGACTCGAAGGCCGTCGGCAGGTACTGCTCAACGTTCTCACTGGTGACAACCGGTGCGTTCAGAACGATGCGCTTGGGGACTTCCACTTCCACCAGATCGCTCATGGCCTTGCCCTGGACGATCAGTCGGGCGAGGAGGATGCCGTCGGCCGCCTGGGTGGCGGGGTAGATGACGGTAGCTTGGAGGACGCTCTCGCCGGACTGAATCTCACGCATGGCGTTGGCCGATCCTGCGCCGCCGACCATGAAGAACTCGTCGCGGCCGGCGTTGTCGATGGCGGCCAGGACGCCGATGCCCTGATCGTCATCATGGTTCCAGATGGCGTCGATCTCGGGGGCAGCGGAGAGGAGCTGCGAGGTTGCTGCTTCGCCGCCCGCGATGGTGAAGTCAGCTGCGACGCGGTTGTCAACGTCGAGGCCGCAGGATTCCAGTGCATCGGCGAAACCCTGGCTGCGGTCCTGCGTCAATGGCAGCGAGTCAACGCCTGCGATCTCGGCAACCACTGCATCGTCGTTGCCTTCGAGCTGCTCGCAGACGTACGTGCCTGCGCTGACTCCCATTCCGTAGTTGTCGCCCAGGATGGTGGTGCGTGCCGCGAAGGGACTGGAGAACTCGCGGTCGACGTTGATGACTGGGATGCCGGCTTCCATGGCCTGGGTGGCCACCGGGGTGAGGGCTGCGCCATCCGTCGGCAGGAGCACTATGGCATCGACGCCGTCGTTGATGAACTGCTCAACCTGGCTGATCTGGAGGTTCGCGTCGTTGGTTCCCTCAGCGACGCGCAGATCGATGTCCGGGTAGTTCTCCGCCGTAGCGGTAGCAGCGGAGTTGATGGCGCCCAACCAGCCGTGATCAGCGGCAGGTCCGGAGAAGCCGATGACTACGGTGTCGCCTTCGGCCTGGTTGCCCTCGACAGATGCATTGGTGGGCTGCGTGTTGGTGTTACCCGCGTCAGCTGTGCACCCGGTAACAAGGGCGCCGACAGCCAGGAAGGCACCGGTGGTGACGAGCATTTTCCGGCCCGTGCGAACTGCAAGCATGTGTATCTCCTCAATGAGTTAGGTGCGTCTTCGCCAAGGGTGCAGCATGCATCTTCCATGACCGCTTCTTTGCGTGACTGCAATCACAATAACAGAAGATCGAAAGAAATCGACGACTTTATACCGATTGCCGACATAATGTGTTAGCTTCGTCTCATGTTCGAAGAAGATCAGCCACGGCCGTTGCTCGAAGTTCGGGGGATCACCAAGCAATTTGCTGGTGTCCAGGCGCTGAAAGGCGTCGACCTGCAGGTGCTTCCCGGAGAAGTGCACTGCGTGATGGGTCAGAACGGAGCAGGCAAATCCACCCTCATCAAGACGCTGTCCGGAGTGCACCAGCCCGACGGGGGTGAAATCCGCTGGGAGGGAAAGGAAATTTCGATCCCCGGCCCCACCGCCGCGCTGGATCTCGGCATCGCCACCATGTACCAGGAACTTGACGTGGTGGATGGACTGTCCATCGCGGAGAACATCTTCCTCGGGCATGAACGGGCCAGTGGAGGTGTGCTCCACGTCAAGAAGACCAACGCGATCGCGCGTACCCTGCTCAAGCGGCTCGGGCACGGCGGCCTTTCGCCGTCCACCGAGGTCGGTACGCTGTCTGCCGCCAACAAGCAGATCGTGAGCATGGCGCGGGCGCTGTCCCGGGACACGAAGATGATCATCATGGATGAGCCGAGCGCCATTCTGGACTCCGGCGAGGTCGCCAACCTGTTCCGCGTGGTTCGCGAGCTCACCGCCCAGGGCATCGCCGTCGTCTACATCTCCCACCGGCTGGAGGAGATCCGGCAGATCGGTGACCGAATTTCTGTCATTAAGGATGGCCGCAGCACAGCCAGCGGATTGAGTGTCACCGATACTTCGAGGGCGGAGCTGATCCGCCTGATGACGGGCCGGGATGTCGAGAACGTTTTCCCCGACAGGCAGCCTGTTGCGGTTGACGCACCCGTGGTACTCGATGTGGACGGCCTTGAGCTCCACGGTGAGTTCGACAAGGTCAGCTTCACTGTCCGGGCCGGCGAAATCCTCGGATTTGCGGGCCTGGTGGGCTCAAAGCGCTCCGAGATCCTCGAAACCATCTACGGTGCGCGCAAGGCATCGTCGGGCAGGGTCTCGGTCAAGGGCAGGAAGCTGAAGCCTGGATCCGTTGCTTCCGCCGTTAATGCCGGAATCGGCCTTTCCCCCGAGGAGCGAAAGAGCCAGGGCCTCATCCTGGATGAGCCGCTGTTCAAGAACGTCACCCTTTCAACCTTCGGGCGCTTTGCCCGCTCGGGGTATCTGAATGAAAAGGCAGAGCGGGACGCAGCACGCGAGCAGATTGCTGCCCTCGAGTTGCGTCCAGCCGATCCGGACCGGCCGGCCCGCACGCTTTCCGGCGGAAATCAGCAGAAGATCCTCCTCGCCCGCTGGCTCGTGCACGGAACTCCGGTGTTGCTGCTCGACGAGCCAACCCGCGGGGTGGACGTCGGGGCGCGTGCCGAGATCTACGCGCTCATCCGCAAACTCGCATCCGCCGGAACCGCCATCATTGTCGTCTCGAGCGAAATCGAGGAGGTGCTCGGCCTCGCCGACAATGTCCTCGTCATCGATGACGGCACAGTCCTCACCCAAACCAAAGCAAGCGATATAGACGAGCACGGAGTGCTCGACCTCGTCATGAAGGGAAGTGCCGCGTGAGCGAGCAGAATACCAAGGTGGCTGAACCGCGAATCGACGCGTCGGCCGACCACAGCGCCTCCAAGGCCAACCCGCTGCAGAGCGTCCTGAAGGGCTCCGCTGGTCGCAGCCTGGGGCTGGTCATCGCGCTGGGGCTGCTGTTCGCGGTGGGTGCCATCACCAGTGGGGACCGGTTCCTGAACCCCGAGAACATGCTGACCATCCTCCGGTACGCCTCGATTATCGGTGTGATCAGCATAGGCGTCACCTTTGTCATCACCGCCGGAGGAATTGATCTTTCGGTCGGTTCGGTCATGGGACTGGCGACCGTCGTTGCCACCCTGACCAGCGTCCAGCTTGCCGCCACGCAATCGTCCTGGCTCCTCATGGTCCTCGTGGCGCTCGCGGTGGGCGCGGGTGCGGGCCTGATCAACGGCGTGGTGATCGCGTACGGCAATGTCGTCGCGTTCATTGCCACCCTGGCCATGCTGGTCGGCGCCCGCGGACTTGCCGAGCTTATCTCCGGCCGAAGCACGCAGATCGTCGTCAATCAGGACTTCCTGCAGGTCATGCGCGCTGACTTCCTGGGCATTCCCATCCTCGTCTGGATCTTCCTCCTTGTCGCAGTGGCAGGGTGGTTCCTCCTGAACCGCACCACCTTCGGTCGCCGGACCATCGCCATCGGCGGAAACCTTGAAGCCTCCCGCCTGGCCGGTATCAAGGTGAAGCGCCATCTGGTCTACCTGTACGTCCTTGCCGGCCTCGCCGCGGGTATTGCAGCTGTCATGATGCTCGGCCGCACCACGGCGGGTACGTCGACGCACGGTCTGCTCTACGAGCTCGACGCGATCGCCGCCGTCGTCGTCGGTGGAACGCTGCTCATTGGCGGGCGCGGCACGATCATGGGCACCGTCCTCGGGGTGCTCATCTTCAGCACCCTGACCAATGTCTTCATCCAGAACAACCTGGACACCTCTGTCCAGGCGTTGGCCAAGGGCCTGATCATCGTGGTCGCGGTACTGCTGCAGCAGCGCTTCGCCGTCAGCGGCGGAAAGAAAAGGGCAAAAGCCAAGCCAGTCAAGGCCTAACCGGAAACCAGGATGCAGCCCACCAGCCGGCTTCCGAGTACCGGGAGCCGGAGGAACCGGAGGATGAGTCGGTGAACCTGAACGTGGACTACGCGCTGCACCGCAACGCGGAGCTCGAACTGGTCGAGGATGCGCTCCAGCGATTCTTCAGTGACGCGAAACTCCGTGCTGTATCGGTGAACGCCGCCTACCTCACCCTGTGGGAATCGTTGGAAAGGGCAACCGCGGGCGGCAAGCGCTCCCGCCCGCGGTTGGTTCTGCTCGCCTACCGCCAGCTGGGAGGTACTGACCCCGCCGGTGCTGCACAGCTCGCCGCCGCCTATGAGCTCCTCCATAGCGCGCTGATCGTTCACGACGACGTCATTGACCGCGACTTCGTCCGGCGCGGCAACCCCAACGTTTCCGGCCACTACAGGAACAGGGCGCCGCGCGCCGGTGCATCCCCGGCGGCCGCTGAGCACGCCGGAGTCTCTGCGGGAGTCCTTGCCGGTGACCTCGCCCTTTCGGGCGCCTATCGGCTCCTGCGATCCGTGGACGCTCCGGAAGCCGTAGCGCGGCGGCTCAACGAGATCCTTGATGATGCCATTTTCTCCTCGGTGGGCGGTGAGGTCCTCGACATTGAGTTCAGCCGGACTCAGGACATGCCCTCGCTCGAGGACATCACCAAGACTGCGCACCAGAAAACGTCTGTCTACTCGTTCGAGGCGCCGCTGCAGGCCGGAGCCGTGCTCGCCGGAGCTGAAGAGCCGGCCGTTGGGGCACTGACATCCTTCGGCCGTTATGCCGGGATCGCTTACCAGATCGCCGATGACCTGCTGGGCGTTTTCGGCAGTGAAAGCCGGACAGGGAAGACCACCTGGGGAGACCTGCGGGAAGGCAAGCGCACGGCCCTGCTCTCTTATGCGGCCACGCGGCCGGAATGGAGCAGCATAGCCACGCTCATAGGATCCCCGGACCTGACGGCCTCCAGCGCCGGGTACGTCCGCTCCGTGCTGGTGGCCTGCGGTGCCAGGGACTTCGCCGTCAATCTGGCCATCGAAAACGCACAACTCGCCGTCATGCACCTGGAGTCCGAGAGCGTGCCCGACGGACTGCGCAGCAGCCTCGAGCGCATGCTGTTCGCCGTCATCTCCGACGCCACCTCACACTGACCGCGCCCGGCCGTTTCTTCGGCTCATGGATGCCGCCTGTTCTGCCGTTATCATGAAGGAATAATCCGGCACCGAGGCGATCCGCCAGGAAGGACCTGAACCAGGTGGAAGGTAGAACGGTGGCCGGCACCAACCTCGGCAATAACCGCGATTCCACCCGGCAGCACAATCTTTCCACGGTGCTGCGGCTGGTGCACTCCATGGCCGGAGTCTCCCGGGCACAGCTCACCCGTGCCACGGGACTCAACCGGTCAACGATCGCTGCGCTCGTCGGCGAACTGGTCCAGCTCGGTCTCGTCGTCGAGAGCAACCTTGACCAGGCACAGCTGCACGGCCGCCCCAGCATCATGATCGAGCCGAGTCCCGGAGCGCTGGCGCTCTCGGTCAATCCGGATATCGACGTCGTCAGCGTTGCGCTCGTCTCGCTGGGCGGCCACATTGTGAATCCGGTCCGCTTCCACACCGTCCGCGCGCCGTCGGTCGCGGAAGTGGTGAACATCGTGACCGCCATCTACGCGGGAATGCGAACCTCCCTGCCGGCCGGGCACCGGATCATGGGGGTAGGGCTCGCCATTCCGGGACTCGTCGACCCCGGGGATGGCACCGTCATTGAAGCGCCACACCTCGGCTGGCGCGACCAACCGCTCGCTGCACTTCTCAGCGACGCCCTGAAGCTTCCGGTCATCGCCGCGAACGACGCCGTCGTGGGCGCCCGCGCGCAGGCAACCTTCGGTGCGGGCCGGGACGTGTCCGACCTCGTCTATCTCTATGGGGGCGCCAGCGGAATCGGCGGAGGCGTCATCAGCGGCGGCCGGCTGATCCGCGGTGCCACCGGCTTCGCCGGGCAGCTCGGGCACACGCACGTGCGCTCCGGGGGTGTGGCCTGTACCTGCGGGTCTTTCGGCTGCCTTGAAGCCGAGATCACCCGGGAGGAGCTGATCGCGGCGGTCGGCCTGCCCGCCGGTGAGACTGAGAATCTCGAAGACGCTGTCCTGGAGAAGCTGCAGCAGGAGGGCTCGCAGGAACTGCGGGAGCTGATTGAGCGCCAGATCCAGCTGCTGGCGATAGGGCTCAAGAGCGTCGTGAACCTGCTCAACCCCTCAATGATCGTGCTGGGCGGCTTCCTTCGCATCCTGGTGCGCGCCTCGCCGGACGCGCTGAGCGAAGCCCTGCGCACTCCGGGCACGCGCGGGCCGAGGGAGAGCGTCACAATCGAGCTGGCACCCCTGGGTGAAGATCCCATTCTGGTCGGTGCCGCGGAGCTCGCCTTCGAGCCGCTCATCCGGAATCCCGCCGGTTTCCTGCGCTCACAGGACGACGACGCCGGCACACCGGTTCGCTTCGCGTAGCAGACAGCAACCTGCCGGACACGAAGAAGCGGATCCTGTTCCAGCCTCGGCTGGAACAGGATCCGCTTTTCTTGTCAGGGCCAGATGGCCGTTACAGTGCGATCAGCGTGCTACGTGCGTGATCAGTTGGGGATGATGACCACTTCAGCGGTTCCGGTCAGCGGATCGGAAGCCGCATCGCCGGCGTCAGTGTAGGAAGCGTTGAACACTGCCGAGAGGTCGTCCACTGCGGGATCGTGTCCCTCAGGAACCGTTGTGGTGATAGTTCCGGTGCAGCCCGTGGTGGTGGTCTGCGGGTGTCCGTGGGTGTGGTGGCCCAGGATATAGGTGACCTGAACCAGTGCGCAGTCAACGGGCTGGTCGTCGGTGACGCGGACTTCGTAGGAAACCGTGTCTCCGAACTGGAAGGCCTGGTCTGCAACCGGACTGATGAACTCCACAACCGGTGCCTGGTTCCCGACTTCAATCGTCACTTCTGCGGAAGAGTGCTTTCCCCGGTGCTTTCCGCCCTGGTCCGTCACCGTCAGGCTGGCGGTGTAGGAGCCGATCTCCTCATAAGTGAACGTGGGGTTCGCGTCTGTTGAGTCCACAACGCCGTCGGAGTTGAAGTCCCAGGCGTAACGCAGCTTGTCGCCGTCGGCGTCTGCTGTTCCTTCACTTGAGAATTCGACGGTCAGCGGGGATGCACCAACGGTGGGAGTTCCGCTGGCCACCGCTACGGGGCTGTGGTTGCCGCCTTCACCGATGTAGTCGATACGGGAGAGCTGGGCATCCGGGTTTTCGCCGAAGTAGCCGTCACCATATTCGAGGACGTACAGCGCGCCGTTGGGACCGAATTCCATGTCAATCGGGTTGTCCGTGACCAGCGAGTCGACAACGTTCTCGATGGAGACGAGTTCACCATTTTCCGTGGTCATGCCCTTGATGTAGTCGCGGGTCCACTCGTAGAAGAAGGACATCCCGTCGTAGTATTCCGGCCACGCGACCGGAGCGCGGCCCGTGGTTGCCTTCTTGTCGAACTGGTATGCCGGTCCGGCCATGGGTCCGATTCCACCGGTCTCGAATTCAGGGAACTCGGCCGAAGCGCCGTAGGAGTACCACGCCTGCGGCTGGGTTACCGGCGGCAGTTCGCGAAGCCCGGTGTTGTTCGGGGAGTCGTTGACGGGTGCATCGCAGTTGAAGGTTTCGCCGGAGACGCCGGTGGCGAAGTCATAGTCGACGTACGGCAGTTCGGCGGTGGCGCAGTAGGGCCATCCGTAGTTGGAAGGCTCGGTTACTGACATCCACTTGCCGGTTCCTGCCGGACCGCGAAGCGGATCGGCTGACCGGGCGTCGGGGGAGTAGTCAGCGATGAGCAGTTCACTAGTGCTCTGGTTGAGCTCGATGCGGAATGGGTTGCGAAGGCCCATGACGTAGATCTCGGGGCGGGTCTGCGCAGTCCCCGGCTCGAAGAGGTTGCCCTCGGGGATGGTGTATCCGCCGCCGTCCGTCGGGGTGATGCGCAAGACCTTTCCGCGCAGGTCATTGGTGTTGGCGGAGGTCCGCTGCGCATCGAATGCCGGGTTGCTGTCCGGGCGTTCGTCGATCGGGGTGTAGCCGCCGGAGGCGAAGGGGTTGGTGTCATCGCCGGTGGAAAGATAGAGGTTGCCCTCGGCATCGAAGACGATGTCGCCGCCGACGTGGCAGCAGATGCCACGGTCCACGGGAACTTCGAGGATTTCCTGTTCGCTGGCCAAGTCGATGGTGGAACCGTCGAACTGGAAACGGGACAGGGTGAGCGAGCCCTTGAATGGTGCGAAGTCGGCGGCGGTGCCGGTGGTCGGCGCATCGCCCTCGTTGACGCCCTCAGTGGCCGGGTCATCTACCGGAGTATTTCCTGGAGGTGAATAGTAAAGGTAGACCCAGTTGTTGCCCTTGGTTCCGAAGTTCGGATCCAGCGCGACGCTTTGCAGGCCTTCCTCGTCGTGTTCGTAGACATCGAGGGTCGCCGCCAGTGTGTTGAGGCCGGACTCGGCATCGTTGAGCCACACCTCGCCACCGCGGGTGGTGTGGAGGACGTCGTTGTTCGGCAGGACGGCCAGGTCTACCGGCTCTCCCGGGGTGTCATTCAGGGTCACTTTCTCGAAGTTTGCGTCCGGTGGAGCGACCGGCGGCGTTGCACCGGCGTCCTTTGCCTGAGCAGGTACAGCTGCGAAGGAGGTGGCCATCAGCGCCACCATTGCGAGGCCTGCGCCCGCTCTCGCAGCACGCTTCATTGAGAATGGTGCGGCATCGGTGTGATGCCCGGATGCTTGCGCTATCCTGTGTCGATTGACTTTCATCGTTCACTTTCTTCTCGCCTTTGAGGATCCGGACCAGCCGGAGTCAGGTCACCTAAAACGCTAGTAGAGGTCGATCAAATCCGCTAGTGGTTTCAACAAACAAAGTACCGTTTCTTTTCGGCAAGTTCCCTGCGTTCGGGCACGCAAAAGCAGGCTATCGTCCGACATCAACGCATTCCTGCGCCGAATCGGGATTTTGTTGTTCCGTAAAGCTAAAGTCGTTGTGAACCCGTTAAACTGTGCATACCCTGGGTCTCGAGCACCAGCCCTTTGACGGCGGCTGCCGGCACCTGTCTGCCGCCGTTCACGAGTGTCTCGATGGACCCGGGTATCTGGTCATGGGAAGCGATGATCAGCGGCGTGCCATCCTTCGAATCGGGTAGCCTTCCGTGGGTTCCGCGAACGTGCGTAGGATCCAGGGGCACCGTTTTCATGGCATATCGCAGGCCCAGCTTTTTCCGCGCCAGATTCATACCCGCCTTCGCCTTGGCCAGCTTGTCCGCCGGGTTGAAGAAGAGCTCGGAAGGGTCGTACCCGGGTTTCCGGTGGATGTCGACGCCGCGTGCGTAGTCGGGCGCCCGGTCATCGTCCAGCCAGAAGTAGTAGGTGAACCAGGCACCTGGCTCCGCGATCACAACCAGCTCACCGGACCGCTCATGGTCGAGCCCGTAACGGCCCTGCGCCTTGCGGTCGAGGACCTCGTCCACCCCGTCGGTCGCGCGAAGGATCGCAGCCACGCGCTCTATGTCCGCCGGATCGGAGACATACACGTGGGCAACCTGATGGTCGGCAACGGCGAACGCCCGCGACGTCCACGGGTCCAGCTGCTCCCGGGCGCCCTGCACATAGACCTCGAGCAGGCCCTCCCGGCGCAGCACACGGTTGATGTCCACCGGCTTGCGCGCTTCCTCGATGCCGTACTCGGACACCACAATAACCGCATAACCCCGGGCCTCGGCTTCGTCCAGCAGGGGAGCGAGAACTCCATCCAGCTCGGCTGCTGCCCGGGCCGCCTGCGGAGAATCCGGTCCGAACCGCTGGAGATCGTAATCAAGGTGGGGGAGGTAAGCCATCAGGAGATTCGGGGCCTGGTTCCGCAGGACGTGCCGGGTGGAATTCACAATCCACTGTGTCGACTGGATTGCCGCCGTGGGCCCCCAGTACTGAAAGAGCGGGAATTCGCCGTAGTGGCCCACCAGTTCGTCATGCAGGGCGGGGGGACGCACATACGCGTCGGGCGATTTGCGGCCGTCCGCAAGGTAGATCGGCCGGGGAGTCACGGTGAGGTCGGTGGACATTCCCATGGCGTACCACCAGCAGATATTGCCCGCGCGGTACCCCGGGTCCTGCTGCCGTGCGGTCTCCCAGATCTTCTCGCCGGTGACCAGCTTGTTGTGCTGGCGCCAGAAGTACACATCTCCCAATTCCCGGAAGTACCAGCCGTTCCCAACGACCCCGTGCTGGGCGGGAGCCAGCCCGGTCAGCATGGTGGACTGGACGGTGCAGGTCACCGCAGGCAGGACCGTCGCAAGTTCGGACGACCATCCCTGCGCCGCAAGTCTGGTCAGGCGGGGCATGGAACGAAGGGACTGGGCAGTCAGCCCCACAACATCCAGCAGCAGTACTGGTTTCACGGTTCTTCCCTTGCAGTTGTCTTACTCAAACGGATCAGTGCCGGGTGTGTTCCCGGCAGCGCTTACGACGCCGGTGCTGCCGCGAGGAGGTGGGACTCCGCCCACCCGATCTCGGCGGCGATTCCGTCGACGATGCCGACCTGCCCTCCGGGCAGGACGCTCCAGGTATAGGTTTCGATGTCCAGATGTACTTCCCGGCCGTAGTGCCTGCGGGAAACCTCCGCGACGGTCTGTCGCAGCACAGCGGCCGTGGTCTCCAGCGGGGCGGAGGGGATGTGATGGAGCGGGATGTGGAAATGCACCCGCCAGGGGGCCTGTCCCGGCAGAGTGTCGAGGGCCTCTGTCAGGTCATCGGCTGCCAGGATTCCGTACTCGCCCTGCTCCCGCACCTGGTGAAGGTAGCGGGGTTCAGCGAAGGCTCTCAACGCTGCACGGGCGGCGGCACTGGAGGGGTCGGGAACATGGAGGGCTGCTGACGCCTGGATCTTCACGACCCGCAGGCCCGCCGCTTCGATGTGGCTGATCGCGTCCGCCGGGTCCGCGAAAGAAACCGCAAGGTGGCAGGTGTCCACGCACAGGCCGATGTACTCGGGATCAACGCCGCGATCAATCCGTGCTCCCAGCCAGCCGACCACGTCGTCAACAGTATCGAGCACGCACCCAGGTTCCGGTTCGACGGCGATGCGGACAGTTTTTCCCGTGCGCTCCTCAAGTTCCCGCAAGCGGAAGCTCAGTTCCGCGAAAGCGGAGGTGGCGTCGTCGTCGTCGGTTTGTGTCCATGGGTTTCGCCAGGCAAGCGGCAGGGTCGAGATCGAGCCGGCCGTGTTGTCCGGCAGGAGCGCCGCGAGGACCTCCGCGCAGTCGAGGGTGTACTCCAGCCGCTCCCGCTCGGCCCACGTGGGTTTGTAGACGCCGAGTTTGACCACCTCGTTGTGGAAGCCGCCGTAGGGAAAGGCGTTGATCGTGTGCAGCTGAAGCCCCTCCGCAGTCAGGACCTCGCGAAGCGTCGCCAGGTCATCTGCACTCCGGGCCAGCCGGCGCGCCAGTCCGGCGGGAAGCCAGAGCCCCACACCGAGAACGTCCAGGCCGGCCTTCCGGCGGATGGGGCCGGAGTACTCGCGGAGTTGCCGGACCATGCCGTCGAGATCTTCGGCCGGATGGACGTTGGTGCAGTAGGAGAGGAGCATCAGGCGCGGGCACCCCGCAGGACCGAGTTTCCCTCGAAGCCCGCTGCGGCGTCGGGGAGGTCTGCCGCGTCGAAGCCGGGGATCGGGTCGAGGATCAGCTGGCCGCTCTGGCCGTAGAACTCGACGGGGTTGCGCCAGAACACCCGGTCGACGTCGTCGGCCGTGAATCCGGCCGCGAGCATCGCGTTGGCGGTGCGTGAGGTCTTCAGGGGGTCCGACCTGCCCCAGTCGGCCGCGGAATTGACGAGCACACGCTCGGTTCCATAGCGGCTGAGGATGGCGACCATGCGCTGCTCATCCATCTTGGTGTCCGGATAGATGGAGAAGCCCATCCAGGCACCGGCGTCCTTCACCATTTCGACGTTGGTCTCGTTGAGGTGGTCCACAACCACCATGCCGGGGGCCACCCCGGATTCACGGACGACGTCGAGCGTTCTGTGCGTGCCGGCGAGCTTCTCCCGGTGCGGAGTGTGCACCATGGCCGGCAGCGAATACTCGATCGCCAGTTCGAGCTGGCGGCTGAAGGCCTCATCCTCGGCGGGAGTCATCGAGTCATAGCCGATTTCACCCACGGCCACCACGCCCTCCTTCTCCAAATAGCGCGGGATCTCCTCGAGGACGGGAACGCAGCGCGGGTCATTCGCCTCCTTGGGGTTGAGGGCGATCGTGGCGTGGTGCCGGATGCCGAACTGGGCGGCACGGAACCGCTCCCAGCCCAGCAGCGAGTCGAAGTAGTCGAGGAACGAACCGACGTTGGTGCGGGGCTGCCCCAACCAGAATGCGGGTTCGACGAGGGCGCGGACGCCGCTGGCATAGAGCGCCTCGTAATCATTGGTGGTGCGGCTGGTCATGTGGATGTGAGGATCAAAGATGCGCATGGCTGGCTTCCCCCTGAGAAGTGGTCGAATGGCTGGAGCCCAGGAGCAGCGTGACGTCGTCCGTGACCGGACGCCCGGCGGCTGTCCGTTCGGCGGCGAAGTCGCCTGCCATCCGGGCAAGTTCGTCATCCGCACGTTCCTGCAGGTCCGTGACGGCGCTGAGGCTGACCCCCATGAACACCAGCTTCAGCACGGCATGGCGCCAGCTGTGCTGATCCAGATGGGCAGCTGCAAACGGCCCGACGGCGGCGGCAACAAGACCGCTTTCGTTGGTCCGCAGGGCCTCACTGGTGAGCCTCAGCCCTGCGTTAACGACGACGTCCGGAAGCTTCGGTGAGCGCGTGGCCAGCGCTGCCAGGCCGCGAAGCACACCGCGGCGCTCCGCGGAGTCACCGCCGTCGTAGAGTGCCGACAGCGCCAGCGCCAGCTCTTCGGGAGGGAGGAGCTCACCAAGCCGGCCGAGGAGCCGGCCCCGGGCGGAGTCGCTGGTGGTGCCGAAGAGTGCGCCGGTGGGGTCGGCGTCCGGGCGCAGCGGCATGCGGCCCAGCCGGCGCCCAGCCTGAGCGAAGATGGTGGTGAGGGCGGAAGGATCGGCGGCTATCGCCGTCGTACTCTCCTGGAGCCAGCGCTCCGATTCCCTGCTGGTTCCGGATTCCGTCCAAGCATCCCTGAGTGCCGCGATGCTGCGGGCGGCGAGCCCCGGTGCGTCGTAGGAGTGCCTCGGCAGTTCGACGGCGGCCACTCCGCGGTAATCCAGCTCGGCCAGGGTGGCGAGTGCGAGAGGCAGATCCACGGTTCCTTCGCCGAACGGCAGGTGCTCGTGGGCGTGCGGGCGCATGTCATCGAGCTGGACGTTCGCCAGCAGCGGCCCGGCCTGGAGGAGCGCGCCGCGCACGCCGTCAGGTTCGACGACTACACAGTGCCCGATGTCCACGGTGATCCGCAGATTGTCCGGATCGCCGAGCTCGGCCCGGAGGTGCAGCGCGTCGGACACCGTCTCGACCAGCATGCCCGGCTCGGGCTCCACGGCCAGAAGGACCCCTGTCCCGGCGGCGTACTCAACGACGCCTGCCACCCGTTCGGTAAGCCGCTGCCATCCCGTGTCAGGGGAAGTTCCTTCCGGAAGCACCCCGGAGAAGAAGGAGACGCATTCAGCCTCCAGCGCTGCCGCAATGTCGACGGCGCGGTGCAGGAAGTCGACGCGGCTTGCGGCCTCCTCGTCCACCAGCGCCGGGCGGTGCTTGTGGCGCGGGTCGAGCAGGAAGCGGGTGCCCGTCTCGATGACCACGCGAAGGTTCAGCTCACTGAGCGTCACCCGCAGCGCCTGCAACTGTGCGTCCAGGTCTGCGGCGAACGGGTCAAGGTGCGGATGCCCCAGGGTCAAAGCCACTGCGCCGTACCCCTGCTCGGCGAGGAGTTCCAGGGCCACGGGAAGGGGGTGGTCGGTGAGACCGTTGGTGCCGTATCCCAGGCTGAAGGGCATGGGTGATTCCGTCATGATTCGCTCAACTTCCTGCTCCTCGGGCGTGCGCGCATGATTTTGCCGAACAGGTCCACCGATGCCAGCACCCCTGCGGCAGCCAGGTTCCCATGGCGAACCGTGAGCGCTGCCTGCAGCGGGACCATCGCGCGGATGCCGGCCTTCGTGGCTTCAAGCGCATTCTTCGCCGCCGGGTTGCCGGCAGCACGCACCTGCGCCGGAGCACACCGGCCGGCGTAGACCGCCGTTGCTGCAAGCACGGCGGAAATCCGGGTGCGGGACCTCATGCCGGGGGCGGTCACAGTACCGGCCACCACCGCACCGGCAATCAGGGCGGTGGTCGTAGCAGCGCCGGACGCCGTCGTCGTCGTTGTTCCGTGGACTTCGCCCTGGGAGAGGAGGGTGACGGCGACGGTGTGGCCGCCCATGATGCCGGCTGCGCTGAGTGCGGGGCGCAGGTGCCCGGAACCGGCGCCCATCAGGACGTCCAGGGCACGGCAGGCCCCCATAGCGAGCGCGCCGGGGACCGCATGCTTCTTGGCGAGCAGGTCGTAGGTCCAGATGGAGGCGGCGAGTGGAACTCCGACAGTGAAGGCGCGCCTGCCCCCACCTGCGGCACTGAGTCCCAGCCCGGCGACGGTCAGTGCAACTGCGGTGGTGAGGGCGTTGCGGGCACCGATCCTCCCGGAGGGGATGGGTCGTTCCGGGCGCTCGCGGGCATCGATGGTGCGGTCGGCATAGTCATTGAGCGCCATTCCGCCGGCGTACAGGCACGCGCTTGCCAGGGGCAGCGCGATCCGGCGGCCGCCCAGTGCCTGCCCGGCGGCGGAACCGCCCGCGAGGGTGTCGCCCAGGACGGTCAGCACGGCCGGCGCGCGAACCAGTTCAAGGTAGTCGTTGACGCTCACTGTTGATCGAGGCTCCCACCGGCTGTGAGCCGGGCACTTGCCGTCTGCGCCCACTCCACGAGGTTGCGGGTCTGGTTGGCGAACGCATGCTCATCGCTGCCCCAGGGGTCCTTGAAGAAGAATCCGAGTGCGTCGACATGGCCTTCCTCTCCGGCAGCGTGGGCGAGGGCCATCAGTCTCGCGAGGTCCAGGACCATGGGGGCGGCCAGCATGGAGTCATAGGCGCTCCAGGTGGTCTGCAGCGTGAGACGCGATCCGAGGAAACCCTCAACGTTGATGTGGTCCCATGCCACCTTCGTCTCGCCGAGATCCTGGACATTGTCAATGTGAAGCGGAGTCACCGCACCTCCCGTCAGCTCCTGCAGCCCGCGGTTCTTGGACTGAAGCTTGCCGGAAACAGCCTGCGGGTCGGCGAGGGTTGCGCCGTCGCCGCCGCCCAGCAGATTGGTGCCCGCCCAGGACAGAACTCGAAGCCCACGTGCTGCGAAGGCGGGAGCGAGGACTGACCGCAGCCAGGTCTGGCCCGTCTTGCCGTCCTGGCCGGCGGACGGTACCCGGTGCCGGGCGGCGAGTTCACGCAGTGCCGGGATGGTGAGAGCGGTGGAGGGTGTGAAACATACGTAGGAAGAGCCGGCGAGGACTGCGGCGTAGGCGCTCACGGAGCTCGGCGGCAGCACGCGGCGGGCCGGATCCTCCAGGGCGGCGAGCAGCAGCTCTATGTTCGAGAACTCGGCGACCGGTTCAACGGGCGCTTCGGTGGATGCGACGTCGAGAACGACGACGCGGTCCAGGCCGTTGGCGTGCTTGAAGTCGGTGATGTCCTGCGCGAGCCGGCGGGCCACGTCGGCCTGTGACTCCGACTGCTGTGCGGGATCATAGCCCGGCCGCACGCGCTGGTCGGCTTCTCCGAGCTGGGAGCGGACCGATTCGAGCAGGTGGGGCGGAAGCATGCCCGATTCAACGAGGGACTCGGCGCGCTTGGCCATGCAGACACCGCTGATGTCATGGCCACCCACCACGAAGTCGGCGAAGTCTGGAAGCAGGACCGCAGTGAAAGAGTCCTGGTTCGTGACGCATCCCGTGGCGGGAGCAAGACCGGAGGAAATGGCAGCGAGTCCCACCGTGGCGGTGGTTGCCACGGATCCGCGGGCACCGATGAGCCAGATCCCGGTCTTCCCGTAATTGCGGCCTGTCGGTTCAGTGTTGGCGCTCACGCGGATGGCCCCTTCGGCTGGTGTACCCAATGTCTGTGTTCTTTCGTGTTGCAGTGCTCACGCCGATCCGGACGGGCGGGTGTTGCCCGCCCGCCTGGATCCCGGGCGTCAGTAGGAGTAGCAGGTGAGGAAGTTGAAGCTGTCCTCGGCGAACTCCGCGGTAGCCGGGGCGCCGTCGCGTTCAATGACGTAGTACTTCACGTGGCCCTGGGCGGCGTCGAGAATGGGCGCCCATTCGATGTCCCCTTCGCCGACGTCGGTCAGCAGGGGGAAGCTCTCGAAACCGAGGGTGTCGGCGGGAAGGGCGCCGTCCTTGATGTGCAGCAGTTCAATGCGGTCACCGTGGCGCTCGAGCAGGTCTACTACATTGACCCCTGCATCAGATGCCCAGAAGACGTCCAGCTGGAAGGCGACGTAGCGGGGGTCGGTGTTCGCCAGCAGCACCTCGTAGGCGGTTGTCTCCTCGCCTGTCTCCGGGTTGGTAACGAGTGTTGTGAACTCCCACCAGTGGTTGTGCCCGAAGTGCTTGCCAGTTCCTGCCTCCACGGAGAGCTCGCCGAGACGGTTCATTGCCTCGGCGGTGGCCAGCACGTCTGCATAGGTGCTGGTTCCATCCCTGTTGATACCGGGTGCGGCCCAGCCGCCGGACCCGGTGTACTTCTGGCCGATGGTTTTGGCGTACGCCAGGGTCTGGTCGAATGTTGCTTCAGCTGTGCTTCCGTGCGCCGACGGAGCTTTCAGTTTGTACTCCTTGAGCAGTGCGCGGAACTCCTCGGCGGTGCGGCCCTCGTAGGAACCGCCGAACGGCTCCACGTTCTTGTAGCCGATCTCGGCCAGCTCGGCGAGGATCGCCTCGGTACCAATCTCCCCCTGCCAGCCCGCGTAGCTGTAGAGCTGGAACGAAATCTTGCTGGCCGGAACGCTCTTGCCTGCACAGTCGGCTGCCGAGTTCGCATTGCCGGACGCGGGAGCCGCAGCGGCGGGCCCGGTCAATACAGCGGTTGCTGCAATGGCCAGTGAGGCGGCGCCTGCCAGCCTGCGGGTAGCCCCCCGGCGTGAGCGGGTGCTGCCGGCGTGAGTGTCCTTGATCAAAGCTTCCTCCTTGAAGTGATGCTGCCTCGTAACCTGCCTGACCGGATCGCTCCTCTACTCGAAGGTCCTTGGAAAAACCTTGGAGGAGACGCCGGTCACAAAGAACCTAACACGACTAATGGCGGTGAACAACGAATGTAGTGTCTCCCTCGATATATTCGCGCAACGTGAAGCGCAGGATAGATCGAAATGGGCAAGGCTAATGCGGATTACGTTGCCTTCCAGCGAAATCCACGGGCGCAGATGGGCTTTCCGTGCGGATTGGGCTCCGCATGCCCCGCCGCCCAGCGGATACTCACTCCGACCATTCGTTTCGTCGAAAGCTGTGCTGTAATTAGTCGATGAGTGACATAAGTAGCTTCAATGGCCTTGGTTCCTCCGGAGCGAGCGAGCTGTTCCAGATTCTGCGTGACGGCCGTCCGCGCACGCGGACTGAGCTCGCCGAGCAGATGGGCCTCGCGCGTTCCACGATCACGCTGCGTATCGAGGCGCTCATGGAACTCGGCCTTGTCGGCTTCGTGGACGACGCCGTGTCGACCGGCGGGCGCCCCTCCTCGCGCATCGCGCTGAAGGCCGGCAGCAAGGTGGTGCTCGGTGTGGACATCGGCGCTTCGCACCTGCACGTAGCCGTGACGGACCTGACGGGGCACCGCCTGCGTGAAGCCTCCCGGACCATCGAAGTTACGCAGGGCCCCGACGTCGTGCTGCAGGCGGTTGTGGAGCTGGGCACCGAGCTGCTCGAACAATCAGGGCGCGCGGTGAAGGACCTGCTCGCCATCGGCATCGGCGTGCCCGGTCCGGTGGAGCACCGGACCGGCAGGCCAATCAACCCGCCGATCATGCCCGGCTGGAACGGCTTCGACGTGCCGGGCCACCTGCAGGCTCACTTCCACGTTCCGGTTCTCGTGGACAACGATGTGAACATCATGGCGCTCGGTGAGCGCAACGTCGCCTGGCCCACAGTGGACAACCTCATTTTTGTGAAGGTCGCCACGGGGATCGGCTCGGGCATTGTCTCGAGCGGCATGCTGCAGCGCGGTGCTGACGGTGTGGCCGGGGACATCGGCCATATTCGCGTGCACAACGGCGGCGGAGTGCCCTGTCACTGCGGAAACAAGGACTGCCTGGAAGCAGTCGCCTCCGGGCCGGCTGTGGCGTCGAAATTGCGCGCTCTCGGACTGGAAGCCAATACCAGCGAAGACGTGGTTCGGCTGGTCGGCGCAGGCACAACCGAAGCCGTGCACGCCGTGCGCCAGGCAGGTAGGGATGTGGGCGAGGTGCTCTCCGCCTGTGTGAGCCTCATCAATCCGTCGGTCATCGTCATCGGCGGCTCCATGGCTCTCACGGGCGAACACTTTATTGCCGGTATCCGCGAAGTGGTTTACTCCCGCACTATTCCCCTGGCCACCCAGCACCTGCAGATTGTCCAGTCCAGTTCCGGGCTCGACGCCGGTGTGCTTGGCGCCAGCATGCTGGCAATCCACCATGCCATGTCTCCTCAGCGCATCGATGCCATGGTTCTCGGCCTGTCCGGCTCCATGGTCGGATAGCCCGCGCACTTCTTTTTACATCCCGACGACTTTTGCTTGACAGACAACAAAACCCCGAATTAGTCTCGGACAACAAGCCCGAACGACGGCGGCACTACCTTTCCGGGCAGCGTCGCCGCCAGCTGGCCAGGTAGGAGAGCTAACACTTTCCTAGCTGGGTTTCAGGCTCAAATGCGCTTGAAATCAGGGAAGTTGTGTCAGCGAAAGCGGTCCACAGCAGCATCATGACTTCCTGCCACCCTCGTGTCTGTTACTGATTGACGGCAACGGTGGAGTGCTGAACGCACGGCGAAGACGCTGTGGGTGAAGCAACGAACCGTGGGCAGCCCTGTTGCCCGGCCGTGTTCGGTGCAAGCCGCGAGCTCCGTCATCAATTGCTGCGCCGCAGCTTCGCATGCTTCCCCACCAAAGCCGGTGGAGGAACGCATCCAGTGCCAGGAAAGGCAAACATATGTGCTTCGGATTCAATGCCCCAGGCGCCCTTCGTCGTTCGTTGGAGGAGAAGGGGGTCGACCGGCGCAGTTTCCTGAGGGGAGCCGCAGCGGTAGGCGTGGGTGTAGGCCTCGCCGGCGTCGGCGGGACGGCTGCCATCGCCGCTCCCGGTGCCAGGAAGGGCCGGCCAGTTCCCCCCGGACTCATCAGCATCCAGTTGTACACACTGCGTTCGATCATGAATGGCGCAGGTGTGGATGCGACCCTGGCGAGCCTCGCCGATTTCGGCTACACCAAGGTTGAGCTCGCCGGCCTGTACGGGCGCACTGCGGAAGCGATGCGCTCAACGCTTGATTCGCTCGGCATCACCCCTTCGTCGAGCCATGACGGCATCAGCGGCAGTTCCGCTGCGCTGGAGACGAAGATTGCCAACGCGGTCACGCTGGGCCAGACACACATCAACGTGCCGTACCTGGCTTCAACCTCCGGAGATGACTGGCGTCGCTGGGCGGACCAGATGAATGTGGAGGCGGCAGCCGCCCGCGAGGCCGGCCTGAAGTACGGCTACCACAACCACGCCCACGAGTTCACCACTGACGTCGGCGGCGGAGTGACCCCGTGGGACATCTTCACCAGCCGCCTTGACCCCAAGCTGGTCCACCTCGAGGTTGACCTGTACTGGGCTGTCACCGGTGGTGTTGGTGTGGGGGCCTCGGATCCCATCCAGTTCGCGATCGACACCATTCAGCAGGCGCCGCAGAAGGTTCTGCAGTACCACGTGAAGGATCGTGACACCGCCGGCGGATTCGCCGATCTCGGAACCGGGACCATCGACTTTGCACGCATCTTCCGCGCTCACACGCCGAAGGAATACATCGTCGAGAATGACCAGCCGGACGTCACGCCCCTGCAGACCGCCGAGGTTGGCTACGACTACCTGCGCGCGCTCCGCTTCTAGCACTGCCTTCAGTAGAGCGGATCGACGCTCTCAGTAGAGCCGTCCGGCGCTCTCCGGTCCAGTGAATGCCGGGCAGGTGTCTCCCAGGCACCTGCCCGGCTTTCGTCGTCGTCCGCTTGCCTTCCTGGAGTCTCCTTCGGATCGGTGCCGTGGATCCGGGCGCGATTCTGTGCAGGTTTGCCGCCGGAAAGCGCGTGTCGCGGCCGGACGCGCCGTGAAACGGGGTTGCTGCGGCGGCAAAGCTGCACGAAATCGTCGGCGCCATTGGCTCGTGAACGCTCAACCTGGGCGATATCGGCGTTTTCGGCGGTGGCTCACCGAATCACCCGACCAGACAGCACCACGCGGACACGGTCAAGAACATAGTCCTGATTGAACATGATGTCTTCGTAACTGAAGCGAAGATGCAGGTAACCGCGCGCGATCAACTCATTGTTCCTGTGCCTGTCACGGTTCCGGGCCGCGCGGTCTGAGTGGTACCGGTCCCCGTCAACCTCGACCACAAGAAAACCTTCCAGAACGAAATCAACCCGGCCCACTCCATCGATGCGCACCTGTGTTTCACAATTGAAGCCGGCACGCCGAAACAGGATCCGGGCCACCACCTCGATTGCTGATTCCCCGCATCCTGTCACCAGGTCCAGGGCTGCACGCGCTTTTCCGTTCCGGTTGCCCTGCAGCCGCTCCTCAAGGAACGCCCTCACAGTGTCTCCCCGCCTCAGCGAACTTTCGACGACGACGGCGGCATCGACTGCTGGAAGGCACTGAAGGGCATGAAGCAGGGTGTCGACAACCCCCACGATGGGCAGTCGGTGGTGTGGATCGACGGTACGGAACTGGTGGTTCACGTACCTGCCGCCACTTCTGCCGACGCAGCTCACATGCAGTCGGGTGGGAGGCGTGAGCAGCCACAATCCATGGTGGGTTGCTGCCGAAGCGCAGGTGAGCCGCGCGTTCATCCGGAGCGCAGCCAGATAATCCCGGGGGGCGTCGGGTAGCGCATAGAGGCCCTTTCGCACGTGTATCAAGGTCCCGTCGTCAACGGCCGCGCGCAATTGACCGCGCGTGGCACCCCATCGGAGAAGGTCTCCGGTGCGCGCGACGGACCCTGATCGGCGTAAGGCATTGAGAACATCCACCTTGCTATTGCACCGATTCGAGCGAGCGTTGGTGCGTAAAACGGCCGTATGTGCGGAACTCCAGCGATGTGGAGGAGGTGATGGGCAGCCGATTGCGTGCAGGTTTGCCGCCGGAAGGCGCGTGTTGCGGCCGGACACGCCGCGTAATCGGGGCTTCACGAGCGAGACCTGCGAGGAATCGGCATGCCGAGCGAGTGCCAGCCGCGCGCCGACCCCGAAATCGGGCATCACGGTGAGCCCCTACTAAACTGATTTTTATGACCGACATCCCCACCGCCCGTGACCGACTCCGCGATCTCATCCTGGAACTGGCGGTGGTGCGGGGGAGGGTCACGCTCTCCAGCGGCAAGGAGGCGGACTACTACATCGACCTTCGCCGCGTGACCCTGCATCATGAAGCTTCGGCACTGGTGGGCGAGGTCATGCTAAGCCTTCTCGACGACGCCGGCATCACCTTCCAGAGCGCAGGCGGCCTGACCATGGGGGCGGACCCGGTGGGAACAGCGCTCATGCACGCCGCCGCCCGGGACGGACGCGCTGTGGACGCCTTCGTTGTCCGCAAGGCGCAGAAGACGTACGGAATGGGCCGCCAGGTTGAGGGTCCGGATGTCGCCGGCCGCGACGTCGTCGTCCTCGAAGACACCTCCACCACCGGCGGATCCGCGCTCACTGCTGTGGAGGGCGTGCGCAAGGCCGGCGCCAATGTAGTGGCAGTCGCTGTCATTGTGGACCGCGACACCGGCTCCAAGGAGCGGATCGAGTCGGAGGCCGGCGTTCCCTACCTCTTCGCTTTCAGCAAGGATGAACTCGGTCTGGAGTAATGACCAACGATCCCGAGCGGCTCCTGAACTACGCGCATGGCCTGAAGGGCATGTCGCGCCGGCGTTTCCTCACGGGCTCCGCGCTTGGACTGGCGCTGGCCACGGACCTGTTCGTCACGCGGCAGATCCAGGAAGCCCGCGAGGAACTGGCCATCATTCCTGTGAAGGATGAGTACGCGGACGCCACCTTCCCCAACGCACGCTGGATCCTGTTCCCGGGATACAAGACGAGCTGGGAGGAGGGCGTCTGGATCATGAACTCGCTGCGCCCGGTGCTCAGCCGGCGGGCACGCCTGGCCGTGATGGGCTATTCCAACCGCGGCCTGGATATCTCCACCATCGTGGGTTCCCTGCGGCGCTACGTCCGCACGCAGCAGATCGACACCCTGTACTTCTACGGGCACAGTTTCGGTGGGATGGTGGCTGTCGAGGTTGCGTCCCGTCTGCAGGAGGTGGGCGTGGACGTCCGCTTCATCCTGCTGGACTCCAGCCCGCACAGCCGGTTCGACGTGATCGACCAGGCAATGTTCGACGGCGTGGTCTACCTTTACGAGGCCGGCTACCGTGTTCCCACGGTGCTTCGCGGCGGCTATGAGTTGGCCGAGCGCATTGTGCACAAGGACGAGCGCACCTGGTCGCAGATCCTTGACCAGACCCTTGAGCAGATCTCTCCCCTGGCGCCGTCCAGCGTGCTGATCCAGTCCCAGGCGTCGTATATCTTCCACTACAACATTGCCCGGTTCGGTCTGGGCAGCAGCACTGAACTGGCGTTCATCGGCAACCCGAATGACGGCACGGTGGATTACGCGACGGCGCGACCCGGCTGGGCGGCGGCTTTCCCCGACAGCATGGTTTCAGCAGACCTCATTACCGAGGGCGCGCTCCCGCCGCACGCCAGTCCGCAGTGGAATCCGCTGATCTATCAGGCCGTGACGCGGGAAGTGCAGCAGGAATTCCTCCCGATACCCACCGGCGGAAAAACGAAGAGCATGTTTTAGCTCCTGAGCATCCGTCGCACGGGACACGCATTACGCGCGCAGCGAGTCCCGCAGCGCCCGAAGGTCCTCAGGCGCCATCCCTGCACCCAGCAGGTAGTCCTCAACGGACCCGTGTTCCCGCCGCAAACCGGTGAGGAACGTGGCCATCGCCTCCGCCGGAGCCGTCAGGATCACCGGCAGGTCCTTCGGTAGATCGTGCGCCGGCAGCTGACCCGCCCAGAGCTCCGCGAGCGCCGGCAGGATCTGCGGCAGTGCACCGGTGGTGTGGGCGTAGTCCTCGATGATCAGCTCGTCCTCGACTCCGGCAACCAGCAGTACGACGGCGGTGATCACCCCGGTGCGGTCCTTGCCTGCCGCGCAGTGCACGAGAGTGGTGCGCCCCTCCGCGATGGGGCGCAGCGCATCAAGGACGGCGTCCGGGCGGGCGGACAGCCAGCTGAGGTAGTAGTTGCCGAGATCCTCCGCCGTCCTCAGAAGCAGGGTGGCGGCGGGGTCTGCCCCGGACGGATCGAGAGGGGCGGCGATGACGTCGATGCCGGCGGTGTGCGCAACCTGCCAGGGCACCCGCCCGGCCTCGCGCTCGCTGCGCAGATCAACGATGGTCTCGATTCCCTGGCGGTGCAGGAACTCCATGGTCGCCTCAGCATCCCAGCCGAAGGGCTGGCTGGAACGGTAGACCCGGGCGCGGGCGGGTGCGTTGGCGCTGCCCGCGGTCAGTTCGGCGATGTCCCGCAGGTTGAGGATGCCGACCATCAGACCTGCTCGATGAGGTCCTGCACGGAGTCGACGATCTGCGCCGGCCGGAACGGGTAGGCATCGATATCTTCCCGCTTGGTGATGCCCGTGAGCACCAGGACCGTATGCAGGCCCGCCTCCATGCCCGCGATGATGTCGGTGTCCATGCGGTCGCCCACCATGGCGGTGGTCTCCGAATGCGCGTCGATCTGGTTCATCGCCGAGCGGAACATCATGGGGTTCGGCTTGCCCACGATGTAGGGCTCGCGGTTGGTTGCCGCGGTGATGAGCGCAGCTATTGCACCGGTGGCGGGAAGCGGGCCCTCCTTGGACGGGCCGGTGGTATCCGGGTTGGTGGCGATGAACCGGGCGCCCTCGAGGATCAAACGGATGGCCTTGGTGATCGCTTCGAACGAGTAGGTGCGGGTTTCGCCGAGCACCACGTAGTCCGGGTTCTGGTCGGTGAGGACAAAGCCGGCCTCGTGCAGCGCCGTCGTCAATCCGGCCTCACCGATGACATAGGCGCGCCCGCCGGGCAGCTGATCGCGCAGGAACTGCGCGGTGGCGAGCGCGGAGGTCCACAGGTTCTCCTCCGGAACCTCGAGTCCGGACGCCTTCAGGCGTGCAGCCAGGTCACGCGGGGTGTAGATCGAGTTGTTCGTGAGAACGAGGAACCGTCGGGAGGTTGCCACCCAGCGGTCAATCAGCTCGGCAGCTCCCGGGATGGCCTGGTTCTCGTGGACCAGGACGCCATCCATGTCAGTCAGCCAGCACTCAATGTGTTCGTTTTCGCGCATTCGCTTCTTCCGTGACGACGTTGGAGGGTACGTAAACCCGGGATCAGTCTTTCACCTTAGTCTTGGGAGGTGGAAGAAACTGTGGAAAACGCTCCGGCAACAGTGGGCGTCGGGCCCTGGGAGGGCGTGTGGCCGTCCGGCCCGCAGTGGGACCCGGAGCTGCTTGCGCACGGGGACACCCGCAACGTGGTCGATGAATACCGCTACTGGCAGCACGACGCCATCGTTGCCGACCTCGATTCGAAGCGCCACGACTTCCACGTGGCCATCGAGAACTGGCAGCATGACCTGAATATCGGCTCAGTGGTCCGCACGGCCAACGCTTTCCTTGCACGTGAAGTGCACATCATCGGACGACGACGGTGGAACCGCCGGGGTGCCATGGTCACCGACCGCTACCAGCACGTGCGCCACCATCCCACGGTTGAGGACTTCGTGGAGTGGGCGCAGGCAGCGGGTCTGAGGGTGATAGGTATCGACAACTTCCCCGACTCCGTGCCGCTGGAGACGTACGAGCTGCCGCGCAACTGCGTCCTCGTGTTCGGCCAGGAGGGCCCGGGCCTCACGCCCGAGGTTCATGCCGCCGCAGATGCCACCCTCTCCATCGCCCAGTTCGGCTCCACCCGGTCGATCAACGCGTCGGCTGCAGCGGCCATCGCCATGCACGGCTGGGTGCGGCGCCACGTCTTTGGGCAGCACACCATTCCGCAGTAGTCAGCCCGGCTGGTCGGCGTCGATCTCGTCGACGGCCTCCCGCATGCGCACAAGAAACTCAACGACGACGGCGGCTTCCTCCGATGGGAGGGTTTGTACTACATCCATCATTCGCTGGTGCGTGTCGCTCATGGTCCGGCGGGCTTCGCAGTCCGGCTCGGCGCTTGCCTCCAGAACCAGCGCCCGACGGTCCCGGGGATGCGGCTTCCGCCGAACGTGCCCCGTCCGGGCCAGCCGGTCGATGAGGCTCGTGGTGGAGGCGGAGGAGATTCCCAGTCTGGCAGCGAGCGCCTTGGGGCTGACCTCGAGGCCGTCGCGCTGTGCTTCGAGCAAGTAGCGCAGCGCCAGAAAGTCGGTTTCACCCATGCCTGTGGAGGAGCGCGTGCGGCGGCGCATGGCAGTTTCGGAGGCACGGTAGTCGCGGAGCGCATTGAGCACGTCGATTCCGGGCTCCGCCTGATCGCTTCCGGTGCCCGCCGTGGGGGCGACAGCCTGCGGAAAAGTGGTCATGCCCGTCAGCCTAGCATTTTGCTAGCTAACCTTGAAGGACGTTTTGCATGTAGATAGTTTTCCTAGCGAAAAAGGTGTAGAACTGCTGGAAGGACTAGTTACCAGGAGTGGACGTACTGCCATGACGATCAGAATTCCCCAACCGCCCGGGTCCGCCGCTCCATTCCGCTCATGTCGATGACGATGATGGAGGAGCTGACTTCGGTCGACCGGTTGCCAGAGCCGGACCTCGCTTACCTCCTGACCCAGGTGGGACGTGGCGACGAACGCGCATTCACCTCTCTCTACGGATTCACCAGTGCCCGCATATTCGGGCTGGTTCGAAGGATTATCGTTGATCCCGCCATCTCAGAGGAGGTAACCCAGGAAGTCTTCCTCCAGGTCTGGAACAAGGCTGCGGAATTCTCGCCGGCACTCGGATCTCCCATCGCGTGGCTCATGACCCTCGCGCACCGGCGCGCGGTGGACAGGATCCGATCGGAGCAGGCCCATCGGAACAGGCTCACCAGGTGGTCCACTTCGGAAGTGTTGACGCCCTTTGACAACGTCATGGAATCGGTTCTTGCCCGTGACGAGTCGCAGGCGGTGCAGGCTGCGTTCGGCACACTGACCGAGAAGCAGAGACAGGCAATCGAAATGGCCTACTACAAGGGGCTCACCTACGCGCAGGTGGCGGAAGCACTCGAAGCCCCGCTCGGCACGGTGAAGGCCCGGATCCGCGACGGCCTCGGTCGGTTGAAGGATGCGCTCGAACCGTATTCGTCACTCGCGCCGTAAGGTTTCCGCGCAATTACCGCCCTCGTTAGGATGGGACGGAAGTGAGGCTTACCCTTCGTGAGCCTTGAGTCGCCCGAAACCCATACGAGGAGTTGCCATGCCCATCGCCACACCGGACAGTTACGCCGAGATGATCGACCGCGCCAAGGCCGGCGGCTTCGCCTACCCCGCGGTGAACGTGACGTCTTCCCAGACGCTGAATGCGGCTATTCGGGGTTTCGCCGAGGCCGGGTCTGACGGCATCATCCAGGTTTCCACGGGAGGCGCAGCCTACTGGTCCGGCGCCTCCGTCAAGAACATGGTTGCCGGTTCCCTCGGTTTCGCGGCCTTTGCCCGCGAGGTCGCCAAGAGCTATGACGTGAACATCGCCCTGCACACCGACCACTGCCCCAAGGACAAGCTCGACGACTTCGTGCTGCCGCTGCTGGCTGCATCCGAGGAAGCAGTCAAGCGCGGCGAGGATCCGCTGTTCCAGTCCCACATGTGGGACGGCTCCGCCGAGACGCTCGAGGAAAACCTGCGGATCGCCAAGGAGATCCTGCCCCGCGCCGCCGCGGCCAAGATCATCCTCGAGGTTGAGATCGGTACCGTCGGCGGTGAAGAGGACGGCGTCGAGAACGCCATCAATGACAAGCTCTACACCACGGTGGAGGACGCGATGGCCACCATCGAAGCCCTCGGCGCCGGTGAGCACGGCCGCTACATCACTGCACTGACCTTCGGAAACGTCCACGGAGTGTACAAGCCGGGTGGAGTGAAGCTGCGCCCCGAGATACTCAAGGACATCCAGGAGCAGGTGGGTCAGAAGATCGGAAAGGACAAGCCCTTCGACCTCGTGTTCCACGGCGGCTCCGGTTCTTCCGACCAGGAGATCGCGGATGCGGTTTCCTACGGTGTCATCAAGATGAACATCGACACGGACACCCAGTACGCATTCACCCGTCCGGTGGCCGACCACATGCTCAAGAACTATGACGGAGTCCTCAAGGTCGACGGCGAGGTGGGCAACAAGAAGACCTACGATCCGCGCGTCTGGGGTGCATCCGCAGAAGCCGGCCTGGCCGCCCGCGTTGTTGAGGCAGCCAAGTCGCTCGGATCAGCAGGCAAGAAGCTCTGATGTCCGACGAATTCCGCAAGAACCTCCTGGGCCCGGAACCAACGCTCCTTCCCGAGGAACCGGATGTTGTCTCCCGTCTGGCGGCTGGGGAGGAGGCTGTCGACCTGGCAGCCAAGCATCCGACGTCGTCGTTGTTGTGGGCCATCCTCGCCGATGAGGCGTATGGCGACGGGCGCACCATCGAGTCCTACGCCTACGCACGCACCGGTTACCACCGCGGGCTGGATGCGCTGCGGCGGAACGGGTGGCGCGGAGCCGGGCCGGTGCCGTACTCGCACGAGCCGAACCGCGGCTTCCTGCGGGCATTGAACGCGCTTGGCCGTGCGGCGGCCTCCATCGGCGAGATCGACGAGGCGGAACGCATCGCGAAATTCCTCCGCGAATCCGACCCGGAGGCAAGCAAGGAGCTGTCCGGCTCCTAGCTCCCGCTGGTCGGACACGGAACTTTTGCGCAGGTCTGGTGAGCTGACGACGTCGGCAAGTCGCCGGCCCTGCGCAAAAGTTCCCTTGGTGGTGGGACAGTTTTGACTCAGCCTCGGGAAACCTCATAGTTTCGTGTGAACTCCCGGGACGTCCACCGGCGCCCTGGCACCTCCACCTGAAGGAGTCGCATGACTGAGCAGGAGAGAACAACCGGACCTCCCACGCAGGACGCAGGGGAATTCGCCACTCCGGATTCCGAAACCCCCGAGGGGAAGCGGACACTGCGGAAGGCGATCGGCGCCTCCGCCATCGGCAACGGGGTCGAGTGGTTCGACTACAGCATCTACGGACTGATGGTTGTGTACATCAGTTCCATCTTCTTCCCGGGGGACCAGGCAACCGTCTGGGCGCTAGGGACCTTCGCCGTCTCATTTCTGGTGCGGCCGTTCGGCGGGTTCTTCTGGGGTCCGCTGGGGGACAAGATCGGGCGCAAGTCAGTCCTGGCAATGACTATCCTGTTGATGGCCGGTTCCACTTTCTGCATCGGACTTCTGCCAACGTACGACGCCGTGGGCTTCCTTGCCCCGGCGCTGCTGATTCTGCTGAGGCTGATCCAGGGGTTCTCCGCCGGCGGAGAGTATGGCGGCGCGGCGACCTTCATGGCTGAGTACTCGCCGGACAGGAAACGCGGCTTCTACGGCAGTTTCCTCGAGTTCGGCACGCTCGCGGGGTTTGCCCTGGGCAGCCTGGTGGCTCTGCTGTGCCAGGTGATCATCGGTGGAGACGCCATGGCCGAGTGGGGTTGGCGCATTCCGTTCCTCATCGCCGGTCCGATGGGGGCGGTCGGTTGGTACCTCCGCACCAAGCTTGAGGACACTCCCGTCTTCCGGGAGGCGGAGTCCAAGGGTGAAACTGAATCCAAAGCCGGCGTGGCGCTGAAGGATCTGCTGACCAAGTACTGGCGTCCGATCCTCTCGATGTCAGGACTGGTGATTGCCCTCAATGTCGTGAACTACACGTTCCTCCAGTACATGCCGACGTACCTCCAGGTCACGATCGACATGGACGCGGACGCGACTTTCACCCTGCTGCTCATCGGCCAGGTCGTGTTGATGGCCCTGATCCCCTTCTTCGGAGCGTTGTCCGACCGGATCGGGCGCAAGCCCATGTGGTGGTTCTCCCTGATCGGGCTGTTTGTCCTGGCGCTGCCGATGTACATGCTGATGGGATTGGGCTTCGGCTTTGCCCTGCTCGCGTTTGCGGTTCTCGGACTCCTGTACCTGCCGCAGCTTGCGACCATTTCGGCGATGTTCCCATCCCTGTTTCCCACCCATGTTCGATTCGCCGGCTTTGCCATCACCTACAACGTGGCCACGGCCTTATTCGGGGGAACAGCCCCGGTGGTCAATGGAGCGCTCGTGGAAAGCACCGGGAACAACCTGGTCCCGGCCATGTACATGATGGGGGCGTGTGTGATCGGAGCTCTCGCGCTCATCAAAACCCCTGAGACTGCGGGCCTTTCCCTGCGCGGGCGCAACACCCCGGGCACCAACGACGCGTCAGCCGCCCGCTAGGGGCATCACGAGTGCAGTTTCTCGGTTATCAGGTACCGGAAACTGCCGGTGACTCAGCGAGCGGCAGCACCGTCGTCGTCACGTCCACCACCTGCGGCTTCTTCGGCACCGAGCTGAACCCGAAGCGTACGCGGGGGCGGACGCTCGTGAGCTCGCCGAGCGGGTCGCCCGCCCACGTTGCCGTTGCGGCAGTGATGACGCGGGCGCCGGTGACGCCGTAGAACTGCCGGCGGCCGTCCTTCGTGGTGCCCGCTGTGCGCACCCCGGGCATGATGATTTTGGAGATCGGATTGATGGCCCTCAGCCAGCGGGGGTGAGTGGCGATCACAGCAGGAATCAGGCCGAGCACGCGCCCGACGGCGGTTAACTCGCCCAGTTCCGCGCGGACACTGAGCGGTCCGGCATCGAGGGCGAGCGAATCCTCGCCCATGCTGACGGTCAGTGGAACGGTTCGCACGATGTCGAAGGAATAGGCTCCGGACACATAGTCAGCAACGGCCGACGTCGGAGCGAGCAAGGTGCGCGTTCCTTCGGCACTCTGCACCATCACATCGGTGAACGCACCGTAGGGGGACGCGCCCCACATCCCGATCACGATGCGCACTCCCGACGTGGTGCCCAAGCTGGCGATGTGTCCAACGAAGTGTTCGGTCTCGGCGCTCATGGTTTCCATTATGTACGGTGTGCGTGCGGACGCAGAGAACTGCGGTGCCCAGAATGCGTTGGAGAGCTGCAGCCGTTTAGGAACGATAAACGACCGCCGCCCCCGCCGGGAGGCGGGGGCGGCGGCTGTTCGCACCATGAAGGATCTAGAAGTTGCTGATCCTTAGCGGCCGGCGACCATGCGGCGACGCACAGCGTATGCACCGCCGAGTGCGGCGAGCAGGCCGGCTCCGCCCAGCGCAACCGCACCGGCATCGGTGGTTCCGGCGGTCTCACCGGCTGCAGCGACGTCCACACCGGTGTCAGCGCCTCCGGCCGGCTGCATCTGCAGCGGTCCACACAAAGCCGGGGCAGTTGCTGCAAGCGGCAGCGACTCGGCTCCAGGCAGAGTGCTCATCTTCTCGGTTGCTGCGGCCGGCTGGGTTGCCGGATCCAGTCCGTGGACCACGACAACGGCGGTTCCGTTAGCCAGGGAGTCCTGGGTCTCCTGGTTCAACTCGAAGGTGCGCTCATAGGTGAAGGAGCTACCCGACGGTGCAACCGTGACATCAGTACCGGCTTCGGGGCCGGTGCTGCCCTCAAGGGAGAGGGTGGTCCCGATCATGCCGTAGGCAGGCTGGCCCTCCGGGGTGCTCAGAACGCCGTCACCGTCGGCGTCATCGGCCATAGTTGGGCATGCACCCTGTGCTCCGATGTGAATGTGCTGCACGTGCGGGTAAGGCCCATCCATGAAGGTTTCGGCCAAACCGGACGTTTCGATGGTGACCGTGGCCTCGGTGCCGTTTACGTCAATCCAGGCCGTGCCTGACGCACCACTGTTGTTGAGCTGATTCAACGTGGTGGAGTAGGAACCGGCGGCGTGGTCGGCCATCGCCGGAGCGCCGGCCATTGTGGTCAGACCAAGAGCGACGGCTGGGGCGATCAGTAGTGCTTTCTTCTTCATCAGAGTTACCTCCTCATAGAATTCTGCGGTCAAATCTCGAATCGCACATAGACGAATTTCCAGATGTAGTGCGGCGAGTGGGGCTTCCCCCTGCGATCGACGATGCCATGAATCACCATGGGTCAGATAGAAAGCTAGCTTATCGTTACTCCTTCGTTACATCAGAAGGCTCTTGCGCTCTCCGCTCCGTGCGGGTGCTTCTTAATACGCGTGCGCCAGTGACCGGGGGTGAGCCGGTAGGCTAGCGGTTAGGTTTAGCAGACGGCCGCCTCTAGCTACGCCGACATGGTTGCTAGTTTTTCATCCCCTTAGCATGCCTGCTGGTGCTCCGGGCATGGAAATCATCCCTTGATGCCGATCTGGCACGACAGAACCGGGGCACCTGCAATGAGCAGCGATCTCACCGATGCGCGCACCAACGACGATCTCCAAGACGCCGTCCTGGATTTCTCGGACGTGATCCAATTCCTCGATGAGCTCTGCCAGCATGCGGTGCGCTCACTCAGCGACGGGGAAGAGGTGCTCTGCGGCATCACCTTGCTACGCGATCGGAAAGCCGCAACCGTGGCCAGTAGCAGCGAATACGCCCGCAAGATGGACGAAATTCAGTACAGCTTCGACGACGGGCCTTGTCTGACCTCCGCACGTGAGCAACTCACCGTCGAAGTCCCGGACGTACGCCGGGAAGAGCGCTGGCCGGAATATGTCGCGGCCATCTCCGAGCACGGGTTGCACTCGATCCTCGCTGTCCCCTTCGACCTGGCTGGCGATGCGAAGGCGGCTCTTAACGTGTACTCAGCCACCGCGCACAAATTCACTAACGAAGCGATAGAACGAGCAAACGCCTATGCCAGTGAAGCCTCCCGGTCTCTCCGCCTGGCGGTGCGGATCGCCCAACACAGTGAGCGCGCCAACGACCTGATAACGGCGATGGAATCACGCACCCCCATCGACATCGCGATCGGCATTGTCATGTGCCAAAACCGGTGCACCCAAACCGAAGCGTTCACGATCCTGAGGAAAGCCTCCTCACACCGCAACATCAAACTACGTGACCTCGCCGGACAGATCGTCGCCGGCGCCAACGCAAACTCGCAGCCCGCAACACACTTCGACCACTGACAACATCGAGCGCGGGTACCCCCGGAAGGTTCATTCGACCTCCGAGTAACACCACTTCCTAATCGCAATTGGCTTTAATCGTAAGTGGCAGGGTTGAGCAGTCAGCCCTGTACAGAACTGGTCACAGGACAAACCTGTGGCCAGTTCCAAGTGGCGGGCCCTGATGCGCCTTTCTGCAGGTGACCGCTCCTTCGGGGCCTAATTGGAAAGGAAGTTCATCGCGGCTTGGTTCCACATGTAGGGGCGGGACTGCTGAAGCGAAGCGTGCCCCAGGAGCGGCGGTTTCCGGAGGGGCTCTAGATTAATATTGCTCAGCATGCTTACAGTTTTCTCATAGAAGGCGCTGATGAGTCCGCTGACGCTGTGTTGGGCTGACGTCCAGCTTTGTCCGCTGTCTTTCGAAAAGTTGCCATGTTCGCGCGATTCCCGCCCCCCGGTCCCGGATCGGCTGCGATACCCACAGTTCACGACGAGAAGGAGCAAGCAATGAAAGCAGTAGTCTTCAAGGCCCCCTACGAACTGAGCGTGGAAAACGTCGCGGACCCGAAAATCGAGGGACCACTCGATGCCGTCATCCGCATCACCACCGCCAATATCTGCGGTTCGGACCTGCACCCGTATGAAGGTCGGGCGGATCTGGACGCAGGCATGGTCCTGGGCCACGAGAACATGGGAATCGTTGAAGAAGTCGGACCAGGCGTGGATCGCATCAGCGTCGGCGATCGGGTATCCGTTCCTTTCAATCTCGCCTGCGGCACCTGCCGCAACTGCAACAACGGATACACCTCCGCCTGCCTGCGCGCCAACCCCTCGGGCCAGCCGGGCGCCGGATACGGGTACCCGATGATGGGCCCCTACTGGGGCGGCCAGGCCGAGCTGTTGCGCGTACCGTGGGCCGACTTCAATCTCCTGAAGCTTCCCGAGGGTAAGGAGAATGAATCTGATTTCACCATGCTCTCGGACATCCTTCCCACCGGGTACCACGGCGCTGAAATGGCGATGGTCGCGCCCGGGAAGTCCGTCGCGGTCTTCGGTGCCGGCCCGGTCGGCCTCATGGCAGCCCACAGCGCCTTCCTCAAAGGCGCCTCCCAGGTGTTCATTGTGGACAAGGAACCCGACAGGCTCGCCCTCGCCGAAGAGATCGGTGCAACCCCGATCAACTTCGCCGACACGGATCCCACCGAAGCGATCATGGAAGGAACCGACGGGTTCGGGGCCGATTGCGGAATTGAAGCCGTCGGCTATCAGGCACACGACCACACCGGCGAGGAACATCCGGAAATGGTGCTCGACAACCTCGTGAAAGTGGTCCGTGCCACCGGGCATATCGGAGTCGTCGGAGTCTATGTTCCGGAAGACCCCGGCGCCACCAACGATCTGGCCAAGCAAGGACGCATTGCTTTCAATTACGGCGCAGCCTTTACCAAGGGCATCAGTTTGATGGGTGGGCAGTGCCCGGTGAAGAAATACAACCGGGAACTGCGTGACCTCATCATCCGGGGCAAGTCCAAGCCGTCCTGGATCGTTTCCCACGAGGTTTCCCTCGACGACGCAGTTGATGCGTACGCGAAGTTCGACAAGCGCGAAGACGGATATACCAAGGTCCTCCTCCACCCCTGAAACGGTCATGGGTTTGGCTTGACGTCCACTTTGGCCGCGCGGTATCTATCACCCCGGAGAGCAGCGCGATCCGAGCGGTCCGCCGCCGCAAACCAGTGAAGAATGATCCAGGCCAGGACGGCAACCGTCGTCAACTCGCCCAACAGCCATGCCAGTGCACCACCAAGGGCCTGATCCTCCAGCAAGGAGGGCCGCCACCGTATCTCCAGCTTCGCGAAGTAACCGCCTCCCAGCACTGAGTTGCCGAACACCAGCACCATTGCGAAGACTGTGTGCGCCAGCATCACCAGAAGCAGGAGAGGAACCCTGGGGGCGTAGCTGATTTTTCGAGGACCGGGATCAATGCCGAGGATAAACCAGAAGAAGAGCAGGCCTGAGAGCAGGAAATGAGCCTGCATCGCCAGATGCCCCCAATGGTTGCTCATTGCCAGTTCAAAGAGCGGCGTGAAGTAGAGCGCATACAGGCTGGTGATGAAGACTGCCGTCGTGATAATCGGGTGTGTGACGAGCCGGACAGGAGTGGACTCGATTGCCTTCAGCAGTGCTTTCCGGGCGGGTGGCCGAAGCGCCCGCAGTGCAAGAGTCATCGGTGCCCCTAGCAGCAGGAAAAGCGGTGCAACCATGTTCAACGCCATGTGCTGCACCATGTGCATGCTGAATGTTGCGAGGGCATAGCGCCCCACTCCTGTGCAGGTGACCACAACCAGAAATACAATTCCGCAGGAGAACGCCACGGTTCGCCGCATAGGCCACTTGTCGCCCCGGCGTCGAAGCCTTATGACGGCAGCCAGATAGAGCGCACTGGCGGTCAAAGCGGTCAGTAAGCCGAAAGCGTCCAGATGAAATGTGCCAAACAGCCGGAGGAAGGTTGGCGCTTGCGCTGGTGCGAGGTCGGGGACCGAACCGTGCGCCGCAGGTGGGTTGGCCTGAGAAAGCGCGGCGGCCAGGCCAAACGCCACGGCCATCACAGCCAGTTCAGCAACCACCAGGCGAAGAAACTTCCGCCGGGTGGTGAGTGGCTCCGTAATCAGACGGCGGCGATGAATGACGCCAAAGGCGATGAGCACCAGGAAGGCGCTGATTTTCAGCAGTAGGATCGAGCCGTAGCTGGAGCTGAACAGCCCCTCCAGGGAACCAACCCGCAGCACTGCGTTGGTGGTCCCGCTGATCCCGACAACGATGACGCACCATAGCGCGACCGAGCTGAAGCGCGGGATGGCCGGTCGCAGGAGGCCAGGGCCTAAATACGCGAGACATGCGAGCCCCAGCAGTCCTCCGGCCCAGAGTGCGGCTGCCGCTATGTGCCCGATCAAGCTGAGGGTGGCCAGGACGTGGTTGGGTGCTGCTGCTGAGTGTCCGCCCAGTGCAAGGGTAGCCGCCCCGGCCATCGCAAGGAAAAGTGCGGTGTGCACTCCCCGCCTGGCTCGGATTTTCCAGGCACACAGGGAAGCGGTGGCCAGCAGTACGGCCTGAATGAGGAGCACCGACGCCGACGGCAACTCCCTGAGGAATTGCTGCATCGTTTCCAGGTTGACGGCATCGGTTAGAGGGGGCCCAAGCACGTTGCTCAGCATCAATACCAGCAATATCAGTGATGTGAGGCACGAGAACGCCGCCGTCGCCGCGGCGCCGTTAGACAGGGTGACGACTGCATCGTCGCCTCGGTGCGTGGAGGGCAGAAGAAAGACGGTCGTCAGGAGACCAACTGCGGTAAGGAGAGACGCATGCAGAATGAAGCGCGTCGCAGGGATTACATAGTTGCCGAGGGCGGCGTCGCTGCCCGGTGCTGACGTCGTCACTACTGGAAGCAGCGCCGCAAGAAGGACGCCGGTGAGCAATCCCAGCAGGATCCAGCGGCGGGCATGGCGCCGCTGTTTCAACAGCATTCTGCTCGCGCGTTTCCAGGCGGAGTACATGCGCAGCCTTTCGGAGGGAAGGTTGATGCCCTTATCAGGAAACAGTAAGCTAACTGAGGTATCGCGCGAATCGTGAAAGATCGACTCGATGAAGGGGATGGCTGATGGCCGAACCGGAAGAAGCCGCACCACCGGGCCGGAAAATTTCGAGGCGCGCATTCATCAGCTCAGGTTCCCTCTTCGGCGGCTTCCTCCTCGTGCAGTGCACTGCGGGTACCGAAACCCGGCCGCCTCCCCAGCAATTCCTCCCCCCAGCGCCCCCGGAACAGACGGGCGTACCTGCCTACCGTTTCTTCACAGCATCCGAGGCGCGGACGGTCGAAGCGATCACCGCACGGCTTATCCCCGGTGACGAGTCCGATCCCGGCGCCATCGAGGCGGGGGTGCCGTTCTACATCGACGCGAAACTGGCGTCCTTTGAATCGTTCGCTGAACCGACCTTCATTCAGGGACCTTTCGTCGAGGTGGTCGACGGCGGCACTTTCGAAAGCACAGCCGACGGCGACCTCGTGGTTCCCGAGGATCAGCTGTACCGATACGGGTATCAGTCCGGTGTAACTCCACAGACTGAGTATCGGGACGGCCTGCAATCACTCAATGACTACGCGGTTTCCAGATACGGCAGTGAGTTCGCCGACCTCGCTGCTGAGGAACAAGACTCCATTCTCGAAGTGCTCGATACCATCCAGCAACGCGCAGAAGGCGACGCCGAAGGCAGTGAGCAAGCAGAGGAGGGAGCTGCCACCGCGGCATTCGGAGGATCCGGTGCAGGAGGGTTCTTCAGCACGCTGCGGACAGACACCATCGAGGGGATGTTCTCGGATCCGCTGTACGGCGGGAACAAGGATCTGGTCGGGTGGACGCTGATCGGTTATCCCGGTCCCCAGCGCGCCTATTCGCCGCAGGAGATGCTGATCGGGACGAGACGCAATCCGCAGCCACTGGATGGCCTGACCCCGATGAACCCTGATAGACACGCCCATGAAGTGCCCGAGGCACTCGAACAGCCCCGCAGCGGCGTGAGGGACGGTTGAGATGGTGGTGCAGAACGATCCGGTAGACATTGTCACGATCGGTGGAGGCATGACAGCGTCCATTCTCGCTGCCCTGATCCTGCCATCCACCAGCCACACCATGGTTTCCCTTGAGCAGGGTGCAGCCCGGTGGACCTACCCGGATTTCGCCCACAACCACGACTCGCTCCGTTTCAACAACCGGTACGAACTGATGCAGGACCTCAACCAGGTCTCCTGGACCTGGCGCCCGAACGAGAACGCTCCGGCCTTACCGATGCGCCAGTACGGCAGTTTCAACCCCGGTCAGGGGCTCGGCGGGTCGATGGTGCACTGGACGGCCCTGACCTGGCGTTTCCTACCGAGCGATTTCGCCTACCGGACGCATCACATCGAGCGCTATGGAGCGGACAAGATCCCGGATGAGATGACCGTCCAGGACTGGCCATTCAGCTACCTGGACCTTGAGCGCCACTATGATGCTCTCGAGTACGACATGGGAGTTTCGGGTCAGGCAGGAAACCTCAACGGCCGGATCCTCGAGGGAGGCAACCCCTTCGAAGGACCGCGGCAGCGGCCCTATCCGAATCCTCCGCTGGCACAGAGCGCCTTCGGCAATCTGTTCCACGAAGCGGTGCAAGGGCTGGGTCTGCACCCCTTCCCCACGCCGTCGGGCATTCTGTCCCAGGGTTACACCG